>JAICJH010000129.1 GCA_025928545.1 Bryobacteraceae bacterium | reverse complement strand
TGCCGGTTGCCAATCGAAAACAGATGGGTGTAATTGCGATGAAGGTGTTTGCTCAGGATGCACTCATTGGGCAGGCGACGCCGGAAAAACTGTTGCATTATTCGCTCTCGCTTCCGGTGACCACGGCGGTCACAGGAATGCCCAAATTCGAGCATATCGAGGAAAACGTTCAATTCGCGAAACGGTTCCGACCACTTCCGAAGTCTGAGATGCGGCAGCTCTCGAGAACGCTTTCCGGAACGAACAAAGCAGGTCTCGATCTATTCTTCAGTGCTCATGTAGACGCCTAATGTTAACCAGAGCAATTAGCGGCTGGCCGGCGGGATGATGTTGTTCATGCGCAGGTACACCACGGCTTGTCCGTAATGATCGAACCCGTGCCACACTAGTTCGCTCGCAACTTGTCCGCGAGGCGTTTTACTTCCATACGCCTGAACCATTTCGAAGAAGTTCTGCTCGGTGAGCGATCGCATCGCCTTGTGGCTATAGCCGAACGCCTCTTTCAAGTACTTGACGATCGCGTCTTTCCCTTTCAGCGAATCCGGTCCGTTCTCGCCCGTTCCGATATCAGCGGGTGGCTTTTCGCCCAGGACCGTGCCCGAAATACCGTACATTACGGATGCGATGTGGGTCATCTGTTGCCCGAACGTCCGGACTCCCTTGAACGCGCCCTGTGTAGGAGCGAAATCATATTTGTCCGCAGGCATCGCCTCAGCCAACGGGACCAGTTCCCGTTCCAGAATCGACAACTCACGGTCATGGATCTGGCCAATGGTCGCGGCGGAATCGGCCGCAAATATCAAGGAACAAGAAAGCGCGCATAATGCGCCAGTACGTGCAAGCAAGTTCATAGGTTCACCAGGTTGGCTCCAGTGTGCCACAATCCGTTCGCGAGATGTGATTCGAATGCCCGAAATGCTGCGCCCCCGAGACCAGGATCGGATAGGAATTGGCCAATTACCGGATGGCCGACCAACCGGAACAAATTGAACGCGAAAGTCTACACGATGGATCCAGCATTTCCTTCCGTGCTATTGTTTCCTGCGATACTGCCGATTCGTACCGGTGTCGAGTCAGGCGCTACTTTAAATAGGTTCCGCCGGCTAAGGACCGCAGTGAGTTTGACGGGCGAGTAACGCCCCACACCTTCACATCGGCAAAAATGTGGGGCGGAATCGAACGCAGACGCCGACCTTTCGGGATTCCAGAACTGTTCTGGGAGCGGGTGAGTTCAGACCCACTTGAATTAGACACCTCTGAAGATCTGACTGAAGATCGGAACAAGAGTGGGTTGTCTTCAGTGACGGCCCCAGCCCACTCGACGCAGCTTGAACGTTACGCGCAGATTGCAATTGTGGTCGCGGGTATTTTCGCCGATGTTTTCTTCGTAGGCTTCACCCACGACCCCGGCAAACCGCCCCGTTCCGCCGATGACAGCCCGATGCACGGCGCGATTCGCATTGGGCCACGCTCCCTCAGTGATGATCTCGGAATCGTCGTCCGGGAAACCGTAGGTCTCGGTCATAAATGCCTGAACCCGGGGCGCATTTGAATCGCCTCCTAGCGCGTCCAGGTAATCCTGAAGGCGCACGGTATTCACCCCCCGGTACCGAAACGTCCCAATCGTGCGGGCGTCTGGGGCAGGGTCCGACTTCCCAGGCTGTAACGTCCCTTTCGGGTACAGAACGCCCTCTATGTGGGAAAGATCTCCCTTCTCAAAGGTATTCGGTGGTTCCTTTGGATCGACGTTCACCTGTCTGTAGGTGCGACCGTCTAGATACACTTCCACTGTGAACCTGGATACGGAGGAGTCCTCCTCGATGTTTGCAGTTGCTGTTTTCGAAAGCGGCAGACCGATCGCAAACAAACCTGCCAGAAATGCGCTACCCGCGCACATCGCAAGCCCCGCTTTCGCTTTTCGTGAAATGGTTTCCATGCTGTCCCTCCTTGGCCTGCCCGTCATCCACCGACCCTAACCATCAGCGAAAAGGTCATCTGCCGGGTTAGCCACTCATTTACACGCAAAAACAGCGTGGAAACAGTCATCGTCTGGCCGAATTTTTGGGGGCAATTTGTGGTGTTATGGTTCTGGTATGCCTTCGCCAGAGGAAGTCACGCAATTACTTGCGGAATGGGGAAGGGGGAGCCAAGCCGCTCTCGACCGGCTGATGCCGCTCGTTTACGCCGAGCTGCATCACATGGCGAGCCGCTTCATGGGCGCGCAGAAGCCAGGGCACACCTTGCAACCCACGGCTCTCATAAATGAGGCGTACGTCCGACTGGCTTCCGACGACGGCCGCGAGTGGGAAAACCGCGCGCACTTCTTTGGTGTTGCGGCCATGTCCATGCGGCATGTTCTAGTCGACCATGCTCGCGGCCGGCGAGCAACGAAACGTGGAAGCGGAACGCCGCTGCTCTCGCTAGATGAAGCAATCGCCATTTCGGATGAACGTACGGCAGAGATCATCGCTTTAGACGACGCGCTCTCTGAACTGGCAAAACTGAATAAGCGCCAGAGTGAAGTTGTGGAACTCAGGTATTTTGGCGGATTAACGGTCGAAGAGACGGCACAAGTTACGAAGACGTCGCCCGAGACTGTTGGGCGCGATTGGCGTGCGGCAAAGGCTTGGCTGTATTCGCAGCTCAGTCAACGTTCACTGTGACGGGTGATATGCCACATGACGCCCGAGCGGCATCGTCGCGTAGTTGAGCTATTCGAACAACTGTGCGACTGCGGCTCGAATCAGCAAGAGACACTCCTTACTGTACTTTGCAATGGCGACGATGCATTGCGTTACGCGGTAGAGGCGATGCTCGCCGCGGACCAGGGATCGAGTCGATTTCTGGAGACTCCGCCAGACGACTTTGCCGCGGCGCTCGTCATGAACTCGCAGGTCCAGCCTCTCGTTGGTCAATTATTCGGCGATTATGAGGTGCTGGAGCACATAGGAAGAGGCGGAACGTGCGAGGTGTTCCTCGCCCAAGACACACGACTGGGGCGGCGGGCAGCGCTCAAATTCCTTTCGCAAGAGTACAACTCGGACCCCGCCCAGCTATGCCGCTTCGAGCAAGAGGCTCGAGCAGCTTCAGCGTTGAGCCATTCGAATATTGTCACTGTCTATGGCTTTGGACAGGTTAATTCGATGCGTTACATCGCGACTGAATTCGTCGACGGCAAAACGTTACGGGACAAGCTATCGGACGGACCATTAGGCACGGCCGCGGTCGTCGAAATTGCAATTCAGACCGCGTCGGCTCTGGGCGCAGCACACGGCGCGGGCATTGTTCACCGCGATATCAAACCCGAGAACATCATGGTGCGGCCCGATGGACTCGTGAAGATTCTCGACTTCGGCATCGCTAAACGGAGACGTTTGGGCGGCGACGCGCTTGCCGTCGCGGGCCGAACGGAACTGCAGACACTTCCCGGGTTACTTGTCGGGACACCGCGGTACATGTCGCCGGAGCAGGCACGAGGACTTCCGGTTGACGCACGCAGCGATTTGTTCAGTCTCGGTTCCGTACTTTATGAAGTGTTAACCGCAAGTCCCGCGGCAGCCGGCACGAATCCCAGCGACATCCTTGTAGCCTTACTCAGCCACACGCCGCTCCCGTTGGAGAGGCTGCGGCCGCAGTGCCCCGCCGGCCTTGTGGGTATTGTTTGCCGCGCACTCGAGAAAGACCTTGAGAAACGCTATCAATCCGCCGAGGAGATGCTGGCCGATCTACAGTCGCTTCGGCAAGACATCCGTAGCGGTAGCGCCCGCCCCCTCGCAGCACACTTCCGAAAGAAAGGCAGCGGCCGGAAGTGGCAGATAGCTGGGTCGGTCGGAATCGTGGCGTTAGCCGTGGTGGCGACTCGATTCGCATTTGTGAAGCACGATGCGGCCGGCGAAATGGGGGAAGTTACGGGAATATCAGCAGTGACCACGTATCCGGGCGATGAAAGTCAGCCTTCACTTTCCCCTGATGGGCAACAAGTAGCGTTCTCGTGGGAAGGGGAGAATGGCCGTAATCGCGATATTTACGTCACTTCACTGAGCCAGCAGCGTCCGCGCCGGCTAACGAGCGATCCAGCGGAAGATGCATACCCGGCCTGGTCGCCGGACGGAAAGCAAATCGCTTTCATTCGCCGTCATGCCAGTTCGCAAGCGGAAATCGTCGTTGTCCCAGCACTCGGGGGCGGAGAGCGTCGTATCAGGCAGCTCCGGCTCGGCTCCTGGATAACCGGCCGGATGTTAGCTTGGAGTCCGAATGCAAAATGGCTTTGTTTTACGAATGAGGTGGGCACCTCCGGAAACCATGCCCTTTTCTTCCTGTCTCTCGAATCGGGCACAGTCCGCCGGTTTTCACCAGAGCAGGACAACGGCGTAGGCGATTCCTCCCCGGCATTCTCGCCCGATGGTCGCTGGTTGGCGTTCAGCCGCTTCTCCTTTCCTTATGCCAGTACGCTGCTGCTCCAGCAGCTCTATCCGGATCTGAAGCCGGAAGGCCCGCCGCTTACGGTGCAGGAGGCTGGGATCAATCCGAAAGCTCCCGTTTGGACAAGGGACGGTAGACGGGTGTTGTTTCTAGAAGGATCGAGAATTATGCGGGCGGAAATCGGCAAGCCCGCGCGACCTTTCTACGTTTCCACGTCCCCCTTCAGCGACTTGACTCTCTCGCAGTCAGGTCCGCGGCCGTCTGATCGCAGCGCTGAAGAATCAGAACGACGAGATTTGGACGCTTTCGTTGGGTACAGAAGGGGCGCATGCGAGCGGGAACCCGAAGAACCCGAAAAGGATTGTTGCATCAACGCGCGGCGAAAATCATCCACGGTTCTCACCCGACGGTCGTTGGCTGGCCTTCCGAAGCGGGCGCAGCGGGGCGTCTGAGGTGTGGCTAGCTGATGCGGACGGAAATAATGCGCGTCAACTGACGCATCTATCCGCTTACGCGGCCGGGTATCCGCATTGGTCACCGGATGGACAATTTCTTGTCTTTCATGCCAGATTTCCCACCGAGCCACAGCTCTATATAGTTCGAATGTCCGATGGGGTTGTTCGGAAGGTCACATTTACTAAACCCGGATTCTCCGGGCCGTCATGGTCCCTCGATGGCAAAGTGCTCTACGCAGCCGGTCGAATCAATGGCGAAACTCAAATCTATTCTGTGCCAGCCAGTGGTGGCGTTCCGAAGGTACTCTGGAAAGGCGAGGAGGTAATTGAAGTCCCCAACCGCAAACTCCTCCTCTACGGCAAGGAAGACGCGTGGGGGATCTATGCTCGCTCGCTGACGGGCGATGCGGTGAAAAATCCAGAGCGTTTG
>JAICJH010000092.1 GCA_025928545.1 Bryobacteraceae bacterium | reverse complement strand
TTTCGGCCGGCTGGCGAGATGCGAGTCACGATGACGCGGCGGTCCTCGGTGCTTCGTTCGCGCCGGATCAGGCCGCGTGTTTCCATGCGATCCAGCAGGCGCGTAATATCCGGATCGCGCGTCAGAAGCCGTTCACCGATTTGTGAACAGGTGGCCCCTGATGTGCCCGCGCCGCGCAGAATTCGCAGTACGTTGTACTGTACCGGGGAGAGATCGAAGTCCTTCAGGAAATCCGCGATGGCCCGCTGAACAACTTCGGCCGTCCGGACTACGTTCAGGAGAGCTTCTTCCTCGATAACTTCGAAAGGCCGGGTCTGACTGATTTCGTCCTGTAGTTTTCCCGGCATGCTCTTATATTATTCGTTATCACGACTATTGTCAAGAGGAGTAATGCGGTTTTTTGCGACGCAAATCGCCAGGTTCGCCGCTGGCTGGGGGCTCCGATGCCCTGTAGTTTGTCGGGTTGTTCGGGCAATGATTCAGCCGCCGTATATAATGATTGGCGGTCGCGGTTCGCGCTGAATACCGTATGCGCTTAGCAGCCCTGGAGACTTATCGCATGAAACGCTCGTTTTTAATTTTTACTTTCCTGATGGGTGCGGCATGGACCGCCTGTGCCGCCGATCCGCCGGCGTGGGCCTATGGCTTCGCCACGCCTGCATCGGCAACGCCAGCCGGCGCTCCCGGGGGTGGCGGACGCGGGTTCTCGGGCGGTGGTGGACGCGGAGGTTCCGGACGTGGGCCAGGCGGGCCGGGACGCGGCGCTCCGGATACGACCATGCTGCATCTCGATGGCAGCACGGCCGAGTTTACGCGTACTCAGGTGAATGACGGTTACGGCCCGGCGGACTGGTTTCCCAACGAGCATCCGCAGATGCCCGAAGTCGTGGCAAAAGGCCGCCGTCCGGACATTCGCGCATGCGCTCTGTGCCACTATCCGAACGGCCAGGGGCGCGCGGAAAATGCCGGCGTCAACGGCTTTCCGGCCGAGTACTTCATCCAGCAGCTCAAAGATTTTGCGGCAGGCAACCGCAAGAGCGCGGATTCCCGCAAAAACAACACCAACGCCATGGCTTCTATCGCGAAAGCAATGACAGATGAGGAAATGAAAGCTGCCGCCGATTACTATGCAGCCATTCCCTTCAAGCAGTGGATCAAAGTTCAGGAATCCACCACCGCTCCCAAGACACGTATTAACGTCGGCCTCTTCCTGGCACTCGATGGCAATGAAACGGAGCCGCTGGGCGATCGCATTATCGAAGTGCCGGTCAGCGCCGAGCAAACCGAGACCTATCGGAACCCGCACTCGACATTTATCGCTTATGTCCCCGTCGGCAGCGTCAAGAAAGGCGCGGCGCTGGTGAAATCCGGACAGTGCGCGCTGTGCCATGGGACCGATCTGAAGGGGATCGGCCCAGTGCCAACCATTGCGGGTCGCTCGCCCAGTTACATGATGCGGCAGATGTACGACATGCAGCAGGGTACCCGCAAGGGCATGTGGACCGGTCTCATGAAGCCAGTGGTTGCGCCTATGAGCCAGGACGACATGCTCAACATTGTGGCTTACGTGGCGACGCTCGCGCCGTAAAGGAACCTGACCATCGCACTGTTGCGCTGAATACTACGCCGCGGCTGAATCAAAGCGGCGTAGTATTCAGCGCATTTTTTTTGAACTGTTGATAATCGTGTCGGCAATCTCACGCGGGCGGTCGATGTTCCGCATCGCCATGCCGCCGCTTTCGCCCGCGTCCTCAAACACCAGATCCCCCAGGCCCATCAGGCGCTGGCCGAAAGTCTGCTGAACAGTTACATCCTGAATTTTCGCGGTATCGACGGTTCGGCGCGTTCGTGAAAACAAGCCGGTTTCGAGCGTCAGGTGATCGTCCCGGAAACTCAGCGTCACCATGCGGCGCTGAATATGCATCTTCAGCGGCACAATCAGAGCCGCAAGCGGGATCAAATAAAGCCACTGCGGCTGATCCGGGGCGTATTGATGAATCGCCCACATGCCCGCGATTGCCACCAGGGCCGCCACGAAGTATGCGGCCCAAACCGATTTCATGCTGGGGTGAATCGTGAAGTTTTCCATACGCTACACCTGCGGCCGATCCGCATATCCGCGCACAGTCCATGCCAGCCACGCCAGAAACAAGAGAGTCAGCGTGCTCCACGGCGCAAACGGACACAGCGTGTGATAACCGAGATCGCTCACCATTTTGCTGGAGTGAGGTACAAGCGTTACCGCTGCCAGGATCACCAGCAGTATGCAGGCAGCGCGAAGAAGGGAACTCAGGGGTTTTCCGGACATAGCCTTATGAACGCTCATCAGTTTAACAACCGCGTCAAGACGTCCGCCGCCTGCCTGGTGGATAATGCAATCTGCGAGGAATATGCCGGATCACGAATATGCTTTTGAAATGGCCACTTCGGGCATCCGTTTTGGATCGGGGGCAACCCGGGAAGTTGGCGCCGATCTGGTCGATCTGGGAGCGAGACACGTTCTCGTTTTCACGGACCCAACGGTCCGTCCTCTGCCGCCGGTAGCTACCGTTCTTCAGTCTCTCGAAGACGCGGGCGTTACCTGCGATGTTTTCGATCAGGTTCGTGTCGAACCTTCCGACACTTCCATCCAGCGCGCGATTCAGTTCGCGGCTGCGACTCCGCACGATGCCATTGTCGCGGTAGGCGGCGGCTCCACCATCGATACGGCAAAGGCGGCTAATCTCTATTGTTGCTGGCCGGCGGATTTTCTCGACTACGTCAATCCTCCCATCGGCAAAGGCAAACCTGTTCCTGGTCCGGTGAAGCCTCTCATTGCGATTCCGACGACCGCGGGTACCGGCAGTGAGACAACCGGGGTGGCGATCTTCGATTATCAGCCCCTGCACTCGAAGACAGGCATCGCGCATCGGCGGCTCAAGCCCACACTGGGTATCGTCGACCCGGAAAACACGCGAATGCTTCCGCCGGCGGTTGCGGCATCTTCAGGCCTCGATGTACTGAGCCATGCGATCGAATCGTTCACCGCAATTCCTTACACGGAGCGGCCACGTCCGGCGCGACCGACTCTGCGCCCGGCCTATCAGGGTTCGAATCCGATCAGCGATATCTGGAGCATGGAAGCGCTTCGCCTCACAGCCCGGTACATCCGGCGCGCCGTGGCGGATCCATCGGATGACGAAGCACGCGCGAAGATGATGCTTGCGGCAGCCTATGCGGGTGTGGGTTTCGGCAATGCCGGTGTCCATCTTCCGCACGGCATGTCGTATCCGGTTTCGGGATTGGTCCGGGGCTACAGGGCACCCGGCTATTCTGCGGATCATCCGCTGGTGCCGCACGGGGTTTCCGTTATCCTGAACGCGCCCGCTGTCTTTCGATTTACCGCAGGCACTTCGCCCGAGCGTCACCTGATGGCTGCCGAAGCGATGGGCGCGGACACCGGCAGGGCCAATACGGATGATGCGGGCAGGATTCTTTCGGCGCAGATCATTCAGTTGATGCACGATCTCCACATGCCGAATGGGCTGCGCGCGCTTGGCTACACCGACGCCGATATCCCGGCTCTGGTGGAAGGCACACTTCCGCAGCATCGTGTCACGAAACTATCGCCCCGCCCCGCCGGGCCAGACGAACTGGCGCGGCTCTTTGAGGAGGCGATGGTGAGCTGGTGAGAGGATTTCCGGCCAGATTACTTGCCGCTGCGCTCGCGGCAGTCTGCGCGACGAGCTGCCAACGTGCCGCTCAGCAATCTTCCGCAACGCCCGCTTCGCCCCCGCGACCGTCAAACGCTATCGCGACGCAGGTGGATCCGTGGGTTGCAAAAAACCGGGTTATCGTCATCACCGACATTGCGAACGAACCAGACGACCAGATGTCGATGGTGAGGTTCCTCGTCTACTCGAATGAATTCGATATCGAAGGAATCATCGCGGCCACTTCCACGTGGATGCGTAATCGAGTGCGGCCCGATGCTGTCCAGAACGTGATCGAAGCGTACGATCAGGTCCGGCCGAACCTGATCCTGAACTCGCCCGACTATCCTGCCACGGAGCTGTTGCGGCAAGCTGTCACTACCGGTCAGCCGTCCTATGGGATTGCTGCGGTTGGATCCGGCAAGATGTCCCCAGGCGCCGAGCGCATCATTCAGGCGGTGGACCAGGGGGTGCGGAGGCAAGACCCGCGACCGCTCTGGATTACAGTCTGGGGAGGCGCCAATACGCTGGCACAGGCGCTGTTTCAGGTGCGGCAAACCAGATCAGCGGCGGACACGGCAGCATTCGTCTCGCACCTGCGGGTGTATACGATCTCCGATCAGGACGACTCCGGCCCGTGGATTCGCCGCGAGTTTCCGTCGCTGTTTTACATTGCGAACCCCTCGACTCCGGATGGAGATGAATACTATCGCGCGACGTGGACCGGCATCAGCGGGGATCTGTTTTATCGCAATGGCAATGGCGCGGATTTTACGACATTCTCCAGGAGTTGGGTGGATGCCAACGTTCGCGCGAAGGGACCGATGGGCGGCCTGTACATTCTGCCGTGCTGCATCCACGAAGGCGACACTCCGTCGTTTCTCGGACTCATTAACAATGGACTCGATAGCTTTATGAGTCCAGCCTGGGGCGGCTGGGGTGGTCGTTATGTGTGGAGGCAGCCTTATGGCGAAAGCCGTCCGCTCTGGACGCAGGGCGGGGATTCTTATCCCGGAAAAGACAGCTCGCGTGACACGGTGACAGGCATCGATGGCGCGCAGTACACCTCCGATCAGGCTACGATATGGCGATGGCGCACGGCTTTTCAAAATGATTTTGCCGCACGCATGGACTGGACCGTGAAAGATGCGCACCACGCCAATCACAATCCGCTCGTTGTAGTGAACGGTCAGGCAGGCAAGTCGCCGGTGACAATTCAGGTTGAGCCCGGAAAGCCGGTGACACTCGACGCATCCGGAACCACCGATCCGGATGGGGATGCGGTTACGTATAAGTGGTTTTTCTACACCGAAGCCGGAACCGGAATTCCCGGCGAACCGGTAGTGGCCGGCGTTCCGGTTGTCATCGGGGGCGGCGGTAATCAGGCCGAAGGTGGAATTCCTTCGGCGGCTGGGGGCACCGCACCGCAGCCTCCGGCGCGTCTTATACTCGATCGCGGGGATGGTCCGGTGATTCACGCAACACTGCGCACTCCGGGTGTCGCACACGTGATTCTTTCAGTCGAGGATAAAGGAACACCTTCCCTGACGTCTTATCGCCGCGTGATATTGCGCAGCACACCTGCGCGCTGACCGGAACATCGTTGCCTCCACCGGTGTCTGATTCACCAGGAGGGACACATGTTCGAACAAACGTTTGTACAAACGCAGGCGCAAATGCGCAAGCCATGGACGGTGATTGCTTCGTTATCGGTTCAGTGCGGGATCGTGGCGGTTCTGTTGCTCATCCCGTTATTACATCCGGAGGCGCTGCGGATGCCGGAGCTTCCAAAGCCGCTCTCGATTCGAACATGGGTCACGCTGCCGCCAATTCCGGTTCAGCCGGCGGCGGCGAATACTTCGACGGTAACCGCGCTCACGCCGGTGCGGCCCGTCTTCTATCCGTCACCAAATGACCGCAATACGCCCGCGAGACGGGTTGACGTTCCGTCGGTCGATGGCGAGTCTACGCCCTGGCAGGGACCCGCAACGACAGAATTACCTTTTGGCGCTACATTATCGTTGGCAAACGCCCTGCCTCCGAGGGCCGTTCCTCCACCGGCACTACCGCAGCCTTCAACGAAAACAACTGCGACAGGTCCCGTGAAAGTCGGAGGCGATGTGGAATCGGCCAAACTGCTGTTTGGCCCGCATCCCGCTTATCCTGCGCTGGCGATCACCGTTCACTCGCAGGGCGTCGTCAGGCTGGAGGCAATCATCGCGGCGAACGGCACTATACGGAACCTGAGAATACTTTCGGGGCCGCCCCTTTTGGTCACAGCCGCCCGCGATGCGGTAATGCAGTGGCGGTATCAGCCGACGCTGCTGAACGGAGTAGCAGTTGAAGTTGTGACGGAGATTGAAGTGAACTTCACGTTGGGCAAGTGACTTCAGCACGAACGATAGTTGGTCAATTGAATGCCTCGGCGCTCGATTGCGGATCGCACGCCGGGGGAGGTGAGTGCCGCTAATTCCGCGGCGCGACTCTCTTTCAGCCTGGTAGCTGCGGCCCGAAGCTCCGGTCCGCAGTTCCCCGGATGACACATGAACTCAGTGAGTCCCGGAGGCAGCGTTTCCAGTGCCCGGATCATGGAATCGGCATCCAGGCTTCCAGTGAGTTGAAAGCCGGTGAAGTGATCCGTCATCTTCAGCTCGCCGAGCACTCTGGCGAACTTCGGCTTCATCATTTTCATAGCTGCGGTTACGGCCTGTTTCGTGAGCCCTGCGCCAGGTCCGGTGCCATAGTCGAACGGCCGCCTCACCCAGGGAATATCGAACTCGCGCGCAACTCTCGCCACGGCTTCCAGAACGGTGGGAAACAGGTGCGTATGTTTGTGAGTATCGATGTGGGTCGGCTGAAGGCCGGCGGCAATTATTTTGCGAATCTGTGCCGCCGCTTCGTCATATACGGCAAGTTCACGTCCTAAAAGTGCGCGCGCCAGATCCTTCAACGTCGCTGGTAAGGCGTGGCCCGGCGTGGCGACGCTCTGTCCCTGGACCAGAACCAGGTGAACACCGATATCCAGGCTCGGCGTTTTAGCCGCCAGAGTTATGGCATCGTGGAAGGCGTCGCCATTGGCCATCAGTGTGGTGGAGGTTAGAACACCGTGGCGATGAGCCTCCACGATTCCTTCGTTCACATCGCGCGTGAAGCCGAAATCGTCAGCGTTGAAAATAACCCTGATTGTTTGTGACACCCGATTAGAACAGAACCAACCGAATCGTCATGAATTTTTTCGGGTTCGCCCGAAAGTCTTTCAGAAGTCCATTCGCCTGGGTCGTGGTTGCCGTCAGAGAATCGTACAGGGCCGGGTTCACCATGAGTTGTCCGAGCGTCCCCTGGCCCGCGTTGATTTTGTCGATCGCGGCATTGATCTTGAGGGTGATCTGGTCCAGTTGTTTGCTGATTTCTTCATCCTTCAGCAGTTTTCCCGCTGTCCCTTTGCCCGCATTGAGATCGTCCAGCATTTTTTTTGCTTCCGCAACACCGGCTCTGGCGTCTGTGATCAGCCCGAGAGATTCGTCGTGCAGTTGCGTATCGTAGAGCAGCTTTCCGGCCGTGCCTTTCTTCTGCTGGATATCGGCGAGCATATCGTCCAGACGCTGAATCGGCCGCTTGATGTCATCGAAGAAAGCCGGGTCGTAAAGCAGATGGCTGAGCGTTCCGTTACTGTTGTGAACATCCTTGACCAGGGCCTGCACTTCACCCGCGGTAGCGCTCAGCCGGTCATACAGCGTATCGTCTTTGAACAGCTTTCCCAGGTTCCCCTGGCCATTCTCAACGACCGTCAGCAAACCATCGAGTCGGCCAAGGATCGTCTGAAATTGCGACAGCAGACTGGAACTTTGTGCCAGAATTTCGGGAACGTCCTGCGTCTGCAGCGAGGCGACTTCCCCGCCGTCTTCCACGTGTTTTTTATGAATACCGCGAGTGATGTTGATGTACTTATCGCCCAGCAGATTGGCGGCGCTGATGGCTGCCTGCGAATCTTCCGGAATCTCGGCGAGATACTTCTCCGGGATCACCATGCCGACTTCCACGGTACGTTTCGGATTCGGGGAGCCGGACAGAACCGGTTGCTTAATGTGACCTACGAGGATTCCGTTGAGACGGACCGGAGCGTTTTCCGCCATACCGGCGGAATCGGTCATAAAGGTGCGAAGGATCGCCTGATGTTCGAACATCGTGCCGTTGCCCGTCAGCAGAAAGATCAACACGCCGGCGATCAGCATGGAAGCCGTTGCCAGAATACCGGTCTTCAGTTTCGCCCACTCTACTCTCTTTTGCGATGCCATAGTGTTCAGCCGCTTCCGCTTTACGCCGCTGCCGCTTCCGGACGCTTCACAAACTTCGTCACGTACGAATCCCCGCAGGCCTCCAGTTCAGCCTGACTTCCTTCGAAAACCAAATGGCCTTCCTTCATGACCATGAATATCGTTTTGGTGCCTTCCGCTCCAACGGGGTCGAGGCGCCCGCTTTTCGGATTGTAGCGAAAGTTGGCAACCAGATTCCCGTCCTGATAGCGATGCGTGACCACGAGCGCCGTAGTACTGTTCACGTCGCGTTCTTTTACGATCAGCGCCATGATGGTGTGGGCGGTAATGGGATCGAGGCCGGCCGTGGGTGAATCGTAGAGCAGCAGCGGTGGTTTCGTCACAACCGCCCGGGCAATCGCGACGCGCCGCCGCATGCCGCCGGACAGCTCGCTGGGGTATTTGTCGATAGCTCCCTCCAGTTCCACAAAACTGAGGGACTCCCGCACAGCCGGCTCCATCTGTTCGCGCGGCATGACAATGGATTTCTGATTCAGCAGCGGATAAGCCACGTTCTGCGCGACCGTCATGGAATCGAACAGGGCGCTTTCCTGAAACAGCATGCCGATTTTGCTGCGGATATCGAACAGTTCGGATTCCGGAGCATTCGTCACGTCTTTGTCGAACAGAAATACGCGGCCGCCGCCTGGTGCGACCAGCCCCATGCCGGTCTTGAGGAGGATCGTCTTCCCGCTGCCCGCCGCGCCCAGAATAATGCGCGTTTCACCATGGCGCACGTTGAAGGATACGCGGTCGAGAACTGGAGCATCCGCGCCGAAGCTTACGCTGACTTCCTCGAACCGCAGCAGGCTTTCGGTGCCCGGCGCCTGTTCGGGGGGCGGTGGACTTTCCACCTTTTCAGTGTGAGTGACAGGGTCCTGCATCATTGCCCAATCTGGCTGATCGCAATGAAGATCTTGCCGACAAAGAGATCCAGAATAAAAATGGCGATCGAGGCCCACACGACGGCCTGTGTGGTGGCGCGGCCGACGCCCTGGGTACCACCGGTGGCGCGAAGTCCGTAATAACAGCCAATCAGAGAAACCGCGAAAGAGAAAACGAAAGGCTTGGTCAGGCCCTGGCCGACGTCGCTCCATACCAGCGCGCGCCAAACGGTGGACCAATACTGCCGCGAGGGAACGGCAAACAGCACTTTTGCCATGATTCCGCCGCCAATCATACCGATGAAATCGTCGATGATCGTCAGGCAGGGAAGCATCAACGCCGTCGCGATCATGCGCGGGGTGACCAGCTTTTGGATCGGGTCCGTGCCGAGCGCCCGCATGGCGTCTATCTGCTCGGTCACTTTCATCGACCCCAGCTCGCTGGCAATGCCCGAAGAGTTTCGTCCGGCGACCATAACGCCCGCCAGAACGGGTCCCAACTCGCGGACGAGAATGATGGAGACAAACTGGCCGGTGCGGCCGGTCTGTCCGTAATCCTGCAGGCCGCGTCCCATCTGCATGGCCATCACAGCGCCGGAAAAAAATCCGGTGAGCAGGACGATGGGAACACTGCCCACCCCGATGGATTCCATCTGGAGCAGAATATCGTCTACGTAGTGCGGGGTCCTGAAGACATTCCGGATAGCCCGGCCGGTCAACTCGTAGAACTCCTGAACCGCCTGTATGGGCCCCTTCAGCGTGTCAAGCACAGTAGGATTTCCGCAGCCTCGCCCCGGGTAGGTCGCGCATGGTGCGTTGTGCGCCTGAAACCCTCCCGCAAGCCGATGCTAGCATACATCACATGAAGGGCCTCACAGACGTTCCTGGCATCCTGGTTGGCCACGTGACCGACCTGGATGGGCTTACCGGCTGCACCGTTATCCTCTGTGGCAACAACGCCGTCGGCGGGGTAGACGTGCGCGGATCTGCCACGGGTTCCGTGGAACTCGACGCGCTCCATCCTGGCCACGTAGCTCAGAATGTTCACGCGATTGTTCTGGCAGGCGGCAGCGCCTTCGGACTGGAAGCAAGTTGCGGGGTTCGTCGAATACTGGAAAGGCGCAAAGTCGGGTTTGACACCGGTGTCACCCGTGTCCCGATCGTGCCGGGAGCGGTGCTTTACGATCTTCCGCTGGGCAAGCCCGGAGTCCGGCCCACGCGTGAAATGGGCGAAAAAGCGGTGGAAGCCGCCACCGATGAAGCTGTGGCGGAGGGCAATGTCGGCGCCGGCACTGGCGCCTCGGTTGGCAAGCTTTTCGGGATGGGTCAGGCGATGAAGAGCGGAATCGGCAGCGCTTCGCTTACGCTCGGATCCGGAGTAATGGTCGGGGCGCTGGTCGCGGTGAATGCGCTGGGCGACGTGATCGATCCGGCGGTCAACAAAATCATCGCCGGCGCCAGGATGTCGGCCACCAGCCGTGAATTCGTCGATTCCGCCGCCGCGATGCGGCACGCGTCCATACAGACTCCCGGCTTTCGGGGGAATACGACTCTCGCGGTCGTGGCGACCAATGCCCGTCTGGACCGCGTGCAGACGAATAAGCTGGCAGCCCTGGCGAGCATCGGCGTCACAAGGACGATTTCGCCGGTGAACACGATGTCCGACGGCGATATTACTTTCGCTTTGTCCCTCGGAAGTCTGGAAGCGAGCGTCGATTCCGTTGGAGCGGCGGCGGCAGAGGCTCTGGCGACGGCGGTATTGCGGGCTGTTCGCGCGGCGAAGACGGCTGGCGGTTTGCCTGGTCTGGCGGGTTGAGGACTATCCGCACAACTGAGAACCGATTCGCTATGCCCGCAGCAAGCCCAGCGGCGATCCCGCCCGATATCCGGGAAATACGTGAGTCAGATCCTTCTGCCCCAATTGCCCCTTGACGAGTTCGCTTAACACTGCGCGAAAATCGGTTGTCACTGCCAGATCGCGGCCTTCGTTGAGCTGTTCCTTCTCCAGTCCGGGCCAGTCGCCGTAGATCTTGCCACCGGCAACACGCCCGCCCAGGACCAACATGACATTGCCATGGCCGTGATCGGTGCCGCCATTGCCGTTCTCTTCAGCGGTGCGGCCGAATTCCGACATCGTCACGAGCACAATATCTTCCATCCGGTCGCCCATATCGGTGGAGAATGCGGCAAGCGCCGCGCCGAACTGCCGCAGCATATTCTGCAGCTGATTCGATTCATTCCCGTGGTGGTCCCACCCATCGACTTCGGCAAAAGCCGCCTCCACCCCGACATTCGCCTTGATCAGCCGCGCCACCTGTTGGAGATTGCGCCCCAGTTCGCCGCCCTGTTGATACTGGGCATTCTGCGCGGGCGTGTAAGGCTGTTGATTCACTGTGCGGATCATCTTCATCGCCGCGAACGCGTCCTTGCCTGGCTGCCCCAGCCGCGAATCGCGGGTCGCGGAATACATGCTTTCGAGAATGCCCGCGGTGTCCTGGTTCGCCAACTGAAAAGTCTGCGTATTGTTGACGGCGATCGCGGATCGTTCGCCTCGCAGGGTACGGGGTAGTTGCGCGCCCATCGCAATTGCGCGCAACGGAGAAGTTTCGGGACCAGGCACCGCCAGTGCGCGGTTCAGCCAGCCGTCGCTGGTCGGTTTGCCCGGCGTGCCGGATTCCATGTAATCCTGCGCGTCGAAGTGCGACCGCGAGGGGTCGGGTGAGCCGGTCGCCTCCACAATGGCGAGCTGTTTACGATCCCAGAGCGGCTTCAGACTTTCGAGACCTGGATTCAATCCGAAGCGTCCGTCCAGGTCGATCGCCGGGCCACCAAACGGTCCGGTGTTGAGACTGGCGCCCGGGGCGGCTATCGCAATGGACGGGCGCATCTGGTAGTACCGTTTTTCGGCAAACGGGACGACAATGTTGAGGCCGTCCGCCGCGCCGCGCTGGAAGATCGCGATCAGGATTTTCTTTCGAGCGCCGGCGGAGTCCGTGGCTTCAGCGGCTCGCGCCAGCCAGCCGGGCATGGCTCCCGCGCCGGTCATCACGACCGCCGAACCGCGTAGGAGTGAACGTCTTGTCAGCATGACCCCTTACCTCCTGTTGAATTCCGGAGAACCGATAATCAAAACTGCCAGCGACCTGGGCGGCAGCTCGCCGGAAACGGCGGCGATTGTTTCCGGGGCCGCGTCCCGCCCGAGCAGATCGCGCGAAATGGCGGCGATGTCCTTGCCGTCCCAATGGGCGGAATCCAGCTTCACGCCGGGAACTTTGCCGGCCACCAGGGTGTTCGCGAAAGTCAGCCGCCCCAGCAGATCCGCCGTGCCCAACCAGGCGTCGCCGGTCAGAGGGTAGCCGTTGGGCTCTACCTTGCCGTACAGCGGCTCGCCGAGGTTGGAAATCTGCTGCGCAAGTGCGGTGGTATCGATGGTGTCCGCGCCGGTGGCCCGAATCGCGCTGACCACCATCTCGAAGGGGGACTTGATCTTGGCCTGCCAGGCGCCCTCGGAAAGAAACTCAGCCGAAGCAAACATTGTTTGCAGTACAGCGCGCAGGTCGCCATCCGTTTTCAGGAACGTCTGCGCCATGCGTTCCACCAAAGCCGGCGGCGGATCGTCAGCCACGAAGCGCTGCGCCAGCTGCTTTGAGATGAAATGCGCCGTGGACGGGTGATGCGTGAGGATGTCGATTACCTGGAGGCCGTCCTTCTCGCCACCATGAGCCGCGATCTTATGCCCGAGGACGGTTTTCTCAGCGTCGTCGTGCATGAAAGGGATAAATGTGAACTCGGGATTAGCCGGCTTCGTTACAGTCCAGCCGGTAAAGCAACGCGCCACCTCGATCACATCCTGCTGCGTGTAGCCGCCATTCACACCCAAGGTATGAAGTTCCATCAGCTCCCGTCCATAGTTTTCGTTCAGTCCGTGCGGCTGCCGGTTCACTATCTGTGGCGGTTGCTGGAAACCAAAGGGCCGGGCGAACGGCCCCACCTGCATGTGGTCGTCGGTGTCGGGAGACATCGATTGCCAGTTGTCGAGGTAATACAGCATCGCGGGATGCCGCGCGACCGCGAGCACCATATCTTTGAAGTGGCCCAGCACGTAAGGACGAATCGCATCGCGTTCATAACCGGTCAGGAGCGCCCGGTAGGAAAGGTTTGCCAGCAAGGGCATCTTGCCTTCATAGACATTGAAGTGATTGAACCAGAAATCGACCAGCACCTCTTCCAACTGGCGGTTCGAATATGCGGCACGCAGCAACTTTCCAGCTCTCAGATCGTTGCTCACCACCTGCTGCGGCTGACGTAACCGCATGCCCTCGCGGCGCAACTCGGGGTAATCGGCAATCAGATTGGGCGGCATGGCCGCCGCCACTTGACGCCGTTTGTCGGGATCGAGATCGTTGAGCAGCGCCTGCAACTGTTCGGGATGCCTCGTGACCGTGGCGATCTGCTCGAACGTCAGCAAATCGTTCAGGGTCGGATTGCGCTTGCGGTTTTCGGCCTGCATTGCTTCCTGCTGAGCCTTGCGCGCATTATCCGCTTCCTTCTGGTATTCGGGAATACTCGCGAGATTGGTGGGAGGCATCAGAAGCAGGACTTGCCCCCGTTTCACCGGATCGAGCGCGCTCAGAGCTGTCTTCCGCTCTTCTGCTGTGCCGTTCATCACCTTACGAATCTCTTCCTGCGAGAGCAAGGTGTTCAACTGCGGCGACCGAATCGCCATCGTCATCTGGGGCTGTATGTAGTCGCGCAGTACGGTCGCGGAATCCATCCGCAGCGTCTCGTATGGCTCCAGGCGGGTTTCGAGCAGTGGATTCTCTGTGACGCGTTCAGGATGGAGCTGCAGGTCGATCCACTTCTCGATTCCGATTCGCCGGACAGCTTCCACCTCACCAGGCTGCGGGCCAAACGTCAGACGGTTCAGCACCTGTACGATTTGGCGATCCGCCGGGAGCTTCGTCTCGAACTTCCCAACGGCTTGAGCTGCGCGCGGAAACACCCAGGGTGCGACAACTGCGGAACCCGTCAACGCCATTGCCAGTGCGAAGCGCTTCATGATGACGGACGGACCTCCTTCCGGGACTCAGACTGCCAACATTATACGTTTTTCGCGCCTCCGATAGTTAAGTAAGGTTGGCGGATGCCGGTGCCGAACGCGCTAACCATTGCGCCGTCAACAGTCGTCTGATAGTATCGAGAAGGCATTAGAAGCGGAGCCCTCGTCCCCTTGCCTGAAGGATCATCTAAATTCCCAATCATGGAGTGCAAGCAGCAACTTTAATGAGCTTTACCGTTTTTTTGGGCAATTTGCCCACTTGGGTCACCGCCGATGACATTAAACAATGGCTGACAGCGGAAGATCTTGTCTCGGATTCGGTCAAGGTGATCCGGAACCACGAAACGCAGGAATCGAAAGGTTTCGCGTTTGTCGAGGCTCCCACACCTGACGAAATGCAGGCGATTATTCGCCGTTTTGATCGTGCGCCACTGGAGGACAAAATCCTTCGCGCCAATCCCGCTCAGCCCACCAAGGGCCCGGTTACGGGTGCGGCGAAGGGTGCCGCGCCGGCAGCGGGTGCTGCCAGGTCGGATTCGCCACGTGGTGGCGGCCGTCCCGATCGCCGGCCCAATGGCGGCGGTGCGCGTAAGCGTGAAAACGAGCCGAAGAGTGCTTTTGCGACTGAACTCGCCAAAGCCCTTTAACCGTTCGCCGGATCGATTTACCCCGAGACTGTAGTCCCCTGTCATCCTCACACCTGTGAAGCGTCAACCACAGGTGAGGAGGTTCCTTGCTCGCGTTTTCTCCTGCTTTCACGCCGCTTCCATCGCAGGCCGCCCACGTGCAATACTGTGGCGGATGTTCGTTCACGCCCGCAGAATTCAGCTGACTGTACTATTGGTTGGCGGCTCCCTCGTTTTTTCGGGCGCCGTGCGCGCCGATCAGTCTTTGGTGCGGGCGATGGCGGAGACCAATATCAACCAGCAATACCTGGTGGAAAGCGTCTCGATTGCCGGCGTTGAGGTCGATCGTTTCCACGATTCCAAACTTTCGCCGAACCTTCGCCGGCGCATGGTCGCGCTGGTCGGAGCCCCCTGTGACATGTCCGCTATCGGCGATCTTGCCGGTAAACTCCGATCCACGCTGCATCTCCAGGATGTGAGACAACGGCTGACTCGGGGCAGTTCTCCGGACCGCGTCCGCGTCGATTTCGAAGTCGTGAAAAAGGATTACGCCTTCGATCTTTCGGTCCCGCGGTTTCTCTATGATTCCAGTCAGGGATGGACCGCTGAAGTCAATGCCAGCACGCGGTTCCGCGAACACTCCGTTAGCGTGGGGCTGGGCAGCAACGGTGACGACCTGACTGAGCGATTCACCGGGTTCTCTACCCGCTATGAGGATTCGCACATCTTCTCCGACCGTATCCGGTTCGCAATCGGAGTGGAAGGCTATCACGAGGTCTGGAACCCTTCGACCGTGCGGGCAATCGCTGCGTATTCCCCCCGAAACGGGATAAACGCTTCCGCTTCCGGCGCGTCTAACGAATTTAGCCTGTACCGGACCCGGCGGAACGTGGCGCCGACTCTGACTTTCGCGATTTCGAGAGACCTTTCCGTCTCCGTAGGCACGAGTTTCGAAAGCATGGAAATGGAGACACCCCCGGTGGCCGGAAACGAGAGGTCGAACAGCGCCAACGCGATGACAGCCGAGGTGAATTTCGGACGGACCACGGAGGGCAGCGATAGCCTTCAGCGGCTCGACGGTAAATACGGAATCCGGGTGGCAACCCGCCAGTTGGGCTCGGACTACGTCTATTCGCGGCACAGTCTTTCGGTACGGTACGAATGGCGATCCGGCCGGCATCTTGTGGTGGACCGCCTGACCGGGGGCATGATTTCCGGGCAGGCGCCTCTGTTCGAGCGCTTCGTGCTTGGCAACAGCTCCACTCTCCAGGGCTGGGACCACTATTCGCTCGATCCCCTGGGCGGTAACCGCATGGCGCACAATGCGATCAGTTACGGCTATCAATTGCAGGAGGGCACTCCGGAGGTTTTTTACGATGCCGGAATCGTCGGCAATGGAGACCGCCTGGGAACTGTGAAGCACTCTCTGGGAGTCGGCTTCCGCCAGGGTATCTTTAACGTAGCAATGGCATTTCCTCTCTGCCAGGGGCGCTTCGCAGCGGTTTTTATGGCGGGTATGAACTATTGATCTCACGCCGGTCCACATTGGCGCTCGGTGCGGCTCTGGTGGCCGGTGTGGCAATCTCCGCCTTCGCCATCGAATACAACGAGCACCGCCTGGCGGCGCGTCTGGATGGCGATCTTCTGCACGTTTCGGCGCCGAATTTCAGCTTTCTCAGTGGAAAATCCCTGCAACGGCTGAAAGACGGGGCATCGATCGGTTTTATCGCGCAGCTGACCGTATCCCGGTCACCCAATTACATCGTGCCGGATGCGCGCTCGGTGGCGCGCTTCGCCGTCAGCTACGACATCTGGGAAGAGCGTTTCTCCGTGACCCGGATTACCGATCACCCCGAGCAGAAGCGCAGCATGGCGCATCTCTCCGGCTCCAGCGCCGAGGCCTGGTGTCTGGATAGCCTGGCTATCAGTCGCGCGGAACTGCCGGCAGACCGGCCCTTCTACGTGCAACTCGATCTTCGGGTGGAAGACCCGCGCGACCAGGCCTTCGTCGGCGATTCAGGACTGAGTATTTCCCGGTTGCTGGAGATATTCAGCCGTCCCGTTCGGGACAAGCAGGCCAACACGCTGCTGAACAGCGGTCCCATTCGTCTCGAGGATCTCCTCAAGGGGACTCACGGGTGAGCCTGCGAACGCGCC
This sequence comes from Bryobacteraceae bacterium, assembly GCA_025928545.1. Lineage (GTDB taxonomy): Bacteria > Acidobacteriota > Terriglobia > Bryobacterales > Bryobacteraceae > BOG-234. Next base: position 498 of record JAICJH010000092.1, on the reverse strand, counting down.
TCGCCCTGGTCTTTATCGCGGCGACGTTGGTGCCTTTGGGGCCCACCATCTGGCTGACCACTAACCTGTTTGAGCGCAGCCTGGCCCCTGTGGACCAGCTGGCCTCCGTCTCCCGCGCTCTTGAAACCACTGGCAAGCAGTATTATCGGCAGGCGTCCGACCAACTGAAGGCTGATGCCAGGAGCGGGCGGATCTCACCCCGGGTTTACACCGGCGGAAATTTGCCCGACGCCATACGCGAATTTCGCGACAGCAACGAATATGAAGCCATCACCCATTTCGGCGATGGCGGTTCGCAGCTCCGTTACATGGTCCGGGGCGCGAATGGCGATCCTGCCGCCGTCAGCGTTTGGGAGCGTCCGCTCGGCATCCGCATGGATGATCTTTCCGGCGAATACCGAGATGCCCGACGTACCGTGACTCTCGATCTTCGCCGCGGCTACTTCCTCACCTGGGGTCTGGCTGTGACCGTGATCTGGTTGCTGGCTCTGGCCCTGG
>JAICJH010000043.1 GCA_025928545.1 Bryobacteraceae bacterium | reverse complement strand
TCGGCGCCTGCACTCCATTTGAGAAAGAGCTGATTCGTAAAGACGGCAGCCGGGTTCCTGTTCTCGTGACCACTGCTGTACTCAAGCTGTCGCCGTTCCGCTGGATCAGTTTCATCACAGATCTGCGGGACCGCGAGCCGCAGGAAAGCGCGCGGACGAACTCGCCCGGGAATCTTCGTTTTGAGGAATTCGTGGGCAACAGCGTCCCCATGCAGCGCGTCATGGGGCAGATTGAAGTGGTGGCGCCAACAGACGCCACGGTGCTGGTTCTGGGCGAAACCGGAACGGGCAAGGAGCTTGTAGCCAGGGCGATACATCGCATGAGTCCCCGGCACGGCATGCCGTTTATCAGCCTGAACTGCGCCGCCATCCCGACCGGGCTGCTGGAGAGCGAATTGTTCGGTTACGAGCGAGGCGCTTTCACGGGGGCGCTGGGTCAGAAGATCGGACGCTTTGAGATGGCGAACCGCGGAACTTTGTTTCTGGACGAAGTCGGCGACATTCCGCTCGATCTTCAGCCGAAACTTCTTCGAGCTTTACAGGAGAAGTCGTTTGAAAGGCTGGGCGGAACCCGAACCATTCCGATCGACGTACGCCTGGTGGCGGCGACGAATCGGAATCTCGCGCAGATGATGGGCGATAAGCTTTTCCGCAGCGATCTGTATTACCGGCTGAAGGTGTTTCCCATTCTGACGCCGCCGCTGCGGGATCATCCGGAGGATATACCGGCTCTCGTCAGGCATTTCACTGCGAAGTACGCGTCGAAGATGGGTCGCACGATCGATAAGATTCCCGCCGCGACCATGCGGGCTTTCGAGAGTTGGACGTGGCCGGGGAATATCCGGGAGCTTGAGAATTTTGTGGAGAGATCTGTGATTCTGACGCAGGGCTCCAGTTTGAAAGCGCCGCTGTCTGAATTGCGCGACGAGTCCATTGAAGCGGAAGGGTCTTCTCTCTTGGAAAATGTGGAGCGGGAACATATTCTGCGGATGTTCCGGGAGACCGGAGGCGTGGTGAGCGCGGCTGCGACTCGCCTGGGCATTCCGCGGACGACGCTGAACGCGATGATGAAGAAGCTCAATATTTCTCGCAGCGACCTTTAAGCGGGTTCAGGCTGGTACCGCCAATCAGCAGCCCCGCACTGTGGGCATCCGGAGCCCTATCACCTGGGGCTGTTGACAGACTTCACATCGAGGAGGGACGTCATTGCGTCGCGGGCAGCGGCAGAGTCAGCCAATCGCACGGCTTCAAGGAGCATCGTATACCGTCGCAGCATCTCTCGCGGCATCAGAGACCACGACGCCACAACGCAATGCCTGATAGTCTCCTCCATGCTTCCGAGTAATCGGCACATCACCCGATTACCTGCCATTTTCCAAATCAGACTGCGGAAGATCCAACTATCCTGAACCAGGCGAACGCTGTCTCCGGTACTCAGGCTCGCTTCCATCCCCGCGAGCGTTGAGCTTAGAATTTCGACATCGTTGGCCGTTCTGTATTTGGCTGCGCGTGACGCCAGTTCCGGTTCAATCATGCGCAGCATCTCAAATACCTCGCGAAGACCGTCACGGTGCGGCGACGCCGGAACGGCAACCCTCTTGTTCAGAATGCCGCGTGCGTCCCCTGTAAGGTAAGTGCCGTCACCTGGCCGTTGGGTCAAAACACCCATCACCATCAGCGCCTTCAGCGCCTGTCTTACCGATGCCCGATTCACCGAAAATTCAGCAGCAAGATTCCGTTCAGATATCAGACGCTCCCCGGGCTGGAATTCCCCAATCAGGATCTTTTTCGTTATGACGCGGACCAGTGAAATCGTTAATTCCCGTGGTCGCGGGCCCGTGCGGTGCTCCGATGCGCGGCTCACAGCTTCTTCAGCCAGACGTTTCGATACCAGACTTCGTTGTCCTGCGGACCTTCGAGCTGAAGCGAGATGATGCCTTTCAGTGCGCGCCTGCCTGGATCGTCGTCGATGATGACGCAGAACACCCTGCCGTTCAGCATGTGAATGAGAGTGTTACCGCGAGCTATGATTTCGAGCTGATTCCATTCGCCCTGTTTGTAATATTGGGGCCCGGTCAGGTCCGAGGATCGGCCAAGGAAGGTCTTCACGGGATTGCCATTCGCGTCGGCGGTGAGCCGGTAAACCTCGCCCGTGTTGGCTATCACGCCGCGACCCTGGCCCTCGTAGAACGATCCGGTATTGCCGGTCGGGCTGTCATAAATATCGAATTGGTAGCCGCTGACCTGCCAGGGATGGCCGGTGCCATTGCCGTAAGGGGGACCCTTCGGCAGGAGTCCCGCGGCTATCGCGTCATCCAGGGTCTTGATATTCGGAGGCAGAGGTTTGCCAAGCGGGTCCGCGATCGCAGCGGCCACATTACGCTGAGGAATCTCGACACCACCCGCCGCGCCACCGCCGCCAGGTCCTCCTCCGCCCGGGGTGCGTGGAGGCTCGCCAGCCTGTGCATGAACGCCGCTTTCAAGACGGCTTCGGTACTGCACGCCGGCATTGCCGCTCTTGATTTTGAACTCTACCTTTAACTCGAAGTCGGAGAATACCTCGTTGTAGTGGATATGGTACTGGCCAAAATCCACGAAATTCTTCGGTTCAATCATCTGGTGACGGTGTATGGCGCCATCCTGGACGTCCCATTTGCCTTCTTCGGCGTCCCAGCCATTGAGCGTTTTGCCGTCAAAAAGCGAGATGAAACCGGTGTGGTCGTAATAGGCGGTCTCCCAGTTCGGACCCGGGCCACCGCGACCTCCACCGCCGCCCGCGGCATTTCTGGCATAGGTTGCGATCTGCGCGGAGCTCAGCGGCTGGAGAGATTTCTGGGCGCGTTCGAAAGCCATTGCGCGCGCGTTGGCAAGGGCGAGTTCAGCATCGGCGAGAGCCTGAGCTTTCGCCGCAATATCGGCAGTGTTCGCGGGCAGAGTCAGTGACGCCCGCACGAGGGCCGATGCTGCCGCCGTCTGGGCGGCCGTGAGGGCGGTGGGAATTGCCATTTCACGGCTCAGAGCGACTTGCTGTACCACAGACAACGGGTTCGGATCCGGAGCCGCTCCGCGCCCGCCAGCCGGAGGCTGCTGGGCCTTCACAACACTGCCGGATACGGCCACGAGCAAAAGAGAAATGACGAATGCAACGCGATTTTTCATGAAGGAATCCGCCTGTAAATTAATAGCCCCGTCCTGCCGGAGGCGTACCGCCGCCGGCGGGAGCGCCACCACGGCCGCCGCGTCCCGCAGCCGGATTTCCACCAGCGGCAATGAGCGCCGCGATCTGATCCGGATTCAGTTTGTTTGGACCGGCCTGAAGCTTTGCGAACTCCTCCGCACGCTTCGTCGCCAGGGCAATTTCGGCAGTTCGGACCTTTTCCACCGCTGTCTTAATAGCCGCGTCATCTTTAACCGGCGAAAACGTTGCCGTCGTCAGTTCGCCGCGGGCCGCGGCCACGGCGCTGCTCTGGGCGGCAAGCGCCGCATTCATATCCGCGACTGCCTGCGTCTGTTCCGGTGTCGCGCCGGGCAGTCCGCCACCGCGGCCCCCTCCCCCCTGGCCATGCGCGATACCTACCCATGCGATTGCGCCCAGGATTAAAGCAATGGTTTTTGGATTCATGTTATTCCTTCCTTTGCCATGCATGAATCAGAGATGCCGTTCCATATTTGCCCCGAACGCGTAGAGGGTGTTATCCGCAGATCCCACCAGAACCTGTCCCATGCTGTTCCAGATGGCCGAATTGCGGGGAACGGAAGTCGTAATCGTCTTCCCGCTGTCCCATAGCTTCTTGCCCGTTATGCCGTTAACCGCATACAGCACGGATGGCGCAGACGCATCGCCGGTGGAAACGGCGAAGACGACGCCGTTGATTACAAGTGGCGCGAGCGGGGCTTTGAGTCCGGGGAGAGTCCAGCCCTGCGTCAGCGAAGCCGTAGCGCCGGTAACGTTTAATTTGTGCGCGACAACAGCCGTGGGCGTTGTTGAAACCAGCCAGGATTGTCCGGTTGAGTCCTGCCACGCCGCCAGGGCGGCCGGTCTGTAGGCGGCGATATTGCTCACGGCCGGCGACGTGAAGAGTGGCGTGGAAAGATTGGCTCCATCCAGCAAGAAAATGCGGCCGTCCGCAGTCTGCGCGGAAAGGATATCGCGGTTTTGGATGCGGAGAATGGTCGGCGGAGTCACGAAATTCGCGCCGGGCTGGGTGAACTTATTTTTCACCGTCAGGGTTGCGGGATCCAGAGAAACAATGGAGTCCGCGAATTGCCCGGTGCCGGAACTCACCGAGACGAACATGACGCCATCGGCGTTGAACGCGGGAGTGTGGGGGCTGGCCGTACCTCCGGTGAGCCAGGAAGTTGCCTTGGGAAATGCGCCACCCGCAGGAATCGCCGCGGGAGTAATTGCCCACACTCCGTTGGGCGCGCCACCGCAGCCGTTCATCGTGGCGGTGTAAAGCACACCGTTGATGAAGGTGAGATCGCCGGCTTGTGCGCCGGCAGGGAGGAAGGGAATCGGCTGAATGCCATCCAGACCGTCGTGCAGCGTAAGACCGTGGAGTACGCCATCGTTTGAGATCGCGTAGGTCGCGCCGGCAACGCCAAAAGCGCCACGGCCGCCACCACCTCCGCCGCCGCCCGGACCCCGACCCGCTCCGCTTGCACCGGGAGCACCGCCGCCGAACCCGCCGTCGGCATTCGCTGGTCCGCCGCGGCCGGCACCGCTTCCGCCACCTGCGCCCCTGCCGCGGCCACCGCCACCACCGGCCGGACCCGTTGCCGCATATGCGGCGCCAGCGATCGCGGAGGCCGGCGTGCCGTCATACGGCTGCGCGCCCGTCGCGCCAAAGAAACTTCCGGGCGTAGCGAAATACGATCCCGGCTTTACCGGGGGAATGCCCTCGCCGGGCGCACCGATGACGCTGCTGTAGGGCAACTGTGAATTCGGCCCCACGGCGCCCTGACCCGCCTGTGTCGGTGGACCGGGTATCGGCTGCGTTAAAGGCGTGGTGCGGGCAGGTGTCGCGAGGCTGGCGCTCAGACAGGCGCCCGCGGCCGGAGCCGGTGCGGCGCTGTAGGCGCGATTGAAGAACGCATGGCCGTTGTCCATATCGATTGCAATGGTTCGGTTGCCGGACGCTCCCAGATAAGCCAGCGTTATGCCGAGGCCGCCGTTGGTAACTATGCCTCCGCTGAGAGCCGCTCCGCGGCCGGTTGTGTTTGCCAGCTTCGTTTTCCATTGCAGAGCGAAGCCATTCATCTTCTCGGGGGAAATGAAGTGATCCACCCGTATCCAGCCGGTACGCTGCGCATCAAAACGCGCCGTGGTCGCCTCCGTCTGGCTGTAGCGCATAATCTGTGTGAAAGGCGTCGGAATCTGCGCCACGGCCACACTCACGATAGCCAAAGTTATGCCGCCCAGGAGAACGCGGCGATTCAGTTTGTTCATATGTGGAATCCTCATTTGGCGATACCGAAGCACCAGGTGGTGCCGTCAAAAGTTCCCAGATAAATCTTTCCGTTGGCGACAGTGATGCCGCTGAAGTGATTCCAGGAAGTGATCTCTTTTCCGCTCGACCACAGCGTTTTGCCGGTATCGGCATCCAGAACATACAACGTCGCGTAGGTGGATTTCTGGATGCGGCTGCCCTGCGGCGCCGGCTTGTCCCACGAACTGTCCACTCCCGCCTGGTTCGTGTTTTCGCCTGAGCCGTAGGCGAACACGAGGCCATTGGCGACCAAGACTTCCTCTCCCATATTCATATCTTCGGAAAGCCATTTCGGAACCAGCTTCCATTTACCGTTGACCAGGCTGATGGTGTGAGCCGAGACTCCACCCTTCACCGGCTCGGGCTTGTAGGTAAGAGCTGGATTGAAGGTATCGCTCTTCGGGCCCCAGAACGGGGTGTAAACCCAGGCTTCATTCCTGCTGTTGACGTATGCGGCGGGGGAACCCCATACACCCGCGGCGTCATATTGCTGCCGGTCATTGCAGATCAGACCGGAGGTGTCGAGTGTTGCGCGGTGTTTGGTGAAATCGCCGCCGCCAAAATTATCCCGATCGAGCAGCCAGAGGCGGCACTCTTTTCCAGTGCCGATGAGGAACTTGCGGCCGCTGAAGTCGAGAGCCAGCGGAGTTACGTTCATATCGAGATCGTGCTTGTACTCATAGTTCGCATTCGGCGGTGCAAACCAGCCCAGCATCTGTAGCTGCCCGTTAGCATCGGGCTTCGCCTGAAACAAAACGTTGCCGAGTTCCTGATGCTCGGGGTCGTAAGGACCATCCCCGGTACCTTCGTAAACACGGCCTTCCGGATCGACCATCGCGCCGCGGCGGCCCCACAGTCCGCCTCCTCCTGGATAGAGCGCGGTCGTGCGCCGGGTCTTGATGTTGTAGCCGTCCAGTTGGTAGGTTGCGCCGCCGCAGCCCTGCGCCTGTACGGTGTAGATAAAGTCGCCGGCCAGGTTGAGTGCGTATGCTTTACCGGCCGGGGGCGCGAATTTTTCAGGCGGCGCCATTTCCGCACCGGTCGCCGCGTCTATCTGCCAGAGACGGCCATCGCCGCTCAGCGCCCAGACTTTATAGGTACCGTCCGGCATTTTCTGGACTGTGGGAACAGCTGTCTGGCCGCCGGGACATAACGTGCCGGTCTGCGGGCCTTGCCCCGTCAGTCCAACTGCGGGAAAGTGTTTGGACCAGAGGACGTCGCCCGATTTCGCGTCGAGCCCCCAGAGGTCGTCGGAGACTCCGGCGACCACAGCGATTTCTTTTGTGCCCGACGGAGTACGCACACTCTGGGCAACCAGGGGCGAGAAGAGATTGTGCATCTGCCTCGGCGTACTCGGAAGTGTTTTCTTCCAGAGCAGCTTGATCTGGCCGGCGTTCGCCTTCGAGATGACCTTCTCATCTTTCAGCCAGCCGGTTCGTTCAGGATCGGCTCCGGCAGTCAAATAGTCCGCGGCGATTACCGAGGACACGAGGCAAAGAGTTCCCGCGGCGAGAGCCGCGGCTGTTGAGAATTTATTCAGGGTTCGATTCATTTATTTGATATCCCTTACGATTCTGAAGCCGACGTCATACCCGTCGGCCGGACCACCTGCGTGGGTTGCATAAATGACATTTTTCACGTCACCGAGAAAACCGCCACCCTTCAAAACATGAATTGTACCGGACCTGGGAGGCGTCGGGTCGGCGAAAATTTTGTCGTTGTAATAATCCTGCACCCATTCCCAGACGTTGCCAAGCATGTCATAGAGGCCCCAGGGATTCGGCTGTTTCGTACCCACCAAATGAGTGGAAGCCTTATTGCTGTTGCCCTGTTGTTCCCATGCCTGCGCGCGAATATCGGGCCAGGAAAGCTGGGCCGGGCCGCCGGCCCGTCCCGCGTATTCCCATTCAAATTCGGTGGGGAGACGATTGAGTCTGGTCTTCTCCATCGCATTCAGCTTTTTGAGAAAAATCTGCGTGTCCTGCCACGTCACATTGTCCACGGGATGCCGATCGGCGTCGTCAGAAATCCTGTCGCCCTGAAAAACAGAAGGGTTGGAACCCATGACTTTCTTCCACTCGCTTTGTGTGACTTCGTATTTGCCGATGTAGTACGGCTTTTTGATATCCACATTGAAGCCGGACATGGAATCGCGTTTCACGAGTTCCTGACACTTCGCGATGTCAACAGGGGTCCAGACGGTGCGGGGATCGGCAGGTCCCCGCGCTCCCCGGCCGGCGCGTCCACTGCCGCCTCCCGGTCCGAACTGCCCCCCTGAGCCACCGAAAGCCGCGGGATCGCCACCGAATCCGGCGCGCCCCCCGCTGCCGCCCCGACCCCCGCCTCCTCCGCGAGCCGGCGCATTAGGATCAGGACATGTCGGCTGATAGACACCGACCAGCATGGAGCCTGGCTTGATCAGCACAAACTGCATTCCGATGCTGTTCGTAAACGTGGGCTCCTGGGCGGCAAGCATCGGGATGACGGCAAGACTCAACAGAACCCCGTTGACGACCTGATTTCTCACGGCAGCTCCTTAACAGCGATATTGCGGAACTGATATTCGGCTTCCGGCTTCCACGCATTCATATTGGAACTGCCGGCGGCGGGCTGATAAACAACGCCCCAGTGGAGTTGCAGGCCAATGTGACCACTGGTCTCACCTGCAACCTTATCGTTCACAGGTTCCTGTACGTCCCACATCTGCTGCCCGTTTACCCAAAGCGTCATGTGGGGCGCGTCGCCTTCCATGCGGAGGCGAAACGAATTGAAGTCATCGTCCTTCCAGACTTTCGAGAGCTCGGTGGCCTGAGCGCCCTGGCTGACGCGCTGATTCTCGCCGATCAGACTGGCATTGGTCGCCGAGCCAGGCAAGAGTTCGATCTGATAGGCAGAACCGCCTTCGGTGGAGCGAACGAAGATGCCGCTGTTACAGCCGAAAGGCGCCTTCACTTCGAGATAAAGCTCGAAATTGTGGTACTTCTTATCCGTGATAAAGAGGCCGCCCTGTCCGTAGGGTCGCTGGCGCAAGGCAAGAACACCATTCTCTACAAATGCCAGCCCGTTTGAACCATGGTGATTCGTCAGACTCCAGTGCCATCCCCTGAGTGTCTTGCCATCGAAGATGGGACTGAATCCATCCGGAGCTTTCGGAGTCTGAGCGAAGCCAGCCGCAGCCAGCATAAAGAAGCACAGCGCGATACCACATACCTTTCGGTTCTTCATGTTGCTTTCCTTGTGGTAATCATGTCATGCGGAAAAAATCCTTACGCCTATGCCCCGGGTTTTGAGCCCGGGGCATAGGCGCTTCGGCAGCCACAACGAGCTAGAAGGAGATACGCGCCGCGATCTGCACGATTCTCGGATCATTGCCCTGATTGAAGATCGGCGAGTTATTGACTACGCCGAAAGTTCCGGTGGATGCGTTGGTACCAACGCCGGCGCCGTTGTCGCCGGTTCCGAACCATGGAGTGTTGGTCAGATTGTAGGCGTCGGCCCTGATGGTGAACCTGGATTTCTCAGTGATCGCGAAGTCCTTGAATAAAGAGATCGACGCTGTGGGCGGACGAACGTTCCGGATTCCGATAAAGCGCGGGCTGAGGGATGCGAGGCCGAAATTCGGCTGGATGATCCACGCCGCGGGCTCATCGGCGCCGAGGCAGTTGCTGCGCGCACCGGTGGCCTGCGTCACTGTGCACGTGTTGAATTTTCGCTGCAGTGACGGACCCTGCCAGTAAGCAGTCGGCTTCATGGGATCGATACCGGTTGAGGCAACGAAGGCTCCGGTACCGTTCGCTGTTGGCGCATTAATCATGGCCCCACTCTGGAACTGGGCGGAACCGGCAATGGACCAGCCGCCGACGGCCGTCTTGAGGAAATGATTGCTGCTTCTGGTCAGGAACGGCATGTGATAGGTCATGCTGATGCTGAGCAGCTGGGGCTGATCGGTGCTCACGACGACTTTGCGCAGACAGTCGAGACAGTCATAGTTGGGGTTCGTGTAATCGGTCCTGCCCAGATTTTTGGACCAGGTGTAGGTTCCCAGAACGGTCAGTCCCTTTGACAGGCGTTTGTCGATGCGCACCTGGAGAGAGTCGTAACGAAGAGTCCCGATCGGAATATTCGTTTCCGAAACACCGGTGAATTGCGGGAACGGCAGAGCAAGTTGGCCGACGGTGGTATTGGCGCTTGCCAGACCCGTGCCTGGAAGCTGCCCCGCGAAGGGATTGGGAGCCGATGTCTGCTGGCCCGCTCCCAATGTCTGGTATTGGTTCAGCGACAGCACGTTTATCGGTTTCGTCACCGAAATCTTTCCCGAACGGCTTCCGTTGTATTCCGCATGCAGAATCGTGCGGAATGGCAGTTCATAATCGAAGCCCACGTTGTAGCTGTTCGTATAGGCATTCTGGAAATTCGGATCCACAAAGGAGATGCTGTTTCCGGCCGCAGTTGCCGGTCCGAGCGAACTCCCGGTCGGCTGATTCAGCGCATTCCCAAAAAGCTGCGCATAGCCATTTGCGGAGAGGCCCGCCGTGGGGACCTTGTTCAGGCCATCCGGACTGCTGACAACGCTCGTGCTCGTCGTGTACCCCGTGCTGCCGGGAAAAGCATAGCCCTGGATGTAGCTCTTGCCCCAGCCTCCGCGAAATACGAGTTTTTTGCTGATGTTGTATGCAATGCCGAGGCGCGGCTGGAAGTTTGTCAGATTGCGATTGTAGGGAGTCCGGTTGTCACCGCCGAGGAATGTGAGTCCTCCGTGAACGGGAACCGTTCCGATGTTGTAGACGGCGTTCGGATCGAACATATCGATACCGCGGTTGTAACGTTCGTTGGTTGGGTTCTGGTAATCCCACCGCACGCCGAGAGTCAAAGTCAGATTCCTGGTGACCTTCCAGTCGTCGTTGACAAAGACTGCATAGTAACGGGTGGAATACGCCGGCGTGAACGGGTTCGTATAGCTGCCTCCGGTAGGATAACCGAGAAGGGCCGTAGCCGCGCCATCGCCCGAGTTCTGATCCGCGGTATTGAAATTCGCCTGGGTGAATACCGCACCGAAGGTGAGGGCCGGAATCAGACTCTGCGCCGGCTGGTTCTGCAGAGTCTCCGTCATGAGGCCGCCGAACTTAAAGGTATGGTTACCATGCACTTTGTTCAGGGTCTCGGAGACGGTCCAGTTCGTATTGAACGTTGTGGCGTTCGTGCCGCCCTGGGCGAACCCGGTGTAAGTACCGAGAGTGATTCCCGGAAAATTATTGTTCCCGAAAAGAGTTTCCAGTTTTGGCGAAATACCAAACGCTGTTGGATCGGCGCCGTGATCGGCGGATCGTCCCAGGCCGTTGTGCCTTAACCAGTTCACCTTAAAGGTGGATACGAGGGTTGGCGACAGGATTGACGAGAGATTGAAAGTCGCGCCGTGATTGATGCGCCAGGTGTAGGACGTTGGGAAGAGCCCCTCCTGCGCCGCACTGGTCTGGCCGGGATTATTGATGAATTCGAGGCGGTTGCCCAACTCGAAGCTGGCGAAGAAGCGTTCCTTTTCGCTGATGTTCTGATCTATCTTGACGGTATCCGCGTGATAGTGATCGCCGCGCTTGGGAGATGCTACGAAGTTGGCGCCGCAGCCCTTGCGAATATTGCAGTTCGCCACATTGGGCAAAGGCAGCAGCGCGAGCATTTTCAGCATGACAGGATCGATGCGTGAGGCGGGCAAAACGCCGCCCGAAAATGCGGTCCGTATTCCCGAAGCCGATGTGGTCAGCGGGTCGTAAATGGTAATCGGCGAGCCGTTGGCGCCGATCGTCTGCGAAAAATTGCCTGTGCGTTCCAGGGCGTTCGGATAGCTGCGGCTGCTGGGGTTGGGAAAATCGTCGAACAGATATTCGAAGCTATAAGAAAAGAAAGTCTTATTGCGGCCATCGTAAAGATGGGGCAGATAGACCGGACCGCTCGCGGTTGCCGTCGGCTCGCTCCAGTGATACGCCGCGACTCCATTGCCTGCGGCGTTATTCTGCGTGAGATTTGCATTGAGGTGATTGTTACGGATATTCCAGTTGGCTGAAGCGTGCAGCGCATTGGCTCCACTCTTCAGCGACACGCTGGTAATGCCGCCACCGGTCTTTCCGAACTCGGCGTCGTAGGCGTTTGTCATGACCTTCACTTCGCCCACCGCATCGGGCGGCGGGACGAAGCCGAGTCCTTCGTTATTGTTGTTCGGCGCGCCATCGATCAGATAGCTGTTGTTATTTCCGCCCGCCGGTCCGCCGTTGATGCTGTAGCCGTCCATGCCTCCGTTATCGAACGGCCTTTCGGAGAGGTGATCCGGAAACGCAGAGATGTGAGAGTTTCCGTTGGTCAGCATAATCAGGGAAAATGGATTGCTGCCGAGGGAAGGCAGGTCCGCCACCAGGTCCTGATTCAGGGTCGTGCCGCTGGTTGACGCGGTGGATTCGAGCATTGGCGCTTCAGTCGTGACGGTGATGGTGTCGGAGGTGGCTCCGATTTCCAGCTTGAAGTCGACATCGAGGTGTTCCCCCACCCTGATCTCGACATTGTTGCGGATTGCGGTTTTGAAACCCTTCGCGGAAGCCGTCACGGTGTAAGTTCCCGGATTCACGCCGGGCAAACTGTAGTTCCCCTTATCACTGGTGTTGACCGTATTGACGGCGCTTGTATCGTTGTTTTTCACTTCGATTTTTGCCGCGGGAATTATGGCGCTCTGGGGATCTGTGACAGTCCCCGAAATAGTTCCGCGGAATTCCTGTGCCAGTGCCAACGCAGGCAATAAACCCAGCACCAAAAGGAATCGCGCGGTCAGCGTCTGAAACGACATAGTTTACTCTCCTTTGACTTGAGCGGGGTTTAGAAAACCGGTTTTCGCCGGCAGAGGACCCTGAGCCTAAACCTGATCCGACCCGTTCATGAAGACGAAACAAATGTCTGAATTCAGGTCCGGACGGTAAAAAAGTTTTCCCGGCACGGATTGACACGCATAATATCTAATGAAAATCAGGTGGCACCCTGAAAAACCCGCCCATACCGCGTCTTAATGGTTGGACCGCTCGTACAGCGAAGGGGGACATCGGGGGTGTGCCAGTGGACGCGCAAGCAGGCATGGCCAGCAGTATTCTCTGGAGTCACGGCCGGATTGGTTCGGCGTCGCCGCCCATGAACCACGACCTCGCCGCTTCCGTCGAACGCTTATACGACGAGCACTATCAGCGGCTCTATCGTTATATGCTGCGGTGCGGCTGTTCCGAGTCGCAGGCCGACGATTTTGTGCAGGAAGCTTTTTTCCGCTTGTTTCGGTTTCTGAAAGAGGGCAACACCATCGAGAAACCGAAATACTGGCTGCTGCGTGTGCTGCGAAATCTGCAGATCGACGACGCCCGGCTGCAGAGCCACGAAGCCACGCTGGACGACAAAGACCTGGAAGCCGGCGCGATGCAGGCTTTCGGCACCGCACCGGACGCCGAGACGGAAACCATGAAGCGGGAATGGACCGATGCGGTGAAGGCTGCGATCGCAAGTCTTCCCCGGAAGCAATATGAATACCTGCTGCTTCGCGCGGAGGGCCTGAAGCTTCGGGAAATCGCCGACCTGCACGGTGTCAGCGTGCAGACGGTAGCGGAGGCGATAGCGCGTGCGGTGGACAAAATCTGGAGGACTACGCATGAGTGACCTGAACTGGCCAGAAGGCGCGGCGCATCCGCCGCTAAGCCTGTTGCTCCTACACCTTGAAGGAGAACTCGATAGCGAGCACTCGAAGACGGTTGCGGCTCACGTGACGCACTGCTGGGAATGCCGAACCAGCTGCGAGCATCTTAGTCAGGGAATTTTCCAGTACATGGAATTCGAGACCGCGAGGCCTCTGCCGCCGCCGCCGTCGGATCGGGAAGACTTTCATCGCAGGTTGCTGCAGGTTGCGCGGGAAGCACCCGCGGCAAGGGACCGCCCGAATTTCATTTTCCGGGCTTACCTGGAGATGCTGTCGGTCTTCAGGCTGCGCTGGAGAATTGTTGCGAGCGCAGCCGTTGTGACTCTGGCATCCGTTGTACTTATTACGACGTCTTCAAGAAACATCGCAGCCGGCGAAGTCCTCGATCATGCCGTCAGCGCATCGAAGGCGCTGACGATGAGAGCTCCAGGGCGCGTGATTTACGAGAAGATTCTGGTTCGCCGCGGAAACGTCAGTTTTGAACGCACGATATCGCGCGGCGTGGGAGTCCAGGAAACACCGCCGGCTGCCGTAAATCCCGACGCCGAACAGATCATGAGCGCTGCCGGAATCGACTGGGCCGACCCGCTGAGCCCGAGCGATTTTTCCGAGTGGCGCTCTTCACTGCACAGCAAGAGCGATCGGGTCAGCCAGTCTGACGCTGAGATCACGGTCGCAACTTCGACCCTGGACGCGGGTCCGGTGCGTGACGCATCGCTCACGGTCCAGCGAAACGACTGGCGACCGATCCGCAAACACGTGGAGTTTCGAGATGGCGCTCCCCTCGACATCACCGAGGTTGCGTTCGAGATTCGCAACGTTCCGGCAGCCGTCCCGACCGAGACGACTCGCCTGAATCCTGCGACGGGCCCCGCACTATCCGGTATCTCTGAATCGAAGGCGTCGCCACCGCCTTCCGACGAACAGCTGGAAGAGGCCGAATTGCGTCTCCGCGAGGTGTTTCACTCAGTCAGAGCGGATATTCAGGATTCTCCTGTGATCAGGCGCGAAGGGGACCGGATACTGTTTCGCATTTACACCGACAGCCCGGCACATAAAGAAGAAGTGTTGCGCGCCGTCGCAGGCATTCCCTTCATCGGGGAAGCGCCATCGGACCCGCGCACGCCGCCCGGCGACAAATCTGACGTGCCAGTCCAGCAGTTGACAGCGCCTTTCACCACAGTCCCGCCGCTTGCCGACGTCCTCACGACGTCTCTTGGAGGGCTGGACAATGCCAATCAATATCTGGGATCTCTGCGGGATAACTACGGCCAGCTGCTTTCCGAGTCGGCCGCCCTTCAGCGGCTTGGCCAGCGTTATACTCCTGAAATCGTTGCCCGGCTGGCTCCCGGAGCGGCAGCAAGAATCGGAGCGTTGGCCAGCGATGAAGTCACGGAACTCAATCGCGAGATCACGGCCTACCGTCAAAAACTGCTTCCCGTGCTTGCGGACATGATGCGCGCCGCGAGGCTAAGTCCTGGATCTCTGCCGCAGGTTTCCCCGGGAGCATGCCGCCCGTGGCAGGAGGCCGGCGCGGCCGTCGCAACCGATGCGAAATCGCTGCACTCGGGTTTTCTGGCCCTCTTCGTACAGAAGCAGGTTGAGAAGCCGACTGAACTCGATGCACAGCGCCTGTTGCGGGACTCGGAACAATCGGCGGAGGCGCTTCGCCGGGATCTGAACGCGCTGTGTAAACTGCCCTAACCGTCTCAAATGCCGGACCAATTCGGTGCCGCATGCCTGGCTTGTTTGTGTTATGATTCCGTCAATCTGATCAGGGGGTCCGGCGGAGGGCCTCTTTAACAGGGTTACCTGCCTTGTCCATCGGGTAACGAGGAATCGCGCGCCGTGAAGCAAAGATGTTTGAGTCCCGCTGCCGGATCTCCCGCGGAGCACCCGAAGAGGAATTCGCGAGCGCTGCGCCGCCTCTGGCCGGCATATCTGACAATCCTTATTTCTCTGGCTTCTCCGGCACTGGCGCAGCAGGCTTCGCTCGTAGGCCGCATCGAGGATATAACGGGACGGGTGATTCCAGGCGCGCTGGTTCTGGTTCTAAATAAGGACACAGGTTCCTCCAGGCGCTCTTTCACCGATGTCGATGGCTTTTTCAATTTGCCTGCTTTGATCCCAGGCGTCTACGACATTGATGTGAGCGCCGATGGCTTTAAGCGCGCCATGCGCAACGACCTCGATATTCATTCGACGCAAAATGCAAGAGTGGATTTCACCCTTCAGGTGGGCAGCGTGAGCCAGGCGGTCTCGATTACGGAAAGGGATGCCGCCAACGGCGCTTATGGCGCGGGCAATATTCTGGAAAATGCAACAGCCTCGGGAGAAACCGTAATCGACAGGAATATGATTGCGGCTTTGCCTTTGCTCGGCAGCAACCCGTTTTCCCTGATAGGGCTGACAGGCGGTGCGTCGCATTTGTCGGCCTTCCCGGATCATCTTTCGGAGCGTCCGTTCGATAACGGCGGGATGGATGGCTACAGCATCAATGGCGGTCCGGCAGGCGGCAACAACAACAGTTTTCTGATCGATAACGCCCCGAATAACACAAACGAGGGGCTCGGTTTTGTGCCTCCGCCCGATGCCGTGCGTGAAGTAAACATGGTTAAGAACGCTTACGATGCGTCGTATGGCCGTACAGGAGGTGGAATAACGAGCGTGAGCCTGAAAAGCGGCTCAGCCACGCTGCACGGCGCCGCGCATTATCAGCTTCGGAACAATGCGCTGAATGCGAATCTTACGCAATTGAACGCCGCGGGCCAACCGGGAGCCCCCTATTCGTGGAACGAGCCGGGGGTGGAGTTTGACGGGCCGTTGCGTATTCCACACTTGTCCGGCAATCGTCATCCGACTTATTTCCTCGTCTCGTGGGACGAGATTCATGACAGTATCACGACCAGTGCAAACCAGAAATACCCCACGGCACTCGAAAGAGCCGGGAACTTTTCCAAAACGCCCGGCACCGGTGGTCAGCCAATCGCGATCTACGATCCGGTCACAACCACAGTTGCCGGTGATCGCACGCCTTTTCCCGGCAGTGTCCTCCCCGCTTCGCGAATGGATCCGCTGATGGCCAGGCTGATGACCCTGTTGCCCCTGCCGAATTCTTCCTGCGCCGCTCGCGGGTGCGCCAACTTTATCGCACCGGCCGCCGTCTCCGACGCGTACGACGCGGAACTGACCAGAATCGATCACGATCTGGGGCAGAATGAAAAATTTTTTGTCAGCGTGGAGCACGGCAACCGGCACGAACTGCATACGAATCCCGGCGCCATCAATCCCGATACCGTTTTCGCGTTTCCTCCCTATGGAAGTTTTCGGAGCAACGCGGGCGTATCTTTGAACCTTACTTCGATTCTTTCTCCCACAATCGTTTCGACATCGATTGTCAGCTGGCTACGCCACAATGGCAATGGGTCAACGGGGGGCGGCAGCGGCTTCGATCCGGCCAGCGTGGGATTCTCACCCGTTCTGGCTACATTGTTCGGGGCATTCAACCTTCCGTCCCTAATATTTCCCGGCTCTGCCGTTAACTATGCGCCGTTCAACGCTCCGCCGGGCGGCGCCGGGCCTGGTTCTTACAACACAACCTACAACACAAACTGGACGGCCTCAAATACTCTGATTCAGACGAAACAAAGGCATACCGTTAAGGCTGGGTTTACCGCGACCGTAACGCTGCAGAACAGCTATAGCAAATCGACAATTCCCGCGATTTCGTTCAGCGACGTATTTACAAGGGCGAATTATCTGCAATCCGATCCGAACTCCGGAGATGCCATTGCGACGGGCCTGCTGGGCTATCCCACGGGCGGAAGTTACACAAACCCCGTTTTGACCGCGTATGCCGTGAAATACTATGCGTCTTTTTTGCAGGACGACTGGCGTATCACGAATGCACTCACACTGTCCCTCGGCTTGCGCTGGGACCACCAGTCGCCGCCGGCTGAACGCTACAACCGGGCGGTGACGGGCTTCGATCCCTCCACCATTTCGACAATCGGCAATAGCGCCATCCGGGGCGGACTCGTGTTCGCGAGCGCCGGGCAGCGCTCTCCGTATGCCCCGACATGGAACGAGTTTCAGCCAAGGATAGGCATCGCGTATGCCATCAGCCGAAAGCTGGTATTCCGTGGCGGCTGGGGACGGAGTTACGTGCAAGGCTACCCCTTTGGGCCCGCTACCGGTTTTGCTTCCACCACGAACGTGGTGACCAGCTCCGACGGTACTAATCGCGTGCCAACACTGGTTGACAATCTGTCAGGGCTTTCTGCGAACGGCTTTGCACATCTTTATGGCAGCGGCCTCGTGCCTTCCTCACGTTCTCCAGGAACCCTGACTGGCGCCGGGGGTGCCATCTCATTCGTGAATCCCGAATACAGGAATCCCTTCGTGGATGGTTTCAACGCAGGTTTCGATTTATATCTGCCCTGGCGATTCCTGTTTCACGCGGAATATAACGGCAGCCGCGGGCATCGGCTTCCTGTGTCCCGGCCGCTGAACTCACTTACGAAGTCTCAGTTCATCTCGCTTGGATACGCAGCCAATACTCCAATGCCGAACCCATTTGCTGGTCAGTTGCCTGGCACGACTCTGAACAGTTCTACCTGGACGCTTGGCCAGTCGCTGCTCCCGTTTCCACAGTTTACGAGTGTCACGGAAACCAATAATCCGATTGGAAGCCTCTGGTACAACTCTCTCCAGATCCATCTGGACAAACGGCTCTCCCGGCGTGTAGCCTTACTCTCCAACTTCACATGGTCGAAGAACGTGGGCGCAACCGATTACATGAACCCAAACTTCGATACAGATCTGAGACGCGTGCTGACGAGTATCGACCAACCGCTGCTGCTGAATATCGCCGTCAGCTGGCAATTGCCAGGCAGGCGAACCGGAAGCCATCTCCTGATGGGAATGTTATCTGGCTGGGCAATCGCGGGCAGCGCTCAGTTTCAGAGCGGGAGTCTTATTGGCGCTCCTTCGGGCGTATTCTCAACGGGGATCGACCCGATGAAGCCGGATCCGTCCTGGGCCGGGCCAAGTCTGAGTCGCTGGTTCAACACCTGCACAGTTACGACAACCGGCGCAAGACAGAATTGCCTTGGACCCGATGAACCGGCGGCGTGGACTATACAGCCTTCCTTCACGCTCAACAACCTCAGCCCGCGATTCGGCGATATGCGGAATCTGCGCCCGCCGTCGGCATCTGTTTCCATATCTAAGACGGTTGCCCTAAAAGACCGGGTCAGCCTGCAGTTTCGCGGCGATGTTTTCAATCTGACGAACACTCCGTGGTTTGGAGCGGGCGATAATGGCGCCGGAGTAAATACCTCGGCGTCGTCGGCAGCATTCGGAAGCGTAACATTCGCGCAGGGAAACGATCCCCGCACCGTTCAGATCGGCGTCCGGCTCGTGTTTTGAAGTTTTCCAAAATCTCGTTTTGCGTTGTGATCCTTCTCGCCGGTGGTCCAATGCTTGCCTTCGGGAAACTGGCGGACCGTTGAACTTTTCGGTGTGCCCCGGTGATACGTTAAGCAAATACCAACGTCTTAAGGCAGCAAGGAGACATCTATGAAGATGCGGACCGGTACTCGATGCGCGTTCGCTGCCCTGGCGGCGCTGCCGATTATTGCGGGGTGGGCATACAGTCAAGCCAAAAGCTATCCGAAAGCAAAGGTCAGCTTCAGCGATTTCAAGAACCTTGTCGCCGAGGTTGAGAGTGATCGGGAGAAGCGTCTGGTTGACCTTGGTGCGTTCCTGGCGATGGCCAGGGAACCGGGCACCATAGTCCTCGACGCGCGCTCCGATTTTCGCTTTCAACGGCTTCATGTGAAGGGGGCGCGACATTTGAGCTTTACCGATTTCACTCAACAGAATCTCGCTCAGACTATCCCCGACTTTCAGACGAGAATTCTCATCTACTGCAACAACAATTTCGATGGTGATCAGACGGAGTTTCCGAGCAAATGGGCTATGCCCGGCGCCAACGCAGCGGGCAGTCAAATGAAATCTCAGGAGAAGCCGATTATGCTGGCGCTGAATGTCCCGACTTATATCAACCTTTATGGATATGGGTACCGTAATGTGTACGAATTGGACGAGCTCGTTAGTGTGCGGGACCCGCGGATAGCGTTTGAGGGCACGATTGTCGGCGGTTCGATTCCGAAAAATTAAAGCGGCTCTGGGAGCGGCGCACTAAAAGCCTGTTTGACGCGGGGTGACCTTGCAGTCGAGCCAGCCATGCGCGATGGCGCCTGAGGCCTCGCCCGGCTTTCTGGAATTGTGCTACAGTGTGTATACAAATGGCGGTTCGGTTTGAATGGGACGAAATAAAGAACCGGGCCAATATCGTCAAGCATGGAATCAGCTTTGAGACAGCGAAACTCGTCTTCGATGATCCTCATGTGGTTTCATTCCCTGAACGGAACGTAGAAGGGGAGGAACGCTGGCAAAGCCCCGGAAGCGCGGGCGGTGTCGTCATTCTGACTGTCGCTCATACGATTCAGGAGAGTGATGACCATGAAATGGTACGGATCATCTCTGCACGAAAAGCAAGTCCAGCAGAACGAAAACGTTATGCCAACTAAGAAGCAGAAAAAAGAACTCGAAGCCCTCGCAGCAATGCCGGATGAACAAATCGACTTTAGCGACATTCCCGAAATTTCCGATAAGCAGTGGAGTGGCGCTATTCGCGGTTTGTTCCCGCGACCTGAGACGAGACACATCAGTATCCGGCTGAGTGCCGTTGACCTGGTTATCGCCAACAAACTCGCGGCGGCGCGGGGGCTTCCGTATCAAACGTACATTAAGAGTTTGCTGCATGAATCGCTGGTGAAGGAAAATTCAAAACAGACCCGCGGATCGACTAATCAGACGCGAAAGTAGGGAGCGGGTTCCACGCTTCCTCCTGCGACAGGTTCGAGAGCGCTTTGAGGGTCCCGGAACGGATCTGTCACGAGTCGCAGTCGCCAGCGATAGATGACCACCGTGGCGAGCCCTGCTACGAGGTGTTTCAAGGTGTGGCCACTGAGTATGAATCCCGCGTAGATCCGTCCGTCGGCCACTTCAAGAACCTGGGCAACGGTAAATAATCCGATTACTAACCAAAGCTGCTTCCGATGTTTGGATGAAAAGAGTGAGGGCAACAGATACAGAATCGGGCCGAACTTAACTACGGCGTAAGGCCGAAGGTCACCGGTCGCGCTCCACCATAAAACCGTGCTCGCACCCAGAGCAACCAAAAGGCTGAGGAGCCAGGGGCTCATCCCGCGATAGTTTAAGGCAACAAAGGCCATGAAGATTACTGTCATGGGCAGACGATCCCAAACAAGTCTGCCGTCCGCAGGTGCCCAATGATAGTAAGCTGAGCCAAATGCAGTCAGCAGAACGCCAAGGAAGAGGACACGATCCACAAAGCTTTGAAGTCGCCTGAGTCCGCACGCTCCCACAACGGCGAACAGCAAGTTGGAAACGACATTCCAGAAGTTGGGGATGCCAAGCATGGTCCGGGCATCGGCGAACGCATGGAATTGCTGGTCCTGTGGTATCGACGGAACGAAAACGAGGAACGCAAGGACGGTCAGTGCGAAGACGATAGACCACCAGATGCGGGCCGTCATTCCATCACCGTAGAGCTCAACTGAGCCATCGCGATGCCATGCACTGCCTTCAGGTCTACCTTGCCGCTTCCGAGAGATGGAATCGCCGTCACCTTGCAGAAATAGTCACGCTTCGGTATCCACAGCGCGGGAAGGCCACTGGCTTCCAGATGCAGGATCATTTGGGCCACCGTCACCGTTTCATTCGCATATAACACCGCCAGCCGCTCGCCGCGCCGTTCATCGGGAATGCCCGTCACGGCGCAGGCACCGTCTCCCAGCACCTCGCGAAGAGCGTCTTCGACCTTCAGGTGGGGGACCATTTCTCCAGCAATCTTGCTGAAACGCGAGAGCCGGCCAGCGATATAGAGATAGCCATCGGCGTCTACATATCCAAGATCGCCCGTCACGTAGTAGCCAGCATGAAGTGCCTGCGCGGTCCGCGCTTCGTCACCGAGATAACCCAACATCCGGCCGGGTGCGTTCACTATGAGGAGGCCGGTCTCGCCCGTGGCCATTGGCGCTAAGGTCTCCGGATCGACAATCTTCACGTTGACATGGGGCAGGGGACGTCCGACGCTTCCGGCTTTGCAGGCATTGCGTTCCGGATCGGCGGAGGCGACGTTCACCGAAACGGCCGGGCTCATCTCCGTGCAGCCATAGCCTTCGAGCAGCGTGATGCCGAATTTCTCCTGAAACGCAGCAGCCAGCGACGGTTGCAACCTTTCAGCGCCGACAAGAAAGTGTCGAATGCTCCCGAACTGATCACGGGTACACTTGCGCAGGTAACTCAGGCAGAAGGTGGGTGTTGACAGAAAAAGCGTCGGTCGATGGGCCGCGGCAAGTTCGCCTATGGTTTTCGCATCCATCGGGTTCGCGTGAAACACCGTCCGAAAGCCGTTGAGTAAGGGGAACCACAATGTATAGGTGTATCCGAAGGAATGAAAGAAGGGCAGTGCACCCAGAATGCAGTCGGTCCGGTCTACGGAATACACCTGCGCGGAGGCTTCAGCGTTTGCCAATAAGTTCCAGTGGGACAGCATCACTCCCTTTGGCGTTCCCGTGCTGCCGCTGGAAAAGATGATTGCGGCCAGGTCGTCTGGTTTGACCGTGCCGGCCAGCAGGCGCGTGGGAAGGAGCCGGGCCTTCATCATCGCTGCGACCCGAGTCGCGATGGAGATCGTTTCCAGCACATCCTCCAGGAAAATCATGCCTTTCAGCTCGGGTAATCCGGCCTTCTCGCAGAAGGTTTTCGAAGTCAGAATCATACCGATCTCACACTTGCTCGCCGAATAGCGCAGGTGTTCCGCGCCCGCGGTGAAATTGAGATTGACCGCGACCTTGCCGGCAAGCGTCACCCCGAGGTTTGCAATCGCGCCGCCGGCCGACGCCGGGAATATCAGGCCGACGTTCGATCCGGAACAGTGGGCCTGCAACCAGTGCTTCATGCAGAGTGCGACTGTCAGGGTTTGTCCGAAAGTCAACTGCTTCCCGGTGGAATCAGCTATTGCGCTGGAGGACCAGTTCCCCTTCGCCGCGTGGACGAACCGATGAGGAAGGGTGGCCCGGGAATCGCGTCCTTTCGTCGCCGCCTCGGTGGCCAGTTCGAGAACTCGCTGGCGTAACTGTTCCGCGGAGACGGGGCCGGTCAGCGGGGCGCCGATACAGATCGTGACTGAGTGCCGGAGCTTCAGGCGCGAAGCTAACGTATGCCCGTCTTTCAGGCTGAGCGGATGGCCCCACAATCCGTCCAGATAGACGGGTACGATCGGCGTGGCTTTCAGACCATGAGCCACTACTTCGACGCCCCGTTGGAAGGACTGCACGTGCGCGGTTCGACTCAGCTTCCCCTCCGGAAAAATGCATACGAGTTCGCCGCCTTCGATCACGGACCGAGCCTGCCGCAACGGTCGCAGTGCATCCTTCGCGGAGCCCTGCGTCAGCGGAATGGTTTCAAATAGACGGCAAATGGGTTTGAGCCAGCGGTTGTCGTACAGAGGTTGCCACATGAGGAAGCGAACCGGCCGTGAGGCGGCACAGGCAATCAGAATCGCATCGGCGTAGCTGACGTGGTTCGAAACGATGAGTGCGCCGCCGGAGGCGGGAATGTTGTCGGCGCCTATGACCTGCACGCGGAAGAATATCTTCGTCAGGCACCAAATGAGGAAGCGGATGAAGGCCGCGGGTACCACCCAGGCGGTCACCACGGTAGCGATCAGAGTCAGTACACCAATCGCGATCAGGATTCCCGACGGGCTCAGGTGCATCAGGTCATGAAGAAGGAAGAGAACGCCCGAAGCGAACAACACGCCGATGGAATTCATGAAACTGTTGGTTGCCAGGATACGACCTTTCTCATGCGGTGCGGCAGCCTCCTGGAGGAATGCGTTCAGGGGAACGATGAATAATCCACCGGCGAAGCCCGAGGCCGCCAGCCAGAGCGCGGATTCGCCGTAGCCATGCGCCATGCCCGCACCGATGGAGCAAATGCCTAACAGCGCGGCTCCGCACGGCACCAGCCCGATTTCGATGCGGTCGCCCGACAGCCACCCGGCGGCGATGCTGCCGAAACCGATTCCAACGGCCAATGCGGTTACCAGGAGTCCTGTTGCTGTGGAGGAGAGATGCAGCTTTTCCGCACCCAGCAGGATAACGGTCAGTTGAAACAACGCGCCGATAAACCAGAAGTACGATTGGCCCGCAACGGTGAGCCAAAGTGGCCGGTCGCTGAGGATTCGAACGGTGCCAGCCCAAACTTCGCGGAAGGGATTCGCATGTATGGGCTCCCGGGCGCCGGAGCCGGGGACCAGGGGAATGAATTTGCTCGCCGCGGAACCAAGGATTGCAATTGCCAGCAGCATTCCGCCCATGACGAGTGGCTCGTCCTTCCAGCGTGCGAACAGAAAAGCGCCGCCGCTGGTTCCGAGGATAATCGCCGCGAACGTAGAGAATTCGAGCAGTCCGTTGGCTCGGCTGAGTTGGGCTTCCTCCAGCATTTCGGGAAGGATTCCGTATTTGGCGGGGCTGAACATATTGGCCTGCGCGGCAAGAAGAAACAGGACGATTAACAGTGCGTTGATGCTGCGCGCATGGAGAGCGACGATTCCGGAGATCATGATGACGATTTCGAAAGCCTTGGTGAATTGCAGGACCCGCGTTTTGCTGAAGCGATCCGCGATCTGCCCCGCGTAGCCGGCGAACAGCAAAAACGGGAGCACGAAAACCGCGCCGGCCAGCGCCAGGTAACGTCCGCCAAGCGCCTGGTTGGCGGCCAATTCCACTGTGCCGACCGATACGATCATTTTGTAGACGTTGTCGTTGAAGGCTCCGAGGAACTGGGTCCAAAGGAAGGCCTGAAAGCCTCGGCTGCCGAGTAGCGCGCTGTATCCTGATTTGCTGGTCATGCCTGATCAAAGGCACTGCTGGCACCAATCTTCGTCGGCTGTGTTATCAAATACTTAGCGGTGGAATTTGGCTCGCTGTATACATGTAATGACACTCGATGTACATTAGATGTATGTCTGTCTTCTCGGTGCGTGATCGCTATCTGCTCGCCTCAGTGGCCGGGCTCGGGTACGCAAATCCATTTCTGCCCGAACGAATCGCTTTCGAAAAGGCCGCGCTCGGCCGCGAATTCCAGCTTGCGGGACCTGTCTGGAGTGTTTCGGTTATCGATCCTCTGGCGACGCCTCCGAATGTGACCGCAATTTATCAGAAGCTGAGTGGACGAATCGAAGCGCTGCGCGAAACCCTTGCTGCCGCTGCGGATGTCGACGAAGCGGACCTTTCCATTTATGAGGAAAGCGTCCACTACCTGCTTTATCAGCGGTATTACAGCAACTTTGCGACGGCTCACAGCAAGATGCATTTCTATCGCGATTTCCTGGCGGACTGGAATCGCTTACTGCACCTTCCCGGCAAACAGTTCGCAAGTTCCGCGGAACCAGCGCACGTGTTCGCGTGCTTCCGGCAGATTCAGCGGGCATTCCATCACGTCTACTACAACATCATCGGCAATTCCATGCCGGCCGCCCGTTTGCGGGCGAGCATCTGGCAATCGATATTCACGCACGACATGCGGCGCTACCGGCGGACGATGTACCGGAAGCTCGGCGAGTTCCCGACACTGATTACCGGGCCTTCGGGCACCGGAAAGGAACTGATTGCACGCGCCATCGCGGGTTCGCGCTACGTACCCTTTGACGCTGAGCGACTGGAGTTTGCGGACCCAAAAGCCGAGACTTTCCTGCCGATCAACATCGCCGCGCTGTCACCGGCGCTTGTCGAGTCCGAACTGTTCGGACATCGGCGCGGGTCATTCACCGGGGCGATATCGGATCGAAAGGGCTGGCTGGAAATCTGTCCGCCATCGGGTTGCGTATTCCTCGACGAACTGGCTGAGATGGATCTTGCGATCGAGGTCAAACTTCTCCGGGTGCTTGAGACGCGGCGTTTTTCTCCCGTGGGCGACACCGCTGTGCGCGAGTTTCACGGGAAGCTGATTGCGGCGACGAATCGCGATCTGCCGTCGGAAATTCGGGCCGGGCGTTTTCGCGAAGATCTGTATTACCGGCTCTGCGCGGACCAGATTCACACGCCCAGCCTGGCGGATCAGATTCAGGACACACCCGGTGTGTTGCACGAGTTGCTGCATTATATGGTTGCGCGAACGGTTGGCGAAGAAGCGGAACGCTGTTTGCCCGCTGTGGAGACATGGATCTCAGGTCATCTTCCGGCCGGGTACGCCTGGCCGGGTAACTACCGGGAACTGGAGCAGTGCGTTCGCAACATCATTATCCGCGGATCTTATCGAGCACTGGAACAATCGACGGTTGTGCGGGAGGACGAATGGATTCGCAAGTTCCGCGCGGCAGAGTTCACGGCGGACGATCTGGTGGCGCGTTATGCGGCTGAAGTTTATCGGCTGACCGGAAGCTATGAGGAGGCGGCACGCCGGATGGCGCTTGATCGCCGCACGGTGAAGGCGAAGATCGAAAGGTATCTCAACACGACAACAGTGGCGTCTGCTTAACGCAGGTAGCGAAACCCAGGTAGACAACCCACCTTCAGAACGGCTTTTGCCAAGCGTTGAGGTTTGAGGCAGCTCTCGTCATATAGCTCAGGCGCGTCAAACGCCGCATCTGGGTTTAGTGCGATTCGTGTCGCTGAGCACCGAATACACCCCTTGCGACCCGCTATTCGCACGATCGGTCACAGATATTCACTGGCTGAACATTTGCGGACGTGTATGGCGGTTTTTACCAGGAGCACATCATGCGCACGTTCGTTTTATTATTTATGCTCGCGGGCTTAGCCGCGGGCGATACGCTTACGTTTACGATGGCCGGTACCGGCACCGGCCATTGGGGCTCACAGACATTTTCAAACGCCAACTTCACGTTTCAGTTTTTTGTGCAGGATGCGGAGGACATTATGCAGCCTTCCTGCTGCGCCATTGTACGGTCAACACCGCCGGGAACCCCTGGCACCGTTACGGTCAGCGGCTTCGGCAGTTCCGCCTTCGGGGCTAACGGCAACCAGGCAATTTACGTCAATCGCGCCGCGGCGACTGTCGGAATCTGGCACTATAACCTCTCCGATTTTCTTACCGTGGCGAATACGGCCTTCTCAAATTACGACCTGACCACATCTATCGGACCAGTCACTGGAACAACGTTTTCATACCCGCTGGCTCTGGATCTCGGACCGGGCGTGGGGCTGGCTTTCACCTCGGTCAGCAATGTCACCTTCACAGCCCAACGCGCGCCCAGCGGCGGCGTGCCATCGGTGACTGGGGTGCTGCCCGCTTTTGGAAACTCTACCACCGGCGTTCCGAACCTGTTCGAATTCACAATCGGAGACACGGCTGGAGCGGCCGATCTGCAGGGCATGAATATTCTGTTTTCGGATAACACACTCTACAAAACGGGCGATCCTTATGCATGCTGGATGTGGTTCAGCAGATCGAGCAGCAGCTTGTCACTTTACAACAGGGGCAACTGGCAGACCGCGCCGGCCGGTGCGGGCGGCTCAGTCCTGACAGGCGATAGCTGCAGCGTGGACACGGCCACCGCGGCGATCGTAACAGGGTCAGGGAACGATCTGACTCTCAAGTTACCCGTTACCTTGCTAAATCACCCGCCCGAGCCGGACAATATGCGGATCTATGTGCGGGCAGTCAACAATGAGAACGTGGATACGGGTTACCGGCAAACAGGAACATTTATCGTTTATCCCGGGGCCAGCCCCAATTTCACGATGACTGTATATCCGACGTTCCGCGATGTGGCGGTCGGCTCCACTGCGACGTACACGGTGGCGGTGGTTCCAAAACCAGGCTTCCATGAGACCGTCAATCTCTCGGCGTACGCTGGTGTTGCCGGGGCGACTTCCACCTTTAATCCACCGCTGATCACCGGCGAAGGCCTCTCGACACTCACCGTTACCACGGCCGACATTCCGAATAATACTTACCAATATCAGGGCGGCGGGTATTCGGTGAATGTCACGGGTGAGTCAACATCCGGTCAGATCAATCAAGCCGTGGATATGGTGGTGGAGATCGGGCCGCCTCAGATAGAGGTGAATGACAGGTTGGTCAGCGGCCTGAGTCACGTATATACAGTTACGGTCAAAGACATACTCGCCTATTCCAACTGGGCCACGGGCATTACAGGGTTCAATTTACTGATTGCTCCGGCGGCGGACGGCAGGCATGCGTGCTGGGTATTTTACGACGGAACCACGCTGTGGCTGGCGAGCGACGATGGTTTGAGCTGGATGTCGGCTGGTCCTTTGGGCACGACCAGAACGGCTCAGAACAGCCAGTGCATGGTGGGTGGGCCGGCCGGGTCTCCCGGACCGAGGCTTTATCCGCACGCAGGGTGGCTGGTGGATGTTCCGATCACGTTCACTCCCGGATTCGCGTCGAGTTCGAACATTCTTTGGTTGAGCGCGGGTAATCAGGCCGGACTTGAGACGGGCTATTTCCCCTGGATTCGCTGAGGAGGTATTGAGCCTATGCGGACACTAATCAGTACCGGCTTTGACAGCGGATACTATCCCACGCAGATTCAGCAAAAATAGCGGGGGCGACGGGACCGGATTCGGATCTGGCAACGGAGGTGCTGGCTATTGGCCGGGAGGCACATGGCCAGCACCGTCTGGAAAGGGCAGCTGACTTTCGGGCTTGTGACGTTCGCTGTCAGGCTGGTAAGAGCGGCGCGAAAAGAGCGTATTCCTTTGCGATACGTGCATCAGACGCGGGAAGCGTTGCCTGCTGAGCGGGTTGAGTTATTGGAGAAGGATACCGAGGGGCCCGAGCTCGATGCACGAGAAGAATCCGAGGCCACGGATGTCTCGCGGGCGGAGACGGTGGTCGCGCCGGTTCGCCAGACATACACGCCGGCGGACGAAGAACAGCCGGTATCGATCGGGCAGTTGCAGCGTGGATATGAAGTGGCGCCGGGGCAATTCGCGGTGCTACGACGGGAAGAACTTCAACGTTTGCGGCAACCCACATCGGAGGAAATGCAGATCGTACGGTCGGTGCGGATGGAGGAGATCGATCCTGTTTTCCTTGAGACGTCTTACTACGTTCACCCCGGCAGTGGCGCGGAACATTCGTACGGGCTTTTCTACCGCGCTCTCGCGGAGAGCGGGTATGCCGTGCTGGCGGAAGTGGCCATGCACGGACGGCAGCATGTGATGGTGATCCGCAGCGGGCCGAAGGGGCTCATCGCGCACACGATGTATTACGTGAACGAAGTGCGGGCAGGTGAGGAATACGTCGCTACGGGGGACGTGCCGGGGAAGGAGCTTGATCTGGCGCGGTGCTTTGTCGAGGCAATCGCGGAGCCATTCAAGCCTGAAGAATTTGCGGACCGCTATCGCGAGCAATTGAAATCGCTGATCGCATCCAAACCAACCGTGTCGCCACGGGCCAGTGAGACGCCTGTTCGCCGGGCCGGCGGGGAAGTTATCGACATTATGGATGCGTTGCGGATGAGTCTGGAGAACGTCCGGGCGGAGAAGGGCAGCGCGCGCAAGCCTGCGGCGCGCGCGGTAACGCCGCCGAAAACAAGGAAGCGGGGGGCGTGAGTAGTTTGGGTGTCGGCGACAGGTTCGAGAAAAACCCAATAGCCGCCGATTCACGCCGATGCACGCCGATAAGACCCCTGTTTTCAGGTCCCCTGATCGCCGATCGGGTAGCGACACAGTGGTAGCAATCGGATTCTCCGTGGTTTGGTACAATCGCGCGGAGGGGCCCATGACACGTAAACAATTTCTCACATTCCCGTTGGCGGCTGCGTTGCTGTGCATCACGGCGCTGCCGGCGGCCGCACAGCGCTACACGGCGAAACAGGACGGCGACGTCATCGCACTGGCGGACAACACGGCGAAGATGAATGTCGAGGTTGTGGCGAGTCTGGGTAAGGCGTGGAAGATCCAGGTCAATGGACAGAATCTGGTGCGCACGTCCGCGACACTGGAGGCTTTCGTGGCCAATTCCGGGCTTAACGGAATGCCGCTGCTCGCGCCGTTTGCCAACCGGCTGGATGAGACGGGCTTCTACGCCAACGGGAAGAAGTACGATTTCGATCTGGGGCTCGGCAATGTGCGCGGCCCGATTCCGGGCACGGGGTATGTCAATGGCAGCAAGGCCTGGCAGCTGGTTGAGTTCAAGGCGGACGGGAAAAGCGCGTGGGTCACCTGCAAGCTCGATTTCTACAAGATTCCGGAATTCATCAAGCAGTTCCCGTTCGCTCATACCATCACACTGACTTATCGCGTGTCGGACGGCACGCTTGAGGTACACACGCGTCTGGACAACCTGAGTACACAGCCCATGCCGGCGGTGATCGGTTTCCATCCTATTTATGAACTTCCCGACGGCAACCGCGACGACTGGACTGTGTCGGTGGATGCAAAGACGCACTGGATCGAGATCCCGCAGCGCCTGCCGACCGGAGAAACGCAGCCAATCGAGAATTTCTTCAATGCGGATAAAGACCGGACCGCGATCCACCTGAAGAACTATGCGCTGATCGACGATGTGTTCACCGACCTGGTGCGCGACGCGAACGGCCGCGCGACGATGCGGCTTCAATACAACGGCAAAGAACTGGATGAGACGCTGGGCCCGAAGTTCAAGACTGTGCTGCTGTGGTCCACGCCGCTCGGCGCGGGCGGCGGCGGTGGGTTTGGTGGCGGTGGCCGTGGTGGTTCGGGAGGCGGCCGCGGTGGTCCAGGTGGTCCAGGTGGCGGCGGTCGTGGTGGCGGACTGGCTGCTCCTCCGACGCCGTCCGGCCCTTTCCCGATAGATCCAGCGCAAGGTGTGAAGATCGCTCCTCCGGCGGTTCCATTGGCTGCCGGCGCAACTCCGTCAACGATGAAAGGCTTCATCGCGTTCGAGCCGATGGCCGGTATTACGAATGCGTTGAATCTGGCGCAGAAGGGTACCTATAAGGAGCTCCAGACGATTCCGCCGGGCGGGTCATGGGAAGAGAGCTTCTGGATTACTACGAAGGGATACTGATACCGTGAGGTGTTGGCGGCTTCCTGCACATTCATGCAGTCGCCGCAGCCCCTCCCGTAAGAAGGCTTTCGAGCGCCCGCAGGCCGGACTGCTCGCCCATCACCACGAGAATATTTCCGGCGGCGATCTTCGTTTCCCGTGACGGGTTGAAAATCATCGTGCCATCGGACTGGTTCAGCGCCAGCACGACGACCGAGGGTACCCGTTTGATGGCTTCTTCCAGATCCCGGCCGGCAAATTTCGATTCCGCAGTCACACGCAGCTGTTCCGTTGTGACGTCGAGTCCCATCGTGCGCCCGGCGAAATCGATTAACTGCACGACGTGCGGCCGGACGAGCGCCTGAGCCAGACGATGTCCGGCGATGCTGTAGGGTGACAGAACGGTATCCGCTCCGGCTCTGCGGAGCTTCTGTTCCGCGTCTTCTTCGGAAGCGCGCGTGACGATGGTCAACTGCGGATTCAGAGTCCTGGCCGAAAGTATTACGAAGACATTCTCCGCGTCGGTGGCGAGGGCGGCAATCAGGCCGCGCGCCCGAAGCACCCCGGCTTCGCGCAGGGTTTCGTCGCGCATCGCATCGGCGGTCAGGGTCGGCATTCCGGCCTGGATTGCGCGCGCCACCCGCTCCTCGTTACGGTCGATGACCAGGAAAGGGACACCGGCGCGCTGAAGCTCAAAGGAGGCGTTGCGGCCGACGCGCCCGAAGCCGCAAACAATGTAGTGGTCTTTCATCTGCATAATGGTCCGCTTTATTCTGCGCTTTCCGTAGCGATCCTGAAGCTGTAGTTCGATGATGGTCTGCGTCATCGCGCCCACCGCGAAAAACATGGCTGTGACGCCGAAAAGAATGAGGAAAGAATTGAAGATTCTTCCGGCGTGGCTCAGCGGATGTATTTCCTGGTAACCGACCGTGGCGATGGTGATGAGGGCCATGTAGAACGCATCGAAGAGCGAATAACCTTCAATGATCCGGAAGCCCAGGGTTCCGGCGAGGAGGGTGAGAACGATCAGCGCCGCGATGAGAGTAACGCGGCGTGCCAGTGGGCGATCCATCGCGTATTCAGTATAGGCCCGGAGTCAGGGGAAAAACCAGAAACGGCCGCCGATGCACGCCGGGTGCGCCGATAAGACTTTTCCATGGAGTGACTTTTGTCACTGCTCCGGTCTGCGAATCGCTGTATTCCTGGGTATGCGATTGCACAGAGTCGTTCGGATTTCAATAAATCAGGATATAAGGCTGTTCGCTTATGCGAAATGACGCAGAACTATGCGCAATATGACGCAGGTCAAATCGAAAACGATAAAGATACTCCCCCGTATCGGACGCCTCTGTTTCTGGGGAGCCCTGATATGCGTACCCGCCGGGTTTGGACAGGACACCGCCGCGTTCTTCCAGCAAAATTGTGGAGCCTGTCATTCGATTGGCGGTGGGCGGCTCGTCGGACCGGACCTTCAGGGCGTGCTCCAGCGAAAAGACCGCAAATGGCTGCTGGCTTTTATGGAGAACCCGCAGGCGGCTCTCGATTCCGGCGGGGCCTATGGGAAGAAAATTCTGGAAGAATCGAACGGCATGGTTATGCCTGCCGTTGCCGGTCTGGATCGTGCGAAAGCGGGGGAGCTTTTGGATTGGATCGACGCGCAGTCAAAGCCGGCCGGCGCGTCTCCTCAGGCAGGGACCGTTCCAGCGCCCCCCGAGCCTTCATTCAAGCCTGCCGACATCGCGATGGGCCGCGAAATCGTTCTGGGCACCAGGACTTTGGCAAACGGAGGATCTCCTTGCATTTCCTGCCATGCCTTCAGTGGCCTTCCCATGCTCGGTGGCGGCTCGCTGGGGCCGGACCTCACGCACGAATTCAAGCGTCTGGGTGGCAGAAGAGCAGTCACCGGATGGCTCACCGCTCCGGCGACGCCCACCATGCAATCGGTCTACAAGACCCGCGCGCTGCAACCTGAAGAGATTCTGGCGCTGACAGCGTATCTGGAATCGGTGTCGGAGACGAAAGATGCAGCACCGACAAACGGCAGCCGGATCTTTTTCCTGCTTGGTTTCGGCGGTTGTCTGATGGCGCTGGTGTCGATGAATTTTTTCTGGAATAAGCGGTTTGTCGCGGTACGGCGGCCTCTGGTGGCCGGGAGAGAGAGGGGCCGGCAATGAAATCGAACGGAGTTTTACCGCGGGTGGATCTGTCCTGGATCAAGGACGAGCGCGACCCCGCGCTGCGTGGCTGGGAAGAGTTTTACCGCAACCGGTGGCAGCACGACAAGGTCGTCCGCAGCACGCACGGCGTCAACTGCACGGGTGGGTGTACGTGGCAGATTTATGTGAAGGACGGCATCGTGACATGGGAGATGCAGGGGCTAGACTACCCGCTGCTCGAATCCGGTTTGCCGCCTTACGAACCACGCGGATGCCAGCGCGGCATTTCGTATTCGTGGTATCTCTACAGTCCGCTGCGGGTGAAGTACCCGTATGTGCGCGGCGTCCTGCTCGATCTTTGGAAAGCGGCGCGCGCGGTTCACAGCGATCCGGTGGAAGCATGGAAATCGATGGTGGAAAATCCGGAAGCCCGCGCGAGCTGGCAAAGGGCTCGCGGTAAGGGCGGATTCCGGCGCGCGAGTTGGGACGAGATGGTGGAACTGATCGCCGCATCCAACGTTTATACGATTCAGAAATACGGGCCGGACCGCATCGCGGGATTCTCACCCATCCCGGCCATGTCGATGATCAGTTACGCAGGCGGCGCGCGCATGCTGCAACTGATGGGCGGCGTTTCCATGTCGTTCTACGACTGGTATTGCGATCTCCCGCCGGCCTCGCCCGAAACGTGGGGCGAACAGACCGATGTTTCCGAATCGGCAGACTGGTACAACGCAAAAATGGTGGCGGTGGTGGGCTCCAATCTCGCGATGACGCGGACCCCCGATGTTCACTTCGCGGTGGAAGCGCGGCACAACGGTTCGAAGATGTGGGTCTTCTCGCCGGATTTCAGTCAGGTTTCGAAATACGCCGACGAATGGATCGCGATCAACGCCGGGCAGGACGGCGCGTGGTGGATGGCGGTCAATCACGTTCTGCTGAGGGAATTCCATCACGAAACGAAAACGCCGTACTTCGCCGACTACGCGAAGAAATATACGGATGCGCCGTACCTGGTTGAGATCGGCCGCAAAGACGGGGTGTGGAAGGCGGGGCAGATGCTGCGCGCCAACCGCCTGCCGGCGTACGCGGAAGTCGAGAATGGCGACTGGAAGTTTCTCATGTGGGACGAAGAAGCCGGACGCCCCAAGATGCCGATGGGAAGCTCCGGCTTTCGCTGGGGCAAGAAGAAGGGCGAGTGGAATCTGCTGCTGCGCGATCCGTCGGATGGCAGCGATATTCATCCGGCGCTGACGTTTCTCGAATCCAAAGACGAAGTGTTGATGGTGCAACTGGATAACTTCGGCGATGGCACGACGCACGAACGCGGAGTTCCGGTGAAGAAGCTGGTTACCGCGAAGGGAGAAACCGTCCTGGTGGCCACGGTGCAGGATCTGCTGATGGCTCAATATGGTGTGCCGCGCGGTCTCGAAGGACAATATCCGGCCGATTACGACGATGAAAACGCGCCATACACGCCGGCATGGTCGGAGAAATATACGGGCATCGCGCGCGACGTCCTGATCCGTTTTGCGCGTGAGTGGGCGAAGACGGCCGAAATGACCGGGGGCAAATGCACGGTCATCATCGGCGCGGGTGTGAATCACTGGTATCACAACAATCTGATGTACCGGGGCGCGATTCATGCGCTTATGTTCACGGGTTGTGTGGGGATCAATGGCGGCGGTCTGGCTCACTACGTTGGCCAGGAAAAACTCGCGCCCATGGAATCGTGGTCGTCGATTGCGTTCGGCAAAGACTGGATTCCGCCGTCGCGTCTGCAGAATTCGCCCAGCTGGCATTACATGAATTCCGATCAGTGGCGCTATGAGAAGGAATTCACGGACTACCACACGGTGCCGAAAGGAGCCACGTGGGCGAAAGGCCATACAGCCGATTTGCAGGTACAGGCCGTGCGGAATGGCTGGCTGCCTTTCTATCCGCAGTTCGACCGCAGTTCGATCCAGCTGGTGAAAGACGCCGAAGCGGCCGGAGCGAAGACGGACGAGGAGGTGATCGCCTGGACGGTCGAGCAGCTGAAAGCGCGCAAGCTGAAGTTCGCGGTGGAAGATCCCGACGCGCCCGAAAACTGGCCCCGCATCTGGTACATCTGGCGCGGCAACGCGCTGCTCGCCAGCGCCAAGGGCCACGAATTTTTCCTGAAGCATTATCTCGGAACGCATCACAACGCGATTGCCGAGGACATGGCGGCCGGTTCCGTTCACGACGTGAACTGGCACGAAAAGGCTCCGGAAGGCAAGATGGACCTGGTGGTGGATCTGAACTTCCGGATGGATTCCTCCGCACTGTATTCCGACATTGTGCTGCCGGCCGCCAGCTGGTACGAAAAATCCGATCTGAATTCGACGGACATGCACAGCTTCGTTCATCCGCTCTCGGCCGCCGTTCCGCCGTGCTGGGAATCGAAGAGCGACTGGCAGATATTCCGCACGATCGCACGCAAATTCTCGGAACTGGCCGCGCCGCATTTTCCGGAACCGGTGAAGGACCTGGTGGCATCACCGCTGGCGCACGACACGGCAGCAGAGATCGCGCAGCCCACAATCGCCAACTGGATGGATGGCGAAGTGGAAGCTATCCCAGGCAAAACGATGCCCGGGTTCAAAGTGGTCACGCGCGATTACAAGAACCTCTATAACCAGTTCATCTCGTTCGGTCCGCAGGTGCGGGCCAACGGCCTTGGGGTACACGGCACGCATTACGACGTGGCCGACGTTTACGACGAAGCGCAAAAGCTGCCGGGGGGCGTGACCTGGAACGGCCGGAAATATCCGTCGCTTGCCGAAGACGTGGAAGTCTGCAACGCGATCCTCAAATTTGCGACAGTGACGAACGGCGAGCTCGCCTATCGTTCTTACAAGGATCTGGAAGCGAAAGTCGGCCTGCCGCTCGTCCATCTTGCGGAGAAGAACCGCGGTGTGCGGGCCGATTACAAAGACCTGCAGGCCCGCCCGCAACGAATCATCAACAGCCCGATGTGGTCGGGACAGGTGGAGAATGGCCGCGCTTATGCGCCGTTTACCACCAACGTGGAGCATCTGGTGCCGTGGCGCACCCTGACAGGCCGCCAGCATTTTTATCTGGACCATGCCGGCTACATCGAATTCGGCGAACACCTGCCTACTTACAAACCAAAACCGCCGATGAAAGAGTTCGGCGATCTGACGTTCACGAAAGATCCGGGCAAGAGCCTGATGCTGAATTACCTGACACCGCATGGCAAATGGAAAATCCATTCCACGTACGGGGATAACCAGCGAATGACCACCCTCTCCCGGGGCGTGGAACCTCTCTGGATCAGCGAGGCCGATGCGGAACGGCTCGAAATGGAGGATAACGACTGGGTGGAGATCCACAACGATAACGGCGTGGTTGTCACGCGGGCGGCCGTGAGCGCGCGCATTCCGCCGGGTATCTGCTTCCAGTACCATGCGCCGGAACGCACCTACTCGGTCCCGAAGTCCCCGCTGCGTAACGGCAGACGCGCGGGCGGCCACAACAGCCTGACGCGCATCCGCATGAAACCGAATCTGATGGTGGGAGGTTACGGCCAGTTTACCTTCCATTTCAATTACTGGGGCCCGACGGGGGTCAATCGCGACACTCATATTCTCGTGCGCAAGCTGCCCAGGCTGGATTGGTAAACAGGAGAACACAATGGACGTACGCTCACAAGTCGCAATGGTGTTTCACCTGGATAAATGCATCGGGTGCCATACCTGCAGCATTGCCTGCAAGAATATCTGGACGGATCGCAAAGGCGCCGATTACATGTGGTGGAACAACGTGGAGACCAAGCCCGGCACGGGCTTTCCCACAGCCTGGGAAGATCAGGAAAAGTACGACGGCGGCTGGGAACTGGTCGACGGCAAACTGCGCCTCAAATCCACGAGCAAGAGCCAGACCGTTTTCAATATCTTCCACAATCCCCACATGCCGACCATGGACGATTACTACGAGCCATGGACCTACGATTACCAGGAACTGTTCAACGCGCCTCCGGGCAACGATCAGCCGGTGGCGAAGCCAATCTCGATGGTGACGGGCGAGTTAATCCAGATTCAGTCCGGACCCAACTGGGACGACGATCTGGGCGGCTCGCCGGTATATGCGAAAAACGATCCGAATCTGGAGAGTCTTACGCCGGAGGCGAGGCAGCAGCTTTTCGCGGTAGAGGAACTGGTCATGTTCTACTTCCCGCGCATCTGCAACCACTGCCTGAATCCTTCCTGTGTTGCGTCGTGTCCTTCCGGAGCGTTGTATAAACGGGGCGAAGACGGCATCGTGCTGGTGGATCAGAATCGCTGCCGCGGGTGGCGCGCATGCGTCTCGGCCTGCCCATACAAGAAGGTTTATTACAACTGGAGCTCGGGCAAGAGCGAAAAGTGCATCCTGTGCTACCCGCGTCTGGAAACCGGTCAGGCCCCGGCATGCTTCCACTCGTGTGTCGGACGGATTCGATATCTGGGAGTGGTGCTCTACGACGCGTCCCGGATTGAAGAAGTCGCCAAACTGCCCGCCGATCAACTCGTGGAAGGGCAGCGTTCTTTGATTCTCGACCCGAACGATCCGGAAGTAATTGCGGCAGCCCGAAGGAACGGCATCCACGATTCCGTGATTGAATCGGCTCAGCGGTCGCCCGTGTACCAGTTCGTCAAGGTCTGGAAGATCGCGCTGCCTCCGCATATTGAATACCGCACGATGCCGATGCTGTTCTACGTACCGCCCATGGCTCCTGTCATGTCGGAACGTCAGGGGGCGAATCTGACGAACGTGTCGGATAATCTGTTCCACGACATCGACGAGGCGCGCGTGCCGATGAAGTTCATGGCCAGCCTTTTCGGCGGGGGCCATGAAGATATCGTCCGGTATGCACTGCGCAAACAGAAAGCTGTGCGCTGGTACCGACGCTCGCTGACCGTAGGCGATGTCACCCCTGAGATGGCGGACCGAATGCTTGCCGCAGCCGACTGCACCAGGGATGAAGCGGAAGCTATCTACCAGCTCACGTCGCTCTGCACGTTCGAGCAGCGCTTTGTAATTCCGCCGATGCATCGGGAAGAAGCAATCGAAATGATGGAAGACCCGATGGAGCATAAACAGGAAGCCGGGTTCGGATTTCTCCACGGACCGCTCAGGGGAATGTGATGACCAAATACGACAAGCTGGCAAGGCTGTTCGAGTATCCCGACACTTCGTACGTTCGCTATTGCCGCGAGGCCGGCTTACATGAATTTGCCGCCGAGATGGAGAAGCTGACGACTTCCGGAATCCAGGAAGCGTTCATCGCGACATTCGACTGGAATCCGGCCACCGCGCTCGACCTTGGCTGGCACCTTTATGGCGAGCAATACGAACGCGGCGAGTTTCTGGTTCGGATGCGCGTGGAACTGCGGCGCTACGGCGTGGCGGAATCGACGGAGCTTCCCGACCATATGACTCACACTCTGAAACTGCTGGCACGCATGGACGACGGTGCCGCGGAAAAGTTCGCCCGCGAGTTTACCGCGCCCGCCGTGGCCAAACTGCTGGCCGCGGTGCAGCAAAAGCAAACGCCTTTCGCAGCCATCGTTGCAGCAGTCAGGGAAGCATTACCGGCGAAGGCTGAGATTCCAGTGCTGAAAGTTGAATTGCCCGTGCTTGTCGGGGAGGACAGGTAAACATGTCGACCATCTGGGCATATCTGAATCCGCTTGTGTTTGGCGTTCTGCCTTATGTCGCGTTCTTCGTGTTCTTTCTGGTAACCATCCAGCGTTACCGCACGCGAAGCTTCACCTATTCCAGCCTCTCTTCGCAGTTTCTGGAAAACCGCCTGCATTTCTGGGCGGTGGTGCCGTTCCACTACGGCATCCTGACCGTTTTGGCCGGCCATTTCATTGCATTTCTGATCCCGCGCCAGGTGTTGTTGTGGAACAGTAATCCACTGCGATTATTCATTCTGGAAGTGACGGGCCTGATCTTCGGGCTGATGACGCTGGTCGGCCTGGTGGCATCCATCATACGGCGAATCACCGTACCTAAGGTGAATCGGGTCACCAGCACGAGCGACTGGCTGCTTTACGCGATGTTGCTTTACCAGGTGGTGAGCGGAGTCGCGATAGCACTTTGGTATCCCTGGGGAACTTCCTGGTTCGCGACGATTGCCGCGCCCTATTTCTGGTCGCTGATGAAGTTGCATCCGCAGGTGGAACTGGTGGCATCGATGCCGTGGCTGGTCAAGCTGCACATCATCAATGCGTACACGGTAATCGGCTTTTTCCCGTTTACGCGTCTGGTTCATGTTCTGGTGGTGCCCAATCCGTATCTTTGGCGCAAGACGCAGGTAACAAGGTGGCACGGAAAAGCGCAAAGGAGTGTGTCATGAAAGAGATGAAAGGAACGCCGGCACAGGGACTGTTCGGCGCTACGCTGGGATTCTTCATCGGCTTCGCGGCTGTTGCCCTGTTCGGTACAACCGCCAGCCGATTTCAGGCGGTCATGCATCTGAGTCCACTGGCGGTCGCCTGCCTTGTGGCCGTCCCGTCGTTAACCGGCGGACTCCTGCGCATCCCGTTTTCGGCCTGGGTGGATACCACGGGTGGACGGAAGCCACTGCTTGTCTTGCTCTCGCTGTCGATAGTGGGAATGGCCGGACTTTGGGGTGTCGTGAATTTTCTGTATCCCGAGCGCCTGACGGCCTCGATGTATCCGCTGTTGCTGGTGCTGGCGCTGCTATGCGGCTGCGGGATTGCAGCGTTCTCGGTCGGTGTTGCCCAGGTATCGTACTGGTATCCGCGCAACAAGCAGGGAGCGGCGCTGGCGATTTTTGGTGGTGTGGGAAATCTCGCGCCTGGTATCTTCTCGTTCGTTCTGCCGGTGGCACTGGCAACACTGGGCCTGGCTGGTTCCTATCTGGTCTGGACCGCCATGTTGATCGTCGGCACAATACTTTATGCGTTGCTTGGGCGGAACGCGTGGTACTTCCAGTTACGCGCGCAAAATGTGGCTCCCGATGAAGCGAAAAGGATCGCTCAGGAACATGGACAATTCCTGTTTCCCGCCCGCAGCCTCTCCGACAGTCTCCGCGTCTCGGCGCGCGTGTGGCGTACATGGGCTCTGGTGTGTATTTACTTCACGACGTTTGGCGGCTTCATGGCCCTTACCGCCTGGTTTCCAACCTATTGGAAATCCGGTTTCGGCGTCAGCGCGATGACCGCCGGATTGCTTACCGGCACTTTCTCCGTTCTCACGTCGCTCGTCAGAGTGGGCGGCGGGATTCTTGCGGACAAACTGAGCGATGGCGGGGAGAACACTTCCGTCCTGTCGCTGGTGATCATGATCATGGGTGCGCTGGTAATGGTGGATGCGCACCAGTTCGAACTGGCGGTACCGGGCATCGTGCTGCTCGCGTTCGGCATGGGCCTCTGCAACGCGGCGGTTTTCAAAATGGTGCCGCAGGCGGTGCCGCAAGCGGTGGGTGGCGCGGCTGGCTGGGTGGGCGGACTGGGAGCATTGGGCGGTTTCGTCATTCCTCTCGTGCTCGGGATGGCGGTTCGGAATCTGGGCGCTGCCGGGTATTCCATCGGATTTATTGTTTTTGTGTTTCTCGGGCTGCTCTCGCTCTCGCTTGTCTGGATACTGAAGTACTCTCATGAGCCAGCGATGGAACCGGCCCCGGCAGCCGCACAGGACGCGCAGGCACCGGCTATGTCGGCTGCAGCTGTCGCGGCGGTTCGCTGACACAAGACGGCGCAGCTAACGATCAAAGGTAAGACAACGTGAAAAAGCTTTTACTCGGGCTGATCGCCATCATTCAGGTAAGCGCCCAGACGCCCGCCGGGGCGGTCGTTCTGGGCGACGTGACTGTTACTGCAACTTTGCGAGCGCGTGCCTACGTATGGGACTGGTTTGAGCCTGCCGGCGGATATCAGAATCGCTATGCTTATTCCGGCAATCTGCTGCGGCTGAATTTTTCGGAGAAGCGCGGCGCCACCGATCTGAACGCGGAAATTGCAGTCCCGTTTCTGCTGGGTCTGCCCGAAACGGCCGCGGCCCCGGCGCCGCAGGGCGCGCTTGGACTCGGCGCCAATTATTACACGGCAAATGCGAATCGCCGGAACACCGGGATGGCGTTTGCCAAACAACTTTACGCGCGTTACCACTTCGACAAAACAGGGTCGGAAACTCTGCAGGTGGGCCGTTTCGAATTCAACGACGGTTCAGAACTGACGCCGAAGAATTCGTCATTGGCGACGTTAAAGCGAGACCGGGTCAGCCAGCGTCTGATCGGGACGTTTGGATTCTCGGACGTCGGCCGCAGCTTCGACGGATTTCGGTTTTCGCTGGCACACGGTTCGAACGACTTCACCCTCGTTACCGCCACACCAACCCGCGGTGTATTTCAGACCGACGGCTGGGGCTGGAACCGTATCGCCTTCGCTTACGCGGCATATTCGAAAGACTGGGGGCATGGCCGCCATTCGGCCGATACCCGTATTTTCGCGATCGATTACGGTGACTTCCGCGGGATTCTGAAGACCGACAGCCGACCGCTGGCCACAAGAAAGGTCGATACAGCAAACATCCATGTACAAACCTGGGGAGGCCATACGCTCCATGTCGTCGCGACGAAGAGCGGGACTTTCGACGCTCTCGGGTGGGCCGCTTTTCAGACCGGGCACTGGGGAAGCCAAACGCAGCGTTCCTACGCGTTCGACCTGGAAGGCGGATTCCAGCCTGCAATCCTGCAAAAAATAAAACCGTGGTTGCGCGGCGGCTTTACCTTCGGCTCGGGCGACGAAAATCCAAATGATTCCGACCACGGGACATTTTTTCAGATCCTGCCGACACCGCGGCCTTATGCGCGTTTTCCTTTTTTTAACATGATGAACTCGGAGGATGCATTTGGTGCTTTGATCCTCCGACCTCACGCTAAAGCGACCGTTTCAAGTGAGTTTCACTCGCTGCGCCTGACGAACCCCGGCGACCTGTGGTATTCGGGCGGCGGCGCGTACCAGCCGTGGACTTTCGGGTACACCGGCCGTGCGGTTTCCGGTCAGCGGGCCCTGGGAAACCTCTACGATACGAGCATCGAATACCGCGTTAATCGGCACGCCACATTGACGGCCTATCTTGGCTACGCCCAGGGCCTGTCCGTCATGAAGCAAATCTATGCAACAGGCAAAGACGGGCGCTTCGGATACCTGGAGATGCTGTTTCGCTTGTGATAACCCGACTGCTGGAATCGGTCGCCGATGTGGCTGAAACTTGCTCTCTCTGCCGGGGGAGGCATATACTATCTTCGACTCGCGACGCTTGTATATAAAGCGAATCGCCACCGGGGATCGATATGAACAGTAAAAAACGGGTAGCCGCTGTTTCAGGATTGGTTGGGATCTGCGTGACGTTCCTGCTCACCGCTCAAACGCCGACCTCCGGCCCTGGGAATGTGCCGATCACTCCCGCTCCCAAACCGGTACCTAACGCCGATGCATACACGGGCGAAAAGAACTTCGTGGTCGGCGTCCTGCCGGCATTCTCCTGGGGACCTTTCGAAACACCCGTGCCAACCGTTCCAGATGGATTCACGCCGATTTTCAACGGCCAGAACCTGACGGGCTGGCATCCCAGCCGGACCAATATTCATGGCAATACCCCGGAGTTCCGGGTTGTGGATGGCGCGATCGTTGGAACGCAAAGCCCGTTCGGAAGCGGCGGGATTCTGTTGACGGATAAGAAGTACAAGAACTTTGAATTCTATATGGAGGCGAAACCGGATTACGGGTGTGACAGCGGCGTTTTCTTCCGCTCCACCGAAGCCGGTCATGCCTATCAGGTCACGATGGACTACCTGCCCGGCGGCAGCATGGGCTCCCTGATTCTGGAAGGCATAACGAATCCCAACGCCGCGGCCGGACGCGGCGCAGTTGGCGGAAGCGGTGGTGCTGGGCGCGCGGGCGCTGCGGGCGGCTCGGGGCGAGGTGGTGGCGGCCGCGGCGGACCGCCGGTCGTGGGCGGAATCCCGCTCGGCGCCGCCGCTCCTAATGGAGAGGCCGCGTGGATGAAAGCCTGGAAGCGCGAAGCATGGAATACTTTCCGGCTGCGGGTGGAAGGCGACATCCCGCATGTGCAGGTTTGGATCAACGATCAACTGGTCACGGACGCGCACGAGACCACCAACCGCGCCGAAGGCGGCATCGTCGAAGGGCCTATCGCCATCCAGATACACGGAGGGACGCGATGGGTTCAGGCTGGTTTCTGGCGCTGGAGGAATCTCGGCATCAAAGAGCTTCCTTAACATGATGCGAAAAAATGCAAATAGCCGCCGATTCACGCCGATAATGGCTAAGCTGGCGTAAGCGGCGGAATGGATGATGCGACCACCACACTTTCAGAATGCGGCCGCCGCCCGTGAGTACCTCGAACGGACTCGCTGGCCCGCTGGTCCGGTATGTCCGCACTGTCGCGCCGTACCCATGGGCAGACTGGAGTCCAGGGTCGAAGCCAGAAGCAAACTGCGGGCGGGCGTCTACAAATGCGAAAGCTGCCGCAGGCAGTGCACCGTCACGGTGGGAACCATCTTTCAGGACTCCCGAATTCCGCTCCACAAATGGCTGCTCGCCATCGATCTGATGTGCTCCGGCGAGGAAGGTATTTCCGCACTGCGATTGCAGCGTGAATTGTGGGGCGACAAAGGCAGCTATCGGACCGCATCGTTTATGTGCCGTCGCATCCGCTGGGCGATGACTCAATGGCCGATGTCCCGTGCCGTGAAGCGTAAAGCACATTAACTTCCCGAAACAACGAAATATTTAGTAACAAAACCGATCCGCCCGGAGTCTAAATCCGGAAAGCACCCGTTTTCGGTCTGTTTCTCGGTTACTGAGGAGGTGGATAGTGAGACGAATTCCCGCAGCTCTCGCCTGCGCCGCGGTTATTGGCGGACTGGCATATACACAATCACCGGAGCCGAGACCAGCCTTTGCGATGGTTGACATTCATGCGACTCCGGCTACTTCGGGCGGCGTCGTTCGAATCGGTGTTTTTCGGGGAGCGCCGTACGTGGCCGGTGGCCGGTACGAGCTCCGCAATTCCAGTCTGCTCGATCTGATCAATCAGGCTGATGGCACAGATCCGGAAAAGATTCTGGGCGGCCCCAACTGGCTGGAATGGGACCGCTTCGACGTCAATGCGAAGCTTCCGGCGGGCTCCACGCCCGAGACGCAGAAGCTGAGGCTGCAGAACCTTCTGGCGGAACGCTTCAAACTGGTGGTACACAACGACACGCGCGATCTTCAGGCGTATGTGTTGACGGCGGGAAAAACGCCCAAAATCAAGCAGGCGGAAAATCCGGGCGATAACGGTTGCCGCGGCCAAATCGGCGGACCGGGCGCTACGGCCATGCCGGGTGGCGGATTCAGAATTGACCCGAGCGCCGGCCCGATTTACAACACTTTCACCTGCCACAGCATGACAATGGACGCGTTGGCGACGTTTCTGCGGGGGCAGGTTTCCCAAAACGGGTCCGTCAGTCCGGTAACGGATGGGACGGAGCTCAAGGGCGCGTGGGATTTCGAATTCAAGATTAGCCTCCGGCTCGGCGGGCTGAGCGGGGGCTCGACGGATGGCACGATTACGGTTTTCGACGCGGTGGAGAAGCAACTCGGGCTGAAGCTGACCGCCACCAAAGTGCCGCTCCAGGTGCTTATTGTGGATGGCGCGCAAAAGCCGACGCCGAACGGGCCCGGGGTAACGGAAGCCATGGCAGTCGAACACCCCAAAGAGTTCGAAGTGGCCGATGTGAAGCCGAGCGAGCCCGGTGGGCGCGGCGGCCGCCTGCAGATCACGAAAGGCGGCGGAGTCAACTTTCAGAATCTGCCGCTGCGATTGCTGATCAAC
Source organism: Bryobacteraceae bacterium (assembly GCA_025928545.1). Classification (GTDB taxonomy): domain Bacteria; phylum Acidobacteriota; class Terriglobia; order Bryobacterales; family Bryobacteraceae; genus BOG-234. Next base: position 14,097 of record JAICJH010000043.1, on the reverse strand, counting down.
AATGCCTATGCGCTCCAGAACAACACGCTGATTACGAAGCCCGAAATGGATGCGGCTCTGCAGTCTTCCTATACGATTCTCGCCAAGCCTCCGGCTCCATCGGCCAATGCCGGTTTACAAAACGAATCCACGCCAGCCGTGCCGGTCGGCCCAATGATTTCGCCCGACGATAACGAATCGGCATGGCTGATGATGCGGGCACTGCTGGAAGACCGGTTCAAGCTGAAGATGCACAAAGAGGAGCGGCCGCTGACTGCGTGGAAGCTGGTTGCGGTGAAGCCGAAGATGAAAAAGGCGGATCCATCGGAGCGCATGAGAACCGCGGAGGGGCCGGCGGCGGACGGGAAAGATCCGCGCACGGCGATGCCATCCCGGAGCCGGCTGGTCATGTTCCAGAACGTAACGATGGATCAGCTTGCCGATAAACTACAGGGGCTTGGGGCGCCCGTGAATACCCCGGTAATCAACGCGACTGGACTCGAGGGGTCGTATGATTTCACGATCAACTTCAGCCCTAATCTCGGCCCCCTGGGTGCTGCAGGACCTGTACCCCCGGGCGGGGGCGGACGCGGCGGGCCGGCAGGACCGGAAGCCGGCGGGCCGATGGCTTCGGATGCGGCGGAGCCGAACGGGGCGATCACCCTGTCTGAGGCGATCGAACAGCAGTTGGGGCTGAAGCTGGTGGAAGAGAAACGGCCAGTGACGGTTTACGTGCTGGATCACGTGGAAGCCCAGCCGACCGAGAACTAAGTTGTTTCAGGAACGCTGAGGCGGCGCGTGCGAACTAGCAGACCAGATCTTCGCGACCGATCTTCAAACCATCCAGGTTCCCGAGGATCGTCATCGCAATTTGTTTCTGCTCGAAGAACGTCCGGGCGACGCGCTGCACATCGGCGGCAGTGACCTTTTCGATGCTCTCGACAAGTTCGTCCAGCGAGAAGAAGCGCTTGAAATGCATTTCCTGGCGGGCAAGATTCGACATGCGGCTGGAAGTCGATTCGAGGCTCAGCATCAGGGAACCTTTCAGGTGATCCTTGGCGCGGCGAAGCTCCTCATCCGGCACTACATTCTGCTTGAGCTCGATGAACTCTTTCAGGACGGAATCGACGAGCTTACGGACCGATTCAACCGACGTTCCCGCGCACACCATCAGACAACCGGTGTCGGTATAGGGACTGATATCGGAGTAGACGGAATAAGCCAGGCCCTGACGCTCGCGGATGTTCTGGAACAGCCGTGAACTCATGCCGCCACCGAGCACGGTATTGAGCACGTAGCAGTGGAAACGATCTTCGTGCGGGATGGGATACGACGGCACCCCGATACAAAGATGTACCTGCTCGAGCTCTTTCTTCGAGCGAAGCGAAACGCGAGCGTGAGTGGCCGGCGCGGTTTCCACAGGCAGCGGTCCGGCGGGCTTCAGCTTTTCAAAGCGCTGGCCGGCCAACGCGACGAGCCTTTCATGCGTCAGGTTGCCCGCTGCGGTTACCAGCAGATTTTCCGGCGTGTAGACGGCGCGGTAATAATCCTGAATTACTTCGCGCGAGAGAGCTTTGACGGTGTCTCGGGTACCCAGAATCGGGCGACCCAGTGCGTGATCCTTCCAGAAATTGGAAGAAAAAATTTCGTGGACCAGATAATCGGGGCTATCCGCATCCATTTTTATTTCTTCCAGCACGACGCCTTTTTCCTTGTCGATATCTTCCTGATCGAATCGCGGGTTGAGGACGAGATCACTCAGGACGTCCATCGCGATGGGCAAATGTTCGTCGAGCACCTTGGTGTTAAAACAGGTCATTTCCTTGGCGGTGAAGGCATCCAGGTTGCCGCCAATGGAATCGACAGAGCGGGCGATGTCTTCGGCGGAACGGGTACTGGTGCCTTTGAAGAGCATGTGCTCAATGAAATGCGAGACGCCATTCTGCTCGGGAGTTTCACGCCGGGAACCCGAGCCCACCCACACGCCGACCGACACCGAGCGAACGTGCGACATGCTTTCGGTGATGACTTTGATGCCGTTCGAGAGCGTAGTGGTTCGAATATCGCGCTCAAGGGTGGCCGGAATGGGAGCGTCGGAGCCTGGAGGTGCTTCGATAGTGGGAAGGAAGGACAACGTGTAGACCTGATTCGTTTGTACCACATCGCGCAAGCCCATGCTAATCTGATAGTGAATGCCGCAAGCTCTTGTAGGGATGGAACTTAGCGAGCTGCGACAGGTTCTTCCTCCGGATCAGCCTGCCTTTCGGGCGGCTCAGGTGTATCGCGCCATCTATAACCAAAAGGTTGCCGACCTGGTGCAGATTTCCACGCTGCCGGCGAGCCTGCGCAACGAGCTTGCCGCTCATGCCGAATTGGGGCTGCCGGTGGTGGATCGGGTTTACGATTCTATCGACGGCACGCGCCGGTATTTGTTGCGTTTGCAGGATGGGCGCACCGTGGAAACGGTGCTGATGCCCGAAGAGGACCGCGACACGGTTTGTATTTCAAGCCAGGTGGGATGCCCGGTCGATTGCAAGTTCTGCATGACGGCGCTGATGGGACTGGAGCGGTCGCTGACGGCGGGCGAAATCGTCGGCCAGGTCCTGTTTGTGGCAAGAGACAACGGGCTCCTCGTCAGTAATAAGAGGTTCAACATCGTGATGATGGGGATGGGCGAGCCGCTGCTGAATCTGCCGAATGTCCTGAAGGCAACGCGGATTCTGACGGATCCGGAGGCGGTCGGGATGAGCGAACGCCGGATTACGGTTTCCACTTCGGGCATCATTCCGAAGATTGAGGAACTGGGTAAAGCCGAGGTGCGGCCGAAACTTGCGATTTCTCTCAATGCGTCTACAGAGGAACAGCGCCAGGAATTGATGCCCATTACGCGGAAGTGGCATTTGAGGGATCTGATGGAGGCCTGCCGTGCCTATCCACTGCGCAACTGGGAGCGGCTTACGTTCGAGTACGTTCTGCTGAAGGATGTTAACGACACGGACGCGGACGCCAGGCGCGTGGTGAAGCTGCTGGCCAATATCAATTGCAAAGTAAATCTCATTGCGCTGAATCCGGGGCCTGGGATTCCGTATGAAACACCGTTGCCGGAGCGGGTGGCCTCGTTCCAGGAAATTGTTCGTCGCGCGGCGCCGTGTTTTATTCGCAAGCCACGTGGGCTTGATATTTACGCTGCCTGCGGTCAATTGAAGAGGAATCCGGCATGAGAGTGGTAGTGGCGCACGGGTTGACGCAGGAAGCGACCATACCGATCATGGACAAGGCTCTGGACAAGCTGCTTTCCGGAGTGGGCGGTTCGAGCGTGCAGATTCTGGACCAGAAAAGCACGTGGAATGGCTCCGTAATGACGTTCTCGTTCACAGGGAAGCTGGGCTTTATAGCCGTTCCGCTGAAGGGCACGATCAACGTGGAGCACACGAATGTCACGGTGCTCATGGATTTGCCTCCGGTGGTGACTACGTTTATCGGTGAGGACAAATTGCGTGCAATTGTCGACGAAAACGTTCGGTCGCTGCTGCGGGCGGGCCCGCAGTTTAACCGGTAACGGCGTTCCGGTCCTGACAGGATCGGAAAAACCTCAATAGCCGCCGATTCACGCCGATTCACCCCGATAAGATCCAGAGCTGATTTGAAGCTTACAGCTGTGAGGCTCCGTCGCACGGGACAACAACGTTGCTTCGTGCAAAGACGAACGGTGGTTCACAGATTGCTTGGTGGGAGACAGGGTCTGAATTGAAGCGTGACGAAATTCACGCCAGAGGTAGTACGCGTGGGCCGCTGATTTTCCGAACCAACAACCGCCATAAATCTGAAACGGAGCTCCTATCAAATGAAAACGTTGCTGTCTGTCCTGATCGCAAGTGCGATAACGATTCCTCTTTCCGCGCAGCAAGCCGCGCCACCAGTGGCTCCGCAAGCCCCGCGGCAATCGTCGCAGCAGGCGGCGCAGTCATCTTCGCAGCAAATCGAGAACACCCGCGCGAAGGCCACAGACTGGGAAGAAATCAATTTCGAAACCAACCAGGCTGTAATCGTAGACGGCTTTCCCAGTCTGCTTCGTTTGGCCGATCTGCTGAAAACCCATCCGACCTATAAAGTCAAAATCATCGGTCATGCCGACCAGCGCGGCTCTAACCGAGCCAATGATGCGCTTTCACGCCGGCGCGCCGAGGCCGTTTCGCAATTCCTTCAGAAATACGGCGCGACAGCAGCGCAGCTTGAGACGAGCGGCGAGGGCCGCAAGAGCCCCGAAGAGAACGCCCGCAACAGAAACGCGCTCTTCGTGAACCGGCGCGTGGTCATTACCGTGACCGCACCCGATGGAATGGAAATCGGCGATGGCAGCATCAACTCGGCGATTGAGGATTTCATCACCTATTCACGCGCACAGCTGGCTAAGATCGACGGCATGAATACTCAATTGCAGCAGATACAGAGTCAGGTTGGGAATCTGAATACCTCCGCAATCAAGCAGGACACAACTCAAATTCGGCAGGATACGACGACTCTGAAATCCGACACCGCGGCGATTAAGCAGGATACTGCCGCGATTAAACAGGACACGGGAACCCTGGTGCAACGCCCTGTTCCGCTCACTTCCGAGCAAACGACACAGATTGCGCATGAGGCGGCAGATTATGCTCTGACTCAATCCGCTCTGCGTAACCGCAAGTACAGTCTGGTGGGCGGGGACATCGGCCCCATGTTCTCGCATGGCCGGGTAGGCGACTACAGTGCCGAGATTTTCGGCAAAGCGCTTATTCCGTTCGGAAACGGCAAGGGTCCCGACGAAACCGGCAACCACGGCGTCCAGATTGACGGCGACTGGGTCTACGTGCACGGAGATGCAAGGCGCAACAGCCCCAGCGTTGCCAACGGACTGAGCGATGCAATTTTCGACGTGGGTCTGGCCAACCGCTTCGGGCACATGGAACTGGGCACGTTTGTCCAGTTCGATTACGCTTCCATCGGCCTGAACCAGTTCTTGCCGTCCGGTGCACAGGTCTTTTCGAGGGGCGGAGCGTTCATGGCCGCCGGTGTCGCGTCAGTGAGCTACGTCTTCAATGGCGTGAGTCTGGGCGTGTTCGGCGCGAAGGGTTTCAAGGATACGTCGAACGTCACGAGCACCAGTGTTTCCGCCCTCACAACGCCGCAGTATATCCGTTATGCGGATCAGGCGGGCGTCAACATGGCGGCGACTATGCGCGGAGTTCAGTTCGAAAGCAGTCTGGCTTTCGTAAAACGGCTGGTGCGGGGCGTGGACGAGCAGCCTTCCGGAATGCTGAAGCTTTCGTTCGGCTCGCGCGATAATATGCAGTTCTTTATCGAAGGCGATGTGAATACTACGCTGGATACACCGTATTACGGCGATCGCCTTGTGTTTGGCGTTCAATTCGGTAACTGGGTACGGGCCCGAAACTACGGCACCACGAAGGGCGTGACGCCGGTCACTCTGCCACGGCCACATTACGAATTGCTGGCGCGATAACCGCTCGCTCGCGCGCGGCCCAGAAAGCAACTTCAACAAGGTGTTTTCCGGGCCGCGACCGCGAGGGCACGGTAACCTGATTTCGTGGGTATGATTCTCAACGGAAATCAGGTTCGCGATCAAATCAAGGCCGAGTGCCTGCCTCGCGTGAATCAATTCATCGCCAGCGCGGGGCGGCCCCCCGGACTGGCAGTTGTGCTGGTCGGCGACAATTCAGCGTCCGCTGTCTACGTCCGCAACAAAACGAAAACCGCCGAAGAACTCGGGATTCACCACGAGACGATTACTCGCGACTCTTCGCTCACCACTGAAGGGCTTCTGGCGATCATTGCGGATCTGAATGCCAGGGAAGATATCGACGGCATCCTGATCCAACTCCCGTTGCCCCCGCATGTCGATTCCCAAAAAGCTCTGCTCGCCGTCGCTCCCGAAAAGGATGTGGATGGATTTCATCCGTGCAATGTGGGTTTGCTGTCCACTGGCCGGCCCGGGTTGCGGCCATGCACTCCATCCGGCGTAATTGAGATTCTGAAGCGTTACGACATTCCCATCGCGGGCCGGAATGCGGTGGTGGTCGGGCGAAGCGATATTGTCGGTAAGCCGATGGCGATGCTGCTGCTCCAGGAAAACGCCACGGTTACCGTTAGTCATTCGCGGACCCGGGATCTGCCCGCCATATGCCGTAATGCGGAAATACTGGTAGCAGCCATTGGCCGCGCCGCCATGATTACGGAAGAATATATCCGGCCGGGAGCCGTGGTGATCGATGTCGGCATGAACACAGTTCGCACACGTCCCGACGCTGAGCGGATTTTCGATGCGGCCCGCCTGGCGGATTTCGACAAGCGCGGAAGCCTGTTGGTCGGAGACGTTCATCCGGGGGACATGGCGAAAGCGGCGTCTGCTTACACGCCGGTTCCCGGCGGCGTTGGTCCGCTGACGATTGCCATGCTGATGCGCAACACGATCGAGGCTGCGGAACGCCGGGTGGGTGTGTGAGGGACAGGCAATGTTGATCGCCGGGCTCACCGGCGGCATGGCCTGCGGGAAAACATTTGTCGCGAACGCGCTGCGCGACCTTGGAGCACATGTAATCGAAGCGGACGAACTGGGGCATCTGGTCCTCGCGCCCGGTGGCGAGGCTCACGTCGCGGCGATTTCAGCCTTTGGCTCGGCGGAACGCTCCACTCTGGCCGCGGCCGTATTCGGCAAACCGGCGGAACTGGCAAGACTCAATGCCATCGTCCATCCCGCGGTTCGCAATCGGGCGCGACGGTTAATCGATAAGATTGCCCAACACGAACCCGGCGCCATCGTTATATATGTGGCGGCGATCCTGCTGGAATCCGGTGGTCTCGAAGGGCTGAGCCGGCTGATTGTCGTCCAATGTTCCGCGGAGCAGCAGCGGGTGAGGGCGCTGGAACGGCCGGGCGCGACAGAGGAATCGGTCCGGGCACGCCTGGAACATCAGATGCCGATGGCCGAGAAGGTCGCCAAAGCCGACTATGTGATTGACACCAGCGGCACAAAGGAAGAGACTCTGCGTCAAACTAAACTGGTATTTGAAGATCTGAGGAGACTGGCGTCATGAGACCACGCGCACTGATAATGACTTTGGTTCTGGTGGGGGCGTTTTGGCTGATTACCTCGCGCGGAAACTGGAGTGTGGAACGGCTGATGCGGCCGATCTCTTCGAGCGGCAAGCTCTGGACGGAGCCTGTCACCGCGCACGGGGCAGGGACCTTCGGCGCCGACGAACAGAACAACATCGACATTTATAAGACCAGCCATCTGGCCACCGTGAATATCACGAGTGTCGTGTATCAGCGCAATATGTTCTTCCAGGTTTTCCCCACCAAGGGCATGGGCTCCGGCTTCATTATTAATGAAGATGGCGAGATTGTGACCAACAAGCACGTCATTGCCGGGTCCAGTAAAGTGCAGGTCACGCTTTCGGATCAGAAGCAATACGATGCCGAAGTGCTCGGCATCGACAGTCGTGACGATCTGGCAATTCTCAAAATCAACGCAGGCCACAAACTGCCGTCGCTGCCTCTGGGCGATTCCGACAAAATTCAGGTCGGCCAAAAAGTTCTTGCGATCGGCAATCCGTTTGGTCTGGGCGGAACGCTCACTACCGGGATTGTAAGTTCGCTGGGGCGAAGTCTGGATAACGAGGATGGCGTTCCGATGGAGGGTTTGATCCAGACCGATGCCGCCATTAATCCGGGCAACAGCGGCGGTCCGCTGCTGGATTCCAATGGCAATGTCATTGGCGTGAACACGGCGATTCTCGGTTCACAGACGGCCAGCGGTCAGGCGGGCAGCATCGGGATTGGCTTCGCGATGCCCATTACACGCGTCAAGGCAATGCTCGAAGAATATCGCGCGACTGGTCATATTTCGCGCGCCGTTCTCGGAGTTTCCAACGTGGTATACATTCCGGAAGGCTGGCAGTTCAGCGAGAACCTCTCATTGCCGTCAACCGGCGGACTACTGATCCAGCAGGTGGAAGACGGGTCGCCGGCTGCAGCCGCTGGTTTGCGCGGCGCGACGCGGGCGGTGAACTTTGGCTTCAATCGCCTCGGTATTGGCGGAGACCTGATTGTCGCGATCGATGGTAAACCGGTGGAAGGCCAGGATTCGCTGACTCGCGCCATGCTGCAGAAGCGAGGCGGTGAGTCTCTGCAACTGACCGTATACCGGGATGGCCGCACGATGAAGGTTGCCGTTAAGCTTGGCTCGGCACCGGAAACTCTTCGCTAGCGCAGTCGCATCGGCCCCGAAACGCTTCGCTGGCGCCGCTCCCCGGGGCGCGCGACAGCGAACCTCTTCCCACGAAACGCCGGATGACACAATTGAGGAAATGCCCCGGTTTCCTGTCGCGACACCGCAGCGGAATTACACCGCCGTGGTGGAGCGTGGCGCAATCTCGCGCCTTGCTGAATTTCTGCCTGCCAAATGTGGCCGCATCTTCGTTGTTACGGAAAGCGCGGTGTGGGATCTGCATGGCGACCGCGTTCGATCCGCGCTGAACCAGACGACGTTCGACACGCTGTTCTTTGCCGGCGGCGAGGCAAACAAGCGCATCTCCCACGTGGAGCAGTTCGCCGAACAAATGGCCGAACTGGGCGCCGACAGGACAAGTCTCATCATCGCCTTCGGTGGCGGCATCGTCACCGACCTGGGCGGTTTTCTGGCGGCGATTTACATGCGCGGAATACCGGTCATCCAGATTCCGACCACGCTCCTGGCCCAGGTGGATGCGGCGCTCGGTGGTAAAACCGGCGGCAATCTGGTGGCGGGCAAAAATCTGTTCGGCAGTTTCCATCAGCCGCTGGCTGTACTGATCGACTCAGACGTGCTCGCAACCTTGCCGGAACGCGAATATCGCGCCGGGCTTTATGAGGTCATCAAGCATGGCGTGATTGCGTCGGAACCGCTGTTCCGGGTGATGGAATCGAAACGCGATGCCGTGTTCGCACTGGAGCCGAAGATCGTGGAACATATGGTCGCTGAATCCGTGCGAATCAAGGCGGAAGTAGTCACCGCCGACGAACGCGAATCCGGTTTGCGGCGCATTCTGAATTTCGGACACACGTTTGGACATGCCCTCGAGGCCGAAACGAAATATTCACATTTCCTGCATGGCGAAGCAGTCTCCTGGGGTATTCGCGCCGCGACTCACCTCGGCGCCGCGCTGGGCATGTTGCCGGAACAAGACTCACGAGACATTCTGGCCGTTTTGAATGCCTATGGGCCCATACCTTCGGTTGCGGGGATCGCGGCCGAATCGCTGCAGGCGCGTCTGCTGAAGGATAAGAAAACCATCCAGGCACGTGTGCATTTTGTATTGCCGGTGCGCATAGGCGAAGTAGTCGTGCGTGCCGACGTGCCCGAGGCCGCCGTGCGCGCCGCCATCGATCGCGCGTTGGCGGAGTGTTCGTGACGAAATTGGCAAGTAGTTCCGGAACCACGCCGGAAGGTTCACACTCCGAGCGGGAAGCGTCTCTGTGGGTTCGCGGGATGTTTGGCCGGGTAGCGCACCGCTACGATCTGGCGAATCATCTGCTCTCCGCCAACATCGATAAGGTATGGCGGCGTCGCACCGTTGCCCGGGTTCGCGACATTCTGCGAAGGCCCGATGCGCAGGTGATGGATCTTGCGTGCGGCACGGGCGACCTGCTCGTTGCGCTCGAACGCGACGCAGGCCGCGCGTTGTTGGGCAGCGATTTCTGTCATCCCATGCTCGCGGGCGCGAAGAATAAGTTGGTGCGCCTGGGCCTGAAATCCAGATTGGTGGAAGCCGACGCACTCTCTCTTCCGCTTCCCGATGCCAGTCTCGACCTCATCACGATAGCGTTCGGCTACCGAAACCTGGCGAATTATCAGGCGGGTCTGGTGGAGATGCGGCGTGTTTTGCGGCCGGGCGGCGCGCTGGCTATTCTGGAGTTCACGCAACCGCCGAACAAAGCATTTGCGGCGCTGTATAACTGGTACTCAAGGCGAGTGCTGCCGATTATTGGCGGAGCGATATCGGGCGCACCGGAAGCCTACAAGTACCTGCCGGAGTCGGTGCGAAAGTTTCCCGAAGCTCCGGAACTGGCGGGGATGATGGAGCAGGCGGGTTACGGTCCGGTCGAATGGGAGTACCTGACGTTCGGAATTGTTGCACTGCACGTTGGCCGAGTGCGCTAACGACTCGAACTGCACTATAAAGGTGCAGGCATCTCCGGTTTATTCTCTATTACCCGGTGTAAGACTGACTCGACGGGAATCATCCAGCAGGCGCGGGCGATGTTTCGTGTCGACTCAGCAACGCCGCGGTGAGCAACGTTGCACAAAGCGCCGCCGATTGCTGTTTTTCGATGCCGGTTTGCTTCACGACGCTGATTCTATTACTCAATTTAAGCAGAGCGATTGGCAGTCTTCTTGCTCACATTGAATTAGGGGTTCTGGTAAACAGATCTCTTTGGTGGCGGGCCGGGGGAAGGCTATCGTGCCTTATTTTCAGGCCGTCGGAAACGATTTACACAACGCCGAGGTTGACGTAACATGCTGCAATATCTGTACGCGTTTTTCTTTGGTTGCTTTCACTCGAAGACAACCTTTCCCATGACAGTGACGAGCCGCTCACCGCTCAATGGAGAAATCACCCAGCGCACTTATGTCGCTTGTCTGACATGCGGGGAAGAAATTGCATATAACTGGGACAAAATGCGGATCGAAGGCAAATCTGTCAATCGCCCGGTACTCGCTCCCGCATTGATTTCCATCGCACAAGGGCGCAGTAATGTCTACCGAAAGCTGCTGCCTGCTGCAGAAAGACCGACTCTGACGCACGTGCAGGCCGGCCGCTAACCGGCCTCGCGCGGCGAAGAAGAATGTAGGGCGCGGGGTCGAACTTCCGGTTCCAGGCGTGTGCCGAGTGTCAGCCGGCTTCGGGGGCTGTGAACTAGCTGGCTGCGGATACGGTGAAAAAGAACGTCGATCCGCGGTCGGGCCCGGATTCAACCCAAATGCGGCCCCCGCCGTTCTCGATCGCTCTGCGGCAATAAGTCAGCCCGAGACCGCAGCCGGCGTACTGCCTCCCGTGCAGCCGCTTAAACGGTTCGAAGATCCGGTCGTAATAGGCTTCTTCAATCCCGGGGCCGTTATCATGCACGATGATCAGCCATTCGGTTTCCACACGTTCCGCCGAAATATGGACCCGGCATTCGGAATTTTCGCAGTATCGAGCTGCATTATCCAGCAGGTGCCGCGCAACTTTCACCAGTTTTTCGAAGTCGCCTTTAACCACCGGCAGCTGATCTCGCGTGATGGTCACGGTGCGCTGAGGCATCTTCGCGGTGACATGGGCGGTGGCGTCGGCGAACACTTCATTCAGGTCCACCGACATCAGATAGCCGTTGTTTGACGCGGCGCCGGCGTATTCCACCATCCCCGCGATCAAAGACTGCATCCGTCCGGTTCCGTCCAGAATGTAACGGCGGTATTGATCGGTTTCCGCTTCGGGCCGTTCGTCGTTACGGGTAAGGAGTTCAGAATACACGCTGACCGTGCGCAAAGGTTCCCTGAGATCGTGCGCGGCCGTCAGAATGAATTCTTCGAAGGCATCGCGCGTCTGGCGGAGAGATTCTTCCAGTTCAACTCGCCGCCGCGTCTCGATTTCGAGCGCAGCTTCCAGATCCGCCGATTCGTACTTCGCTGGTTTGCTGTTCGCAGTTGCCATGTGAAAAATCGATCCTGGTAGTCGGGTGCTCTCTCTATGTGCGCTTTCGGACCATCGGCGCGTCTACTCAAGACTTTAATACAGACTGCGACATCAATCAATATAGACGCTGTTGAACCCCTTACGAACTGGGGAAAATGCTAGGTGAAATAGCAAAATGAACTCGGAGATACTGAGCTCCAGCGCCGTGTACTTCAAATCACAGTAGCAATTTCCGGTCCGCGACTACAAGTGTTAAATAAACATGTAACGTTCTTTCTTATAGTGGATCTAACTGGAATTGGGGCATCAGGCAGCGTAGCGCCAGCAGTATCGAAACGTGACGAATCATACGTCAAAGGGAAAAAGCATGTCAGCAACGAAAACTAAGTCGACAGCGGTCGGTGTAAACGGGAATGGCAATGGCGCCGGACGCCATGAATCCAATGTACTGCTGAAAACCCTCATCGCGTTCAAGAAAGGCAACTTCCGGGTAAGGATGCCTGTCGATCTGGTTGGCATGGATGGCAAGATAGCCGACGCTATCAACGACATTCTGGAACTCAACGAAAAGATGGCCAATGAGTTCGACCGCATCAGCCGCACTGTAGGTAAAGAGGGCAAGATTGCCCAGCGGGCCTCCATTGGCGCTACCAGCGGGGACTGGGCGCGGTGCTTCGAATCCGTGAACAGCCTGATCGGCGACCTGGTGCAGCCGTCCACCGAAGTCGCCCGCGTCATCGGTTCGGTGGCGAAAGGCGACCTCTCCCAATCCATGTCGCTTGAGGTGGATGGCCGCCAGTTGCGTGGTGAGTTCCTCCACACCGCCCGCGTCGTGAACACGATGGTGGACCAGTTGAATTCGTTCGCTTCGGAAGTCACCCGCGTGGCCCGCGAAGTTGGTACCGAAGGCAAGCTGGGCGGCCAGGCTGTTGTTCGCGGTGTGGCCGGCACGTGGAAGGATCTGACTGAAAGCGTCAACTCCATGGCCAGCAACCTGACCAATCAGGTGCGTAACATTGCCGGCGTCACCACCGCCGTGGCGACGGGCGATCTCACAACCAGAATCACAGTGGATGCCCGCGGCGAAATTCTCGAACTCAAAAACACCATCAACACCATGGTGGATCAGCTCAGTTCCTTCGCGGCGGAAGTCACGCGTGTGGCGCGCGAAGTGGGTACCGATGGACGTTTGGGCGGGCAGGCGGAAGTAAAAGGGGTCGCGGGCGTTTGGAAGGATCTGACGGATTCCGTAAATTCGATGGCAGGCAATTTGACCAGCCAGGTTCGTAATATCGCTGAAGTCACAACAGCCGTCGCGAAGGGCGACTTATCGACAAGAATCACGGTGGACGCCCGCGGGGAAATCCTGCGTCTGAAGAACACCATCAACACGATGGTGGATCAGCTCAGCTCATTTGCCGCGGAAGTGACGCGCGTGGCCCGCGAAGTCGGTACCGAAGGTCTGCTGGGAGGTGAAGCGGATGTGCCGGGAGTTGCGGGAACGTGGAAAGATCTCACCGACTCGGTCAACTCCATGGCGGGTAACCTGACCGCGCAGGTCCGCAACATCGCGGAAGTCACCACGGCCGTGGCCAAAGGCGATCTTTCGCGCAAAATCACCGTGCCTGTGCGCGGCGAAATCCTGGAGCTCAAAAATACCAACAACACGATGGTGGATCAGCTCAGTTCGTTCGCTTCGGAAGTGACGCGCGTGGCGCGCGAAGTCGGTACGGAAGGGAAACTAGGCGGTCAGGCGAAGGTGGAAGGGATTGCCGGAACGTGGCGCGATCTCACGGAAAGCGTCAACTCGATGGCCGGAAACCTGACCAATCAGGTTCGTAATATCGCGGGTGTCACAACAGCGGTGGCGCGGGGCGATCTCTCCACAAAAATCACGGTGGACGCGCGCGGAGAAATTCTGGAACTGAAGAACACCATCAACACGATGGTGGATCAGCTCAACTCCTTCGGCAGCGAAGTGACGCGCGTGGCGCGCGAAGTCGGTACGGAAGGGAAGCTTGGCGGCCAGGCCCAGGTGATGGGGGTCGGCGGTGTGTGGAAAGATCTCACCGATTCGGTCAACTCCATGGCCGGCAATCTCACGAATCAGGTGCGTAACATCGCCGGTGTGACGACCGCTGTCGCCAGGGGCGATCTTTCCACCAAGATCACCGTGGACGTGAAGGGCGAAATTCTGGAGCTCAAGAACACGATCAACACGATGGTGGATCAGTTGAATTCGTTCGCCAGCGAAGTCACGCGCGTGGCCCGCGAAGTTGGTACGGATGGCAAGCTGGGCGGGCAGGCGCAGGTAAAAGGCGTCGGCGGAGTCTGGAAGGATCTCACCGATTCGGTGAACTCGATGGCCGGCAACCTGACGGCTCAGGTCCGTAACATAGCC
>JAICJH010000031.1 GCA_025928545.1 Bryobacteraceae bacterium | reverse complement strand
CCCGCGCGCCCGCAACCCCCGCGCGCCCGCAACCCCCGCGCGCCCGCAACCCCCGCGCGCCCGCGTTGATCGCATTCTGTATACACGCGCCCCCATCGGGGCGTGCCGATGTTATTATGAGTGAAATGCCATGGCCGATCCTCAACAGGTAGTCGAATTACCGTCAGTTACGTTAAAAGCGCATCTGGTGGAAAGACTCCGCGACGGTATTATTTCCGGAGTGTATAAACCGGGCACGCGGCTGAATGAAAGCAAGCTGGCGCGACAGTTCAGCGTGAGCCGGATCCCTGTTCGTGAGGCGCTGATGCAACTCCAGGAACAGGGGTTGGTCATGAACCACCCCCGCCGGGGAATGTTCGTCAACACGCTGACTGAAGAGGATACGCAAAAGATCAACAGCGTCCGCATTGTGCTCGAGTCGGAAGCGATTAAGCTTTGCAGGGCCAAGCTCGATTCGGAGATGGACTCGCGGCTCAGCGGCATCGTCGAACGTATGGAAGCCTGGAATCCAGGCTCCGAACTCGATGGAGCCGCTCTCGATCTCGACTTCCACCGCACGGTCTGGAGCTATTCCGGGAATGCCTGGCTGGAAAAGTCATTGAATTTCCTGGTACCGGCGGTGATGGCGCATCATGCTCTGGAAGGAATCAGCCACGAGCTGGTCCGTTGGCGGTTGAACCATCATCGTGCGCTGCTCGATGTCATCCAGGGAAACTCCAGACAATCGGCCGAAGAAGCGTTGCTGGTTCATCTGCGGATGGCGTATAACAATCCGGAGCGTTTCTCCAGCTTGAGTTGCGGCGACACCAAGGTGCCTTGACATCGAAAATTGCATATTGTATGCTCCTTGCGATATGCGTCCAAACCGATACCTGCTTCTTGCCTTATCAGTCGTTGCCTGTGCCGGTCCACTTTTGGCACAGCAGCAGCCATTAAGAGTTTTCATTCGATCGAGCGAGAAGACGCATGGCGCGGCCGACAACGGCTCGCACGATTATCCGGCTTTCCTCGAAAGCTGGACCAAACTTCTAACCGAACGCGGTGCTGTCGTGAACGGCGGAAAGCGCTTTCCTTCCGCCGATGAACTCGCGAAGACCGATGTGTTGATCAATTACTCATCGGATGGAGCCAACCACACGCCGGAGGAACGAAGCCTCCTGGAGCGTTATGTGAAAGGCGGCGGCGGGGTGGTCGTGATTCACGACGGGATGTGTGGCGCCGATCCGCTCTGGTATGCATCCATTGTCGGCGGGGCCAAGCAGCACGGCGAGCGAAACAGCCGCCACGCGGTGATGAAGTTCCACATCGAAGACCCGTCGAATCCGATTGTCAAAGGCATTTCGGATTTCGATTTCGACGATGAGTTGTTCTTCCTGCTGAGAGCCGAAGGTCTCGCGCCGGGTCCGGACGGGAAGCCCACCATGTGGACCAAGGGTCTGAAGGTCTCTCCGGACATCCATGTGCTCGCGACTACTCCCGACCCGCAGGACAACATTGTGCCGCAGCTCTGGACGTACGAACATACCCTGGCTGGCGGCAAGCCGTACCGGGCATTCGTCACGCTGGAGGGCCATTCAGCCCCGAGTTTCGATTTCCCGCAGTATCGGACGATTCTCCTCCGGGGAATCGCATGGGCCGGCAAACATCCGGTGGATGAACTGCTCACCAAATAACTGTGTGTTGAAAGGTCTTATGAAAATCAAAAGCCTGTCTCATTTGTTTTGCTTTATTGCCGGTGTGATCGCGATGCTCGGCGTCGGAATGGTGAACCGCTCCGTCGCCCAGCCGCCGAATCACGTTTATGAACTGCGCATGTACCACGTTCCGGACGGCAAGTACGAGGCACTGAAAAACCGCTTCCGGGATCACGTGCTGGCGGCATTCAAGCGGCACAACATGAAGGGTGTCGGTTACTGGATGCCTGAGGATGCGCCGGACGCGGGCAAACTCTTCATCTACGTCCTGGAGCATCCGAGCCGCCAGGAAGGTGAAAAGAACTGGGCTGCTTTTAATGCCGATCCGGAATGGGTTAAGGCAAAGGCCGAGTCGGAAGTGAACGGGAAGCTTGTCGAGAAGGTCGACAGGTACTTCATGGATCCGGCGGACTTTTCTCCAATAAAGTAGCACCACCCGGGTCCGGGCTGGATCGTCCATTTCGGACGAATTTTGACCACACATCGTTTTTAAAAATCGTATACGATGTACAGCAAGGTCATTCTCGTTCGCAAAGGACAAAGATATGTTCCAGCCAAAAGTCAGTACTCTCGTAGTCTCTGTCGCCGTCTTACTCTGCTCCAGCCAGTTGTTCGCACAGGGCACGGCGGGGTCGATCACCGGTATCGTGCAGGACGGCCAGGGCGCCGTTGTCGCCGGTGCAAAAGTAACGGCCTTTAACCAAAACCAAAAAGCCGTCAGTGCCGTGGTCAATACGAACAGCCAAGGCGTCTACGTTTTCAATCCTCTGCCCGTATCCACTTACACCGTTACGATCGAGGCACCCGGCTTCAAAACGTACACGCAAAAAGAGATTGTTCTGAATGTGAACGATAACCTGGGGCTGCCGCCGGCGGTGCTGACAGTGGGTTCAGTTTCGGAATCCATCACAGTCGAAGCCAATACGGTGGCGCTCGAGACCGTGACGGCCACCCGCTCCGCCGTGGTGGACAACACGCAGCTGAATGAACTGCCGGTTCAGACCCGCACGAACGTGGCGACGGCCTATTTGCGGGAGATTCCCGGCTCGGCGCCGGACGTCGCCAGTAACTTCAACGGCCAGCGCACCAGCGATGCCGTGAATCAGCTGGATGGCGTGACGATGATGGATGCGGGAAACAACGGCTCAAACTTCAGCTACAGCATCGAAGCGATCGGCGAAGTCAAAGTTTCGACGAATGCCTTTACCGCGGAATTCGGGCGTTCAGCGGGCTTTCAGGTCTCCTCCGTACTCAAGAGCGGCACCTCCAGCCTGCATGGTTCGGGGTTTTGGTTCCATAAGAACGAGGGGCTGAACGCGAACAGCTACACCAACAACATGCAGCGAATTCAGAAGCCGCTTTCCCGAGACATGCTCTCCGGCTTCACGGTGGGCGGCCCGGTCTGGATGCCGGTGGGGCCTCTGAAGAAACTGGGCAAGCAGAAACTCTTCTGGTTTACCTCGTTCGAATTCCATCCGTCCAAGAGCAATACGGTTGTGACTTTGACGGTGCCTACCGCCGCGATGGCAACGGGTAACTTTGCGGGGCTGACCGATAACGCAGGCAAACAGGTCATTATCAACAACCCCACGACGCATGCGCCTTTCGCAGGGAATCAGGTCGCGCCCAGTCTCATCAATCCTTATGGCGCGGCATTGCTGAGCCTCATTGCGACCCAGGATCCGGTGAATGTCTCGGGCCAGCCGCTGTACAACCACCTCTCGACGCTCCCGATTCTTCCCAATCGAATCTGGGACGACATCTACAAGATCGACTACAACATTTCGAGCAAACACCGCATCGCGGCGCACCTGCTCCGCTATCACAACAGCAACGATTCGTATGGCGGGCTGAATACGGTCGGCAACGTCAACTGGTCGCTCTATCACCGCCCGGACGGGGAGTATTCGATCGCGATCAACTTCGTCAGTGTGCTGAGCCCGAGCATGACAAATGAATTGAATTACGGCAGGTCTTACAACTATCTGCCGACATCGATTCCGACCGGCAACAGTCCTTACCTGAAGGTCAATTCTCCGGGGTGGGGTAATGTGCCCGTGCTGAATCCGGGAGCAGACCCGAGCGGCTTCCTGCCCGGCTTCAATTTTGCGGGTTCGAATATTTCGAACGCGCCCAACTTCAGCACCAACGGTTTGCCCTATATCAACCGGAATCCGATTTCCAACTACTCGGATAACCTGACGAAACTGCTGGGCAAACACACACTGAAGGCCGGCATCTTCATCGAAACGGGGACCAAGTTTCAGACGGCAAGCGCGGATACGAATGGCACTTACAACTTCACGCTTGACTCCGCCAATCCCGGCGATACAGGGTACGGGTTCTCAAACGCGCTGCTGGGCAATTTCGATACTTACAGCCAGGCAAGCAAGTTTTTCAACGGCGCCTACAACTACCGCAACTATGAGTGGTACGTCGAGGACAGCTGGAAGGTGCGCTCGAATCTGACGGTGAATTACGGCCTCCGCATGGAAGTGCTTCCACCGTGGTTTGAAGCTAAAAACCAGGTTGCCGGATTCTATCCGGACCTGTATAACCCGGCACAGGCCGTGGCGCTCTATCAACCCTTCTGCTCCAATGGCGCGGCGTCCTGCTCGGGCGCGACCCGCGTGGCAAGAAATCCGCTCAACGGCACGACACTGCCATCGGCATTCATCGGCACCGAAGTTCCTGGCGTGGGTAATCGTTTCAATGGTGCGGCGCAGGCCGGAACGAATGGAGTCCCGGCCGGCATGATGAACAGCCGCGGCATCCAGTGGGCACCGCGACTCGGGTTCTCATGGAGCCCGTTTGGCGCTAACAGCAAGACTGTCGTGCGCGGCGGTGGCGGGGTTTCCTATAGCCGGGTTTCGGGGCAGGGAATCTTTAATGAATTGTCCAATCCGCCCAATCTGGTGGAAGCGTCGCTTTACTACGGCAACGTCAACGACCTGAATAGCTCCACGCCCCTTCAGGCTGTGGGCCAGAGCACCGGCCTCTCCCGCGACGGTCATATTCCGACGACTTACTCCTTCAATCTCGGGATTCAGCGCGAACTGCCGTGGCACGGCCTGCTGGACGTTTCGTATGTCGGTACGCTCGGCAACCATCTGGTCACTTTCAATCCGTATAACAACACGGCGCCCGGGAGCGCCTGGCTGCCGCAGAATCAGGACCCCACACTGGCGGTCACGTCGAGCACTGTGCCCGGAGCTAATGCTCTCAATCCCAACTTCTACCGGCATTATCTCGGTTATGCCGGAGCCGTCCCGCTCGCCGCCAACAATACCAACGGCAGCATTGTTTCGTTCGGCAGCAACTCCAACTACAACGGCCTGCAAACGAGCTACAAGAAGCGGATGAGCCAGGGGATGCAGTTCGGAGTGAACTATACATGGTCCAAAGCGCTTGGGACGATGAGCCAGGAGTTTAATAACGGCGCAGCCACTCCATTCGGTAATCCCGTCAGTTCGGTCAACGTGAAGGCCGTGAATTACGGCCCACTCTCGTACGACCGGCGACACTCACTGAATATCGACATCGTTTATAACCTGCCGAGTGCGGCCATCAAACACTCGTTCCTGGACAATGCTGCCGGCAAGGCGGTGCTGTCAGGCTGGCAGCTGTCAGCGATCGCTGGATACACGTCGGGAGCTCCGCAGATCGCGTTCTTTACGCTGCAGGGCGTTTCGCAGACGGTTCAGAATCAGGAATACACGGGTTCGGCGGATATCCAGGCTCGCGCCACACTGGCGTGCAATCCGACCGCGAGTGGTCCGAAGACGCAGACGCAGTATATCGATATATCCTGCATCCAACCCGGTCTGAAAGGGAGCATTGGCGCCGATTCCGGCTCCGGAGCTTTCAAGGGTCTGGGTTATCGCAACTGGGACGCTTCCGTTATGAAGAAGTTTCAGTTCGGCGGGGATTCGCACCGGTTCATGCAGATCCGGTTTGAAACCTATAATACGTTCAATCACACGGAGTGGTCGGGTATCAATCTGACACCGACGTTCAATCCGGCGACGAACGCGATTACCAATCTTCCGACGACGGGCGGCGGTGTGTTTGGTTACGGCGCTCTGAATGCGGTTCGACCGGCGCGAACTGTGCAACTCGGGGCTAAGATTACGTTCTAGCTGGTGCGGAAAAATCCAGATCGCCGCCGAGTCACGCCGATTCACGCCGATTCACGCCGATAAGATTGTTGTTTTCAGGTCCCTTGATCGGCTATTGGGGAGGCATGCGAGATTGCAGCGTTTTCGGCAACCAGCCTAGTCGCGGCGGGTCGCTATCACTATCGTCGACATCGGCTGCCATGGCAAATTCAGGTCGATGCGACGCCAGAGCCACACAAGCCGATCGAACATCTTCAACGCGAAGGTGGAAACGGTTCGCACCCGCAGGACTTTGCCAGCGAATTGCCATCCGGGTCTGGATACCCGGTTGAAGTCGATCACATTATCGAGTTCGAAGCCGGCCGCATCGATCAAAGCGGAGAGCTGCGTCAAAGAATAGCGGCGCTTGTGACCCATGGCGCTATCCAGGGAACCGAACGCCGCGGGATCATTGGGTACCAGCAGAATCAGGCGGCCGGTGGGCCGCAACACTGTCCGGATCCGCTTCAGCGCCTCCCGATCATCCTCCAGATGCTCGAGAATATGCAGGCACAAAACGGTATCCATCTGGCCCTCGAACGAGGCAAAGTCCGCAGCGTTTTCGGCATCCAGGTGCGCCACCTCCACAGAGGGGCGATGCCGGAAGGCCATGCGTAGCTGTTCGACATATTCCGGGTTCAGGTCCGCCGCCACGTAGCGCTTGCGCCGCCGGCACAGATGGCGGGTGATGTTGCCCTTGCCCGCGCCGATTTCGAGGACTCTGGTGCCCAGCCAGGGAGCGATTGTATCGGCCATCCAGCGATTGAAACGCGGCGCATCGGAAAGTGCTTCGAGGGCCGGGGGTACGGCGGCAGTGTGAATGTGGCTGGTGAAGCGAGAACGGAGAATCACCCACAGCGCTTCGAACGCATCCTTCAGGCCGATTTTCTTACCCTCTTCGTAGGTGCGGCCGTGATAGCTGATCGGCGTTTCGTAGATACGGGCCTTGCGGCGGGCGAGCTTGATGGTGAGTTCGGGTTCTATGCCGAAACGCTCACTGGTGAGCGGGATGCTTTTCACCAGGGCCGTACGGAAAGCCTTGTAGCAGGTTTCCATGTCGGTGAGGTTGAGATCGGAGGCGATGTTACAAAGCAGCGTGAGACATTTGTTGGCGACGGAGTGCCAGAAATACAGGACGCGGGTTTCGCCGGAGACAAGGAAGCGCGAACCGAACACGGCGTCGGCATCGCCGCGCAGCAGAGGGCCCATGAGTTTGGTCAGTTCGTTCGGGTTGTATTCCAGGTCGGCGTCCTGCACGACGGCGTATTCTCCGGTGGCAGCGTCAATGGCTTCACGGATGGCGGCTCCCTTTCCTTTATTCGGAATGCGGCGAAGAAGGCTCATCCGGGATTTCGGGTGTGCCGCGATGAAGCCCTCGACCAGCATTGCGGAATCGTCGGTGGAACAATCGTCGACAATGATGATTTCGCGATCCAGACCATCGGGAAGCGGCGCGGCCAGCACGCGGTTCAGGAGTTCGACGATGAATTCCTCCTCGTTGTAAAGAGGAATCAGGATGGACAGGGTCGCTGTGGGCATGCGCAGGGTTGAATTCCCATCATAGTGCGCGGGTGCCCGTTCTGTTTATTCAGTTGGATAACGACTGGAAGAGTTCGAACAATTGCGTCACACTCAACTGCTCGGCCCGTTGGGATAAAGCGGCAATACCTTCGAGTTTTTCCTTTGGATACGAGGCTGAGAGATTATTCCGCAAAGTCTTACGTTTTTGACGGAAACAAGCGGACGCGAATTCCAGGAAGGGCTTCGTTTCAGAAGACAATGCACCGGGACGCGGTGTCAGCCGGATTACCGCGGAATCCACTTTCGGCGGAGGGCGGAAGGCGCCGGGCGGCACGTTGAACAGGTATTCCACCTGCGCGAGAAACTGGCATTCAACGGATAGATAGCCAAAGTCGCGGGTTCCCGGAGCGGCGGCGATTCTTTCGGCTACTTCTTTCTGGATCAGGAATACCGCATGAGTCAGAGCTCCGGGTTTCAGCAGGTACTTCGAAATAATCGCAGTGGCAACGTAATAGGGCAGATTGCCGGCCAGAGTCCCGGCACCCCACTGGGTCCAATCGAGGTTCATGGCATTGCCGTCATAGAGCTGGAACCGGGAGTCGCCTGGCCAGCGCTCGCGCAGGTGAGCTGCCAGCGCGGGATCCATTTCAATTGCGACGACCCCGCGGGCCCGGTTGAGAAGATGCTCAGTGAGCGCTCCCTGGCCGGGGCCAATCTCGATTACCTGTTGGGCGCTATCGGGGCAGGCCGCGGCGGCAATGCGCTCCAGAATGCGAGTGCTGGCGAGGAAATGCTGGCCGAGTCTCGGATGCTTAGTCGCGATGGCCGAGTCCGCGAGAATCGATCTTGTAGTTCACATGCTGGATGGCCACGAGGCGTTTGCTGGAAACGGGCTGCCCGTCCCGCATGGCGGGAGTGAACGTGCTGTAGAGAAGCAGACCGCCGATGGCCTCGAATTCTTCCGGCGTCGGTTTGTCACCCGGCTTCACATAATCTGTCACACTGCCGTGGGCGTCGATTGTCACCTGAACAGTGACATCCTTGCCGGAAAAAGAAAACGGCGAGACATTGTCGATTGTCATTTCCGTGAAAAGCCCGATCGGCATGTCGTCGTTGTACAGATAGGGCCGAAGCTGGAGTGTTCGGGCAATCATCGAAAAACAGAGACAGGAGGCCAACAAACCACCCGTGGCAGGCACGGCATACGGTTTCAGGAAATGATCGAACGCCATCATGGCGCGGCTGAGCCTATCGCGCAGCCAGGCACCGGGGTTCAGGCGCAGCCACTGACGCGAACGTTCGCGCGATGCGAGCACCTGCAATCTGGTCTGAACAATCGGAGGCACAGTGTGAACCGGCAGATGCCGAAAGCCGGTGCGGAGAGAGGAAACATCGGCAAGGCAGCGATCGCAATCCCGGCAGGCATCGAGGTGCGCATCGATTGCGTCGTACTCGGCGACGCCGAGTTCGGCGGTTCCGACGTTCGATGCTTCCGGCGTGCGGACGGAATAATCCCACAGGTTTTGCCGCACGGTTTTGCAGGTGAGTTCTTCCATCACTTCAGGTTTCCAGCTTCGAGTCCCCATTTGACGGGGCATGGAGCCATATCCATCGCGCCGGCCGGATTCAGCCGGTTGGCAAGATAAGACCGCAGGGCTTCGCGCCCCCGCACAATGCGGGATTTCACGGTTCCCATCGAGATATCGAGGATATGTGCGATTTCTTCATAACTCAGTTCTTCGATTTCTCTTAACACCAAAGCGGCACGGTAGGCCGGGCTGATGGCAGCCAGGCCTTCTTCGAGGAGCAGTTGCGCTTCGCGGTTCATCGTAAAATCGAACGGCGTCTCGCCAGAATCGACGAGCGGCGCTTCGCGATTATCGTCCGCGGGAAAGATATCTTCGATGCCTGTTTCGCCCTTGCGATGCCGGAAAAGCCAGCGCCGTTTGTTGTGAGCTTCATTTACGGCGATGCGGTAGATCCAGGTGCGCAGGCTGCTATCGCCGCGGAAGCTGTTTACGTTGCGGAAGACTTTCAGGAACACTTCCTGAACCACGTCTCCGGCGTCGGCGGGATTGTCGAGCAGTCGCCACGCAAGGTTATAGACAGGGGTTTGAAAGCGACGGATCAGGGTTTCATAAGCGCTGGCGTCGGCGCGCTGCAGGGCTGAAATAAGGGCTTGATCCTCAAGCGTAGCCTGCTGCTCAGACGTCAGGCTCGCATTGATATTGAGCGAATAATTGGCGGCCACGGGGACCTCGAACATACGTTCATATTATAAGACTCCGGGAGCGGGTGGATTGTTCCGTCCGTATTTTCACGGAGAGGCGGATACACTACCATAAGGTCCGACTCATGCGAATCCGCGTCCCCCGCGCCGCCTATGCTCTGCTGTTGCTTTACGTTGCGGTCAGCCTGACTTATCAGATCAGCGGCGACGTGTCCCTGGTGGTCGGCTATTTCGACCTTCGCCATCAGGTGAAAGAGCCGGATTTCCGAATCGACGACTATAAGACCACGGTTTCGAGCGTCCGCGGCATTCCGGCGCAAAAGGGAATCGAAGTCGGAGACACCGTGGAGAGCCTCAACGGGGTCCCTTTCACCGGGCGGGCCGTGATGCAGGCGGTGCGCTGGTACGCCCATCCAGGTGAAGATCTTCGGGTCGGCATCCGGAAGCCGGACGGCCGGCGGCTCATGGTTCCAATTCCCCTGGCTGGTTTCTCAGACTCGCGGCGCATCAGCGAAGCGGCGTTCATTATGGTCCTGCAGGTGGTGATTCCGCTCGCGTGTCTCCTCGCCGGATTTTGGGTGGCGTTTGCGCGGCCCACCGATCCGAATGCGTGGTTCATTCTGATTCTCCTGAGTTATCCAGCCGCGTATATTGTCGTCTCCACCTTTAATACGTGGCCGGGAGCCTGGCTGACGCTGCGGCTGGCATGGCATCTTGCGCTCGAAATTGCCGCGCCGGCTGCGCTGCTTTGGTTCGGGCTGCTGTTCCCGGAGCGCTCCCGTATCGACATTCGCCTTCCCTGGCTTAAATGGCTGGTGGCCGCCCTGACTGTCATCCTGCTCGGCATCGCCTGGGCGAGCGATTATGGCGACTGGTATGACCGGTCGTTTCTTTCGGACCGCAAGGCGCTTGACATCGCTGCGACCTCTGTTCTGAACTGGCTGGGTTTGATTGATGTGATCATTTACTGGATCGCGATTTTCGACAAGCTCAGGAACTCGTCCACGGCCGACAACCGGCGGCGCATGCGCGTGCTGTTTGCGGGCTCGGCGATTGGCCTTGGCAGCGTTCTGGTGATGTGGGGAGTCCTGCCGCGGCTGGGCGTCAGCCCCGCGAACATTCAGTGGCTGGGGTATACGAGCGCTCTTCTCATGCTCGTTTTTCCGTTTACGCTGGCCTACGTAATCATGGTGCAGCGCGCGCTCGATGTCAACATTCTGTTACGCATGGGCACGCGGTATGCTCTTGCCCGGACCAGCATTTTTGTACTTCAGTTCGGGTTTATTGTGTTCGTTCTCTATCGCGAGATTCTGCCGATGATCAGGCGGCACAACGATTCCGCGATGCTGGTGATTCTGCCGGCGATGGTGCTGGGTATTCTCATCCGGGTGAATTTTGTCAAGCGGAGCCCCGGCGACCGGCTGCGCGAATGGCTGGACAGACGCTTCTTCCGGGAAGCCTACAATACCGAGCATGTGCTGAGCGAACTGGCTGTTCAGGTTCGCTCGATAACGGATCCCGGCGCCCTGATTCAGATAATTTCCGGTCGGGTATCCGAAGTGCTGCACGTTCGGCAGATGGCAGTGATGCTGCGGAGTGGGGATGTCTTCCGTCTGCAGCCGGCGGATGGCACCGGTTTTGAAAGCGCGATGTTTCTTCCGGAAGCCTCGCCGCCCGTGCAGCATCTGGTGCGAACCAGCGCGCCGGCCGTACTCTACAGGGATCAACCTGAGATGTGGTTTGAGCAGGCGAGCGGGCTGGAGAAGCGGGCGCTCAATGAACTCCAGGCCGAAGTGCTGCTGCCGTTGACAGGACGGAATCGTCTGATGGGAGTCATGGTGCTGGGCCCCAAACGTTCCGAAGAACCATATTCGCCCAGCGATCTGCAGTTGCTGGCTTCGATCGGCGTGCAGGCGGGGCTGGGGCTGGAAGTCAACGATCTGGCTCATTCGCTGGCGGACGAAGCCGCGAAGCACCAGCGTGTGCAGCGCGAGGTGGAAATCGCGCGCGAAGTACAGCAGCGGTTGTTTCCCGAGATTCCGATTGTGCCGGGTCTGGAACTGGCGGGACATTGCCGGCCGGCGCTCGGCGTTGGCGGCGATTACTATGACCTGGTACCGCTCGAAGACGGGCGGCTCGCCATCGCCATCGGCGACGTTTCGGGGAAGGGAATCGCGGCCGCGTTGTTGATGGCCAGTCTGCGCGCGTCATTGCGCGGGATTGTGGATGCGGGGTCGCACGATCTCGCTCGGATTGTGCGCAAGCTGAACCGGCTGGTGCATGAAGCGTCAACGGCGAATCGTTACGCGACGCTTTTCTTTGCGATTTACGACCCCGCGACACGGAAGCTGCACTATGTGAATGCCGGGCATAATGCGCCCGTCGTGTTGCGCCGGGGACAGGACGAAGCCGTTCGACTGGAGGCGTGCGGGCCGGTGGTCGGGCTGCTCAAAGATGTGGAATATGAGGAAGCGTGCCTGGATCTTCAGGCCGGCGATCTGCTGATTGGCTTCACGGACGGGATCAGCGAGTCCATGACAGTTGACGATGAAGAATGGGGCGAGGAACGGTTGCAGGCCACTGCGAGGGCGGCGTTTGACAGGACGACCCGAGAGATTCTGGAACTTCTATTCCGCGAAGCGACCGATTTTGCGGCGGGAGCGCCGCAGTATGACGATATGACGCTGCTGGTTTTGCGAGTGGCCGTTTAACGAATCGCCGTACGGGATCAATCGCACTACGTACCGGCGGCAGCGATGCAACGCCGCAGCCATCATGGTCACATGGGTACATGGTATTTCGCTGGACTATCCGGATTCTCTTCATTGATACCGACGCGAGCGGCCGCATTCATTACACATCTCTCTTCCGGTATTTTGAAGCCGCCGAGATCGAATTCTTCCGTCACATCGATTCCGCGCATCAGTATTCGGAGCTCGGCTTTCCGCGCGTCCACGTGGAATGCGACTATCGCAGCGCAATCCGTTGTGACGACGTGCTCGTCATCGAAGTGTCCGTCGGCCGGCTTGGCAATGCGTCAATCGATCTGAGATTTCTGGTCCTCAAAGACGAAGTTGAGGTGGCCCGAGGTAAAGTCGTGATTGCGGGAATGGATCGTTCGACGCAGAGGGCCAGACCGCTGCCGGATGTATTGCGCGAAAGGCTTGAGCCTTACGTCGCGGCTATTTGATCAGGTCGGGACGCATTCGGCGAGTCTTATCGAGCGCCGCTTGTTTTCGCCACTTTGCGATTTCGGCGTGATGGCCGCTCAACAGAGCATCCGGCACTTTCCAGCCGCGAAAGTCGGCGGGGCGGGTCCACTGCGGGCAATCCAAAATATCCGCGGTGAAAGATTCGTTTACAGAAGAATGCTCATTGCCGAGCACTCCCGGGAGCAGGCGCGCCACGGTATCGACAACCACGGCAGCGGCCAACTCGCCGCCGCTTAAAACGTAATCTCCGATGGAGAGTTCGTCATCCGCGAGGTGTTCGGCGACGCGTTCATCCACGCCTTCATAACGCCCGCAGATCAGCAGTATTTCTTCGTTGGCGGACAGTTCGCGCGCGATCTGCTGCGTGAAGCGACGGCCCTGGGCCGAGAGCAGAATCACCCGCTGATACAAGGTGCGCTCCGGCCAGATGGATTCAACGGCGTCAAAAATCGGCTCGGGTTTGAGGAGCATGCCCTCGCCGCCGCCGAACGGCCGGTCGTCGACCGTGCGATGCAGGTCGTGAGTCCAGTTGCGGAGATCGTGGATGTGGATATCGAGCGCGCCCGCCAGCGCCGCGCGCGCTACGACGCCCTGACGGAAAGGACTCTCGAAGAAGTCCGGAAAAATGGTCAGGAGGTGGAACTTCATGACTTGCCAGGGGTGGTTTGCGCGTCTTCGAGGCCTTCGGGCAGACGCGTCTCTATGACGCGATCGGCGGGCCGGATATCGACACAAATGGCTTTGACGAAGGGAATCAGAATGCGGCCGCCATCCACCTGCAAAAGCGATGGGCCGCCGTACTCCTCCCAGCCGGTGACGCGGCCGATGAGGCGTTTGGTGGCATGATCGCGAATCTCGCAGCCTATGAGGTCGGACTGAAAGTACTCGCCGGGATCGAGAGCGACGCGCTCCTCTTTGGGGATACGAACTTCCGCACCGCGCAGTAGTTCGGCATCGTTCATGGAGTCGACTCCGGCAAATTTGAAAACGAGGGTGCCCTGGTGATCCCAGACGCGCTCCACCTCATATGGCCGGTCGGGTGGAAAGAGGCGGACGGATTTCAACTGCGCGAAGCGT
The DNA here is from genome assembly GCA_025928545.1 of Bryobacteraceae bacterium. GTDB lineage: Bacteria > Acidobacteriota > Terriglobia > Bryobacterales > Bryobacteraceae > BOG-234. The sequence continues at coordinate 59,091 of JAICJH010000031.1, read as the reverse complement.
TCTGGATGGTTCGACTGGGATACGGCGGTGATTTCGCCGCGGACTCCGCGCGGCCGTACCAGCACCGCGACCGTGATCCAGTCGTTACTCAAGAATTTCCAGGGTGAAGCGGCGGTTGAGTTTCATGCCAGCCGCGCCGAGAATCGTCCGGATAGAACGCGCTGTGCGGCCCTGCTTGCCGATCACTTTGCCCAGGTCGCTGGGAGCCACCTTCAACTCGATCACCGTCACCTGCTCACCGTCGACCGTAGTTACGACCACTTCGTCCGGAACATCGACCAGGGACTTGGCAATATCTTCAATGAGTTGTTTCATAGGCCTCCAGTGACGACAGGCGTCACGTTAACACTCCCGCCCCCGGTTCCCGGGAGCGGGTCTGAAAGACGACGAATAATACTTCCCCGACTAAGCTGCGGCTTTGGCGGGGTGATTCTTCACGAGGCGCGCGACTGTATCCGACAACTGCGCGCCATTCTTAACCCAATGTTCAATGCGGTCGTGAACGAGGTTCACTGTCTCCGGGGTCGTCAGCGGATTGTAGTTGCCGACCACCTCCAGATTGCGGCTGTCACGGGCACGCTCCTTTTCAATCACCACGACGCGGTAGAACGGCTTCTTTTTGGCTCCGAAACGGGCCAGACGAATCATCAACATTACTTTATTGTCCTCTAAATCTATTCTTACTTCCGCTCCCTCGCGGTCGCGGCTCAGTAGTCCGCTTCCTTACGGTTGCGGCTCAACAGGTCCGGCTAAAATCCGGGTAATCCAAAGCCGCCCATTTTCCCCAGCCGCTTTCCAAGCGAACCAAGATTGCCGGACATGCTCTTCATCATTTTCCTGGCCTGCCCATACTGCTTCAGCAGACTATTCACTTCCTGCACCGACGTTCCACTACCCTGCGCAATGCGCCGCCGCCGGCTGCCGTTAATGAGCATGTGATTGTTGCGCTCCTTCGGCGTCATCGAATCGATGATCGCGACGATGCGCGTCAACTCCTTCTCATCCGGCTGCAGATTCTGCAGCTCTTTCATCATGCCAACTTTCGGCATCATTTTCAGGATCGAATCCAAAGATCCTAACTTACGCAGCGATTTCAGCTGATCGCGGAAGTCCTCAAGCGAGAACTCGTTGTCCATCAGCTTGCGCTGCATTTCTTCCTGCTGCTTGCCGTCGAAGGCTTCCTGGGCCTTTTCGACGAAGCTGACAATGTCGCCCATGCCGAGAATGCGCGACGCGGCGCGGTCTGGATGGAACGGTTCGAAGGCGTCGGGTTTCTCGCCCAGACCGACGAACTTCAGCGGCTGCCCGGTAACGGAGCGGATGGAAAGGGCAGCGCCACCGCGAGCATCGCCATCCATCTTGGTAAGAATGACACCGGTGATCCCGAGCTGTTTGTGGAACTCGTCGGCAGATTTGACGGCGTCCTGACCCGTCATGGCGTCGGCCACGAAAAGGATTTCGACGGGATTCAGGAGAGTTTTCAGTTGCTGAAGCTCGCCCATCAACTGGTCGTCGATGTGGAGGCGTCCGGCGGTATCGACGAGCAAAACGTCGCGGCCCGCGTTGACGGCTTCGAGGCGCGCGGAACGGGCCAGATCGACCGGCAGTTTTTCTTCGGGCGTTCCGGCGTAAATCGGAGCCTTGATGTCGCGGGCGATGATGGCCAGTTGTTCGCGGGCGGCCGGACGGTAGATATCGACCGAAACCAACTGCGGACGATGACCGTTTTTCGTCAGCCAGCGGGCCAGCTTTCCCGTGGAGGTGGTCTTACCCGAACCCTGGAGACCAACGATCAGGAAGACGCTGGGCGGGTCATTCGCGAAACGCAGTTTCGACTCATGGCCACCCAAAATCTTGATCAGTTCGTCATTGATGATTCCAATGACCTGCTGCGACGGGGAAAGGGAAGAGAGAACTTCCTGGCCCATCGCCCGTGTTTTCACGCTTTCGATGAGTTGTTTGACTACCTTGAAATTAACGTCGGCTTCGAGCAGAGCTACGCGAACTTCGCGCAGCGCCGATTCCATGTTTTCAGCGGACAGGCGGCCTTCGCCGCGCATGTTCTTGAAAACGCGCGCTAATTTATCGGAAAGATTGTCAAACATGCTTCAAGATCCGGAGAGCGCACCGAAGGCGGAGTTTGCGCCAATTCGGGCAACAATCCATTGTACTAAAAGGGGTTGTTCCGCCCGGAGTCGTGAACATTCATAGCCCCACTCTCGTAATCCCTGGTTGGCGCAGTTCTATTCATTGGGGGAGTGAATGCGTTTGACGGCAATTGGATGTATCGGGTTTTTTATTGGCGCGGGTATGGCTTACCCTCAAACAGCTTTACCTTCGTTTGAGGCGGCAACTGTCAAGCCGAGTCTGGCAGGCACTGGCGGCAACAACATCGGAATGAGTCCGCAAACCCTCACCATGAGGAACGTCACGGTCAACATCTGCCTGAAGTTCGCGTACGATGTTCAGGACAGTCAGATATCCGGACCGGACTTCATCAACAGTGAGCGTTTCGATATTTTCGGCAAAGCGGCGGGCCCCGTTTCCGGCCAGGACCAGTTCAAACTGATGATGCGGTCGTTGCTGGCGGATCGGTTCCACCTTACGCTTCATAAGGAGGTCCGGGACACGACTGTTTACGCCTTGGTCGTCGCGAAGAACGGCCCGAAATTCCATGAGTCGGTGGGTGAGGGACGGAGCATGCTGACGGGTAAGGGCACGCTGGTGGGCCAGTGGGCGCCAATGAAGGCGCTGGCTGATTTTCTTTCCGGTCCGATGCACGTGCGGGTACTCGATATGACAGGTCTCGAAGGCAAGTACGATCTAAAACTCGACCTGATGGCGTATGCCCCGGCGAACCTGTCGGAGGGGCAGGAGCCCGATGTTGCAGGAATGGTGCTGAGCGCACTTGAGCCGGAAATCGGATTAAAGCTTGAATCCCGCAAGGCTCCGACGGAAGTTCTGGTTATCGACCATGTGGAGAAACCCAGTGAGAATTAGCTTCCACGCGGCAATCCTGTTGCCGGCAATGGCTCGGATCGCGTCCGCGGCGCCGCCGGCGTTTTCCGTTGCGTCGATTCATCCCAGTGCGGCTTCCGTTCAGTTTGAACATGACGGTAAAACGGAGACTACGCCGGGTACGGTGACGATGCGGGATGTTCTGGTGAGCACCTGCATCAAGTGGGCCTATGGCGTGCAGGACAGCCAGATCTCCGGCCCGGAGTGGATCGGGACGGAGCGCTACGACATTCTCGCCAAGGCTGATGGTCCGGCCACGGACGAGCAGATGAAGCTGATGATGCAGGCTCTTTTGAAGGAACGGTTTGGGCTGAGTTTTCATCGGCAGGCCAAAGACCTTTCGTCCTACGTCCTGACCGTTGCCAAAGGCGGTCACAAGCTGAAGGAAGCGGCAGCGGATGAAAAGATGTCTCGCACGAATACCGCTATCAGTACTGTCGCGAAAGCGATATCGATGAGAGAGTTCGCCGACTTCCTGGCCGGTCCGCTGAAAATGCCGGTGGTGGATGCAACCGGTCTGACCGGCCGCTATGACTTCGTCCTGGATTTCACCAGGTACATTCCGGGAGGTGAGCAGGCGATGAAGGTCAGCTACGACGATACGAACGGCATTGTCATCGCAGCGCTGCTGGGCGAACTGGGCCTCAAGGTGGAATCGAAAAAAGAATCGGTGGAGGTGCTGGTCATCGACAACGTCCACCGGCCGTCGGATAATTGAGATCGGATGAAAGCTCCGATCACACGGCGTGCACTGCTGGCAGGCGTTGCAAGCCGGCTCTTTGCGGGCGCGTCGCAGCCTGCCACTGCCGTTAACTTTGACGTGCCGCCGCACGCCTGCGATTGCCATACTCACATTTTCGGAGATCCGGGGAAGTTCCCGTTTTTTGCCGGACGAACTTACACGCCTGAAACCGCGCTGCCTGCGGAAATGTCGAAACTGCATGCGGCGCTTCACATGCAGCGAGTCGTGATTGTAACGCCCAGCGTTTACGGCACGGATAATTCGTCCACACTCTACGGCATGAAAGCACGAGGGGCGAATGCGCGTGGCATCGCGGTGATCGATGAGAAGACACCGGCCAGTGAACTCAACCGACTGACGAAGGCCGGCATCCGCGGGATGCGGTTAAATCTGGTGATGGGGGGCGAGCCGGACCCGGCGGCAGCCCGGCGCAGATTACAGACAGCTCTTCGGCAAGCGAAAAGACTGGGCTGGCACATCCAGATGTTCACGAACCTGCCGTTGATTTCCGATATCGGCGATCTGGTGCTGGCGTCCGATGTGCCGGTTGTTTTCGATCATTTTGGCGGCGCGAATGCGGATGCCGGATTGATGCAGCCGGGTTTCGGGGATTTGCTTCGCCTTCTGAAATCAGGCAAAGCGTATGTGAAGATCTCCGGTGCGTACCGGGTGTCCACTCATGGTCCTGACTTTGCCGATGCTACGCCATTTGCGAAGGCACTCATAGATGCCAATCCCGATCGCGTGCTGTGGGGAACGGACTGGCCTCATCCGGACACGACGGTGCGGGCTGGGCATCCGGCGACCGACGTGACGCCGCTATTGCCGATTGATGATGGCCGTTTGCTGAATCAATTGCCGGTGTGGGCTCCGGATGCGACAGTGCGCAGGAAGATTCTGGTGGATAATCCGGCGAAGCTTTATGGGTTTTGATCCCCAATCGCCGCCGATTCACGCCGATTCACGCCGATCAGGCCTTTGTTTTTAGGTGACGCCGAACACGCGCTCGGTGTAAATTCGGCTGCGCTTCAGATCTTCCACCAGCGGACGCGTATGCGGTGTTGTCGGGTCCCACGCCAGTTCCACGGTGAGCCAGCCTTTGTAATGCTGATGCTTTAATTCCGCTGCGACGGCTTTGTAGTCGACATCGCCATCGCCCAGTTCTTCCATCCAGATCTTGCTCGCGGAGTTCCGCAGGTGGACATCGCCGATGCGGGTTCCGGCTTCGCGCAGGATATCCATCACGTTCTCTCCACCGCGAAAAACCCAGTGGGTATCGAGACAAATACCCACGTTATCCGCGCTCGTGTGATGAAAGAAGTGGCGCCATTCGCGCGCATTTTCCGCCATTTCGGGCGCGTGGGCATGCACCAGAAGACGCAGTCCTTTGCGCTTCAGGTCGCCGCCAAGTTGATCCAGCGCCGCGGCTTCGGTTGCCAGTTCGGCATCGGTCTTGGGTTCGTTTTTGGGTTTGGGATCGCAGTTGAAACTGATTGCCTCCAGACCTGGATGCTGTATCAGCCGGTCGGCATAGGCGAGCACTGTGGCGTGGGTCTGGTGCCAGCGATCGTCATGCATCGGGCCGCCGATGTATGCGATGGGCAGCGCGAGGCCGTGCTTATCCAGCAACGACAGGGATTGTTCCACTTTGTCGGGCGGGAAGTAGGTGGATGTCAGCTCGACGGCGCGAAATCCGGCGGCAACGACGGTGGAGAGAATTTCGTCGACATGCTCAATTGTCTTCTGTTTGCGTGCCCCGTAATCCTGTTCGAAGATGTAGCACTGGCAGGCGATGCGGGTTGGTTTGGGTTTGGCGAAGGCGAGTCCGGTGCACGCGGGCGTTGCAGCCGCGAGCAACATCCAGTTGCGGCGAGTGAGCTGTGTCAATCTTGTGGACATACGTGAGGAGCCCTCAACCAAAGAGACTACACCACTGGCGCAGAGTCGCGCTGGCGGCGCTTGTGGCTTCTTTGTGCATGGCACAGATCCCAGATCCCGCGGCGTTAATGAGTGAGGTGCTGGAGCACCAGCATAAGACCGACGCGATCCGCGAGAACTATACCTTTCACGAGATTGTCCGCACAGAAACTCTGGATGGCAGCGATAAGGTCAAAGAGACGAAAGTGGAAGAATCGGAAATATTCTTCGTCAACGGGCGACGGATTATCCGGCTTCTGAAGAGGGACGGAAGCGAGCTCAACGCGAAGGAACAGGCGAAGGAACTGGAGCGTGTGAAGAAGGAGATCGACGGCTCGATGAAGGCTCCGCGCGGCGCGAACCGCGGGCGGGGCGGGGGCCAGGCCAGGATCGTCAGCCAGATTCTGGCGGTGGCAAAGACGTCGAATCCGCGCAGGATCTCATTCCGCGGGAGGGATACGCTGATGTTCGATTTCGCGGGCGACCCCACTGCGAAGGCCAGTGGTATGGACCAGAACGCAGCGAAGAAGCTGGCGGGAACAATATGGATTGATGAGGCGGATCGGCAGGTCGCACATCTGGAGGTTCATTTTTACGATAACTTCCGGGTCGGCGGAGGGCTGCTCGCCAGTGTTCAGAAGGGAACCAGCATCAATGTGGATCAGGCTCCGCTGGGAGATGGGTTATGGATGCAGACGGCCAGCGAAGACCATTTGGCGGCGCGCGTGGTGATCAAGAATCTGCGGATGAATCTGCATATTCAGGATTTCGATTTTAAGAAATTCGATATTGGGACGGCGCAGAAGATCGGGTTGCCTCAATAAGTTTTCAGTGGTTCGACCTGAAGGCTTACTCGGGGATCGCGTTCACGGGGAAGTCGGGCTCGGGTTTCCAGCGACGCCGAATGATCGCGATCAGGGCCGCGAGAACGATTCCTATGATGCCGCCGATTGCAGCGATCACGTAGCGGTTCGGCTTTATAGGCGATGTCGGCAGGTTCGGCTGGTCGAGAACTTCAATAACACTCTGAAGAACGTTTGGTTGCGGGCGCGGTGTGATCGGCGGCATCTGGGCATTCGCCCAATCCAGCTTGTCGAGGATCGCGTTCACCACCATTTGGTCTTTGTAGCGGTCCGGGCCGTCGAACCCGACAGTGAACAGGATGGCATCGGGAGTGCGGAGTAAATCGATCTGTAGATGCTTCTTCATCTGTTCAATCACGTCTTCGAGCGGCATAGTTTTCAATTCGTCCCGATAGAGCAGGAGACGTGGATCATTGACGACCGCCGCAAGAACTGTGCGGCTGAGGACCTGTTCTCTCATTGCGCGCATGTCTTCGTGCGTGCGGCCAGCGATTTGAACGGCTGCGTTCGATCGGAATTGGTTGGGAATCAGGTAAGAAAGGCCCGCCGTGAGAAGGGTGATTACCAGGGTTACGGCGGCTATCGCAAGTGGCTGCCGGATGAAGCCGGTCTTCCGTGTGGCGCGCCAGAGGAAGGCCATGACAATGCCAGCCAGAAATCCCATGAAGACGATTACCAGCCTGTTGGGAGAAATGGGCGATTGGGGGAGAGACGGCGTCTCGACGACCTGAAGAACGCCCTCGCTCCGTGCGTCGGCGGAATAGGGCGTCATGGATATTTCCATGAATCTATCGGTCAGGGCCTGCACCGTCTGGCGCGCCAGGAAGCGATCCGGGTAGGTAAAACCGATGTCGACGGCCAACGCCCGCTCGCCGAGGGCCCCGGGTAAAGCGATGAAGTCCACGTGAATGGCGGCCTTCATATCTTCAATGACATCTTCGAGCGGTTTCACCTTTCGTTCAGTCGCATACAAATCCAGCCTGGGATTAGTGATGATTCGACTGAGCTCCGTTCTGCTAAGGAGTTGCGTTTCCATCTGCAGGATGCGCGCATTCAAGCCGTTGCGGAGGCTCGTCGCGGGCATGTTTTCGTCGATCCGTGTCGCGGCGATTTGCAGCGTGGCCCTCGATATATAGATAGAGGGAAGCAGTTGTGCCACGCCGGCACCTAACAGCAAGCCGCCTAATCCCAGCGCTATCGCCAGCTTCAGAAACGACCACGTTTTGAATTGCATCCGAATCCCTCCTCTGAACAGATCTGTCACGACCCGCGCATCCGCGCCGGTATCGGCCAGCAGCGCATCAAGTTCATCGCCATAGCGGGCGCGCCAGCCCTTTGGATACAACCGCGTCATCCAGACAGCCAGTTTGTTCATGCGGGCCTCAGGCGGGAAAGCCCCGTCTTGACAACCTGCTGCAGGCCCGAAAGCTGTTCCTGGAGATGTCCACGGCCGGCGGGAGTAATCGTGTAGGGGCGGCGCCGGTCGGTTGATTTGACGGGGCGTATCCAGCCCTGCTGTTCGAGGCGCGTGATTGCACCGTACAGAGTGCCAGGGCCAAGCTTGACGCCGGCGAAGGTTTCGATGTCGAGCATCATGGAATAGCCGTGTTTGTCGCCCTGGGCAAGGCTGGCGAGTACGAGGAGAGTGGGATCCGACATAGGTTTTCGTTCACGCAATCAGTATTACGTTACACGAAGTATCGTACAGCGTAATAGCAGAGTCAAGAGGAGAATGCGAAATTGGTACTGCTGGGCGGTTAGATTCCGCTGGTGAGACTGGCGATTAGGCTCTTACTGAACGGCCACGTTCCGATGACATGCGAGCCGCTATCGTCGAAAGTACCGCCCACCAGGACCTGTACCAACTCATCCGCCTGCGCCGCTTTGTTCTCCTGCTGCGCAGTCTTCAGCTTGGCGGTTACGGTACGAAGCTGGCTGGCGAGGATGCGGGCATCGTCCTTCGTCCGGCACGTGGCTTCCATCTTCGCGGCGAGTCCGTTTTGCGCGGGAGTCACGGTGATCACGAGGCGATCGGCATTCCTGAGCGCCGACAGCATGAGCGCAAGGCCGGGCGGAATTGCAGCGGATTCGTGCAGTGCGGTTCCGGGCACGGACAACCAGGCAGGCGCCGAAGGAAGCTCCGCAGCGACGGGGGTGCCTTCATTCGTCAGGCGATTCGCCGCCAGATCGTCCGTGCTCACGGCAAGGGCGATCGTATCGTCACGCAGGGGGAGAAATGAAATGCGGCGTTCCGGAGTGCTGCCCTGCATGCGGCAAAGATCCTGATAGCAGGCGCCGCCCTGTTTCGCGGCGTAGTCCCGCAGCTTCGGCCAGTTGAAGCGTCCGCGCGCGATGAAGAAATTTCCGCTCTTCGAAAAGGAAGCGGTAACGGAATCGAGGTCTTTGCGATAGTCGAAACCGGTGCCGTCGAGAAACTGCTTGTACTCCGGTTCCAGCGCTGACTTGGAATCCGCAAGCAGGCCGGCGCCGCGAATCAGAGCGAAATCGACATTCAGCACCACCGCGTCTTCCACGGGAAAGCGCGACAGAACCTTGTGGAGGTCGGAGAAGCTTCTCGCGTCATTCCACTTCAACGCGACGAGAAACGACGCCAGCAGCACGGCTGTGAAAACAATTCCCAGCGTGATGTGGCGTCGCGAAAAAGTCATCAGTTACACGGTAGCAGGCTAGCCGGCCATCGCCATCTGCGATACACGCTCGTTCTTCCAGAGGCGGATGTAGCCGTCCAGATCCTGCATCATTTTGCGGAAGCCTTCAATGGTAAGCGACTGCGCGCCGTCGCTGACAGCCTTTTCGGGGCAGGGATGTACCTCGACAATCATGCCGTCCGATCCGATGGCAACGGCTGCTTTCGCGAGCGCCGGCACCAGACTGCGTTTGCCCGTGGCATGGCTCGGGTCCAGAATGACAGGCAGGTGCGTCATTTCGTTCAGCACTGGCACTGCCGAAATGTCGCAGGTATTCCTTGTTGCCGTTTCAAACGTGCGGATACCGCGCTCGCACAGCATGACCTGCGGATTGCCGTGCGCCACAACATATTCGGCGGACATCAGCAATTCCTTAATGGTCGCGCTCAAACCGCGCTTCAGCATAACGGGACGGCCGCACTGTCCCAGGGCCTTGAGCAGCGCGAAGTTCTGCATGTTGCGCGCGCCGATCTGAAGGATGTCGGCATATTCCGCCACCAGGCTGACATCGCGGTCCGACATGACCTCGGTGATGATGGCCAGGCCCGTGGCCTGACGCGCCTTTGCCAGCAGCTTGAGGCCTTCGCCTTCCATGCCCTGGAAGTCGTAAGGCGAGGTGCGGGGCTTAAAGGCGCCACCGCGGAGAATGGTCGCGCCGGCGGCAGCCACGGCTTCGGCCGTTTCCATAATCTGCTTTTCACTCTCAACCGAGCAGGGGCCCGCCATGGTGATGAATTCATCGCCGCCGATTTCGGCTTTACCGGCGCGAATCACCGTCTTCTCTTTACGGAATTCCTTGCTGACGAACTTGTAGGGAACGCTGATGCGCACGGCCCGTTCCACGCCCGGCGTTGCTTCGAGCGATTCAAGACACGCTTCCACATCGCCGCCTACGCCTACCACGCCAATCACGACCCGTTCGTCACCTTCGATCGAATGGACCCGGAAGCCCAGTTCGCAGATCCGATCGCGTACGTGGTCGATTTCCTGTTTGGTTGCATTCAGTCGCATTGAAATTATCATTTCTTGTTTAAAACCATCCTATACAGAAATAAAAAACCCACTCTTTCGAGTGGGTTGGTCCGGCAAGTCTCTTCAACTCAAACCAACGCCACTATGGAGTGGGGCTCCAGAATCGATAGCAAAAAAAGTTTTGCCGCGTGCGTTTCATGAATTCCCAGTGTACCACTTCCGCGCGTGTTTGCAACTGCCGGAGGGCCTGATTTACAGGCGTTCGATAACCACCTGGCCGTGGTGTACGAATCGGCCTCGCAGTATATATTGGGAACAATGAAGATCGAGGTTCTGACCACCGGAGGAACTATTGAAAAGGTTTATTCCGAGCAATCCGGCACTGTGCAGAACATTGTGGCGCGAATCAATCGCTATCTGGAATTCCTCCGTCTGCCGGACACCCAGGTTCAGGTCACACAGCTGATGAATAAGGACAGCCTGGAGATGACGGAAGAGGATCGCCGGCAAATTCTGGAAGCGGTGGCCGCGCGGATCGCATATTCACCCGTCGTGATTACGCATGGCACGGACACGATGGTCGAAACAGGCCGGCTGCTGAAATTGAATCTGATGGCTGGCGGGTTGACGCATCCGGTGATTCTCACAGGCGCCATGACGCCCCTCGGATTCGAACGCTCCGACGGTCTTCAGAATCTTACCGAAAGCCTGTTCGCCGCGCGCACGCTCGCGCCCGGCGTGTGGATCGTACTGCACAATCAGGCGTTCGATGTGGATCGCGTGCGTAAAGATCGCGAACTGGCCCGCTTCGTCGCGACCGGATAATTTACTGCTGGCCGGGCGTCAGCACCTGCACGTCGGCGGAGATGTTTCGCCAGTCGTCGGGCAGTTCGTAAGAAGGTTTATCGCTTTTCAGCGGGGCGGTGAGTTCTTTGGATTCGTTGGGTCCGAGCGAATCGGCATGGAACGTGAATGAACCCGCGGCGTCTTCTTCCGAACGCTGCGTACTGGCGTAAAGCGTGACGTTAGCCCTGAGATCGGTCAATTCCACGCCGGAATGATTGACCACCAGAAACTTCACGGTCTGGCCGGTCTTTCCCCCCAGGATGCGAATCCCGACCACCTCCACGTATTTCTGGAGCGGACTTGTGGTCAGTTGTTTCGCCTCTTCTTTCGCAGAGGTCGTGCGGTGCGTTCCCATCAGGAAATAGGCGGCGCCGAAGACGGCCAGCACGCCGACAAATGCCAGCGTGGCGATCAGCCATGCGGGCTTGCCTGTGCGCTCTTCCGGTGGTGACCATGGCGTTGCGGCGGCCGGTGGCGTGTAATGCGGCTGCTGCGCGGGCTGTGCGAACTGGTGCGGCGGCGGAGTCGGGAGGGGATCCTGAGCCTGGGGCTGGTATTGCGGCGGCTGCTGGTATTGAGGCTGCCAGTATTGCGGCGGCTGCTGTGAATATTGCGGCGGTTGCTGTGAGTGTTGCTGCGGTTGCTGTGAGTGTTGCGGCGGCTGGTTGTATTGCGGTGGAGGCGGCCCCTGTGGCTGCTGCCAATACTGCGGCGCAGCCTGCTGATATTGCGGCGGAGCGGGCGCGCCGGTGTATGGGGGCGGCTGCTGCTGCGGCGGGTTTTGCTGTTGTGGCGACGCCTGCGGTGGTCCCGGCGGCGGTGGAGCGCAAAAGGGGCATTCCGTCTTCGACGGAGGTACGTCATGTCCACAACGGGGGCAGACCCAGCTAAACATATATATTCACTCTATACGAAGCGGGCCGCGAGCGCCGAAAATCGCGGCGCGTGCCATAGAATGCAATTTACCGCCCTTCGCATGAATAACACCGCTATCCTGCTGATTAATTGTCCCGACCGCAAAGGTCTGGTCGCAACCGTTTCCGGCATTCTTTACGAGCACGGGGCCAATATCATCCACGCCGATCAGCATCAGGACCATCAGGCGGGCCTGTTCTTCATGCGCGTGGAGTGGGCGCTGGGGAGTGAGGGCAATTTCGACATGGAGGCTTTCCGCGCCCATTTCGCGCCGGTTGCCGCCGGTCTTCATATGGATTGGCGACTCGAGCTTTCGTCGGCCATTCCCCGTATGGCGATCTTTGTGTCGCAGTATCTGCACTGCTACGCCGATCTGCTTTACCGGTATCAGGCAGGCGAACTTGTGTGCGAAATTCCGCTGATCGTCAGCAATCATCCGGGCGCGCGCGCGCTGGCCGAGTTCCATGGCATTCCGTTCCACCACATCGAATCCACGCCGGATAACAAGGCTGCTATGGAGCGGCAGCAGCTCACACTGCTCGAAGATCACAGGATCGACCTCATTGTGCTGGCGCGTTACATGCAGATTCTTTCGCCGCGATTCGTAGCGCGCTATCCCAACCGGATTATCAATGTGCATCATTCGTTTCTGCCCGCGTTCACGGGCGCGAGGCCTTATCACCGGGCCTTCGAGCGCGGCGTGAAGCTCATCGGATCCACCAGCCATTACGTCACCGCTGTGCTCGACGACGGGCCGATCATCGAACAGGACGTCACCCGGATTTCGCATCGAGACCAGCTGGAGGATTTAATTGAAAAGGGGCGCGATCTGGAACGGGTAGTGCTTTCGCGCGCGGTTCGGTGGCGTTTGGCGCATCGGATTTTGAGCTATGGCTCGAAGACAGTCGTCTTCGATTAAGCGGTGCAGACAGTCGTCTTCGATTAGGCAGCGAAGACGTTATTATCGTGTTAAATGAGCGATCGCATTTCACTCACGCGCGAAGAATATCTCGATTCGCTGAACGATCTGAGCAATTCGGCCACGGAACTGACGAACGGCCTGAGTATGACCCAGTTGACCTGGCAACCGGGCGGCGGGGAGCGCTGGAGCATTCTCGAATGCTTCGATCACCTGGCGATTTTCAACGACATCTACCTCGCTGCCATGGAAGAGGCGGCCGGAAGTGCTGAGCGCGGTACGGGCGCAGACGTGTTCCGTACCGCGGGACTTCTCTCCACGAAATTCACCCGTTTTGCGGAACCGCCGCCGGCCCGGAAGATATCCGCGCCGGGCCGGATTCGTCCCAGACCGACGCTCAACCCGGAAGGCATTTTCCCGAATTACGTGAAGACGATGGATCGGGTGTCTGCGTTTGTCAGGACAACTTTCGGCAAAGATCTGAATTCAGTCCGCTTTCGGAATCCATTCTTGCCGGTGATACGTTTTACCGTTGCCACCGGGTTGCTCGTCATTGGGGCGCACGGCAGAAGGCACCGGTGGCAGGCGGAACAGGTGATTCGCGAACCCGATTTCCCGCGGTAATCCGGCTCAGCGCGCGGCCGTTGCTGCCGCGCCGCGGTGACGATTGGCGGTTGTCATCAAGAGTCGGATTTGTTCGATAGCGAAAGGACTCGCCCAATAATCGGTAGCGCCCGCGTCGAGTGCGTTCAGCCATTCGCCGGTGGTTGGGTAACGCACGATAACAACGAAACAGAGGGTGGAATTCGCCGCGCGGATTCGCCGGAGTACCGGAAGATATTCTTCCGGTTCGCCACCTGCGAAGACGACATCGGCGTTGAGGAGCGCGCCTACGGAAATATTGTTTTTAGCGCGCTGGACTTCGTGGCCATCCGCCATAAGCAAAGATGCCAATTCCTGCGCTGCGCGGGATTCGACTCCCGAAAATACCACTTTTGCCATTCCGTTGTTTCTCTTTCGTCCCCGTACGCCGTAGTACAAATTCGCACATATGCCCGTGAACACGGAACTGGGAATTCACCTGGGTACAGCACCGGGTGCATCGAATTTCCCACAGTTAGAATGAATAGGTGTTGCGGGCAACGTCAAGAGCGCGCAGTTTAAAAAACATATCGCAAGTCCTTTGCCTCGCTTATCTGCTCGCTGTTTCGGCCCGCGCCCAGATGAATATGCAAGGCATGCCGATGCAATCCATGGGCAGCGAAAATCAAATTCCTCCGGGCGACCTGCCTGTGCCGCGGAAGATGACAGGCATCGGAAATTCGCACCTGCGGATCGCCGCAACACCGGAAGCACAGATATGGTTCGATCAGGGCCTGAATCTGCTACATGATTTCTGGGATTACGAAGCCGCGCGAGCCTTCGAGCAGAGCGTTCGCGTCGATCCGCGCTGCGCTATCTGCTATTGGGGTCTGTATGAGGCGGAATCGTTCTACCATGGCCTTTCGCAGGGTTATGCGGCGCCCGCCCTGGCGGCTGCGGTCGCTCTGAAGGGCCACGCGGACAAGCACGAAAGACTCTATATTGAAGCCAGCGCTGCCGTGGAACACGCGCAGGCCACAAGCGGCCCCGGCGCCGGTCCGCTGTATGCGAAAGCATCGCAACTCTGGCACAAACTCGCGAAGGCTTATCCGGATGACGTTGAGGCCCGGCTTTTTCTTTCGCAAAGAGTTGCTCAAAAGGAAAGGCTGGAAATACTGGAAGCGATTCTCAAAGCGGAGCCGAATAATTCCGCCGCGAACCACTATTACATCCATGCGCTCGAATCGGGTCCTCATCCCGAGCGCGCCGTCCACAGCGCTGAAATTCTTGCCTCGCTCGCACCAGCTTCCGGGCATATGGTGCACATGCCGGGACACATCTTTTCGCGGATGGGCGACTACGCACGGGCGGAGCAGGCATTTGCCGCGTCACTTTCCGTAGATGAGCGCTATATGGCGGAACAGCACGTTCAGCCTGACAACGACTGGAATTACGTCCACAATCTGATGTACGCGATCGCCAACCTGATGGAGGAAGGAAAGCTGAACCAGGCGACCGCGCTTTCGGCGAAGTTGACTCATGCGCGCGGCGAACTGGAATCGACGCTGTACACCTACTCCACCCGGGATTCGATTTCACGGTTGGATCCGCGCCTGCCGGTGGCGCTCCGAACCGCCGATTGGGCAAAGGTCGTCGAACTTCTGAAAACGAATTCACCATCTGCGAAACTGGCCAACCTGAACTTCCTGGCGCGGCAACTGTCGCAACTCGCAACTGGCATGCAGGCTCTCGAAGCCGGTGATCTTACGAAGGCCGAGGAATTCTCCGCGCAATTCGATGCCGGTCTCTGGCGTATGTCGCAGCAATCGAAAGAAGCTCGGTCTCAGACGCCGGTCGCGACGAAAGCGCTTGCGGGTCCTCCGCAACTTCGCATTATGCCGGATGCGGACCTGCAGCCGCTGCTGAGCAGTCTGTCCATCATGTCGATGGAACTGCGCGCGTCGCTGTCAGCAGCTCAGGGAAAAGCCACCGACGCACATGAATTGTTTGTGAAAGCTGCCGAGGCCGAGAAGGACCTTGGTTATCGCGAACCGCCTGGCTACATACGGCCAGTGGCGGAGACAGAGG
Source organism: Bryobacteraceae bacterium (assembly GCA_025928545.1). GTDB lineage: Bacteria > Acidobacteriota > Terriglobia > Bryobacterales > Bryobacteraceae > BOG-234. The sequence goes on along the minus strand of JAICJH010000031.1, from coordinate 43,521 downwards.
CCGCCGCCATGCTGCGGTTGAATGACTGGACCGATGCGCGGGCCGCATACGAAAAGGCGCTGCTGGAACTCCCGCGATCCGGGTTCGCGCTGTACGGCATCGCTTTGACCAGCGAGAAGTCGGGAGACAGGCCTGCGGCGATGAAAGAATTCGCCGAATTTCTTAGCGCGTGGAAGGACGCCGATCCGGCATTGCCGCAGATGATCCACGCGAAGTCGTACCGCTGAATTCGAGTTTCGTCTTGACAGCGCTCATAAGTGCAGGCATACTTTATATGAGCATGCTCACTTTAACAGGGACGCGACGTGAGAGTTACAGATAAGGCGAAAGCCGCCACTCGTGGCCGCATCCTGGATGTGGCCGCCGAGCGGTTCACGCAGGGCAACTGGGAAACTACTACGACGCGCGACATTGCGGCCGCGGCGGGCATTGCCAACGGAACGCTCTTCAACTACTTCGTATCGCGGGAAGCAATCGTGGCGGCGCTCATTGAAGAAGCAATGCCGGCGGCGGCAAAGCGGTATCGGCAGCGCCGCTCGGGACAGGAATCGCTTGAAGAAGAAATATTTTTGTTCGAATGGACCGCTCTGAAATCCCTCCGGCGCTATCGAAGCTTTCTCGCTCCCGCGCTGGAATCCGTGTTCAGTCCGCTTGCCAGACCCGCCCGTCGGGATTCCGGCGCCAGGGTGCGCGAATCGCACCTGGCCGCCATTGCGGAAATAGTGACGAATCACGGCATCCCTGCGCCGCTTCCCGCCTTTCAACTGCAACTTTACTGGACTCTGCACCTGGGAGTGCTGTCGTACTGGGCGGCCGATCTGTCGTCTCACCAGGAAGATTCCATGGCTCTGCTGGACCGTTCAATCAAGCTTTTTGTGGCGTCGCTCCAGGGCGGCGCTGGAGGTAATTATCGTGAACGTGAATGAACTGTTGGCCGCGCTACCAGATCTCGATCAGGCGGATGCGGCGATAGAACTGCCACAGGGGGAGCTCCAGCGGATCTTCGCCGATTTGTCGATGCGCCGTCCTCCCAGCACGTCTCTCCATCGCATGTGGACAGTCGGCGAACTCTCGGTGCAGGTCGCGCTCGCGTACGGAGCGCGAACGGTGCGCGGCTGGTTCGCCGATGCCGGCGAGCGCGAACGGCAACAGCTGGAGTCGAACCTGCGTATTGCGCTGAGAATCTTCCATCGCCTCGGCTATCTGCGCGGCGCTCTGATGAAGGCTGGTCAATTGGTCGGCAGTATGCCAAATGTGGTACCGGCGCAGATCGTGGATACGCTCGATCGGCTCCGGTTTGCCGCGCCGCCTATGCACTTTTCGCTGATCCGCGAGGTAATTGAGAACGACCTCGGCCGCGGCCCGGAGGAACTATTCCTGGATTTCGAACAGAACGCCTTCGCGGCAGCATCCATTGGTCAGGTGCATCGGGCCACGCTCAAATCCGGCGAGCGGGTTGCCGTCAAGATTCAGTACCCCGGAATCGCGCGAACCATCGATGCCGATATGCGGACCATTACCGGCCTTCTGACGCCGCTGAGACTCGCGTTTGGTGCGGATTTCGTGCGCAAAGTCGAAGATGTGAATCGCATGCTGAACCAGGAAGCCGACTATAAACTGGAAGCGGAGTCGCTGGGCTTCGCGCGAACTCTGTTTTCCGGCCGCGATGACATTGTGGTACCGCGCGTATATCCGGAGTACTCCGGCAGCCGCGTATTGACCATGGAGTATCTGGCCGGCCTGCATGTCGGCGAGTTCCTTGGCCGCAATCCCTCGCAGGAACTCCGCGATTCGTTTGGAGAGAAAGTCTGTTACGCGTGGTATCGCATGCACGCGGAAAGAATGAATTACGCCGACCCGCACTCCGGCAACTACATCTTTATGGACGACGGCAGGCTCGGCTTGATCGACTTCGGCTGCATGCAGCACTTCAGCGAGCAGGAATATGACTCGCTGAGTATTTCAATCCGGATGGCTGAGGGGGGGGTAGCCGCTGTTCGCGAAATCCTGATGTCGCAGGGCGTCCCCGAATCGGATTTGAACGAAGAGTTCCTTGAAACCATCGTTCAGTCCAGCCGCTGGATTACGGAACCTGTTCGCTGTTCCGCAGTTTTCGATTACGGCGATCCGGCTCTGCTGAGACATTATTTCGAATGGAATATGGCTCTGGCCTATAACAAAAGCCTGATCCGCAACGGAACCCCGATGTGGTTGTATTACCATCGCAGTAATCTGGCGCTCCTGGCGTTGCTCTATCGTCTTGGCGCTCGGGTTGACATGAGCCGGTTACCCATAGCGTCATGGTGGAATCGGCAGGAGAAATGAGATGAGAGTTTTCGCGATTTCAGCCTCAGTAGCCGTTTTATTGCTTTCGGTATTGTCCGCCTTCGGTCAAACGCCGCAGCCGCTCGCGTTTGTTTCGGCCGACGTTCATTCGGTTCCGGCAAGTGCGAACCCTGTTCTTGCCGGTGCGCTTTCCGGCACCAGCCGGTTCGAATTGCACGGGGCCACAATGGTGGATCTGATCCGCTTTGCATGGAACGTGGACGCCAGTCGCATTGCCGGCGGACCCAGCTGGCTGGCAACCAATCGCTTCGATATCGTTGCAGCCACGCCGGGGCCGGTAACGCGGGAGCAGTCGGCGGCCATGCTTCGCACACTCCTGGCCGATCGCTTCAAACTGGTTATCCGTAATGACACCCGGTCCATTCCCGCGTTCGTCATGACAGTGGCGAAGGCTGGCCCGAAACTCAAGAAATCAGTTGCGGCGGAAAAGTCGGGTTGCGCCGCGAAAACCGCGCCAGCTCCCCAGGACGGACCTGCCGCTCAGACATACGTCTGTCAGGGGGTGACGATGGCCGCGTTCGCCGATAGCCTGCCGGGGATTGGCGGGATCTACTTTCTCGGCAATCCATTGGTGGCCGATCAAACTCATCTGGATGGCGCCTGGGATTTTAGTTTTCAATTCACCCCGCGCGGATTGGTCGCTGTGGAAGGTACGACGCTGTTCGAAGCCACCGAAAAGCAATTAGGCCTTCACCTCGAACTTGGCCGAGCCCCTGTGCCGGTCATCGTTGTAGAAAGCGTGAATGAGAAACCGACCGACAACGCCCCGGGGGTTACTGAAGCCCTGCGCCCCACCGCCAGAGAGTTCGAAGTCGCCCTGCTCAAACCGAGCGAGCCTGGCGCAACTCAAATGCGGGTGTCGCTCCAGGGCGGCAAAGTCGACCTCCAGAACGTGACGCTTCGGGCGCTCATCACAGTTTCCTGGAATCTCACCAACGACAAAATCGTCGGCCTTCCGGATTTTGTGGATTCCGACCGGTATGACATTAAGGCCAACCCTCCGGCGGGTGTCGACAGCGGTATCGATTCGCTCCGGATCATGATGCAGGCCCTCTTGAAGGAACGCTTCGGCCTGAAGACCCACAATGAGGATCGGCCTGTCGATGTCTATGCCCTGCTCGCTCCCAGGTCAAAACTGAAGAAGGCCCACCCGGCGAATCGCTCCGATTGTCAGAACGCCGTCAACGTCAGCACAGCTTTGATGCGCACCATCACGTGTCAGAACACGACAATGGAACAGTTTGCCGCAGCGCTCAAACGCATGGCGGGAGGCTATTTCAGCACGCGCGCGGTAGTGGACGCGACGGGTGTCGAAGGCGCGTGGGATCTGACGCTGAACTTCAGTCCGGCCGCGGCAGTGCAGACTGCGCCCGCCGATCCCGGCGCGGCGGCACCCGATCCCAATGGGGCGATCTCAATCTTCGATGCGGTTGACAAGCAACTGGGCCTGAAGCTCGAGACGCAGAAACGCCCCATGCCGGTGCTGGTGGTCGATCATATCGAGAGAAAGCCGTCCGATAACTGAATTCCAGCTGTATTTCGTTTTATCGCTTGTAAACCGTTTCCCAACCGGCAGGCAACAATGCGCCGGTGATGGCACCGATAACTCCTCCGACGACAGCCCCGAACCCGGTTGCAATTGCGGTCTTCTCAGTTCTCGAGACAACCAGGAGAACCGGCGAGTTATTGGATAACCGATCTGCAGCAATCCCCGCAACAGCTCCCGCGCCAGCGCCGATTCCGGCCCCGATCAGCACATGCACTCCTCGGCGGCTTTTCGTTTTCACCAGCACTCGCGTGACCTGTTGCCTGGCCAAATGCCGGCTCTGCCCGTCATCGACTGCGACGTCATCGTCGCTGACGCTCTGGAGGTGCCCACTGACGGTCCTGGCCCCGCTGCTTTCGATGCGGACCTCCGTGCCGGGCGAAATTGTCTGGATTCGCATCCACTCGTTCAGCGGGCCGGGCTCAGCAGTGAGCGAAAGCGTCAGTAACGGGATGAGTGCGACGCGCAGCAGTGAAACCCGGCCAGGGAAGTCGCTGAAGGCGCCGAACGGATTGGGCGGTGTAGTAATCATTATTGTCCTGTCTCTTTGAATCTCTTGTTTTTTGCTGGCGGTCAAATCGTCAATTGAGACGTTTCCAGATCGTACTGTCGCTCTGCGCGCGATCGTTGCCTCCGTATGCCGTGAGGAAGGCACGCACGGCATCCACTGGCGAGGTAACCACCATTCGGTCCCTGGGTTCCTGCGTCGCCAGTTTAGCCCGAGCCATCTGCCTGAGCCAGTCGGAATCCAGCCACGCCCAACGAAGTTCCTTATCTCCCGGCCGGACCCGTGCCCACATATGAGCCGCGAGGTGGAATTCATCGGTGGCGGCAGGTACAACGTCCAGGATTTCCGCGTCATTAGTTCGAAGCAGCCGGCCTTCGAACTGCTGTTCGGCGCCACTGCCCGAAGCCGCCGGGTCGGGCGCTTCCGCATACAGAATTGGATAGACACCTTCGATGGGCTCGCGGATGATACAGATGTCGTGACCATCGGTCCAGACACCTGCGAGCTTGCCGTCGGTTGCGGCCTGCGAGTCCGTCACAGAGGAATTAAGCGCCACGATATCCGAACAGCCCGTGAATACCACGGCGCTGAAAACAACGATTCCCAACAGTTTGTGCTGCATGTATTACCTCCATTCATCAATAAAATTACCTGCCGAACCATTGGGGCAGGGCCAACGTCAACGCCGGCACATAAGTAATCAGGAGCACGCCGGCTGAAAGCACCATCGTCATCGGAAAAACAGCCCTCAGAACTTCGGGCAGTGATTTGTTGAATCGGCTGGCCGAGAGAAACAAGTTGATGCCGACGGGTGGCGACAAGTACCCGAGTTCCAGGTTTGCGAGGAAAATGATTCCCAGATGCGCCGGGTCGATTCCAAAGGCCGCAGCGATGGGAACGAGCAGCGGCGCCTGCACGACGATCGCAACATAGATATCCATCAGGCAACCCACGATCAATAGGAAAAGGTTGAGCAGCAGGAGAAAGACCCAGCGTGAATGGATGGACGCTTCGGTCCATTCAATGGCGCGCGAACTCAATTGCGACACCACCAGGTAATTGGTGAAGGCCTGGGCGACTCCGAGCACAAGCAACACGCTCCCTACCAGCAGGCCCGTTTCCACCATCGCTTTGGGCACACCACGCCGAAAGTCGAGGTCGCGATAGATCACGACTTCGACAATCATTGCGTAGACTGCGGTGATGGCGGAAGCTTCCACCGTGGTGGCGAAGCCGCCGAATAGTGCCCCCATGGTTACCACAGGCAGAAGCAACTCCCATTTGGCGTCCCACAAAGCGGCTTTTGCCTCGACAAAATCAAACCGGGCCCGCGGGCCCGCATTGGTCGGGCCCCGCCATACACCCCATACAGCTGTCGCCGCCAATAACAGAATGCCGGGGACCACGCCGGCCAGGAACATAGTCTTCATCGTGACTTTGGCGACGATGGCGTACAGGATGAGCGGGAGACACGGTGCGAACAGCAGACCGAGGGAGCCGGCGCTGGTCACCAAACCCAGAGCATCGCGTTCGGTATATTTTTCGGCCAGCAGAATCGGCATCAGCAGACCACCTAACGCCAGAATGGTGACTCCGGAGCCGCCGGTGAAACTGGTGAAGAATGCGCACACGCACGCCGTAACAATGGCGGTTCCGCCGCGTGTGCCGCCCAACATCGCGCGAAACACACGGATCAGCCGCCGGGCCGCGCCGCCTTCAGCGAGAAAGAAACCGGCCAGGGTAAACAATGGCATGGTCGGCAGGAACGGGTTCACGGTCAGGGAGTAGAGGTCGATGGGGGCTGAGGCAATGGTGTCGCCCGCACGCCAGAAGAGAAGCAAAGCGGCTCCGCCAAGCACGACAAACGCGGGCGCACCCAGAATCGCCGCTATGCCAAGCAGAGCCAGCGCAAAACCGCTCAGCGAGGAACTCGCTCCCGGGATCAATCCGCCCGAGGAAATCATCGCGAGGGCCAGAATTGCGGTCGCACCGCGGGCGGCCAGGCTGGTGGAGGCGTGTCCGATCAATCGCAGCGTGATGAGACCCATGCCGACGGGAATCAGCGCCTCGATGGTCCAGAGTGGAATCCCGTAAGCGAAGATCTTTCCCGCGACGCGTTCGGCAGCTACAAACTGGATTCCGGCGCCGCAAAACAGGCCACTGATTGCAGCCGAGACAGCGGCATTCAGGACGCTCGCCGCCGTGTGCCACCGGCCCTTCAGCCCGTGCCCAAGCGTGGAGAGAGAAAGCAACCGGTTGGAGCGGGCAGCCAGCGCACCGCCCATCATCGCGACGTACAGAGTGAGATGTTGCACGATAGAAGTGGAATTGGCGATTCCCGCGTCCAGCGTTTTGCGCAGGACAGCTTCCGCCAAAGGCACCAGCATCATGGCTCCCAGCGCGATGGACATGGCGATGTCCTCTGCACGCCGCATTCTGCCTGCAATCACTTGCGGCTCCGGTATTCCGCCAGCAACCGCACAACTTCGTCGAAGACATCCGCAGGTACTGTCCGGCCGCGAAGCTTCGGATGCAGTTCCTCCGCCGCTTTCTGCCATCCCGCGGCCTGTTCCATGGTGAGGTTATGGACCACGAGCCCGCGCGCCTTCATAGCCTTCACTGAGTCTTCGCTTTCCTGTCGTCCGGCTGCGGTGATGTCGGTTCCGGTTTGAATCGCCGCACGGAGCAGTTGTTCCCTGCCAGCCGGGGAAAGCGACTCCCAGGCAGGCTTCCTGACTACCGCGGCGCCCACAATCGGCGCCCAGTTCACGTTGGTCATATGGGGCGCGAATTTGTCGAGCTGGCCGGCCAGTGCAAAGAACGGTGGTTGCGCCACTACTTCGATCTGACCGGTATCGAGGCCCATCAGGATGTCGCCGACCTCGAGTGGAACTGGCTTGTAGCCGGCTGATTTCTGGATTTCGATCTCAGCCGTGTCCCCCGCCCACGCAAACATTTTTCGCCGTTTTACCTCGCTGGCATTCAACAGTTCTTTTTTCGCAAAAAAATGGACCCAGCCAATGTCGGCCCAAAAAAGCGGAACGTACCCTTTCTCCCTGAGTCGCGCTTCCAGCATCGGTTGCATGTGTTCGCGGACGTAACTTACCTCGTCCAGTGTGTGGAAGATCATGGGCATCATCTGGAGAGCAGTGACGCCTGGTTCAATCTCTCCCAGCCCCACGGCGCTCAGCATCGCAGCCTGGATCTGACCTACCCCCATGCGCCGCACGATGTCGGCTTCACCGCTCATTTCGGCGCCCGTGAATATCGTCAGGTCAACGCCGCACTGTTTCCATTTCTGCCCCATTGCCTGCAGGGCGCGATGAACGGAGGTCCCTCGCGGCGCGACCGTCGCCATCCGAAGCGACGCGGGTGAAGAACATCCGGTGTCAGGGGAGTTGGTGTGCCCCGGAGTGGCACGCGCGTTATTTGTTGCCATCCTCACGGGAGCCTGTGCGGATGCGCCAAGCACCATCAGGGCGGCAATTCCCGGCAGTCTGAAAAATCTCATGTTCATGTCCGCTCCTCCTCAATCCAGAAAAAGTTTGTCTGCGCGTTCCAGCAACCAGCGCGCGCGACGCTGCATTACCAGGTTTTCCAGGCGCAGCGCGGGTCGCGCGTCCGGATCGATTGCCAGCGCCTGCTGGAGCAGGGTGGTGAATTCCTTCCTGTCCTGCTTTGTTACGGAGATGTTCTCGGCAAGGCTGACGAGCGGGCTCGCCTCCACTCCGCCGGATAACTGCATGGCACGCGTGTAGTGCTCCCTCGCGCGTAACGTCGGGTCGCCCCTGCCTCCCGGACGGCTGCCTTCGTACGCAATCAGGAACGTGTGAACGGAGCCGTCGCCAAAGGCCTCGTTCAGTTCGAGGACACGATCGATCAGAGCCTCCACCATCGGCTGCTCGGCGATCGTATCCGGGTATTCCTTCGAGTTGGAAATTGCAGCGCCCCAGGCTGCGGCCGTCCAGTAGAGGAGGGCAGCGTCAGTCTTTGTTGCGCCCATAGCGGCGGCTCGCGGATTGGATCTGAGACTGACGCCAAATCCCGGATGTCGCGTCTCCAGACCGCGAATACCGTAATCGCGCGCCCGGAAATACATCCGGCGCGCGCGCCGGCGCAGTTCGCGCGAGCGCGCCAGATCCGTGTCTTCGAGTTCGTCGGCGTCTTCCTGGAGCCAGGCAAAGGCATATTGCGTGAAGCCGCTGGCGGTAGCCGTCAGCAGCCCCCGATGCTTCGGGCTTTCAGCCAGCAGGCTCTCCATAAGTTTCAGGCTGAACGGCACGGCGTCGCGAACGAATTCCTCGTCATCGTCGGACGCAAACGTTGTCCCTCCGTCGGCCAGCGCATTCCCGAGTTTGTTGATTGCGACTCGCTTGATGGAGCATCCGCACAACCCGCCAGTCAGCAGCACCGCCGCCAACAGCGTGCTGGTTCGCGTTGAAAACATGCAGACACAAATGCAGGGCGACAGCCAAACGCGAGTTATTGAAGTTATTGAGGTTACATCGCCCGAAGCAACAAGTGCCGCCGGATTCGGCTGACTGCCGGCGTGCGCGTTGTCAGGTTTCCCGGACAGTCATGGGCAACAGCATGCGAACTACCTTAGTGCGTCGTCGAGCGTGATCAGGCCTCCGCCGCGATTGTCCTGTTTCATTGCCGCCCGATCAAATGGCCTGATCAGCCATCGTTTTGCGTCGTCCCGGGTTCCCAGAACATCTTCAACGTTCATCACCTGCCGGTATTGCGCCATGGCATTTTCCCGCTGACCGAGCAGATCGAGCGTCTTTCCCCGTTCCAGACTTGTAATGGCCAGCGATGGCGTGGGGATGGACGGTACGCCCGCAGCCTGGCGCAGCCAGCGTTCCGATTGCGGCAGATCCCCGAGTGTCCTGGCAGTCACTCCGAGCAGGCAGAGAGCGACGGACGCATCGAGCCCGGCGTATTCAGTGCCCAGCAATTCGCGGTAAGTCAACAGAGCCTGTGCAGGCTTTCCGGATATGGAATCGAGCGCCGCCATATCCAGATGCACCAGATAGTTTCCGGGATATCGTTCATGCAACTGAAGCAGCCGGCTCCTGGCCTGATCGTATCGCTTCTCCCGCGTATCCAGAATGGAGAGCAGAAGGTTAGCGTCATCGTTTTCGATGAAACCCCGCACCGCGGCATCCTCCATATCTCTCCGGCCCGATTCCAGATTGCCGTGGATACCGAAAAATACCAGCGCAATCGTCTTTGTTTTGAAATCCAGACTGTCGGCGACAACGCTGAACGCGCCGGTGAGTGCGCGCGCATCGACAATTTCGGGATGCTCATGAACCAGGTCTTTTAGCGCCTTGAATGTCTTGCCCGCATCGCCGGATGCACTCAGCCGCGATTGGCGTATAGATACTTCATATGAAGATTTATAAGCATAGGCAGACCCGAGAAGATAGGGTCCGCTCAAGTCCTCGGGGAATCGCGAGATCCATTGGCGCGCCTTCCTGGTGGCCATCTCGGCGGTACTTTCAAACCGCGCATCGACGTCGCGCGGTACCCGTAGACTGAATTTCGGCGCGCCGGAAAACAGATCCATTCCCATCGCCCGTTGCGCGCTCAGCAGGCGAGCTTTGCTGAGTTCTCTCGAAAAATAAACGCGCTCGCAGTAAACGTACCCGGCCGGATGTTCGGGATAATCCTGAATGATTTTCTGGCATAGTGTTTCGGCGACCGGATAGTCGAGGCGGTAGATCGCATCGATGATCGGACGTACGCGAGCCAGCATGACATCAGTAAGGGGTTTTCGGGCCGGACTGCGCGGAACCTGGGCAACCAGGCACACCAACCCGAAGATAAGAAGGGCCGCGGCTAGCCATCCTGGCCGTAGCGCACGCGGGAGACTCATGCGACCGCCACCGGCAGCGTGACAATTGCGCGCGTGCCTTGAACGCCGTCAACCGGACTCTCAAGGCCGATGTCGCCGCCCATCTGCGCGAGATTTCTTTTCACGATCGCCAACCCCAGTCCATTGCCTTTTTCTTTCGTCGTAACCCGTTCCAGAAACACTCTGGGCATGACTTCGGCAGGGATTCCGGCGCCGTGATCCGTGACGACGATTTCGACGGTGGTTTCGCCTGCCTGTTCCGCCGACAATTCGACCGTGCCCCCTGGATAACACGCCTGAGCCGCATTCTTTACCAGATTGAGCACCACCTGAGTCAGGCTTTGCGGATCGATATTCCTGAGAGTAAGACCTGCGGGAGCCTGCCATTCAATCCGTATGTTGCGTTCGGCGTGTTCGCGATTCTGGCCGCGGCAGATTCTTTCGAACAGTTCCGGAACCACCACGTCTTTTCGAAAGACTTCCGCCGGTGCTGGTGTCAGCAACTCCTCGACGCAGGCGTTCAGGCGGTTCACCTCGCCGACGATCCACCCCAGATCGCGCCGGTAATTATCTTTTAAGTCCTCATCTTCCTCCATCAGTTGCGCCAGTGCCTTAATGGAGGCCAGAGGATTCCTCACCTCATGCGCAATTCGGGCCGCCATCTGGCCGCGTGTCGCCATGTGTTCGCTTCGCTCCAGCGACTTTTCGAGGTCGATTTTTCTTTCGATCAGAATGCAGCTTTCGATTGCCTGCGATATCTGCCCGCTTAAGCCGGCCAGTATCGATTCGTCTTCCTCCAGCAGCAGGCGCGGCGAAGTATCGAGAAAAAGCAGGCCAACCAGCCGGTCTTCATACCAGAGCGGAAGCAGATAATTGAAATCCAGACCCGTAAGCAGATTCTGGCCGGACCGGGGTCCGATGAATGTATCCACACGCCCGGCCCGCATCTGCGCCGCGATTTCCGCGACAGGAATCCTTCGTGGCAACACTGTTCCAGGCGGGCCAGTCATCGCCACGCGCGGTTCAGGTGTGCCAGTTGCAACCAGCAGGACTCGGCGCAGCCTGAGAATTCTGGCCAACTCGCGGGCCATATATTCCATGCGCTGTTCCAGACCGAAGATGGCGGCAGCTTCGTGGATCAACCGCCGGCCAAAATCGCCGAAGACCTGAGCGCGTTTCGAGAGTACCCGGTTCATCCAGGCGTATAAAGGAACCCAGATAGCGGCAACCGCCAGGATCAGCAGCACCTCGATTGCGCGACCCCAGGCATCGAAAGATTGTTCGGCCAGATCCGCCAGACTCTGTACCAATAGCAGGCAGAGTGATGCGATCACGCCCAGAACCGCGGCCACCTTGATATTCCGGTTGATATACAGGCCGAGTGCGTTGTAGCGCGCGATGTAATACGACAGGCAAAACGCCGGGGCGAAGGCTCCCAAAACGATCCAGGGCGAATCAGTGCCAGCCGCCGCGCCAGCCAGAGGGAAGGCCATTGCCCATGCCATGGAACGGCGCAGGCGATGTTCCGCCATTCCCACCATGTCGTCCGGGGCGCGTAGCAGTTCCGTAACCGCACCGGCCAGGGTGGCTGCCATCAGCAGCCTGTAGTACCACTCCTGTTGCGCGAACAGCAGAAGCCAGCCAACCGGCAGGAAAACGTAAGAAAACAGCGCCGCGCGTCCTCCGCGAATCAGTGCGATGTGCGCTGAGCCAGCGGATATCAGGCAAAGACCAAACCAGCGTCCATATTGAAGGCCCGGTACGGCCTGTTCGGCGGACGGCGATGACGCAACCCGGTAGAAGGCCGTTGCGGCGCCGAAGAAATACCAGACGAACGCTCCTGCGAGTGCCCACAACAGAGCCCATTCAATAGGACGCGAGGGGCGTTTTCGGATCAGCAATACCAGCAGAAACGCGTAAAGCGCCGCGCCAAATACGAAGCCGAACATCTGGGCGAAAGGCGTAAGCACGTGGAATCGTTATTCAGAATAGCCGAAGTCGACTGTCATAAGGCGCTGACACCTGTCGGTTATTTCTGTCATCGATAAGATATTACTCCAGCCCCTTCACTTACAACATGAGTTACTTATCCGTTGACTGAGTGTTTAATGGTATGGGCTTCCGCATGCATGGTATCGCCACTATGCGCGCTTCTTCGGCTGTTACTGATATCTGCGATAATCAGCCCTTGGAAATGCAACGGTCGATACTTATTGTGGATGACGAACAGGGCGCTCGTTATACGCTGCTGCGCGTCTTTGAAGGCCGGCATCGCACGGTAGCTGTGGAAAACGTGGCCCGTGCCCGCGAACGCCTTCGCGCGGAGCATTTCGACATCGTTCTGCTGGATCAGAACATGCCCGATGAGGACGGCCTGTCTCTGCTTAGCGAACTCGGGCGCAGCCCGGATTCCCCCGCGGTCATTATGATCACCGCGTACGGCAACGAGCGTCTCGCGGTGAGCGCCATGAAGGCCGGCGCCTGCGATTATCTGACGAAACCGTACGATCTCGACGAGCTTCGCTTGCTGGTTCAGCGGGCGCTTGAGCGGCAGAACCTGCGGGAAGAAGTTCGCGGGCTTCGTGAATACCTCGCTGCCGAGGGGCAATTCGGGTGCATGATCGGTGCATCGTCCTCCATGCGCGAGCTGTTCCAGCAGGCGCAGCGAGTGGCGGAGGCCGACCTGCCTGTTCTCATTCTGGGCGAGAGCGGCACTGGCAAGGATTTGCTCGCACAGGAGATTCATGCACGCAGCAGTCGTTGCCGCGGTCGCTTTGTGGCTTTGAACTGCGCGGCCCTTCCCGAAGCCCTGGTGGAAGCGGAGCTTTTCGGCGTGGAGAAAAACGTCGCGACCGGTGTCTCGGCGCGCGCCGGTAAATTCGAACTCGCCCATCAGGGGACTTTGTTTCTGGATGAAATCGCGGACATGGAGCCCGCCACGCAAACCAAGATTCTGCGAGCCTCGGAATCCGGCACGATGGAACGCCTGGGGGGCAGCCGCCCCGTGCCTGCCGATGCGCGCCTGGTAAGCGCCACCAATAAGGACATCCTGGCGCTGGTTCGCGAAAACCGTTTTCGTGAAGATCTCTATTACCGGCTCGTGGGTGTGACGCTTTTCATTCCGCCGCTCCGCGAGCGCGCCGGAGACATCCCTTTATTGTCGGGCCACTTTTGGACGAGTCTGGAACAAAAATACAAGCGAACTGGTCCGGAACTGGGCAGAGAAGCACTGGCGGAACTCGCCGGGCTACCCTGGCCTGGAAACGTGCGCCAACTTCGCAGTACGCTTGAAAAGCTCTTCGTTCTGGTACGTTCCGAGCAAGTGAAATCGGAGGACGTGATCGCACTTTTCAGGGCCGAGGCTCCCAATAACCATAATCATGAGGCGCCAGGTTTCTGGCTGCAGGATTATCGCGAAGCCAGGCGCGAGTGGGAGCGACAGTATCTTACCCGCAAACTGAGGGATTTCGGCGGCAATGTCACGCGCACTGCGGCGGCCATCGGTCTGGAACGCCAGAGCTTGCAGGAAAAGATTCGCACGCTGGATGTGGTCCGGCCGTGAGCCAAATCCGACTGGAAACAGCGCCGTACCGCGGTTACCCGCGGCCGCGCCCGGTTGCCGCCGGCGGGGGAGGCGTTGTGCCCAGCGGCCCGGGAGTGGGGAGCAGGGACAGGAGTTTCTCGTCGTTCAGCGAACGAAACTCGCTGACTGTGTCGAACACCATCGTGTCGTGGCCAGTCGCCGTCCACGGTTTCCAGGCCAAGCCCGGCTGCGACGGGTTGCCCGTCCGCGCGAAGTTGACCCAGGCCTGCGAGACTTTGTCCTGCAAGGCGAGCGCGGAGGGTACGCCGCCAGTCGCCAAATGGATGTGCGGTTCACTCAACGCGTGGAATGCGAAGGCGATCTCCGAGCAGTGGAACGCCGTGACTCCGCCGTTGATCTGATATTCGTAAGTGAACATGTAACTGTACACGGGCGCCTTCGCTTTTTCTGATTTCAGATCGATCAGAGTCTTCGTCCACGGACGGAAGCGGCTGTCCATGAATAAAACGTCCTGCACCTTGCGGCGCGGGTAGAGCTTCCGGTATTCGGCGACGATATCGTCTTTCTTCGCGCCGAAGGCCGCGGTCAGGCGGCTATCGATCTCCTTCGCACTCCATTGGTTCTTATCGAACTGACTGCCATTCAGGTTGCTCGAAAACTCGCTGAGCACGTTGCCGATCATATAGGGAATGGCATGGGCCCAGTCGCAGAGTTCGCGGAGCACGTTGACGTCGTCCGCAACAGGATCCCAGCCCCCGGCCGCGGTGCCGGTCTGACGGGCGACAGTCTGGGAGGCTGTGGTGGCGGCCGCCAGCAGATCGAGATAAGGAACAGTTTTCAATTTCGCGATATCGCCCGCGGTGAGCTTGAGGTTTTTCAGAGTTTCGGCGGCGATGGCGCGCTGGTTCTGAATTGTTTTGGCAGGGTCGGTATTGCGATAGTCGACCGGGCTGCTGCTTTCACAAATAACCTTGTGGAAAAGGCCTTTGGCCGACGGCATATACATCAGGCGGGTGACCTTGCCACCGCCGCCGGATTGCCCGAAGATGGTGACGTTGCCAGGATCGCCGCCGAAGGCTTCGATATTGTCGTGAACCCACTGGAGTGAAGCGACGAGATCCGCCATGCCTGTGTTGCGGGAGTTGGCGTACTCGGCGCCATAAGCGGAGACATCGAGAGTGCCGATGACGTTCAGGCGGTGGTTCACGCTGACGACAACGACGTCGCCGAATTCGCTCAGGCTGCGGCCGTCATAGGCGTAGCCTTCCATGGAAGCGCCGTTGGTAAAGCCGCCGCCGTGCATCCAGACCATGACTGGCTTCTTGGCGGCGGGGGTGAGATTTTGCGTCCAGACATTCAAAAACTGGCAGTTTTCATTGGCGGGCCAGTAGCGGTGCGGGAAGACGAGGTCGTCGAAGCTGACCGAATCCTGAATCGGGCTGGGGCAGCAGGCGCCCCACACCTGGGCGTTCTTCACGCCTTCCCAGGGTTGTACGGGTTTGGGCTGGCCGAAGCGTTCGGCGTCGGCATACTTGATGCCGAGGAACGACAGAGTTTTCCCCTCGCGAAGACCGCGAAGCTTTCCGGCTTTCAGGGCGACGGTTGGAGGGTTGAGATTCGGGGATGGCGCGGTTGCGGGTTTCGGGGCGCCTTTTTCCGCGTCGGATGCGGCGTCGGATGCGGCGATGGCGGCTGTGCCAGCGATTCCGGCGGCGAGGGAGCGGACCAGTGCGGTGCGGCGATTGACGCCTTTCGATTGCGATGGAAGAGTGGACATTAGGGGCTCTGAAACATTATCACTGGTGGGCGCGATCCACGGTAATCTCGCAGTGCTGCTCAGACACCGCCTTCAATCGAACGTCAGAGTTTACAGGAAAAGGATCCGGACGCTGGATGTGGTCCGGCCGTGAATCGTTAAGTTTGGGCGCCGTTGCGGAACTCCACCTGGCCGAAATAACTTTCGGCGCTGGAGCCCGTGTGCTGTGAGTTGATCTGGAGTCGCAGCCCCTTGACGTGACTGGGAGCTTTCCCGAACGCCCGGCGATAATCCGAGGCGATGTCGTGGTTTTCATCCAGCCACCGGTTCGCATCGGCGAGCCCGGACCGGCACACAATCGCGAATATGTGCATCAGCGGAATAGCACTTGCGCTTTCCATGGTGCCCTGAGGCGCGTTGCTGTCCCAGATGTAGGTCAGGATGTGACGGTCGTCGAAGGCCACCATCACCTGAGCCGCCTGGTCGTCTGTCGAGCTATGACGGAAATCTCCGCCTTTCGGCAGTTGCGTGACTTTCCAGTGCCAACTCAGATAAGGTAACTGGACCGGGTCGATATCGACAGCGCGTTCCAGCGCGAACGATGATCGGTAGCTCTTAAAATGGAACGCCGCCCCGTCGCTTTGGTCGGCAAACGAGATGTCCGGCTGTCCGGAATTCACTTTAAGCTGCCAGCCTGGAGGGATCTGGGTGGCGGCCTTTACGGTTGGCGTACTCCGTGTATCCAGTACCACCAGCGCTGCGGGCATCGTGCGGGCCTGAAATGCCGATACTCCGGCAACTGTCGCGAGGCCAATTCCCAAAAAAGCTAAAGAAAACCTAAACTTTCCCACCGACATGACTGATTTCATCGTACTTTAACCGCCTGACTGCTTCCGAAATTGTCGATCCAGCCAGCTGTAAATGAGTGAACTGCAGGGCGAAAACGTATCATCTCTATGACGCCCCACCGCCACGCCAGGTTATCCCGCCGTGCGAATGTTATCATCCTGGGAGAATCGTGCTGGTCGATACCAGCGTCCAGCCCTATATGATCCTGGGAAAGCTGACAATCGTATTCGCCATCGCGCTGGTTTTTGGCCAATCGCAATGCGCTGCACTCTGCGCGCTTGTGGCTTGCGACGATTCTCACCTGAACAGCAGCGCTCCCGGCCATATCCCTTCCTGTCACCGTCACCAGAGCCATTCACAAAACCCATCCCCCGGCCATTCCCCGGTTTGTTCGCACAGGGTTTTGACAGCTGGGCCGGCGAACGTTTCCGGTTTGCAGCCGACTCCGGCCATCTTTTCCTTTTTGATGCCGGTTGAGCGGAATGGATTCGGCGCTCTCTTGCCTGTTTTGCGCGACGCCTCCCGGTCCCGCACCGCCTATCCACCGGGCTGGGCCCGCTCGTCACCCCTCGTACTCAGAATCTGAAAAGCCGTCTACTTCGTTCATTCCTGCCATTTATTGAACCGAATTCTTCCGCCGAAAACAATCGGCGGTGGGGGGCTATTCCATTGCGTCGTCGAATTCTTACATTCATCTTTTTCGCGTTTCTCACACCAGCCGCACAAGCGCAGGATTCCATGCCTGCTATGGGGCACCACGGTATGACTGAAACCAATGAGGCGGGGCTCGGCCTGATGAACCTCGCGTCGGGCACGTCGGTCAATCCGGTCTCCGCTTCCATGCCGATGATTATGCTTCACTTCGGGAAATGGAACACGATGTTCATGGCCACCGGGTTCCTTGTCGATACCCAGCAATCGGGTCCGCGCGGCGGCGACAAGTTCTACTCCGCGAACTGGATGATGGCTTCCGCCCAGCATAAGGTTGGCGAGAAAGGGAGCTTCCAGACTGATCTCATGCTCAGTCTGGACCCGGCCACGATCACCGATCGCAGGTACCCGCTTCTGTTTCAGACGGGGGAGACTGCTTACGGTCAACCCCTGGCGGATGCCCAGCATCCGCACAATTTCGTTATGAGCCTGGGCTTTCACTACTCCCGACAGGTTGCCACCGACACCTTTATCGACGCGTACTTCGCTCCGGTCGGCGATCCCGCTCTTGGTCCGGTAGCCTTTCCACATCGCAGTTCCGCGGCTGAACTCCCCCAGGCGACCCTCTCGCACCATTGGCAGGATTCCACTCACATTGCCGACGAAGTCGTGACGCTTGGGATCACGCACCGCAAAGTCAGGCTGGAAGCCAGCGGTTTTTATGGCTCGGAACCCGGAGAAAACCGGTGGATCATCGAGTCGGGTCCCATCAATTCCTGGTCGGGGCGGTTTTGGTATTTCCCAACGAAGAACTGGGCGGCGCAGATTTCGGCAGGCAGAATTGCGCATCCGGAAGCGTCATCGACGGCAGATCAGGTCCGCGCGACCGCATCACTACATTATTCGCGCGGGATGCAGGGCGGGAACTGGTCGTCGAGTCTGATCTGGGGCCGTAATCACGACACGGGGACAGGTCGGAACCTGAACTCTTATCTTGCCGAATCTGTGGTGCCGATTCGCGGCGACAACCTAATCACCGGGCGATTTGAACTGGTGGACAAAGACGAGCTGTTCAGCGCTGAACCGGCGATTGAGGAACAGCTGGATCGACGCTACGGAAGCACATTCCGGATCGGAGGCTACACAATCGGGTTTACCCGTAACATTCGGCTGTTCCGATATCTGGAAACGGGCTTTGGCGCGAATTTCAGCATGTATTCGCTGCCCGCGGCGATCCAACCCTACTACGGCGAGCGTCCCGTGGGCGGCAATATCTTCCTGCGTTTACGGCTGCGGCCGCCTTCATAAACCGGCGAACCGTTGCGCGATAAAGCGATAGCCTGCGTTACCTGACGCAGAATTCGGGGCCAGAATGCCAAAAAAGGACATCCTGCACTGGCCAAAGACGTGCACTACAGCGATCGGGCCCCGAATTCTGTACGATAGAAGAGACACTGTGATTTTCAGGCGCACATTGAACTTTGTAATGTCGGTCGTGTTGGCAATCACCCTCATGTGGGGCGGCTGCCTCTCGTGCGCCAATTATTTTCGCGCCCCTGCGAAAGTCGCCGGACGATGCTGCCATACGGATGGCAGTTGCAAAGACAAGCCGGGTAGCCCGAAATCCACCAGCGATTGCAATATCCAGCAGGCCGCGCTGAGCAATGCCAAAGCGCTGGATGCCGCCCTTCAGCCTACTCTTGTCTCGGCGATTCCACAGGCCAGTTTCATTCCTCGGGCCGCGTTATTCCAGGCTCAGCGCGAATTTCCGGCAATTCCGCCGGATCGCGGTACTCCGCCCGATCTGAATCTCCTCTATTCCATCTTCCGCATCTGATCTGTCTCCCAGTCGACCGTTCCGGCAGAGTTTGCCAGGAATCACGTTCCCAGCGTTTAGTCGTGAACTGAAGAAAAAGAGGAGACGATGTTTTATCACCGTGGAATCGCGGCGCTGTTGGCGCTGCTCTGCGCGGCCCGAATGGCCGGGGCTGCCGACCCCCTCCGTCTGAGCGATCTGCTGACGACGGCGCTGGCCCGCAATCCGGAAATTCTGGCCGCCCAAAAGCGCTATGAAGCAGCTCGCCAGAAGCCCGCCCAGGTGAAGGCGATGCCGGATCCTATGCTTTCCGCCAGCTATACCAGCAACGGCGGACCCCTGCCAGGCCAGGGCCTGGGGCGCGACGCCACCAGCAATATCGGCGTCATGATTTCGCAGGAAGTTCCGGCGGCCGGAAAGTTGAAGCTGCGCGGAGAAATCGCCGCAATTGAGGCCGACGCGGAACTCCAGCAGTACCGCGCGATTCAATGGAGCGTCCGGTCGCGCGTGACGCAGGCCTATCACAAATTGCACCATGCGTGGGCCTCTTTGGAACTACTAGCCCGGGCTCAGGAACTGACACGGCAAATGCTTCAAATCTCCGAAGTGCGCTATTCCCTCGGTAAGACGCCGCAGCAGGATATTTTCCGCGCTCAGACGGAAATATCCATGCTCGAAACCCGCGTTCTTGAGATGGAGCAGGATAAGAAAACCGCCGAAGCCGAAATTAACTCGTTGCTAAACCGCCCTGCGGAGACCATTCTTGGCCCGCCGGAGATGTCCGAATCACTGCCGCCGCTCGGCGTTCTGGAAGACTTGCTCCAGCAGGCGGACCGCTTGTCGCCCGAACTTCGCCGCGCCCAGAAAATGATCGAACGCGGCGAACTGGCAGTCAGTCTGGCGCGGCGCGATCTTCATTCGGGCTACACCGTTGCCGGTGGCTATTTCAACCAGGGCAGTATGGCTCCCATGTTTCAGGTCAGGGTGGATATCCCGCTGCGTATCCATCAGGAACAACGCGAGCGGCCCGCTATAAACGCCGAGGTAAACCAGCTTGCCGGAGTCCGTCGCGATTACGAAGCCACCGAGCAGAATCTTCAGTTTCGTATTCGCTCGGCCTACATCGCCGCGCAGACGGCCGCGCGCGTGGGTCAGCTTTATCGCGACACGATTCTGCCCCAGAACGAGCTGACTGTGGAATCTTCGCTCAACTCATACGAGAACGGAACGGGCGACTTCGCGCCGGTGCTGGCCAACGTTACCGCGAAGATCGACGCCGAAGAGCGGCTGCACGAAGAAGACTTGACCTACCTGGCGGCGCTCGCGCGTTTGCAGGAAATGACCGGAGCCGAACTGATACCCGGAGGTGATGCGAAATGATGAAGCTTCTGAAGACGATCCTGATCCTGTTGTTTGTGGCAGGTCTGCTCGCGGCTGGCTTCGGCTACGGACGCTGGTACAGTACCCGCCCGGCCAACAACACCAGGCAGCGCAAAGTCGCTTACTACGTCGACCCCATGCACACCTGGTATCGCTCGGACCATGCCGGTATCGCACCCGATTGCGGCATGAAACTGGTGCCCGTATATTCCGACGGAACACAAGGCAGTTCCGATGACGGCGGTGTGATGCCGTCCCCCGCCGAGCGCCAGCAACTCGTCGGCGTCCGCTACGAGCTGGCCGCGTGGAGTACACACATCGATCAGCTGCACGCGGTTGGCAAAGTTACTCCGGATGAAACGAAAACAGTTCGGATTCAGGCCAGAACCGATGGCTGGATCGACACCGTGGTCGCCGACTTCACCGGCAAGCACATCAACCAGGGCGACCCGTTATTCACCTTCTATAGCCCCGAACTGCGCGCGAGCCAGCAGGAATTCCTGCTCGCCATCAAAGCCAGCCGTTCCATGCAAGCCAGTTCCATGCAGGATTCCATGACGAACAGCCAGGCGTTACTTGACGCGTCGCGCCGCCGCCTGCAACTCCTGAAGATGACTCCCGAACAAATCGACGAAGTGGAGCGAACGGGAAAGCCGCTGGCATCCATTACCGTCTTCTCGCCGATCAGTGGCTACATCCTCGCCCGCAATGCGTTTCCCGGCCAGCGAATAACGCCCGAGACGGAACTCTACACGCTGGCGGATGAGAGCCAGGTCTGGGTAGTCGCGGATGTCTTCGAGGCCGATGCTCCGCGGATTTTCGCCGGCCAGACCGCGAGCATTTCAATTGCGGGCGGCCCGCGTGTCGCCGCGAAGGTCTCGTATATTCAGCCGCAGGTCGATCCCGTGACCCATACCCTGAAAGTCCGTATGGCGCTGCCGAATCCAGGCCGCCTGAAACCGGACATGTATGCCGACGTTGAGTTCGAATCCGGCGGCGCGCGCAAACTCATGGTCCCCGCCGAAGCTGTGCTCGATGCAGGTACTTCCAAAACCATGTTTATCGACGCTGGGGAGGGTCGTTACGTAATCCGGCAGGTGGAAACCGGCGAGCGCGCGGGAGATCGGGTGGAGATTGTCCGCGGCCTTCAGGCGGGCGAGCGTTATGCGGCATCGGGAGTCTTCCTGTTGAATTCGGAAAGCCAGATGAAAGCGGCTGCGCAATGATCGACCGAATCATCGAATTCTCCGGCCGCAACAAGTTCATTGTCATCGTTCTTGTGCTGGGCGCAGTCGCCGCCGGATGGTGGTCGATGCAGCATTTGCCGCTCGATGCCATTCCCGATCTGAGCGACACCCAGGTCATCGTCTACTCCCGCTGGGATCGCAGCCCGGACATCATGGAGGATCAGGTCACCTATCCCATCACGACCGCAATGTTGTCCGTGCCCGGCGTTCGCACGGTCCGCGGCTTTTCGGATTTCGGCTACTCCTACGTGTACATCATCTTTAACGAAGGCACCGATATCTACTGGGCTCGGTCGCGCGCTCTCGAATACCTTCAGGGCGTGCTGCCGCGTCTCCCCCAGGGGGTCCGCACCGAGCTCGGCCCGGATGCCACTGGCGTGGGCTGGGTATTCCAGTACGTGCTTGCCGACACCTCCGGCAAACACGATCTCTCCCAGCTTCGTTCCGTGCAGGACTGGTTTCTCCGTTATCAATTACAGGGAGTGCCGGGCGTCGCGGAAGTAGTTCCGCTTGGCGGTTTTGTCCGCCAGTATCAGGTCAATCTCGATCCCGCCAAACTCCAGTCGTACGCAATTCCGGCCTCCAAAGTCGTCGAGGCCGTCCGCGCGGGCAACAACGACGTCGGCGGTCGCTTGGTAGAAATGACTGGCGCCGAGTACATGGTGCGGGGCCGCGGTTACGCGCAATCGACGGCGGACCTCGCCAATATTGTGCTGATGACCTCGCCCCAAAGTGTTCCCGTGCGCGTGAAAGACGTCGGAGACGTCGTCCTCGGTTCGGATGTGCGACGGGGCCTTTCGGACTGGAACGGCAAGGGCGAAGCCGTCTCCGGCATTATCGTTATGCGTCAGGGCGAAAACGCGCTCGATGTGATCGACCGCGTGAAGACAAAGCTGAAGGAGATTCAACCCGGCCTGCCGGAAGGCGTTAAAGTCACCCCTGTCTACGACCGCTCCGACCTCATCCTGCGCTCCGTCGACAATCTGAAACACACGTTGAGCGAAGAGCTGATCATCGTCGCCATCGTGATCATGATTTTCCTCTGGCACTTTCCCAGCGCGATGATTCCGGTCATCACAATCCCCATCGCCATTCTGATCTCGTTCATCCCGATGAAGCTGATGGGCGTTACCGCGAACATCATGTCGCTCGGCGGCATCGCCATTGCCGTGGGCGCGATGGTGGATGCCTCCATCGTGGTCGTTGAGCAGACCCACAAGAAGCTGGAGGAATGGGAGCGCGGCGGCCGCAAGGAAGATTACCACCGGGTAGTAATAAACGCCGTCAAGGAAGTCGGCGGCCCGAGTTTCTTCGCGCTGCTCGTAATCGCGGTTTCATTTCTGCCCGTACTGACGCTGGAAGCTCAGGAAGGCCGGCTGTTTGCGCCTTTGGCATACACGAAGAACTTCTCCATGATCGTCGCCGCCGTGCTCGCCATCACGCTCGATCCGGCGCTGCGGCTGCTCTTGACCCACACGAAGAATTTCCAGTTCCGCCCCCGCTGGATGGCCAGCCTGGCCAGCGCCATCCTGATTGGCAAGATCCGTTCCGAAGAAAAACACCCCATCAGCCGCATCCTGATCCGCATCTATCATCCCGTCGCCGCCTGGACGCTGCGATGGAAATGGCTGGTGCTGGCGGCCGCTGTGGCGCTCGTTTATGTAACTGTCCCCATCTATCAAAAACTCGGTTCCGAGTTCATGCCGCCGCTCGACGAAGGCGCTTTGCTCTTCATGCCGACGACAGTGCCCGGCATTTCGGCGACCGAGGCTCAGAAACTGCTCCAGGCGCAGGACCGCATTCTCGTCCGTTTTCCGGAAGTCGATCAGGTACTCGGCAAGGCCGGCCGCGCCGAGACTTCAACTGATCCCGCGCCGCTCTCCATGGCCGAGACCATCATCACCTTGAAGCCTGTAAGCCAGTGGCGTCACGCCGATACCTGGTACAGCGCGTGGGCCCCCGGCTGGATTGTCCCCTGGTTCCGCCATATCACCCCGGACCATATCTCCCAGGACGAACTGGTCGATCAGATGAACCGCGCCCTCCAGCTTCCCGGAGTTTCCAACGCGTGGACCATGCCCATCCGCAATCGCATCGACATGCTCACTACCGGTATCCGGACCCCGGTCGGAGTCAAGATCTTCGGAGCCGATCCGGCAACGATCGAAGGCATCGGCAAACAGATTGAAACTCTCCTCACTTCCGTTCGCGGGACAAGAAGCGCCTTTGCCGAACGCACCACCGGCGGCTATTTTCTCGACGTCGAATGGCATCGCGATCAACTCGCGCGCTACGGATTGTCGATCGACGACGTCCAGTCGGTTGTGACCGGCGCCATCGGCGGCGAGAATGTGACGACGACCGTGCAGGGCAGGGAACGCTATCCCGTCAATGTCCGTTATCTTCAAACCTATCGCGATAATCCGTCGGCAATCGGTCACATTCCGGTTTCGGGCGCGAATGGGCAGTTGATTCCGCTCTCGCAGCTCGGCGATGTGAAGCTGACCGCCGGCCCCTCCATGCTGCGAAACGAGAACGGCATGCTGAGCGGCTACGTCTACGTCGATGTCAACGGCCGTGACGTCGGCGGCTACGTGAATGAGGCGCGCACTGCCGTCAACAAAGGCCTGCGCTTGCCCGCCGGGTACACCATCGCCTGGAGCGGCCAGTATGAAGCAATCGCGCGCGTGCGCCAGCGCCTGACCATCGTGCTGCCTTTGACCTTGTTCCTGGTTCTGATGCTGCTCTACATGAATACGAAATCGGCCTTCAAAACAATTCTGATCATGCTGGCGGTGCCCTTCTCGGCGGTGGGCGCGATCTGGCTGCTTTATGTGCTCGGCTACAACATGAGCATCGGTGTGTGGGTGGGGCTGATCGCGCTCATGGGCGTGGATGCCGAAACCGCCGTGTTTATGCTGCTGTATCTCGACATCGCGTACGAAAAAGCGGGCAGGGAAGGGCGGCTCAGCAATCTGGGCGACCTTCGCGAAGCGATTCTCGAAGGAGCGGTCAAACGCATCCGCCCCAAGTTTATGACCGTCGCGGCGATGTTTCTCGGTCTGGCGCCCATCATGTGGTCCGTCGGAACGGGCGCGGACGTGATGAAGCGCATCGCGGCCCCGATGATCGGCGGCATCTTTACTTCTTTCATCCTGGAGCTGTTAGTCTATCCGGCAATTTATGAGGTGTGGAAATGGCATTTCGACTTAAAGCCAAAACTGGCGCGTATTTAGTTCTGTTCGCAGTCCCGGCGGCCGCCTTCGCCCAACAGGGCGCGTGGCCCGTCTATCACGAACACCTGCATAAGGGCGCCACGGGCACCCTCCGCGTCACCGCCGTATCCATCGCTTTCGACGAACGCGACAAAAAAAACCGTCCCACCACCCACTCGCGCGAATGGAAATACGAGGACATCCAGCAATTGACTCTGGGGACAAAGACTCTGCGCATCCGTACCTATGAAGATCAGAAATGGGAACTTGGACGCGACCGCGAATTTGTCTTCGACCGCCTGCTGCCCGCCATGGTGAAAGAGCTCTATGCCGCATGGCGCGATCGTCTGGACGCGCGCTTCGTCGCCGCTCTGCCGGACGATCAGACCAACGTCGAATGGCAATTGCCCGTGAAACTCGTGCGCGGGCGCAGCGGCTCGCAGGGAATCCTGCAATTCGCCGCCGATCGAATCGTCTACCGCTCCCCCCAGGGCGAAGAATCGCGAACCTGGCGGATCCGCGATCTCCAGGACGTCTCGACTTCCGACCCGTTTGACCTCACGCTTCGGGCGCGCGAAGGCGACTTCCGCTTTCAACTGAAGCAAGCTTTACCGCAGGACCGTTACGACCGCCTCTGGCGGCAAATTGTACTGACGGCGCATAACTGAGTAAAATTAGAAATACAAGGACAAATCATGAAAAAGACCATCCTCTTAGCTCTCACCGCGACCGCGTTCCTGGCTGCCGCGGACAAGACCTTCACCGGAACCATCACCGATTCCATGTGCGG
The DNA here is from genome assembly GCA_025928545.1 of Bryobacteraceae bacterium. Taxonomy (GTDB): domain Bacteria; phylum Acidobacteriota; class Terriglobia; order Bryobacterales; family Bryobacteraceae; genus BOG-234. The sequence goes on along the minus strand of JAICJH010000031.1, from coordinate 18,013 downwards.
CAAAGATCACACCGCCATGAAAATGGGCGCCGATGGAAAGTGTTCCACCGCATGCGTGAAAGCAGGTGCAAAATACGCTCTGCTGGATGGAACCAACGTTTACACCCTCAGCGACCAGAACACGCCCGAGAAATTTGCCGGCCAGAAAGTGACCGTTACGGGGACTCTGCAGGATAAGACTCTCAAAGTCACCAAAATCGAAGCCGCGAAGTAATCGCGCTCAACGCGCTCAATTCCCGGAGGGCCGTTCGACGCCATCGACGACGATGTTCGCAATCGGCCCTCTGGCGGATTCCAGCCGCAGGCCAAGTTGTTCCCGAAGCGCGGTAAACACGGACGGCCCCGACGGTTCGGCCGTGAGATCCAGGACCCACTCCAGCCTGAAATCGTATGCCCCCTTCAAACCGGTGTTGTCAATAATCGGCCGATCAATCTGCGGCGCCAGGTAATCCGTAAGCCTGGTCATGGTCACATTCGTAGCCACGATGGCGGCTTTCCCGGAACCGGTAGACAGGCTCACCGCGGGCGAGCCGGCCCCCACGTGCTCGGTCAGCTTCGGCCCGTTCTTCGCGGCCACTAGCGAATACACCGAACCCTCTTTGCTCTCCCGATGCGTTTTCAACTGGAAGCGTTCCGCCAGCATATTCTGCAGACAAGGTTGGAGTTGTTCGCGGCTCATTTCCGCCGTGGTGTCCGCTCTTGCCTCAATATCGTAGTTATCTGTATCGAGCCAGCCAGGCCCGCGCACAACCTGAAAATCCGAAACTCCAAACGCCCGTGAAATCAGCAGCCGGAGGCTCACGTTCGTGGCTGTGAACCTGCCGCCCGGAGCCGCGCCCGCACGGCGGCTGACACTGCCGCTCTGGTTTGGCCGTATCGACACCACGTCGAATTTCTGTGGCGACGGAATCTGGGCGAATCCAGCCGCCGCGGCCAGAAAAATGAGGGCCGCGGGCCCCTGACGTTTCATGGCCCAATTCTAACTAAACGCGCGGCCATCAATTCGGAGATGCTTTCTCCGCACTATCTATGACCAATGTTTCGACCGGTACCTTGCTCCTGCTGACGAGCTTCAATCCAAGCTGCTCCTGAAGTGCGGAAAACATGGAAAGACCGGTCTGTTCCTGGCTCTGTCCCGTTCCGGTGGCATCGACGCCTGTTGCTCCCAGCCTGCCCTGATCCACCCATTCCACCTGAAAATCGTATAGACCCGGGAGCGCTGTCTCATTAGCCACCGGTTTCGCCAGATAGCTGCTGATGGTTTCCGCGAATGTTTTCATGGAAACTCCCTCCGCGACCAGGAACACGCCGTTGCGATGGATCGGATCCGAGCCCTCGTCGGTTATTTTCGATTTCTGCAGCCTGGGACCCCCGCCAGCCACAGTCAGCGCAAGTCCGGGCAATTCCTTCGACACTTTGTGGGCGCGCAGCCGGAACCGGTCCGCTAACAATGCCTGAAGCATCGTTCGCATCTGCGCTGGAGTAACAACGCGCTCCGCACCAGTGGCGAACGCTTTGGCCACGACATCAAAACGGTCTTCATCCAGCCACTTCGGTCCGCCCGAAATCTGAAAACCCTTCACGCCATAGGCGCGCTGGATCAGGAGTTTCAGGGAATATCCGCGCGCATGGAAGTTTCCCTCCGGGGTGCTGTCGATCGTAACGATCCGGTCGTTCCCCGTGTTCGGGCGAACAGAAGCAACTTCGAATTCTGCAGGTGTCTGTTGCGCCCATCCCGCAACGGTTAATGTCAGCAAGATCGTCGCGTATTTTATTGGCGTAATCATTTCGTAAGTATGACGAAATACGGAAGTGTTTTCTTCCCGGGCCCTCTTCGTATTATGTCGCTCCGTGTTCGGGTAAAGTGGAGTCAGATCCTGGCCAGTTGCCAACAAACAAATGTTCGGAAACGCTGAAGCATACGAGCATTACATGGGCCGGTGGAGCCGTGTCGTAGCTCCCCGCCTGGTACATTTCGCCGGCCTGCCGGACCGGGGCCGAATACTCGACGTCGGCTGCGGCACCGGATCATTGGCGTTTGCGATCGCCGAACGCAAGAGGCACGCACACGTCGTGGGGATCGACTCGTCGAAAGAATATGTTGCTTACGCGAGCAGCAGAAATCCTTTCCCCGACCAGGTCGCCTTTGCAGTGGGCGATGCGCAGCAACTCGAGTTCGCCGATGCCACCTTTGACGCCATCGTCTCCTCGCTGGCGATTAATTTCATTCCCGACACGAAGAAGGCGCTGCTCGAGCTTCGACGCGTAACCAAACCGGGTGGCAATCTCTCGGCTGCCGTTTGGGATTATGGCGCCGGGATGCAAATGCTGCGGATTTTTTGGGATGCCGCGGTCCGAATCGATCCGGAGGCCGGCCCCCTTGACGAAAACCGCATGCCGCTTTGCCGTGAGGGTGAGTTATCTACTCTGTGGAGGCAGGCCGGCCTGGAGGATGTTCACGAGCAGCCAATCGACATGACGATGACGTTCGCTTCCTTCGCCGATTACTGGGATCCGTTTCTCCTCGGACAGGGACCGGCCGGCGCATACGTTCGCCGCCTCGAGCCCGACAAGTTGCCGATCCTCCGCGAAGAGATCAAACATCGGCTCTCACTATCATCGGAAGATGCGCCTGTGGTGCTCCCCGCGCGGGTGTGGTCCGTGCGCGGCGTCGTTCCAGGCTGAAGTTAACTGCGGAAATCAGAAGAACTCAACAGGATGGAAAGGCGGCAAGACACTTCAACGGCTCCGACGTTATATGCGCTAAGCTGGCTCCCGTGAGCATCCCTCGCATGCGCTTCTCATTGCTATTGCCGATTCTTGAACTGGCCCTCTGGATTGCGCTTGTGCCAACCGAACTTGCCCGGATTTATTTCAACGGGCCTCCAGGCCAATTCCAGTTGAGTCCTCCTGTGCATGGTTTCCTGCCATTTGTTCTTAAGTGGGTGCCGATGACTTATTCCAGGATGATCATCGCTGTCAATCTCCCGGCTATGCTCGCTGACGCGGTGATATCTTTGCCGACCGGGCAGCCGGGGAAATGGCATCCTCCGGCGATATCCCTGGACAATTGGAGATCTTTCGTTTTCCCGTTCTATTGCCTGCCCGCGTGGTGGTTCGCTGGGTGTGGGCTTGACGCATTACTGGGAAAGAGACGTTTGCCCCGCAGTTTCCTTTGGATTGGCCTGATTCTCTTTGTCCTGTTTCTTGTATTTCTAATTGGCTACCTTACCGCCCCACTTCGCGACCAGGCCGATCTTCGGTGGTTGCTGCCTGGATTCTGGCTATGGACTATTCTTTTTGCCTTCTTGCCTCTGAATTGGCTGCGCGAATGGCACACACGATAATTCAATTCGCCGTGGGTTTTTCCGCGCTGTCGATTACGAACGTTTCAACCGGCCCCTTATCGGGCGTCAGCTTGAGCCCCATTTCCTGAAGGAACAGCATAAACGGTCCTGAAGCATCGCTATAGTCGATTTCCGATGCATCGAGCACCGTCGTCTGTCTGTGGTTAAAATACCCGGGCAACTCCGTCCGATCGATGACGGGAACATGCAGGACATTGTCGGTTGCAAACTTCGCCAGCTGCGTCATTGAGGTGTTGAATATGTTCCATTTCCCACCGGCAAACCCGACGCTGGATTCCCTGGGACTGCCTGGCATGTTTCGCTCAATGGACGCGTCGTCGGTGGGAATCAGCGCCTGCGTGCTGCCTTTCTTTTGGAGCAGGAACACCTTGCCCGTCTTTGTTTCGCGGTGAAACTTCAGGTGAAAGCGCTCAATCAGCATGGCCTGCAGCATCTGGCGCAGACGTTCGTCGGCGATATCGAACAGCCCGTGGCGAAGATTCGCGACAGGGGGCTGAAGATTTGCGGCCGGTTTGGCCTCAACGTCATATTGCTCTTTTTCCATCCAGGGCTCGCCACCCGAGAGCTGCCAATAAGATACGCCAAAAGCAGTAACGACCATCCCTTTGAGAGTGGTACTTGGAATTTCGACTCTTCCACCCGGGTAGATACTCAGGCCGGATCTGTGCGTGGCTGCGTTGGGATCGATCGGCTTGATGCTGGCGACTTCGAATCGCGCCGTCGTATTTGGTTGCGCCCGGAGCGACGAGGCCAGGATCAGGGCGATCAGGCCGGCGCGTTTCGAGACGACGATGTTCATGAGAATTGCGATTATTATATGTCACTCCGGCGGGAACGACGCGAAGTTCAGTTTGGTAGGAATAGGTTCAATCCGGTAGTCCAAGCATATGGATTACAACGTCGCAGCAGACGCAAGTCTAACAGAATTGCAGATTCCACTCACTCAGTAGCCGACGCGGCGTATCCCGTTGCCGTCAGCGTTTCTTACCCCCAACAAAAGGGTTCGCGGCCGCCTGCTTCATCCACGACGCCACCCGATATTCGTCGAGATCGTCCACGGATACCAGTTCTACGCCTCGTGTAGCCTTGCCCATCCTGATCGGCGCCACTGGCGGCTCCGGCTTCATCTCCGTGCCGCGTATGAACATCAGTTTAAGGTGACCGACGAAGGCGCCCGACGCGAAGCACCAGCCTCCGCCCACACCGTAGTACGCCATCCCCCACTTCACCGCACGCTGGAGATCCGGCAGCGTCCTGGCAGCCAGCGCATCGACACGCTCGGCGATACTGCGCTGCGGCTGCGGCAGGCTCGCGATATAGGCGAACACGGGGCCATCGCCTTCCGCGGCCTTCGCGGCGCTTGCCTTGCCAGTCATCGCGAACAGCAGCTTCGCGCCAGCCCCGCCCTGAGGACCGGGCTTGGGAGCAGGCTTTCTCATGATCTCGCCTTCTCATGATCAGCCAGCGTGACGAGAAGCGTGTCCAGTTGTCCGAACTGTTCGTCTGCTCCGCTTGTGCTCCCGGAGGCGATTGCGTCGTCGAGGGCCTGCTTCGAAGGATAGAGTTCGTGCAGGACCAGCAGCGTCTCGTCGCCCTTTTCCTCGAAGGTCACCGTGGAAATGGCGCCCTCCGGGCTCTCCTCATTCGTCCACACAATGCGCGAGTGCGGTATCACTTCGATATACCTGCCGAAGAACGCCATAGCCTGCTCCGAATCCGGGTGGCTGAACACGAAACGGTATGTGCCCCCGGTACGAACATCGGCCTCGCACGAAATGAAGGAGAGGTCACACGACTGCGGCACCCACCAGCGCTGTAATAACTCTGGTCGGGTCCACGCCTCGAACACAATGTGCGCGGGACCGTTGAAGGTTCGCGTGACGACCAGCTCGCGCTCAGACTTTCGTTCTACCGTAGTTGGGTTCTTCATAGGGGATCACTTTCTCTTCTTTCGTCCATCGACTCGTTCCTGTTTCAATGACTCAACGATCCGGTCCAGCTCGTCGAAGCGCGCGTCCCAGATCTGGCGGTACTTCTCAATCCATGCCGCCTCGTCCTCCAGGCGGCGCAGACCAAGCTTGCAGGTACGCACGCGCCCGACTTTTTCCGTGGTGACGAACCCCGCCTGCTCCAGAACACCGACGTGCTTCTTCATGCCCGTGAGGGTCATATGGAACTTCGCGGCAAGGTCCGTTATCGAAGCGTCCGCACGCCCGAGCCGCTCCAGAATGCCACGCCTTGTAGCGTCCGAAAGCGCTGCGAACGAGGCATCCAGACGGGCCGGTTGATACTGAACCATTAGGTTCAGTATAGGACAGGGAAAGACGACATGCAAGCCCTCCGCAGGCTGAGGCGATGCTATTCTCTTTTTCAAAGGAAGCGCAGTGCATCGATTTTTCTTCTGTTCGGTTATCATCCTCGCAACCGGGTCTTTGATATTGGCCGTCGCCCAATCGCCACCGAACGATCCGTCGCGATTTCGATTCCAAACTGCCTCCATTAAACCTGCGGTATCCCACGAGGTCACCGGCTGTATCGGTACCATGTGCGGTGGACCCAGGACGAACGATCCGTCCTTCAGTTACCTCGTCACACCGTTAAGCCCGGTGATCGAATGGGCCTACGGGAAGGAGAGCTTTCAGATCTTCGGAGCTCCTGGCTGGGTCACGTCGTTGTCCGACTCCGACAGATTCGATATCGTCGCGCAGGTACCGCCCGGTACATCCGACGAGCAATTTGTGGTGATGCTCCAGAATTTGATGGTCGATCGCCTGGGGCTCAAAGTTCATCACGAAATCAGGAATCTTCCGGTAGAAATACTGACCATTGCGTCGGGAGGTCCAAAGCTCAAAGAGATGCCGAAGACCAATCCGAGTGGCTTTGTACGCGGAAGTTCTCGCAACCATCGGCACACGCTGGATACAGACGGAGTTGTGCCCATGGAAACGCTGGTGGACTACCTCAAACACGCGCTGAACGAACCGGTCGTCGACAACACCGCATTAACCGGCATGTATACATTCAGTCTCGAGTGGAGCGATGCGCCGGCTGGTGATCTTACGGCAGCGCTCGAACGGGGCTTTGGACTGAGGCTCGAAAAAAGTAGCCGGGACTTTGACGTTCTGGTCATTGACCATATCGAAAGACTGCCTTCCAGGAATTGAGCGGCCATAACCATTTCGATGGCACGAGGACTTTTCGGACAAATGCAGACCTCAACCGGCACGGACGACACGTGGAAAGCGGAAATCACCCAGGGTATCGCGTTCTACAAAAGCGGACAGTATAAAGGAGCGGTCGACGCTTTTAGGCGCGCAGCGGATCTCAATCCGAACGATCCGATTCCGCATCTCTATCTGGGGCTCGCATGGCAGCATCAGTTTATTCCTCACGGGCAGGAGCAGGCGAGCGCCGCCCATGCACGCGATGAGTTTGAGCTTGCCATCGCTATGGACGCGTCAGCATGGCCGCCCCTCATATTCATGGCGAAGCTGGAGAGTGATCTCGGAAATACCGGCGAAGCACGAAGGTGGTACGAACGGGCGCTGCGTCTGGATCCCTCAGACGCCCAAACCTACGTGGCGCTCGGCCAACTTGCCGTGGAATCGGGTGCCGCAGATGAGGCGATCGCCCACTTTCAGCGGGCGCTCTTCCTGGATCCTCGCAACACTTCGGCGATGCGCTTCCTCGGCGCGCATTATCGTTCACGGGGTGATGAAGTGGCTTTCGCCCATTGGAGAGATAAGGCCCAAGCCACGGCGATTGATGACCGCGGCCGGCTTGAGGCCCTGCGGGAACGCGGAGTCATCTCCCCCTTGAGATGGCCGCCGGTTCTCGCCGGGACCTACCAGATCATTCGCAACGAAGCACTCGTCAATCCAAGTCCTCCACCACTTCCACCTCCTCCGCCGCCACCTCCTTCATTGCGCGGAGTAAGATCAGCGAAGCGACCGCCGCCCGGAGTGACATTCCGGCACGTTCCGGACCCGGACGGCGAACCGCCACCGATGCTCGTCCATCCCGCCGCGCAGGAACGAATGCTGATTGAAAAGGTCAATCCCGCCTTTCCTCCAAACACGTCGGGAACGGTGCGAATCGGAGTCATCGTAGATAAGGATGGCGGAGTTCGCAAGGCAACTTTCGCTGAGGGCGATCACGAACTTGCTGACGGCGCGGTCACTGCCGTGCGCCAGTGGAGATACCGCCCGACAATCTCCAACTGGGAACCGGTGGAAGTGCGATCGGAAGTCGTCCTGACCGCGCACCCTGCCCGGTAAGAGGCGCTTCTGCGCCGCCGCGACGAATTTGCCCGAACCTGACATGCACCGCGAGTAGCTGTGCGCCTGATTGTCTTGCTCGGTCGCATCGGCGCGCCTTCAGCCGTAAAGTTGCGAGAGGACAAATACCCGTTCCGGATGTCGGCGCGCATATCGAATCCAAGACTGGTAGATTGTAGACCCGCCTTGCACACTATTTCCAAGTGCCCAGGCTCGCCGGTCCAGTTCGTCAGCGCGTGCTCTCAGTCCCACGCGGTCAAGGATTTCGTCCGAATCGCCATCAGCTTCTGTCCGATCAGCTAAGAGAGGAAGCATTAACTCCTTCGCCTCAACAAAGCAGAGAGCGAGGTCGTACAGGCCCAACTCACGTAGTCCGGCCTCTGTTTCGGCCACCAACCGAGGCTCTCCAAAATTACCGAAGTGCCAGGTGATGCTATCAAGGGTCAGGCTTAAGTCAAGCCAGTGCGTCGCTGCCATGGCTCTGAGGCCCGGAGGAAGCAAAGCAATACTTGCCGCAAAAATGCCGTCGGAAGCGTACGGATTCCCCAGGGTGCTAGCAGTCAGAAGTTTCTCGAGCTCGCTCATCAGACCGGCATCATCTTGTGCCAGCGCCGGCCAGTTGACGGATTCGTTCACAAACTCAGTTTAGGCGACCTGCCCGTTGGCGCCACTCTCTCCGGCATGGTGAGACCCTACGCGAATTCCGCACGAACCCGAAAGTGACTGACAACGAAATGGGACCTAACCCGAAGCCCCGCAGCCACTTCCATCAAAATCCGCCCCATGCCGCGCTGGATTCTTCCGCCCCTGCGCTACAGCCGACCCGAACTTCCACCCCCCAAGCCACCCCCGCGACTAAACCCATAGCTCCCACACGCATACGCCTGCTATACTTTCTAAGAAGCTCTAAGCTTCAGAAAATCTCCGGAGTCGTGTGTTCATGAGTACCGTGTTCCCCACTAAACAGGGAATTGAAAGAAACTGGCACGTTGTCGATGCCAATGATGTAGTTCTCGGCAAGCTCGCCAGCCATGCCGCCAGACTGTTGATGGGCAAACACAAAACAACGTGGACCCCCTTCATCGATACAGGCGATCATGTCGTCGTCATCAACGCCGAAAAGGTCAAGCTGACTGGTAAGAAAGATTCTCAGAAATTGTACCGGCACTTCACCGGTTATCCTGGTGGCCTCGTGGAAACCGGCGCCTCGAAAGTGCGCGCCACCCGTCCCACCCGGATGATCGAAGAAGCAATTTCGGGCATGCTCCCCAAAACCAAACTGGGTAAGCAGATGTACCGGAAGCTGAAAGTTTACGCAGGTGACAAACACCCGCACGCCGCCCAGAAACCGGTGGCTCTCAAGATCAAGTCCGGCCTGCCCGCTGCGTAGTCCGGAAGGCCGGCCCCAGGCTGGCCGTTCGACGAAACAGCGACAAGCGGCGAGTCTTTTATTTTAGGAAGGTATTAGATTTTGGCAATCAAGAAAATCGAACAGTATCTGGCAACCGGTCGTCGCAAGTCGAGCATCGCCCGCGTGTTTCTGCGGCCGGGCTCCGGCAAGATCACGGTCAACGGCCGTCCCTTTGATGAATATTTTCCCACCGACGCGGGCCGCATTCCGGCGAAGTTCCCGCTCACCGTGGTCGAAATGGCGGATCGTTTTGATGTCATCGTGCTCGCCAATGGCGGGGGCGTCGCCGGTCAGTCCGGCGCCATTCGCCTCGGCATTGCCCGGGCTCTGGTGGAATTTAACGCGGAACTCCGCGGACCGCTGAAGAAGGCTGGTTTGCTGACCCGCGATCCCCGCGAACACGAGCGCAAGAAGTACGGCCAGAAGGGCGCGCGTAAGCGGTTCCAGTTCTCGAAGCGCTAAACTTTCAGCGCTGTTCGGGCAAATTGCGAGAGCGATTTGCTGTGTGAGCTTTTTCGGTTCGGGGCGCGGTTTCCTGCCGCGCCCCGATTGTCTGTAGCAATGTCCGCCATTTCACCACGCGCATCCCGATCCGGGATCTGCACGGGGTTGGGTGGCAGGGCTCAATCCGCCGGTTGTAACCTCGCGGTTCTCCACGGCAATCAAGGAGCTATTAATGCCTGCAATTTCAATGAAAGAATTGCTCGAAGCCGGCGTTCACTTCGGGCACCAGACCAAGCGCTGGAATCCAAAGATGAAAGAATACATCTTTGGCGAACGTAACGGAATCTACATCATCGACCTGCAGAAGACTCTCAAGCTCTTCAAGGACGCAGCCCGTTATGTAGTCGAAATGTCCGCCCAGGGCAAGAACGTTCTCTTCGTCGGCACCAAGCGCCAGGCGCAGGAAGCCATCACCGAAGAAGCCACCCGCTGCCAGATGTATTACGTCAACCAGCGCTGGCTCGGTGGTCTTCTCACCAACATGACCACGGTGCAGAAGTCGATTAAGCGCCTCAAGGAACTCGAGCAGATGGCCGCCGAAGGTTCGTACGGCGGGCGTCCCAAGAAAGAAATCGTGCGCCTCGAACGTGAGCGCAAACAGCTCGATTCCAACCTCGCCGGTATCAAAGACATGCCCGGTCTGCCGGACGTGATCTTCGTCATCGATTCCAACAAGGAAGCCATCGCGGTGAAAGAAGCCCGCCGCCTCGGCATCCCGGTCGTCGCCATTGTCGACACCAATTGCGATCCCGATGAAGTCGATTGGGTCATCCCCGGCAACGACGACGCGCTGCGCGCCATCCGCCTCTTCACCAGCAAGATCGCCGAAGCCGTCATCGAAGGCCGTGCCCTTGCCACCGAACATGACTTCACCGCCGGCAAAGTAGCCGCCGATAGCGAAGCCGAAGATGGCGGCGCCTCCGAAGAGCTGCCCGCCGAGTATTCGCAGTATGTGGATCCTCAATACGCCGCGCAGATCATGCAGGAAAGCCTGATGGTCGGCGACACCGGCGCGAGCCGCAAGGGACCCGCTTCGGAAACGACTTCCGAAGCCGCTGAGCCCTCCGCCGAAGCCACCCAAGCCTGATTAAGACGGAAATAGAGAAAATGGCCGAAATTACAGCAGCATTAGTAAAGCAGCTCCGTGAACGCACCGGAGCCGCGATGATGGATTGCAAGAAGGCGCTCGTCGAAGCCAACGGCGATCTGGCCGAAGGCGAAGTTGTCCTGCGCAAACGGGGCATCGCCTCCGCCGGCAAGAAATCGTCGCGCACCACCAAGCAGGGCTCGGTAGGAACCTACATCCATGCCGGCTCACAGCTGGGCGTGATGGTTGAAGTCAACTGCGAGTCCGATTTCGTCGCCCGTACGGACGATTTCCAGGAACTGGTACGCGATATCGCCATGCACATCGCCGCCACCGATCCGCAGTTCATTCGCCGCGAAGAAGTCACGCCCGCCGCGCTCGAAAAGGAAAAGGAAATCCAGCTCGCGCGCGCCATCAATGAAGGCAAACCAGCCGCCATCGCCGCCAAGATCGTCGAAGGCCGCATGTCGAAGTTTTACGAAGAGGTCTGTCTGTATGACCAGCCCTTCGTCAAAGACAACGCCACCACCGTTGATCAGCTCATTAAAACGAAGATCGCGAAACTGGGTGAGAATATTTCCGTTTCCCGGTTCGCCCGTTTCAAGGTCGGCGACGGCATTCCGGATCAGCCGGAAGCCGCGGCATAAACCGGAACATTAAAATGGGGGGCAGACATTCTGCCCCCTTTTTTTTACGCACATGCCGAAATACGAACGCATACTTCTCAAGCTCAGCGGTGAGGCAATGGCCGGCCCGCAATCCTTTGGTATCGACGCCGATCGTGTTCGCGACCTTGCCAATGAAATCGCCGCCGTGGCCCGCGAAGGCGTGCAGATCGGCGTCGTCGTAGGTGGTGGCAACATCTTTCGCGGTATTGCCCTCGCCGCGAAAAGTATGGACCGCGTTACCGGTGACCACATGGGCATGCTGGCCACGGTCATCAACTCCCTTGCCCTCCAGGACGCGCTCGAACAAATCGGCCATCACACCCGCGTCATGAGCGCCATCCAGATGCACCAGGTCGCGGAGCCCTATATCCGGCGCCGCGCCATTCGCCACTTGGAAAAAGGCCGCATCGTGATCTTCGCCGCCGGCACTTCCAACCCGTATTTCTCCACCGACACCGCGGCCACTCTGCGGGCTCTCGAAATCAAGGCGCAGGTAATAGCCAAGGCCACGAAGGTGGATGGCGTTTACGATAAAGACCCGATGAAGCACACCGACGCCGTCATGTACTCCAGGATCGCTTACACGAAGGTGCTCACCGAATCGCTTGGCGTGATGGATGCCACCTCGATCGCCATGTGCCGCGACAACAAACTGCCCATCATCGTTTTCAACCTCAACACCCATGGCAATATAATGCGTATGGCGACCGGCGAATCGGTCGGCACCGTAATTGGCTAAATCACGACAGAGACCCAGACCTCATGAATACCGTAGCGGAAATCGAAGCCGGCGCTAAGCAGCGCATGGAAAAAGCCCTCACCGATCTGCAGCATGCCATGGCGGCAATCCGCACCGGCCGCGCCTCCATCCATCTTCTGGATAACATCCGTGTCGACTATTACGGCACGCCGACACCTCTCAATCAGGTGGCCAACCTTCACGTGCCCGAGCCCGGCATGATTACCGTTCAGCCCTGGGACGCCTCGCTCCTCGGCCTCATCGAGAAGGTGATCCGCACTTCCGATCTCGGTATCAATCCCGGGAACGACGGTAAGATCATCCGTCTCCCGATTCCACCTCTCACCGAAGAACGCCGCAAGGAATTGGCGAAAAAGCTCCACTCGATCGCCGAAGATCACCGCGTCGCGGTCCGCAACATTCGCCGCGATTCGAACGAGCATATCAAGAAACTGGCCAAAGACAAGAAGATCTCCGAAGACGACGACCGCGCCGGCCAGGCTGAAATGCAGAAGCTCACCGACGCTTATATGAAGCGATTGGACGACGCGGCCAAAACCAAAGAAAAAGAAATCCTCGATATCAAGTAGCGTTTACCGGGGATTCACTATCGGAGGCTGCCCAGGTCGACCAGATGTTCCGGTTGCCAGCGCTCAATCGACCACCGCGTGGAGGGCAGAAAAGTCAGCTCCACCTTCCACCCGAACAAATCGCGTACTGCGGCCCTGACCTCCGCCCGGAGCTCAACTCCCTCCGCCAGAACGGTCACCGGAATACCAACCCGAACCGCATCCTCGCAATCTACGATGGCGCCGGTAGCCCAGATTTCCTCCAGATTGCCCCACTGTTCTTCACCCCCCGTCACCAGTCGCACCAGCTGCGAACACAAATAGTGCGACGTGTCCGGCGGGGTCTCCATGACCGTTATCTTAAGCGACCCTCCCACCCAGCGTAGAGGGGATTGGATAATGACAGATTGAACTCTGCGACCACTCTCCGTGTCTCCGCGTCCAGCGCGAACCTGGGCCCCGGTTTCGATTCCCTCGGCATCGCGCTTCAGGTTTACCTGACATGCCGTTTCTCGCGCAGCCACCGGCTCAACATTCAGTGCACCGGCCGCGATGCGTCGTTCATCCCCTGTGACGAACAAAACCTGATCTGGCAAACCGCGCTCACCGTCGCCAGCCGCGTCCGCCGCGCGCTGCCTGCCGCCGACCTCCAGATCGTTAATGAAATTCCACTTGGCAAGGGCCTGGGGTCCAGCGCCGCTGCCATCACCGCCGGAGTCGTCATCGGCGCACGTCTGCTCAACCTCGATTGGAAGCCTGCCCGCATACTCGACGAAGCCGCCCGCCTTGAAGGCCATCCCGATAACGTTGCAGCCTGCGTGCTCGGCTCCGTCGTTGCCAGTGCCGTGGAACCTGGCGGGATCACACGCGCCGTCCGGCTTGAGATGCCGGCCCATTTCAGGATTGCCGTAGTCGTTCCGAATTTCACTCTCCCCACCCGCGAAGCCCGTGCCGTGCTCCCCGATACTTACTCGCGGGCCGACGCAACATTCAACATCCAGCGCACGGCACTCCTCACAGCGGCGCTCGCCACCGGCGACGTCTCCGCGTTTCCCGCTGCCCTCGACGATCGCCTGCACCAACCATTCCGCTCGCAGCTTGTTCCAGGTCTCGCCGAAATCCTGCGGTTACGCGCGCCCGGTCTGCTCGGCTGCACGCTGAGCGGTGCGGGGCCAGGCGTGCTCGTCTTCTACCAGCGCGGATATGAAGGTGTTTGCGATCTCGTGCGCCAGACCTTCGCTATGAATGGCTGCACCACCGAGGTAATCGGATCGGGTGTCGCCCCTGCCGGCTACGAGTTCCTGTAGCCCGCGTTAAAATAGGGCTGGATGCGCGGTGCACTATTACTGCTGTTGATGGCGTTCGCCCTTACTGCCCAGCAGAAGCCGGTCGCCACCGATTCCACCACCCCGGTCTTTTCGGCCGAAACCAGGGAGGTCCCTCTCAATATCACCGTTGCCGATGGCAAAGGGCATTTCGTCACCAACCTCCAGCGCAGCGCGTTTCAGGTGTTCGAGAGCGGGGTCCAGCAGCCGATTAAGGTCTTCCGTCAGGAAGACCGCCCTGTCTCCATCGCGCTGGTGATCGATAACAGCGGCAGCATGCGCGACAAGCGTCAGGCCGTGGAAGCAGCGGCGCTGGCCATGGTGAAAGATTCCAATTCGCAGGATGAGAGCTTCGTCATTAACTTCAACGAAGATGCCTACCTCGATGTCGATTTCACCAGCGATATCGAGAAGCTGAAGAACGGGCTCGCGCGCCTCGATTCCCGCGGCCAGACAGCCATGCGCGAAGCCGTTCGCCTCGCCATTGAGCACCTGCACCAGAAAGCGAAACGTGACAAAAAAGTAGTTATCCTGGTGACGGACGGGAATGACAACGCCAGTGAAGAATCGTTCACGATGGAGAAGCTGTTGCAACTGGCCGGAACCGACGACGTCCTGGTCTATGCGATTGGCCTCCTGGACGAAGAAGCGAAATCCGAAGCGGCGAAAGCCAAAAGGGCACTGGACAAGCTTGTCCAGACCACCGGCGGCGAAGTCTTCTATCCGAAAGACCTGAGCCAGGTGGAAGCCATCGCGCACCAGGTCGCACGCGATCTCCGCAATCAATACTTCATCGCCTACACCCCCTCCAACTCCGCGCTCGACGGAACCTACCGCCCCATCAAGGTAGTCGTAAAGGCGCCCGGCAATCCAACGCCAAGGACTCGCCTCGGCTACTGGGCCAACCCCCCGTCCGAAGCGCCCCCTGCTTTACACTGAAACATTGTCGAGACGCCGTCAGCGGACCTCCATTATCCTCGTAGCGGCGGTCGCTTTCATCGCCAAACTGCTGCTCGCCTTCAAAACCTACGGGACGAACGACGTCTATACTTACGAGCGTTTCGGTCTCTGGTCCCGTTTTTTCGGCGCTGAGCTCTACAAAATTGCGCCGGATCTGAACCATCCCCCCTCCATGCTCCACATCCTGAGCTTCATCCTCTGGATCTCCGAGCACACCCATCTGCCATTCCAGTTTTGCCTGCGATTCCCAGGGATCCTCGCGGACGTGGGCAGCCTCTATCTGATCTGCCGGATTCTTGGCGACCGCCTGGCCGAACGTTCCGTGTTTATCGCAGTTCTGATCATCGCGATCGCTCCCACTCACATCCTGATCTCCGGCTTCCACGGCAATACGGATCCGGTCATGATCTTCTTCGTCATGGCCGCCGTGTGGCTGGCGGGATATCGCGAAAAAAACCTGGCCGGCGGCGCTGCCTACGGAGTCGCGCTCTGCATCAAAATAGCGCCCGTCATGCTCGCCCCGGTTTTCTTTCTCTCCCTCGACACGCTGAAAAAACGGATCGCATTCTTCGCCGGCGCGGCCGCGGTTGTAGCCCTGGGATGGTCGCCCTATGCCTGGCAGGAACCCCGCGCCGTCCTCCACCAGGTGCTCGGCTATAAGAGCAGCTATGGGCTTTGGGGTTTCTCGTGGCTCCTCCGCGAACTCGCCAATGCCTGGCCGGCGTCGCGATCGCTGAACAGCGGCTTCAGCCGGATCGGTACGCCACTGGTGATGTTCGCAATTCTGCTCCTCTCCCTGGCGATGCACCGCCTCAAACGAAAGCCATCCCTCTATACACAAATTGGCATGGTATTCCTCTTCTTCTTTACCGCGACCAGCGGGTTCGCCGTCCAGTATCTGGCGTGGCTCACCCCGTGGGTGGCTGAACTGGGCGTGCTGCCCGTGGGGCTCTTCACGTTGGCCGGCTCCGTCTTTTTGCTCGTTGTCTATAACTATTGGGCACTCGGGATGCCGTGGTATTTGGCGATCGCCTACCCGTGGAACTCCCATCAATATTTCCAGGTGTTGAGCTGGATGTCGGTCCTTGTGCTGGCCTTCGTGGCATGGCGGCGGATTCGCGGCGAGCATCCGCCGGAACCGGTGACGAGCCGAATCCCCGGCTCTTTGCGGTGGAGCGCCGCGCTTGTTTCCATTTGTGCACTGCTGTTATATCCTGCGTACATCCACATGAAGCGCGACAGCGTCAGTCTCGCGCCGATATATGCGGAAGACGAGGTTTTGTATACGCAGGCAGATCAGTTCCACAATCTGGCAACGGAACTATTTCGCCATAGCCGCGCAATCGACGCGAATGCAGTGCAGCGTCAGGCCGATTCGATGAACGCACGCGCACAGCAGATCACCGATTCCCTCGTGCGTTTGCAGCCCGCCCGCTATTGGCTGCGTACCCCCGAGAGCTATGTGGAAGCATCGCTTTACGACTACAACACCGGCGATTACTCACAGTGCGTTTACGATGCCACTGAATCTCTCAAGCTGCGGCCGGGTATGCCGGCGGCGTGGAACAACATCACCCTCTGCAATGCCGAGATGGGCCTCTGGGACGCTGCCGTCGTGGCTGCCACCGAGGCTCTCAAGGTCGAACCCGAAAACGAATTGGTGCGGCAGAATCTGGAATGGACCTTGTCCGGCAAGCGCGGCAATCAGCACGGCAAATAGCGGCCGCCTCGTGCCCTTCTATTTGGCCAACAGGTTGCTATATCAGGAGCGTGCAATACAAAATACAGGCTCGGACGCGGCGAGAAAATCCCTCCTGACAAAACCCCGCTTATTGTTTTACCCCTGAAATTCCGCTGGAAACCTATCACTTCCCTCATCGCCGCACCGAGCCTGGCAATTCTCCCCCTTGGCGGGGGCTCATTTTCAGATCCGCGGCACACTTTTGTTGCATCCGATTTCTACCGAGATGGCATTTAGTTGCCACCCTGACGGGTTATTGGCGTAGTTGCGTCGACTGAGAGACAATAAGGCCTATGGCAAAACTGGGATTTCTCGGACTCGGGCTCATGGGTTACCCGATGGCTCGCAACCTTCTCCGCGCCGGACACACGGTCGCACTCTGGTCGAACACGGCAAGCAAAGCCACGCAACTGGCCGGCGAAGCGGGCGGCATAGCCTGCGCGACGCCGGCGGAAGTTGCGAAACAGTCGGATGTCGTGTTTCTTTGCGTCGGCGATACCGCCATGGTCGAGCAAATTTTGCTTGGCAAGGGTGGCGTTATTGAGGGCGCGGGGAAGGGAACCACTGTCGTCGATGCCAGCACGATCAGCCCGTCCGCCAGTTGCCGTATCGGCGAAGCCCTCGCCGCGGCCGGGATTCACTTTCTGGGAGCTCCGGTCACCGGCTCCACCCCCGGGGCAATCAACGGGACGCTCACCTTTATGATTGGCGGCGACGAAAAAGTCTACCAGTCTGTGTTGCCGCTGCTGGAGGTGATGGGCAAGAAGCTCTACTATTGTGGCGGCCCGGGTATGGGGCTGAACGCCAAACTCACCCAGAATTTGATCCTTTCGAATATCCTTCAGGCCTTTAACGAAGGCCTCGTTTTGAGCACCAAGGCCGGGGTCGACCCGACTCTGATGCTCGATATCCTGTCTAACAGCGCCGCGAAGTGCGGGCTGATCGAGTACAAAGCCCCCTTCGTCTTCCGCCGCGATTTCACTACGAACTTCTCCGTTAAATGGATGCACAAGGACATTGGCCTGATGTTGGATTCGGGAGAAGAGCTCAATGTGCCCCTTCCGCTGACCGCCGTGACCCGCCAGATGTTTCAGGCGGCAATTTCAAAAGGGCACGGAGAGGAAGATATTTGCTCTACAATCAATGTCTTAGAGGAGTTTGCGGGAGTCACGGTTAAGACGTAACGTACGGCTCCGTACGGATTCCAAAAATAATATACAAAATTTAGTTGATTCCAAATTCAATCTATTCTATTATTGGAATCAAGCCGGGGAGGTTTTTGAGTACTCCCACCAAAAGCGAGACTAACCTCTAAACTGAAAGACCCCTGAAGCATCCTCTCCGGCGCCCGCAAGGGTTTGGGT
>JAICJH010000003.1 GCA_025928545.1 Bryobacteraceae bacterium | reverse complement strand
TGGATGGCAACGGGCGCATGGGACGGTTTTTCATGAACACGATGATGGCGGCGGCAGGGTATCCGTGGACGGTGATCCCGCTCTCGGAACGCAAGACCTACATGACCGCGCTCGAAAAAGCGAGCGTCGAGGAAGACATTCGGCCGTTCGCGGCTTTCCTTGCCAAACTTGTCAGGGATCGTCTGACCGGTTCTCCTCTGCCCGCGATCCCACCGTCCTGAGAAAATCCTGTTTCCGTGCTCCCGTGCAGGCCGTAATCTTTGCCGCATCGTCGATATTCGCGGCTCGCACTTCGTTGCGCAGACGCAGCCTGATGAGGAGAGCAGCGCCGGACGGATTGAGTAAGCCACAAGGGGCAATATGCATTTGTTTTGTCGGAGCAATGAGCCGGACTATTCAGAGGAGATGTTGCTTAGGGAGAAGGTCAATCTCGTTTTGCCGCCCGCCCCCGCTCTGCCTTACCGTCCGTCTACCGAGTACACCAGGAATGCATTCCCCGGCATGCCGCCCCACTGCGAGTAGCCGGAATTTACGAATACCATTCCATCCACTACAGCCGGGCCTGCTACATCGATAGAGCCGCCATGCGCCGGGCTTCCGTTTACGGCCGCGAACTCGCGAGCCGTATTTTCATCCCAGAGCACGGCGCCGGTAGCGGCAGCATATGCTCGCAGATGCCCATCCACCGCGCCAGAGAGAACAACGCCCGGAATCGCCGTGACCGCCGCCGACTGCGCGGGCGAGCAGTCTTTCCTGCCATCGGCGCACGGTATCGTCTTCGAACTCCACAATATTTTGCCCGTCTTCAGGTCGAGGGCATGCAGGCCGCCGCCTTTTTTCGGATCCAGTATCAGCCGGTAGCCCGCAGGCGATTTCGCGTCCACCTCAACGCTCATCCCGGGATTGGAAATCGCAACATACATGTTGCGGCCGTCCGTGGCCGAGCCCCACTGGCTGCCTCCCAGCGCACTCCCGCCTCCCACCTGCGTCTGCCACAGAATCGCGCCTTTTCGATCGGGATCCACCGCGTGCGCTTTACCCGATTTCTGGGCAATCACCAACGCCCGCCTGCCGCCCGTCAGACTCACGAGCATCGGCGGCTGCCCGAAATCGTGATCGGGCCCCGACACCTTCGGACAGTTCGTTTTATCGGGAGTGACGCAGCCGTTGTTGTACGCGTCGTTCTCGGTCAACTGCTTCGACCATTGAATTTTACCTGTCTTCAGATCCATCGCCATCACCGAATCGCTGGAGTTTGTCACCGGATTCGAGTAGTTATCGCCAGTCCCCAGATAGAGAACGCCCAGCTTCTCATCGATGGTCGGCGTTGACCACACGCCCGCGCCCGAGGGGCCGAATTGCTCCGTACCGGCCTGAGTCTTGCCCGTCGCTTTGGCCGCTTCGGGGATCGTAAACGTCTGCCACATCTTCGTGCCGGTGTTGGCATCGAGCGCCACCACGCTGCCGCGGAAGGTGCAGCATGCGAATTTCGGATCGCCGCCCAGCGCTTCTTCGAACGATGAGATCCCCTGATACAGAACGCCTTTGTAATAACGAGGCTGCGATGTAGCCATGGACGCATAATGGTCCACCGGCCGTGCTTTCCACAGTTGTTCACCGGTTTGCGCGTTCAGCGCGAACATATTGGCTCCGCCATCGCCGAAGAAAACCGCGGGCTTGCCATTGGCTTCGCCCAGGGTTACGCCGGCGCGGATTCCTGAACCTGCCTGGAAGCCCCAATAGGTGCATCCGGTCTTCTCATCGAGCGAATACACAGTGCCCGCATTCGTGGTTACAAACACGCGTCCGCCCGCGATCACCGGCTGGCCCCGAACGACGGTGACGTCGCCCAGATTGAATGCCCACTTCAGCTTCAGCTTCGGAACCTCGGAAGCCTTCAGGCCCGCGGCGGCCGCATTCTGAAAGCGAGAGTTTGTCAAACCCGGGCTCCATCCGCTCCACTGAGCGGCACTCGCGGCCACTGCGAACGCGCCGTTCCCTGCGCATGTCGCCGTGATTGCGGGCGGCGCCGTCGTCCCACCCGTCGGCGCGATATGTCCTATCAGTGCAAAAATCTCCTGGGTCGAAAGGCCCTCGGCCCGCGATTTCATGATGCCGGTTGTCAGCACGCCGTAGATAGCTTCGCCACTCATTGCCTTGATCGCGGCGAGCGACGGCACATGCACTTGCGGCGAATCATGACAGGAAGCACATCGCTCCTTGTAGATCGCAGCGCCATCCTGACCGAACAGCAATGTTCCCGAAAAAACCACGAGTAAGAAATAGCGCATGATAACTCTTTAGATATTCCCGTTTTCGCGACTGAAGATAAAAGGGCAGTCCCAGAATCACTACGATTGCCCTTGCCTCGCAGCCTAGCATCGTCAGAGCCTTCGAACTCCACACTGGCGCGGCCCACTTGGCCTCCGCCATTAAAACGATGGAACCCGGGTGATGAAAAACCAGACCAGACCATGAGTCGAATTGCAGAATACCGTCGCCGCTATGGAACATACCTCCGATTCGCCCACCGGTGCACTGCCTGTGATCAGGCAACCCACGAGGCAGCAACAGCATCACAACGGTGACCGGAATTGCCAGGGCACAAAATCCTGGAAAGTCCTCGACCGCATAGCCTGGATGTGCTGCAACAGAATAGCCTAATTCCAGAACAGCGCCAAAACCTGGTTAATGTTTTCCTCGACGCTCCCTTTTTCGAGGGCGGTCATGTAGATCATGGGCCATTCGCGGCCTCCCTTGCCAACTTGTCAGGGATCGTCTGACCGGTTCTCTCGCCCGCGATCCCACCGTCCCGAAAAAAATGCTGCTTCCGTGTTGAGAAAATGTACCCATGAAATCCAGGCGCGCCTTAATCTTTGCCACAACGTTGATATTCGTGGCTCGCGGCCTCGTTGCGCAGACGCAGCTTGATACCGCCGCAATCGATCGGGCGGTGATCTCGAAACTGTCGGCACAGTTTGGAATCAACTCCAGGATCATCACGCATCTGGACCTGACGCAGCCGTTTCAAACGAAATCCCGGTGGACCCTCGTCGCTGCTAAGCAGCCTGATGAGGAGAGCAGCGCCACGGACGGATTGGGTGAGCCAGAAGGTGCAATATTCTTTTGCTTTGTCGAGAATAATGAGCCGGACTGTTCAGAGGAGATGTTCCTCGCAAAGTTTCGAGAGCAGAAGGTGAGTCTCGTTTCTGGAACGCAGCCATTCTATGAGCTCTTTCGGAGCGACGTCGTGTTTGCGGGAGCAGGCAGAACGCTTCCGCTGCTAAGGATAAAGAGCTGCACGACTCGCGGAGCGAATGGGAATTGCGGCGTCTCAACTTTCCTGATCGCCTACGAGCGAAACGCGGACAGGTTTCGTGTCGTTTTTTCTAACCTGATGGGCAGGAACAACAACGAGGAAGCACGGTTCGTTGAGAATGGCCCCCTCCTCGGGAGCGTGATTGTCGCATACCCGACAAACGATGCGCCATTTACCTACTTCCTGGAGGTTTACAAGCGAGTTTCCGACAGCGACTATTCGCAGGTATTGAGATATCGAGGGAATACTCGTTACGGCGACGGCAATCCTCTCGCGGTCATCGATTCAGAAATGCCAGAGACCCTTCGGCGGTCAGGTCTCTGGAAGGAAGGTGATGCATTGCCAGTTCCGCCTAAAATGCCTCAACGATGTACACGGCTCGTCATGCGCAAGGGCGTCGAGTGGTGTGAACCGTAACGGCAGGGTGGGATGACACCGGACGAAGTCAGCTGCTCGACTGGCTTGCTCCTTGGCGGAAAACGGAGTGGCTGATTCGACGTATCATAGAAGGCTGCGGAATAGATTCCGCTGGAATAGGAGCCGTAAAAGGGATGAACACTTTGATTCAGGTTATTTTGGCCAATACGCTCCTGGCGATTTCGTCCGCTGCCGCGGCTCCCATCCGCGTACTCATTGTGGATGGACAGAGCAACCACCGATGGCAACTGACGACGCCGGTGTTGAAAAAAGTTCTGGACGAAACAAGCCTGTTTCAGACCGATGTGCTTTCGTCACCCGCCAGAGGCCAGGACTTCAGCGCCTTTAAGCCCGATTTCAGCAAATACCAGGTCGTCGTTATGAACTACAACAATGACGGCAACACAGTCGAATGGCCCGCCGATACGATAACCGCTTTCGAAAAGTTTGTCCGTGAAGGGGGAGGGCTGGTGTCGGTGCATGCCGCCGACAATTCCTTCCCGACCTGGTCCGCATACAACCAGATGATTGGAGTGGGAGGCTGGGGAAACCGTAATGAAAAGTGGGGGCCGTTCTGGTATTTCAAGGACGGTAAGCTGATTTCGGATCCGACTCCCGGGCCGGCGGGTTCACATTCGGCGCGTTTGCCATTCCAAATCACGCTCCGAAATACGGAACACCCGATCACGAAGGGTCTGCCGCCGCAGTGGATGCATCAGGGGGACGAACTGTATAACTCCCTACGCGGTCCCGGAGAGAATATGACGGTTCTCGCCACGGCGCATTCGGATCCCCTGCCCGGCACCGGGACCAATCGTGACGAGCCCATGCTGATGGTGCTTTCTTTCGGCAAGGGCCGGGTCTTCCACACAACTCTGGGACACGATGTATCCGCAATGAGCTGCGTTGGCTTTATCACAACGTTCCTGAGGGGCACGGAGTGGGCGGCAACGGGGAATGTGACGCAAAAAGTACCTGCAAATTTCCCTGCCGCGGAGTCGGTCAGCTATCGCGTCGACATTGCCGCGATGGATCCGGTGTTTCTGAATCCAGCGCCCGTAACGGTCGGCCGCGGCGGCGCTGGAATACTTGTTACTCCCCCGGCCGCCGCGAACACTCCGAAGTAACCCAGAAGCTGACCCGGGGTGTCAGCCTCGCCGCGCTGTTTCGATGGCGGCGACGTCGATTTTTTTCATGTTCATCATGGCGTCGAAGGCACGCTTCGCCTCGCTGCCGCCAGCCGCCAATGCGTCGGTCAGGACGCGAGGGGTGATCTGCCAGGAGAGGCCCCAGCGATCCCGGCACCAACCGCACTCGCTCTCGGCGCCGCCATTACCGACGATCGCATTCCAGTAACGGTCCGTCTCTTCCTGGTTGTCGGTGGCGATCTGGAAAGAAAAAGCCTCAGAGTGCCGGAATGCGGGACCGCCATTGAGACCGAGACAGGGTATTCCGAAGACGGTGAATTCGACCGTCAGAACATCGCCTTTTTTGCCGCTCGGATAATCGGCGGGAGCCTGGTGAACGGCAGTCACTTTACTATCCGGGAAGGTGGCGGCGTAGAAGCGCGCGGCCTCCTCGGCGTCTTTATTGAACCAAAGGCAGATCGTGTTTTTTGGCATCGTGTTTTTTGGCATCGTTTCGCGTTTCCTTCGCCCGGGGCAGAAAGATCCCGCTCGCCGGGCACTGGGCAGAGTGCCGAACAGTGGAGTTTTGGTGCCGCTATTTCATTGTTGCAGTCGGCTGGATTACTCAGTTACCGGCTTCTTGCCAAACACTTCCATTACAAGTGGAATTGTGGTGAGAGCTCCAAATCCGATGAGCGCCAGACCCGCAGCTTTTCTTTGGCGTCTTGAGATGCGTTCAGCGAGCATGAGTCCAATGCCGGCGCCGAGGGCTACGCGTGTGCTGCTGATCAGCGCTATTTCAGGCAGGGATACGGTTCGGGCTTGCATGGTTTGATTCGAGCAGTTGTCTTGCCAATGATTCGATTCGACAGGGTCGCGGGCAGTGAGATTTCAGACACGTCTGTTTTTACCAGGCCGCAATACCTGTAAAACATGGCGACGATTAAAATGAAAGCTTGAGCAACGCTGCAGGGGAATCCGGGGCCGTTGCTGTTCTCGCCGAGAAGCCTTCGGTTGCGCGGGACATTGCCAAAGTGCTTGGCGCCAACTCAAAGGGCGAGGGGTACCTGCACGGGAACGGCTATGTCGTCACGTGGGCCATCGGACATCTGGCTTCGCTGGCGCAACCCCATGAGATCCGGCCGGAATGGAAGTCGTGGCGGCGCGACACGCTGCCCATGTTGCCGTCTTCCTGGCCGCTTGTAGTCTACGAAAAAACCAAAGATCAGTTTGAGGTAGTGCGGAAGATTCTGTCTTCGGCCCGCGTCGGCCGCGTGATCTGCGCTACGGACGCGGGGCGCGAGGGCGAGCTGATTTTCCGCTACATCTACGAGGCTGCCGGCTGCGCGAAGCCGATCAGCCGGTTATGGATTTCATCGCTCACGCCGGACGCTATCCGAAAAGGGTTTGCCGGCGTGAAGCCCGGCGCGGATTACGAGCCATTGGCGGATGCGGCGCGCGGACGGAGCCGGGCCGACTGGCTTGTCGGGATGAACCTCTCGCGCGCTTACACCCTGACTTACGGCGATGAGCTAAGCGTGGGGCGGGTGCAGACGCCCACGCTCGCGATGGTGGTGGAGCGCGAACTTGCAGTGCGGGCGTTTGTGCCGGAAGATTACCTGGAGGTTTTGGCGACTTTTCGTCCTACCGGCAAACCCGAAGCGGAAAGTTACAAGGGCACATGGGTGAGGGACACGGCCGATATTCAGAAGTCGGCGCGGCTGTTGCCCGATGGGGTGGAGGCGGCCCAGATTGTGGCGCGGGCGAAATCGGGTGCGGCAGCTATTGAGTCGGTGAAAGCGGAGACGCAGCGGATGGCTCCTCCGGCGCTTTACGATTTGACAGAGTTGCAGCGGCATGCGAACCGGGTTTTCGGTTTCAGCGCGCAGCGAACTCTGGATACCGCGCAGGCACTGTACGAAAAGCACAAGCTGATCAGCTATCCACGTACGGACAGCCGGCATTTGTCGCAGGATGTGGCGACGACGCTTGCGGCGATCGTCCAGACGGTGTCGGGAAAATACGCGAATGTGCTGGCGCCGGGGACAGGGACGCGGCCGCTGGGAAAACGGTACATCGACGACACGAAGGTTACGGATCACCACGCCATCATTCCTACAGTGACATCGCCGGAGCGGGTGAATCTACCGCCGGACGAGGCAAAGATTTACGACCTGGTGGTGCGGCGGTTTCTTTCGTGCTGGCATGAGGATCATGTTTGGTCGGTGACGACGGTTATCACCGCGATTGTTAATGCGCCGGTGACGGACCGGTATCACTCATCGGGAAAGGTGATCCAGAACGTTGGGTGGAAGGTGCTGGATCTTCAAACCGACCGGAAGAAGCCGACTGAGGAGGAGCAGGCTTTGCCGGTCGGCTTGGTTCGAGATCAGCCACAGGATGTGCTGGAGGCGGAGGCGGTGCGCAAGAAGACGCGCGCGCCAAAGCGATTTACCGAGGCCACGCTTTTGACCGCGATGGAGACGGCGGGGAAGACGCTGGATGAGAAAGAGCTGTCGGACGCGATGAAGGAGACCGGCCTGGGGACGCCGGCTACGCGAGCTTCGATCATTGAAGTGCTGCTGAAGCGCGAATATATTCAGCGCAACGGGAAGAATCTGGAGGCTACGGATAAAGGGATTCGACTGATTGAGGTGGTTCATCCGGAAGTGAAAAGCCCGGCGATGACGGGGCAGTGGGAAGCGTACCTGAAGCGGATTCAGCGCGGCGAGGCGCAACTGGAGCCATTTCTGCACGGGATTGAGGAGTATGTGCGGGACGTGGTGGGCAAGGTAGGGCAGATTCCGGCACTGGCGCGGAACGGGCATACGGGAGCGGCGCAAAAGCAGGCCCGGCCCGAAGTATCAAACGGCGTTGAAAAGCACGCCCCTGCTGTTGTTGCGCAGACGGATGAGAGTCTGGATTCTTTGCTGCATCGGGCGTTTGGGTTCGATACGTTTCGCGCGAATCAGGAAGAAGTCTGCCGGACGGTGATTGCGGGGCGGGATGCTCTGTTGGTAATGCCTACCGGGGCTGGCAAATCGTTGTGCTATCAGTTGCCGGGGCTGGCGCGGGGCGGGACGACGCTGGTGATCAGTCCTCTGATTGCGCTGATGGAAGATCAGTATGCGAAGTTGCGTGAGCGCGGCTTCGCGGTGGAATGCATTCACTCCGGGCGGGATCGGGCGGCTTCGCGGCAGGCGTGCATCGATTATCTGAACGGGAAGCTGCAGTTTCTGTTTATCGCACCGGAGCGGCTGCGGGTAGCTGGTTTTCCGGAGATGCTTGCCAGGCGGAAGCCTACACTGATCGCAATCGATGAAGCGCATTGCATTTCACAGTGGGGGCACGATTTCCGCCCGGATTACCGGCTGCTGGGCGGGTATCTGCCGACGCTGCGTCCGGCGCCGGTGATTGCTTTGACTGCCACCGCGACGGGCATTGTGCAACGGGATATCTGCACGCAGCTTGGCTTCGACCGGCAGGCGAGTTTTATTCATGGGTTCCGCAGATCGAACATCGGGATTGAGGTGGTGGAGACGAATCCTTCGATGCGGCCGGGTTTGGCGCGGGAGTTATTGCGGGACGCGGGGCATCGCCCCGCGATTATTTATACGCCGAGCCGGAAGCAGGCGGAAAGCGTGGCGGCGCTGCTGGCTCATTCGTTTCCGACCGCGGCGTATCACGCGGGGCTGGACTCGGCTCGGCGGCGGCGCGTGCAGGACGAATTCCTGAGGGGAGAACTGGAAGTGATCGTGGCGACGATCGCTTTCGGAATGGGGATTGACAAGCCGAATATACGGTCGGTAATGCATACGGCGCTGCCGGGGAGCGTGGAGGCCTACTACCAGGAAATCGGGCGCGCGGGACGGGATGGAGAGCCGAGCCGGGCGATTCTGATGCACTCGTATGCGGACCGGCATACGCACGATTTCTTTTTTGAGCGCGATTATCCGGACGTGAAGATGCTGGATCAGATCTTCGATCGGCTGACGGCGGATGCGCAGCCGAGAGAGGTGATCGAGAAGCGAAGCCGGATACCCCGGGACGTATTCGAGAAGGCGCTGGAAAAACTCTGGACGCACGGCGGGGTAGTTGTGAACGCGGCGGAAGACCTTGCGCGGGGCAGCGGGGGCTGGCGCGATTCTTATGTGGCGCAGGGGGAACAGAAGCAGGCGCAGATCGAGGCGATGATCCGGTACGCGCAGAGCAATCAGTGCCGGATGTCGAGCCTGGTGCGGCATTTCGGAGATACGACGGACGGCCAGAAGGCCTGCGGTGTGTGCGATTTCTGTGCACCGGAGAAATGCGTGGCGCAGAGGTTCCGGGCGGCGACCGACGAGGAAGAGGCGCTGGCGCGGGCCGTGCTGGAATCGATCACGATGACGGGGAGATCGCTCGGGCAGCTGCATTCGCAATTGTGTTCCAGGAACGGCATGGACCGGGATTCGTTCGAGGAACTGATGGGCGCGATGGCGCGGGCGGGACTGGTGCGGCTGATGGACACCGCATTCGAGAAAGACGGGAAGACGATTCCCTTCCGGAAGGCAAGCCTGACGCGCGAGGGCGAGGAAGTGGATGAAGATACCCCGCTCGAACTTTCTATCCGAGCGGCGGGAGAGACGCCGCCGCCGGCAACGAAGAGCAGACGAAAGGCGAAGGTTAAGAAGGCTCCGGCCAAACGGGCGGCTTCGAAGCGGGCGCCGGCGAGAAAGACAGAGGAGGTTGAAAGCCCCGTCGACTCGCAGGCCGCGGTGCTGATGAAGGAATGGCGCAGGGCGCAAGCGAAAAAGCTTGGCGTGCCGTCGTTCCGGATCATGTCCGACCGGGTGCTCATGGCGATTGCGGAGGATCAGCCGACCACGCTGGCGGAGTTGCTGGCGATTCCGGGGATCGGACTGAAAACCGTGGAGAAATACGGAGCTCAGATCTACAGGATTGTGAACCAGGCGCGCGAGTAGGGGGTGTTAGGCTGGTCCGATGCAAACCCTGGGACTCGGCCCTGAGGCATCCCGTTCCGACGGCCGGATCAAGAGCCTGTTCTGGCCGAGCGTGGCGAACGACGTGGACGTCGATTATCTGACAACCCAGGGATTCTGGCTTTGCATCTTCACGGGCACGTTAACGCTGGGCGCGAGCGTGCTTTCGCGCCAGTACTCCGGTATCCTGGACTCGCTGTTCTTCTATCTCGGAGCTATGGGCGTCCGACGGCGAAGCCGGACCGCGGCGGGTCTTGTGTTCGGCGTTTATTTTCTGGAGACGCTGGCTCTGATGAAGGTGTCCTATGCCGGGGGAGGATCGGGCAGTCTCACACGAATCCTGTTCAGCGCATTGCTGCTGTCGAATGTGCGGGCAGTGTGGCTGGCTTCGAACTGGCGGAAGACTGGCCGCGAAGATGAATCGCCCGTTCCGTTGACCGAGACACTCGCCGATCGGCTTTCGGATCAGTTGCCGCATCTTGTGTGGCCGATGGGCAAGTATGTGTTTTATGCGCTTGCGGTCCTTCTCTCCATCGGAATCGCGCTACTCCTGTTCGGAGGCGGCTTGGCAAAACAGATGCCCGGTTGATCTGGTAGAATTCCTTAGTGCTCCCCGGGAGCGCAACAGAGACATCGCGCAATGTTCAAAACAAAGAAAGAACAATTCGTTGCGGACGCCGGAAGTCCGGCAAGCGCGGGGGCACAGGCCGGCTCATATACGAGTGGCGATGTGGCGCGGATTGCGGGCGTCAGCCTGCGGCAACTGCAATGGTGGGATGAACGTAACGTTGTTTCTCCGCTGCAGGAAGGCCATCGGCGCGTTTATCGGCAGCAGGAAGTCATCGAAGTATCGGTGATCGCGGAGTTGCGGCGCAAGGGATTCTCACTCCAGAAGATTCGCCGGGTTTTGAAATTCCTGCAAAAGGAAATGGGACGGCGGCTGGCGGATGCGGTGGCGGAAAACGGCGATATCCATCTGATCACCGACGGCAAGAACATTTACCTGGAAGACCAGCCGGACCGCATTATCGATGTGTTGAAGAACGCGAAGCAGCCGATGTTCCTGGTTTGCGTGACGGATCAATGGCGTCGATTTCAGCCTGGGGCGAATCGCAAACCCGCCAGAAGCGCGACATCGGAAGTCTCCGCCGGAAGCCTGAAGACTAAACTGGGATAGCAGGGCCGGTTTTTCAAGGTGATGGCTTCCTTTCAGCTTCTCTGGCTTATTCCGCTAATTGGATTAGTCGGCAGTTCGGTGGTTTACTGCGTCATTGCGATGATTGCGGCGGCGGATTACCGCCGGTCGGGATGCTCGCGGATGCGGGAGTTTCCTGCGGTTTCCGTGCTGCGTCCGATGGCGGGGGACCAGGACAACACAGAAGCCGGGTTGCGCTCGGTATTCGAACAGGATTACCCCGATTTTGAAGTCATTATGGGGGCGGCCTCGTCGGACGATGCCGCGGTGGGGATCGCGCGCCGCTTGATGGCCGAGTACCCCAATAGACCCTCGCGGCTGATTTTTACCGGCCAGTCGCCACATCCGAACAGAAAAGTCTGGCAGCTGCGCGCGATGTGGGAAGAAGCCCGTCACGAGACCATCGTGATGGCGGACAGCGATATCGCGTGGACGGCGGATTGTCTGAAAACCGTGGTTTCCGAGCTGGCGCCGGAAGGTGTCGGCCTGGTGACGTGTCCTTACAGGGCAGTTGCGGGGCCCAGCATCTGGTCGCGCCTGGAAGCACTGGGACTCAACGTGGATTTTATTTCCGGGATGCTGACGGCGCGCCTGCTGATCGGGATGGATTATGCGATCGGCTGCACGATTGCGACGCGGCGGTCGGATATCGATGCGATCGGCGGGCTGCGGGCGGTGCAGCAGTATCTGTCGGAAGATTTCGTGATCGGAAACCGGATGCACGGGATTGGGCGCAAGGTGATTCTTTCGCGCTCAGTTATTGAACACTACATCGGCAACGATTCGATGAGGGGCAACTGGCGGCATCGGCTGCGCTGGGCGCGGGGTTCGCGGCGGTCGCGGCCGCTGGGCTATCTGGGCGAGATTTTTACCAGGCCCACCGTGCCGGCGATCGCGCTGTGGATGCTGGCGCCGGACTGGCGCATGCTTGCGGCGCTGGCGCTGTTGATGCGTTTGGCTGTGGCGTGGACTGCGGCGGTACAGGTACTGGGCGATTCCGGGATGAACAAGCGCTGGTGGATGCTGCCGCTCGAAGACGTTTCGTCGTTTGCCACGTGGGTGCTGGGGTTCTTCGGTAATACGCTGACGTGGCGAGGCCACAGGCTGATTATCGGGCGCGATGGCACGGTTCAGTAGCGCCGCCGGAGGCTATTTCTTCAGAGCTTCGATAATGGCGGGGACGGTCTGGAACAGGTCGCCGACGATGCCGTAGTCCGCGATTTCGAAAATCGGAGCTTCGGGATCTTTGTTGATCGCCACGATTGTCTTCGAACCCTTCATACCGACCAGGTGCTGGATCGCGCCGGAGATGCCGACGGCGACGTAGAGCTTGGGCGCCACGGTCTGGCCTGAACTACCGACCTGGCGTTCCATGGGAAGCCAGCCGTTGTCGCAGATCGGACGCGAGGCGGCGAGTTCCGCCCCCATGGCTTTGGCCAGTTGCTCGACCAGCGCGATATTTTCGGCCTCGCG
Source organism: Bryobacteraceae bacterium (assembly GCA_025928545.1). Classification (GTDB taxonomy): domain Bacteria; phylum Acidobacteriota; class Terriglobia; order Bryobacterales; family Bryobacteraceae; genus BOG-234. The sequence continues at coordinate 179,357 of JAICJH010000003.1, read as the reverse complement.
AATGCCGCGGCCAACGGAGACGATTCGCTCGGCAGCGCCGAGATCGACGGCGCGCTGGGATTCGCGGAAGCGTTCCGAAGGTTTGGTGCGGATCTGGGCCGGCTGAAGCGTGGGTGACATGGTTTCCACTGGCGCGGCTGTATCCGACTTCTTCGCGTTTTCGGCACGGAAGGCTCCGGCCTGAATGGAAGCGAACCAGGGGGCGTCGCCTTCGAAACGGATATCGGCGTTCATCTTGCCCTGGAACAACTGGCGGATGAGAACGAGGGCACCATTTTCGATGCGGTGGGACACGACGTCGCTGACCAGGACGCGGCCGAGAGAGGCGGCGAGTGCGGGCGCAAAATCGCGCACCTGGTAAGTATGCGGGAAGAACACATACGAGGGGTGATGTATTTCGATCAGTTGCCGGAGCGCCAGCGTGTAGCCATCGGCTGTATATTCGGCAAGCAGATCGTGCTCGACGGCGTGAACCTTGCTGATTTGGAAGGCCGCTATCTCGGCGGCGACCGATGTCAGAGAATTCCCGACGATCGCCGCATATACGGGCTGGTTCAGCTCGGCGGCAATCTGCTGGGCAGCCGCGAGAGCTTCAAACGACATGCCATGAAGCTTGCCTTCGCGTTGTTCGAGAACGACGAGGATTCCGCTCATAATACGCGCGCCTCGAAACGAAGTTTTTCCACCAGTTGCGCGGCGGTTTCCTGGGGAGTTCCTTCAAAGATCTGCGACCGCTTAGACTTTTGCGGAAGATAAATGCGATCGAGATGGACGAGCGAAGCGGTGGCGGCGGGTTCGAGGCCGACGCTTTTGATTTCTTTCGATTTCGCCTTCTTGATCCCCATCAAGGTGGCGTAGCGCAGTTTGGCGGCGCCGGACTGGATGGTGAGCAGCGCGGGCAGCGGCATTTCGACGTGCTGGAACCAGCCGTCTTCGAGTTCGCGCTTCACCCGGATGCCGGCGGCGGTGGTTTCGATGCTCATGACGAGAGTGGCGTGGGCGTAACCCATGACTTCCGCGAGAACGACTCCGGTCTGGCCGTAGCCCAGGTCGTCGGATTGCAGTCCGGTCAGGATGACGTCTGGTTTTTCGGATTCGAGCGCTTTGGCCATGGCGCGCGCGAGGGCGAGAGGGTCGGCAGCCGTCTGGTCGGTTTCGATGTGGATGGCGCGATCGGCGCCTTTGGCGAGCGCCTCGCGGATGGTCTGGGTGGCACGGTCGGGACCGGCGCACAGCACCACGACTTCTCCGGTAGCCGCCTCGCGAAGCTGCAGACCGGCTTCGAGCGCATAGGCGTCGGGCTCGTTGATCTCCCAGGAGAGATCGGCGTCTTCGATCCAGGTGCCGGAGGCGTCGACTTTGAGAAGGCTGTCGCGCGCGGGGACCTGTTTGATGGCAACTACGATTTTCATGGCGGTGGCGATTACTATTCGAAGCGCTTGAAGATTAAAGCCCCATTGGTGCCGCCGAAGCCGAAGGAATTGCTGAGGACATAATCGAGCTTCATGGGACGTGGCTCGTTGGGGATGTAGTCCAGATCGCAGCCTTCATCGGGATGGTCCAGATTGGCGGTGGGCGGGGCTATTTGATGCCGCAGGGCGCAAATGACGATACCGGCTTCGAGGGCGCCGGCGCCGCCGAGCAAATGGCCCGTCATGGATTTGGTGGAACTGACGGCCAGCTTGTAGGCATGATCCCGGAAGGCGCGTTTCATGGCGGCTGTTTCGGCTTTATCGCCGAGAGGAGTGGAAGTGCCGTGGGCGTTGATGTAGTCGATCTGTTCCGGATTTATTTTCGCGTCGTTCAGCGCGTTGCGCATGACGCGGTAGGCGCCTTCGCCATCTTCCGGGGGAGAGGTCAGGTGGTAAGCATCGCCACTCATACCATAGCCGACGATTTCGGCCAGGATTGGCGCGCCGCGTTTCTTTGCTGTTTCCAGTTCTTCCAGGATCAGAACGCCGGAACCCTCACCGACGATGAAGCCGTCGCGATCGCGATCGAACGGGCGCGAGGCGTGGGTGGGATCGTCATTGCGCTGGGAGAGCGCGCGCATGGCGCCGAAACCACCGATACCCATCGGGGTAATGCAGGCTTCCGCGCCGCCGCAGATCATCACGTCGGCGTCGCCGCGGACGATGATGCGGAAAGAATCGCCAATGGCGTGGGCGCTCGTGGTGCAGGCGGTCGCAGTTGCGGAATTCGGTCCTTTAGCGCCGGTCCGGATGGAGATATAACCGGAGGCCAGATTGACGATTGTGGCGGGAATGAAGAAAGGCGAAATGCGGCGCGGGCCGTGATCGAGATAGTGTTTGTGCTCGCGCTCGATGACTTCGAAACCGCCAATACCGCTGCCGACGTAGACGCCAACCCGCTCTGCGTTTTCTTCGGTGACTTTGAGGCCGGAGGAAGTCAGGGCGTCTTCCGAGGCCGCGATGGCCATATGGATGAAGCGGCCCATCTTCTTGACTTCTTTTTTCTCGATGAACTTTCCCGGATCGAAGTTCTTGACCTCGCCCGCGATCTGGCAATTAAAGGCCGTGGGATCGAATGCCTCAATGCGGGAAATACCACTGCGACAGACGAGCAGCGACTGCCAGTTCTGTTCCGTGGTGTCGCCGATGGCGCTGATGAGGCCTACGCCCGTAACTACGACTCTGCGGGAAATAAAGGGACTCTCCTTGATTTCAGTTTAGTTTAATCGTGCACGCTGGCGAAAACAGCCCTTCGCGGCGAGGACTGGCGGACGACACACGCCACATACCTCACCTGAATGTGATGCTGAAAGCGGGCGCCAGGATGCCCTGTCGACCAGACTATTTTTTCTTGTTTTCGATGTACGTGACGGCGTCGCCGACAGTGCCGATCTTTTCGGCATCCTCGTCGGGGATTTCCAGCTCGAATGCCTCTTCGAAGGCCATAACGAGCTCGACGATATCCAGGGAGTCGGCGCCAAGGTCATCGACGAACGATGCTTTGTTGTCAACCTGGCTCTCATCCACACCCAGTTGCTCTACAATGATCTGCTTGACCTTTTGTTCGACTGCTGATGCCATACGACCTCCAATATACACTGAAGCGCCAGCGATGTGGGCGAAAAAAATTTGCGCGGACCACGCCCACAACTGGCGCAAAGTTTTGATTCTACACTACTGAAGCGTGCGCGGAGGAAAACGTCGGCGAACACGGCGAAAAGCTATACGAAAACGCACGAATCGCGCCGGCGTGCGCGGCAGGGGGACCAGCGTGCCATGCTCATATCATTACGGACAAGCTGGCAGTTATTCTGGTCTCGACACGCAATCCGCTGAACATCGGGGCGGCGGCGCGCGCAGCGGCGAATTTCGGATTCGACGATTTCCGGCTGGTGGACCCGTACGATGTGGCATTCCGCGAAGCCGTCTCGGCGGTGGGTGGTGCGCATGTACTGCGGGGCGCCAGCGTCTTTGCCACGGTGCCGGAAGCGGTCAGCGATTGCTCGCTCGTGCTGGGGACGACGGCGGGCCAGCACCGGGTTCCGCAGCAGACAGTGGATCGACTGGAAAAGGGCATGGCGGCGGCGCGAGTGCACGGGGGTCGAGTCGCGTTGCTGTTCGGGAGCGAGAAGTTCGGGCTGTCGAATGAGGATATGAGCTACTGCCATGCGTTGCTGCGAATCCCCACGGTGCCTGAAACTCCTTCCATGAATCTGGGGCAGGCGGTAGCAGTTTGCCTCTACGAACTGGTGCGGAGTGACGTGAGTGAAGGTACCCCGCGCGTGACGCCGGGAGTGACCGGAATCGATTCCGAGCAGATTACCCGAATGATGCTGGAGGTTCTGGACAAATCCGGCTACACCAATCGGATTACGTCGGTTTCGACGGAGCAGAAAGTCCGGCGATGGATTCGGCGATTGCGAATTGGGCCGAGGGACGCGCCGCTGCTGCTTGGAATACTGCGGCAGATCCTTTGGAAGTTCAACAAGACCGAATAAATCGGATCGGTGCTACTTGCTGAGTTTCTTCGTGTATTCGCCCCAGGCATTGCCATAGCCTGGCGCTACGGCACTCGGGCTGGTGCTGCGGACGCTGCCGCCGTCGCTGCCTTCGGCCTTCTTGCGAAGCAGAAGTTCGAGCTGATCGAGCTCAGTGAGCGCCTGGCTGGCGATGCGTGCAGCCAGTTCAGCATCCTGAGTACCCCATTTGGCGGGGTCGAGACCCTGGGTGCGGTTGACCAGATCCTGATATTCGCGCGTCAGTTGGGGGTCGCCCGAAACTTCATTGCGTAGCTGGCTGAGTTGCCGCTGGACCTGGTTGTAGATGGCCTGCGCTTCAGCCGGAGTTCTGATTTCCGGTGCGTTCTGGGCTCCAGGGTTGGCCGGGCCCTGGTAATTCCTCGCGGGGTCGGCAAAACCGCCGTTCCAGGGACCGATACCGCCGCCACCATTCAATTGGCCGCCGTTACGCGCGCCACCGAACTGACCACCGCCCTGGTTGTTGCCGCCACCACCCTGCTGGTTGCCAGCCTGCTGGCCTTGGCCTTGCCCCTGGCCCTGACCTTGTCCCTGCCCCTGTTGGCCCTGGCCTTGCCCCTGTGCCTGACCTTGTCCTTGTTGGCCCTGCTGCCCTTGCTGGCCACCCTGGCCGCTCGAAGCCTGCTGCTGGCCTTGCTGGCCACCCTGCCCCTGCTGGCCTTGCTGGCCACCCTGACGGTTGCCTGGTTGTTGGCCACCCGGCTGATTGCCGGTTCTGCCTCCACCTGTGCGGGCCTGCTGACCCTGGACCAGGGCTTGCGTTTGCTGGCGGATGCTCTCGATCCGGTTCAGCGCGTCCTGTGCCTTCTGATTCTTATCGCCACCCTGCTGTCCGGCGGATGCGATTTGCTGCGCACTCTTCAGATCCTCTTTCAACTGGTTGACGCCCTGCGTGACGGGCGCTTCGCGCATGACGGCATAATTGCCCATACCCTGGCGAATCAGCTGTTCGGATTGCTGCATGCGCTGATCGATATCGTTCTGTTGGGCGTGTCCGGCGGCATCGCGCAGCTGTTTTGCAACGTCTGGCTGAGTGCTGCTCATTGTGCGAGTGGCTTGCTGCAAATCCTTCTGGATCTGGCTGAATTGTTCGCGCAGGCCAGCCTGTTGGTTCGCCATTTGCTGCGTGGTCCGCTCGTCAGCTTCGCCGTTGGCGAAGTTCTTGCGCATCTGCTGCTCGAAATCCTGCTGCTGGCTGGCGAGACGTTCCGCTTTATTGGCGAGGTCGCTGACCTGGGATCCCGTGGCCTGTTTCTGCATGTTCTGCATCTGCTGAGTAATCTGGCGGAGCTTATCTGCGGCAGCCTGTTCGGCGGATGCCGTCTGCCCGTTATTCGGACGTCCGGAAGCAGCGTTGCTCATGTCGCGCTCAGCCTGTTCGAGCTGTTTCGTGATCTGTTCGAGCTGGCTGGATTGCGCCTGACTCAGACCATTGCGGGCGAGGCTCTGCTGGCCCTGTTGCTGACCTTGTTGGCCCTGCTGGCCAGACTGCTGCTGGCCCTGCTGACCGCGGCCCGCCTGCTGTTGACCACCCTGCTGACCCTGACGACCCTGGGCCTGCTGCTGGCCACCCTGCTGTCCACCTTGTTGGCCCTGCTGTCCTTGCTGGCCCTGCTGTCCTTGCTGGCCCTGCTGTCCGCTTTGGCTCTGCTGCTGCCCCTGCTGGTTCTGCTGACCGCTTTGGAGATCCTGCATTTCCTGGCGAAGCTGTTCGGCTTCGCGACGCAGCATTTCCTGTTGATATTTCTGCTGGGCCAGTTGCTGCGGGGTCGCCTGCTGCTGTTGACGGGCGAGTTCCTGCTGACGGCGGGCGAGTTCGTCCAGCTTCTTCATGGCGTCGTCGATTTTCTGCTGCGCCTGCTGCTGGGCACCGCCACCGGCGCGGGCGTTGGTTTCGTACTGGTTCTGTTCTTTGTCGAGTTCCAGATCGAAGAGATTGGCCAGATCGCGCTGGGCGCCACCGCCACCACCTCCTCCGCCACCGCCGCCTCCACCGCGGCTGATCTGAATCTGGATGTCACGGAAAGTGGATTCGGCGCGCAGCAAGTGCTGCAATGCCTGCTGTTCCGGAGCCAAAGCTTCCTTGAAATCCTGAGCCTTCAGCTTGTCGGAGGCCGGCGTCATTGCGGTGATCGCAGCATCCATTTCCTTTACGAACTGACTGAAGGCGGCGCCGGAATCATCCAGCTGGCGAGCCTTGGTGCGATCCGACAATGACTTCGCCTGATCACGCAGCTTGCCCTGCACTTCGGAGAGATATTTGGCCGTGTCGCCAGCCGCAGCTTTGGCTTTCGCATCGCCTTTCAACTGATTGAAAGTTGCGGCGATGATTTCTTTTTGGCGCTCGGAAATCTGCTGATCCTGCTGGCCACCACCGCCTCCGCCACCACCTCCGCCACCCGCCTGTTGGGACTGGGAGTAGTTGAATTCAAAGGGCACCGCCTGGACGAACATCATGTCCGTCTGCTGGGTATTCTTGCCATCCCGGGCAACGGCGTAGAGGCTAACTATATCGCCAGGCACTGCTTTAAAATCTTCCATGGACAGCATGGATGTGCCGGTTATCTTTTTTGCGCCCTTGTCCTTCAGCAGGTTAATTGTCTTTTCCGGCGCACCGTTCACAGAATACTTCAGGCTCAATTCCTGGAGCGGATACTCGTCGTCCGCCGACACTTCCAGTCCCACTTCTTCGATCGGGCTCACTTTCGCGTCGCGGCCGGGCTTCGTGATCTTCAGCGTGGGCGGGGTTACTTTGCGGGCTTCGATGAAATAGTCATCGCTGATGCGGACAACTTCGCCCTGATATTCCACGCCAACGTGGTACATGCCATCTTTTGCGATGGTGACGGACGCATTGGTTTTGTTTGCTTTGGACGCATCGGCTTTCGTGGCATCCAGTTTCAGCGGATTCCCTTCTTCAAATACGATCTGGCCGTCGCTCAGCGGCCGGTCAGTTTCGATTTCCAGGTGAGCGGTGGTGCCTTCGACCGCCCGCAGATCACCGCCGGGGTTTTCCGTATTCGAGGGCATACCGGACCACGACGGATAGTTGTAAGTCACCGCGATATTTTTCACGCCGGGAAGGTCCACCGTGTGCAGTTTGAACGATGGGGACTTGATGCCACCAGCCTCGACGTAGTATTCGACATCTTCCGGCAGGCCGACAAAAGTGAAGCCAAAGCCGGAACCCCCGTTTTCCACCATCATGGGAGCCTGTTCCCACTTGCCGGAACTGGCGTATCTGGCCCAAAGGCTCGCCTTGGAGGCGGTGTAACCGGCCAAATGCGCGGTGACGGGCAAATCCGAACGGCGGCGGACGGTTTTCGAGCCAGGATCGACAGTCACGCTGTAGACACCAGTTGCGGCGCTGGTCTTGGGCAAACTGCCCCACAAAACCTGAGTTCCATATCCAAACACGCCCGGACCCCAGAACATCAGCCAGGCAAGAACTCCGAAAGCGGTCGCTGCAATGGCGGCAAAACCGATCAGACGGCTCTGCTCGACGATCATTTCCGGCTGCGCATCGCCAGTCATTTTCAACGCATCTTCGGCCAGCAGCGGGAGGAATGGATCGTCGGGTTTATCGCGCTGTTTTTCGGTAAAAGTGAGCAGGCGCTGATCAAAACCGGGACGGCGGCGTTCCACTTCGTTGGCTGCACGGCGGCGGTTCATGCGCATGAGCGGCACAATCAGGGCGACGGCGACCACGGCGCCAATGCCGAGAAACAGCAGGGCGCGGCCTATCAGCAGAGTAGAAGCAGTAAAGGCGGAGCCCGTCAGCGACCCGACGATAATCCCTGTCAACAGCAGAGCGACAGCGGCGGTGGCCGCAGCCCCCCGGGTCCACGCAAACAGGCGGAGGCGCCGCTCCAGCTGGTCCAGATACTGTGCAAGGCCTGCGATTGGATTCATGCTGCTCCTTCACTTCTACGACTAATGACGCCTACGCGACTTCCCTGCCGGCCGTTTCAAGATGCCGGTTGCCTACCACGGTTTCCGCAATTGCCAGCATGGCGAGCAAGGCCAGCACCCACCACCAGAGCTCCGATTTCTCTTCTGTATTGCCACCCGACCTGGCGGCGGTTCCCGAATTGGAACCTACACCCGTATTCTTCCACAGATTTATCGTCTCGGGCGTAACGAGGGTAAAATCGGATTCCCGGCGGTCCGGATTGACCGCGGCCATTTCTTCCCTGCCGTTGGCGCGCCGAATATCGAAGAAACCCTGGGTCGGGAACTGGAATGCCGTAGCCTTGGCGGATTCGGACAGGGAGAGCAAACGTTTGTTGTCCGGTCCGAGGATTTCGATAGGAACGTTCTTCTCTTTCACTGTTCTGAGGTCTACGTACGAGCCGACACGATAGTTGGTTCGGGCGGCGCCCATTCCGCCCATTTCGTGAGTCGTCTGTTCGATAAAGGGGAGCCAGACCGGCTGAAGGGGAAGATTGCTTGCAATGTTATCCAGCGCGGATGCAAGCACGATGACGTGCCCTTCCCCGTTCCTGCGGTCCACCAGTAGCGGAGAACCGTCCGACAGGCGGGCGGCTACACGGGTAGCGCCGGCATCCTGAGGCAGGGTGAGTTTCGCCATCTGGAGGAATTGCACGCCGTCCCAGTTCTGGCCATTGCCGAACGAGGGGTAAGAGTTGTCGGCCTGCGAGACGGTGAGGGGGCGTTCGTGATCCGGATTCAATGTGCGGATCTGCAGCACCTGAATTCCGGCGGCTGGCAAGCGGGACCCCGGCACGGCATTCTTACCGAGCGTAATCATGACGGAGCCACCGTTTTGCACATACTTCTCCAACTCGTCCTGAAGGCGCTGCTGGAGCGGGCCGGTATCGGAGAGGATGACGAAGGCGTATTTCGAGAGTGTCGCGCCGCCAGCCTGCTCGGGGGTCTGCGAGTCGATGGTGAAAGCGGCTTCGGTGGCGGCGTCGAGCGCGGTGCGGATGTAAATGGGGCTATTGACGTCGTTGGCGGTATGGACCAGCAGGGCCGGCTTGGGATCGCTGCGTTCGACGGCAAACAGCCAGCGGTCGTCATCGGGGAAAGCGTCTGCCGCATCAATGCGGATTTCGCATTTCGTGAAGCCATAAGGGGCATCGAGCGTGAGGAATTCCGCCGTAGCGCGGCCGTTAGCCGGCACCTTGACCTGTTTGGTTTCGAGGGTTTTGCCGTTGGCGATGAGGGTGACCGTGCGGGTGGCTTCGGGAGTGTTGAAGCCCGCGATAGTGGCCAGGGTGCGGACTTTTTTGGTGTCGAAAACACGGCGGGGCGCATCCACGCTCTCAACGGTGAAGTTCGGGATGGCTTTATCCGCGTAGGAATGGACATTGAGCTTCGTGCCGGGATCGAGACGCGCGTCGGAGAAACTGGGGGGCCAGGAAGATTTCTGCCGGTCGGTGAAGATTTCGGCCGTGAGATCGGTTTTAACGGTTTCCTCGGTCGAACGAAGCACTCGGGAGAGCTCGCTGTACGAACTGGCGTCGTCGCCTGATTCAATACCTTCGACGGCTCCGCGGAGAACCTGCTTGTCGTTGGTCATTTCCGTGAGGAGCTTCGCCGCTCCGCCGAAAGTGACGATCTGCGCGCGGTCGCCGTCGCCGAGAGATTGCACGGCGTCGAGGGCATCCTTCTTCGCTTTGGCAAAGTGATCGTCCTGGCGCATGCTGAAGGAATTATCGAGCGCGATTACGACACGCTTGCCCGAAATGGCTCCCTGGCCAACGGACGATTTGACAAACGGGCGGGAGAAAGCCAGCACCAGGAGGAATATAAACAGGCAGCGCAGAGCGAAGAGCAGCAGATACTTCAGGCGGCGATGCTTGATGGAGCTCTGTGTCCGCCGCTCAAAGAACATGAGCGAGCTGAACGGCATCGGGGTCTGCTTGTATTGCCGCAGCAGGTGGATATAAACCGGCAGGCCGAGAACTGCGAGACCGCCGAGGAACCAGGGAGCGAGAAAGCCCACTTACATCCTCCTTTGGCGGATTGCGAGATAGTTGCGCAAGCCCACATCGAGAGGTTTGGAGGTGTCCATGAAAACGTATTCCAGTCCCGCACGGGCCGCCTCATCCCGCAGGCCTTTGATGTGCTGGTCCATCTTCTGTTTGTATTCAGTCTTCGCGTAGTCCGGGGTGACTTCCATTGCCACGTTATCTTCGACATCGAGAAGAAGGACGGGATCTTTGAACTTCGGAGCGATTTCCTGCGGGTCGAGCAGATGAAAGAGGACAACTTCATTGCCGTGGAAGCGGAGTGGTTCGACGACCTGGCAGATCTTCTTCGGATCGTCGTAAAAATCCGAGATGACGATGACGATGCCGCGCCGGCGGAGGTACTGCTGAAAGTGCGAGAAGGGTTTCGCGAAATCCGTGCGCTTGCCCGCTTCCGCTTTTTCGATGGCATGCAGGTTACGCATTAACTGGCCCTGCCGGGTGGAGGGCGGGACGTAGTTGATGACGTCTTCATCAAAGACGATCAGGCCTGTCGCGTCCCGCTGGCCGGATGAAAGATACGCCAGCGACGCGGCCATGTAGCGGCCGTAATCGAGCTTCGTGATTTTTCCCGAGGTATAACCCATGGACGCGCTGGTATCGAGAAGAATCAGGAGCTGCGAGTTTGTTTCGCCGCGAAACCGTTTGAGATAGACACGCTCGGTGCGGGCGAAGACGTTCCAATCGACATGGCGGAGGTCGTCGCCTTCGACGTACTGACGGTATTCGGCGAACTCCTGACTAAAGCCGAAGCTCGGGGAGCGGTGAAGGCCCGCAACGAAACCATCCACCACCGTCTTCGCCACGAGATCGAGGGAAGAGATGGAGGCCAGAACTGTCGGATCCAGGAATCGCTGCAGCATTTTTCAGTAGTCGTCTTTTGTCGTTGGCTGTGGGGCGGCGGCCGATGGAGGGCCGAAGCCTGGCTTTATTCTTTGGGTGCCGGCTTGACCTGAAGAATCTGCTTCAACACGTCGTCGGTTGAGACCTTCTCGGATTCCGCGTGGAAATTCAGGAGGACGCGGTGCCGGAGGATCGGAACGAACAGCTCGCGGACGTCTTCAAAGCTCACGTGATAGCGGCCCTTCATCAGGGCGCGCGCCTTCGCGCCGAGCACAAGGAACTGAGCTGCGCGGACGCTGCCGCCGTAGTTGACGTATTTGCGGACCACGTCGGGCGCGGCGGGATCTTTCAATCGTGTCGCCCGCACCAGATCGATGGCGTGGCGCGCAACTGTTTCCGAGATCGGAGTCATGCGAACCAGCTGCTGGAAGTCGAGAATTTCCTGGGCGGTTGTGATTGGATCGGCCTTGGCCACGTGTGTGGTGGTGGTCAGATCCACAACCTGCAATTCTTCCTCGGCGGTCAGATAGTCGAGCAGAATGTTGAAGAGAAACCGATCGAGCTGGGCTTCCGGAAGCGGATAGGTGCCTTCGAGTTCGATCGGGTTCTGCGTGGCCAGAACAAAGAACGGCGCAGGCAGTTTGTAGTTATTGCCGCGCACCGTGCAGGCACGCTCCTGCATGGCTTCGAGCAGTGCGGACTGCGTCTTGGGTGGCGTACGGTTGATTTCATCGGCCAGCAGAACGTTGGCAAAGAGCGGTCCGCGGACGAAGGTCCACGCGCGGTGGCCGTGCTCATCCTCTTCGATGATGTCGGTACCCGTAATGTCGCTGGGCATCAGATCGGGGGTGAACTGGATGCGCTTGAATTCGAGGCCGAGCACTTCGGCCATGGTGCGCACCAGCAAAGTCTTGGCGGTTCCGGGAAGCCCGGTGATCAGACAGTGGCCGCCGACGAAGAGGCCGATACGGACCTGTTCCAGCACCTCGTCCTGACCAACGATGACGCGCTTCACCTGCCTGACGATTTCGCTGTCGACTTCGCGAAAGCGTGCAACTCTGGACTTCAGGACATCGGTATCTAGCTGTGGAGTTGTGGACATGGATCGTTATTATTTACCGTCGCCGCTCACTTCGAGCAGCAGCTTCTGCGCCGGCCTGTATTCAGGCGCGACTTCGAGCGCGGTGATGGCTTCCTCTCTGGCTTTATCTGTCTGACCTTCGGCCTTGTAGGCCTTTGCAAGATTGTAGTGGCTCCCGGCTTTATCGCCGGTATTGAGGGCCACGAGTACCTGGAATTCGCGAACAGCGTCCGCGTTGTTTCCCGTTTCGAGATCCAGATTGCCGAGCTTTTCGTGGAGGCCGGCATCGAGCGGGAAAACGTAGATCATGCGCCCCAGGGCGGCTGCGGCGTCCTTCTTATTGCCCGCCTCGGCGAGCAGCGCGGCGTATTTTTCCATGGCATCGAGATCACGTCCGCCAATGCGCGAATATTTCGCATACTCTGCCATGGCGCACGCCTTATTGCCCGTCTTCAGGCAGGCGTTCGCCGCCATCACGTAAGCGTTGCCCGCTTCCACATATTCGGGATACATGTCTTCAAGTTCGCGCGCCTTTTGGAGAAGATCGGCCGGCGCCTTATCTTCTTTGATGGCCTGATTGAGATCGCGCAGCTGCTTCGTCCAGGCCTCAAAGCTCCCAACGGTTTTGCCCGCTTGTTCGTTCAGATCGGCCAGGAAGTCCTTGTCGAACTGTTCCGGCTCAATTTTGAGTTGCTGGCGGATGACATCGACCGTGGTGATATTCGCGTCGGAAAACGCGTGGATCATATCGACGAGTTTCTGGTCGCCCCAGCGCTTCACTATGAAATCGCAGATCTTGCCAGCCTGGAAATAAGAGACGATCACCTGCTCGGGATAAGTGGGGTGCACAAAACCACGATCCATCTGGGCGATCGGCAGCAGTTTCTTTTCGCGGATAGCGGTGAGGATCGGCGGATTAAGACGGTCGCCCCAATCGGGTGTCGTGGCGGCTTCCTCATGCACAGCAACGCCCTCGGTAAACCAGCGCGGCACCCGTTCATTGGTCATCGCGATGGTGTAAACGTGGCTTAATTCGTGCCACAGCACACTGGCCCAGTGATAGCCTTCCTGCTTCGCGCGGGAAGACGGACCGTCCATCGCGACCACGGTGTCAAACGTAACTCCAAGAAGACCAACGCCGGGCAGACCCATGACGCGGACGGCGAAATCGCCTTCCTGCCGATAGACTTCCATCTGCACCGGCTTCGTCATTTTGTAGCCGTACTTCTTCTCGTACGTAGCCATGGCCCGCTTCATCTCGGCTTCGAAATAAGGACGCAGGGCGGCAGATTCTTTTTTATCCAGCTTGAGAATTCCGACTGGCGCCGCGGCACTCGGCCAGGTGAAAGTGTCGTAATCCTTGTAGGTGTCGAGAAGCTTCAGGGTGTTCGGCGTGGCAGCGTCGCGATAGCCGTTGTTGTAGGCCAGTTCCAGTTCTTTGCGGGCTTCGTCGTTCTGGCCGAAGCGCATCAGGCTGACGCCCAGCTGCGAATGCGCGCTCCAGAGATCCGGCTTGGCCGCAATCGCTTTCCGGTAATAAATGATTCCGTCATCGTAGCGGCGATTGATGACGAGGGCCCGCGCGATGTCCGCGTAGCCGTCCCCACGATTGCCGATCTTCGATACCCACGCGTCGGGTGATTTGTCCTGGAGGAGATCGATGGTGGCGTGAATCGCGATGGCCTCAAGCGCATCGGGATTGATCGCCAATGCGGCATCGGCGGCCTCGGCCGCCTTCTTCAGATCGTTATCTTCAAGGGCGATGCGCGCCAGAATTTCGTGAGCGTGATAAAGCTTCGGGTCTATACCGAGAGCCGCCTGCGCGCTCTGCGTTCCGAGTTCGTCGAAACCTTCGGCGTAGATCTCGGCGAGCCCCAGATATGCCTGGGCATTCTTCGGATCGAGCTTCAGCGCTTCCTGATAAAGGGATTCGGCATCGGGCGCGTTGAAACGTTCGAACAACAGCGTTGCGTAGCGAACCCGGTAGTTGGCATTGGAGGGATCGGATTTCAGCAGAGTTTCGAAGGCGCTGCCGACCGATTTGAAATCGTCCGGAGTACGCGCCGCGCGCCACATGCCTTCCACCTGCGCGAGCGTAAGCGACGTGCGAATGGGCGCCGGAGCGGCCTGAGTTGGCTGAGCTTTGGCGGGCGCTCTTTTTGGCGCGCCCGGACCAACCGGCACCGTGAAATCCGGGTTGGTTGGGATTTGGACATCGACGGGGCGTTGGGCAAGAATCCCCACGCATGCGGACATCAACCCTATTCCCGCCAGTAAAGCCTTACGTTTCACTTCTCAATTTCTCCCTGAGTTTTCGCGAGATCTATCAGCAGCGCGGTTATCTGACGCCGGTAATCTTCGGCGTCCATCAGGTCCTTCTGGAACTTCAGAGCGTCAATCTTATTTTCTATCTCTTCTTTTTTCGCAACCAGGGCTCGCTTAGCCGGGTCTGTCACTTCGGCGGCCGCCGATCCGAACCGGACCAGCGTGAATGCGCCGGCGTGAGCCTCGTCGGCCAGCTGGGCGTGTTCGGTGGCCAGGTGCTTCTGATCGGTAAAAAAGGCCGCAGTCTTCGTCTGAGCGTACTTGTATGCTTCGAGCGCTGTGATGGCCTGGTTCTTATCGGTATCCGCCGACGGATCGCGCATGGCTTCCACCCAATAGCGGGCAAAAACAGTGGCGTTTTTCTCGGTGCCGGATTTCGTGGCCGTGATGATCACGCGGCCGTCTTTTTTCAACACATCCACCGCACCGCCGCTGGCGCTGGTCATATCCACAATCAGCTGACGGCTCGCGGGGATTCTGTTGAGGAGAACGGCAAGTTCCGGGGCCGAAATATCCGGACCGGGCAAGTTGAATTTGTACTCGGAACCATCGAAAGTGCCATGACCGATCATCATAAAGACGAAGGCATCGGCTGGCTTGGCCTGGGCCGCGATTTTACCCAGAGCGGCTCCGAGTTTGGCACGGGTGGCGTCGGCGCCTTTCAGGGTTTCTACCGTCTTATCCGTTCCCGGAGACTCCCGCAGCATTTTGTCCGTGTCAGTGGCGAGCATCTGGAAGCGCTGCTCGTAGTCGGGTTCGCCGCCCAGACCTGCGACTGTCAGGTAATACGTCGCGCCGAAGGCCATTTGCCCGGCAGCGAGACACGCTGCGATGACAGCCGTTTTTGCCAGACGCCCACGTGTCATACTACACCCCATTTTCGCCGAAGCAACCATTCCGCGCCACGAAGCAGAATCAGCAGCAGGAATAAGGCCGGCATGTCCCAGATATCCAGGCTGTCGTGGCCCGAGATGCCCGCTTCGGATATTGCAACTTCATCGCCCAGGCGTTTCGCATTCGCCGGCGTATAGTAGTTGCCGCCTGTATCGGCGGAAAGCCGGGTCAGCAGTTCCTTATTCTGCGAAGCATTGAAGTTTTCCGCTACGCCGTCTTCGCGGCGGAAGGTCAGGGTATCGCGGCCCACCTCGAGTTTGCCATCGTGGGCCACCACCTCGGCCACATAAGCTCCCGATTTATCGGCTGAATAGTTTCCGGTGTAGGCTCCAGGCTCCAGCGGATCCGGTTTCATGGTCACGGTTTCCGTAGTTCCGTCCGGACGATTGATTGTGGCCTCGACCGTGGCTCCCGCAACTGTCTGGTAAGTCTTATCGCGAACCATGGCGCGGAGATGGACCTGGCCATCGTCATTCAGCATCTGGTGCGGCGTACTGGCGGCCACCTGACCAGGAGTTTCCGTCACGAGCCAGCGCATGATTTGCTGCCAGAACGTTTCGTGGGTCATATCCGTGTGATCCTGCAACATCTGCCAACGCCAGGTTCCGGAGGTTGCCAGCACAGCAGTACGTCCATGGCCATAATTCTGAATCGCCAGCAGAGGACTGGTGCGTTTTCCGGTTTCGCCGACATTCATCAGCACGACAGCTCCGGGCTTGGGCGCTCCCATGACCGCGTAATTGGCGATCTGCGGCATCTTTTTCCAGCGCGCGTCGTTCGCTTCGGATTCATCGACCAAACGCAGAATTGGACTGGCTTTCCCGGCATCGGTTAGCGTTGGTGTTGCGAAGTTGCGCGAAAAGCTTTTTTCGGGCATCAGGCGAAGCGGCATCATTTCCGCCATAGGTGTGTTGGCATAGCCGCCGTCGCTGAGGGAAAAACGTCCGGCAAGAAACATCACGCCGCCACCGCGCCTGTCGGCAAAATCGCGGATTGCCGCTTGTTGCGCCGGTGAGAAATAGCTGGCTTCTTCGCTGCCGATGATCAGACCATCGTAGGCGAACAAATCTTCAGGTTTGTCGGGGAAGCCTTCTTCCAGTTCTTTGGAATTGGCGATGCCCTGGCGGTAAGTCTTATTTTCAGTGGTACGCACCATGCTGACAATCTCAATGGCCGGATCGTCATCGAGCGCGCGCCGGATGAATTTGTACTCCCACTTGGGTTCCCCTTCGAAATAGAGAACGCGCTGCTTTTTCTGGGTAACGTTGACCAGCCGGACCACGAAATTGTTCTGCGCATTCGGCTCGCCGGCGGCCGGATCGATACCGATCTGAAAAGTGTGCGCCCCGGCCGGGCCGGAGTTAAACATAATGGTTTCCGACTGATCGGCTTCCGGCTTCAAGGTCATTTCCTGTTTTGCCAGAGGGTGGCCGTTCTCGCGGACCATCAGGTTTACCTTTTGCCCCTCGTAGCCGTGCTGGCGGAAATTGACATGGGCGCTGACCCGGGAATTTGCGAGGACTCGCGCCGGAACATCGGCATCCGCGATCTCGATATCCTTCGCAAAATGGTCGGGACCGAAGCCGATTGTGTGAATCGGAAGGTGGAGTTGCCGCACCTGCGCCAGGGTTTCGCGATCCACGCCCCCGGTGTTGTCGCCCCCATCCGTCAGAAGAACGACCGCGCCGAGCGGCATGGTGCTGGCTTCGGCGGCGATGTGCTTCAGACTATCGCCGATCCGGGTCGCGTTGTCGTCCGGCGTCAGGTTCTTCACCTGTTGGGTGTTGGCGAGATCGATGCGATTGGCATCATGGCCGAAACTGTAGAGGCGGATCTGGTACTTCTTCGAGAGTTCCGGCAGCAAATCGTTATTAAGAAGATCTTCCGCATTTTGCAGACGGCTCTTACCATCGCCCGACCCTGCGTCGACCAGACCCATACTGCGGGAATCGTCAACCAGCACCGCGACGACGTTTTGTTGCGGCCGGAGGCGCGCCACACTCATGGCAGGATGCCAGAGCATGAATAAAATGACGGCGATCATCGCAGTCTGGGCGATTCCGATAGCAATCAGGCGAACCGTTGTCAAAGCCGCGCGCCGCTCGCGCAGGAACCAGTAAATCCCTCCCGCAGACAGAATGACCAGCAATATCATCGCCCAGAAAGGCCACGGAGCGAGCAGCACGAGCTTGCCTTTGGAGAAGATTGCGGGCGGGTATTTGAAGAGCAGTTCAAACATCTTTTGTATTCAGCTTATGTGCAGGCGTGGCTCAGAGAAGACAGGCAACGAGTAGTGTATACCCGTCGCAATCATCCTCCATACGGAACTTTTGCGCAACATTCGGGCACGTAAAGGTTTGCATATTCAGACGTATGGAAGCGGCGAAAGGCTACGCAGAAAGCATCGGATCAGAATATCACGCGGGGCCACTCCCGATGTTTTGACGTCCGGAAAACCGCAAATGTGCAAAGAAGCTGCGGTTTCATCGCGTTCCAGGAGGCGCGGGGCAATACTTTTTGTGCGATTATGTCCGTCATGAGCAACAGCGGCCCGACCATTTTACTTCGACATGCCGTGGCAACCCTCGCCTATCGGGCTTTGCGTGCGGCCGAAAAGGCACCGGCGGAATTCGGAGAATACGGCGATGGCCCCGGCGCGCGAACACCGGGTCACATTCTCGCTCATATGGGTGATCTGATGGATTGGGCAGTTTCCCTGGTGGACGGACAACAAAAATGGCAGGACTCCTCTCCGCTGGCATGGCCAGACGAAGTCGCGCGCTTTTTCCAGGCCCTTCGAGTGCTGGATGACCGCCTTGCGGCCACAGAACTTGATGGAGATCTGGCAAACAGGCTGTTCCAGGGCCCAATCGCTGATGCTTTGACTCACACCGGCCAGTTAGCTATGTTGCGGCGTATCGCCGGGTGTCCGATCCGGGGCGAAAATTATTTTGTCGCCGAGATTACGGCTGGCCGGGCGGGAGTCGACCAGGCACCGCCGCGGAAGCCTTTTTTATGAATCGCCGCGGGCAGAATGCAAACAGCTGGGTAATCGAATTTGCCAAGCCCCGGTCAATATCTATGTAATCGTGGAGACCGCCTCCACAATTACATGGAAGCTTGGTTCGGGACTTATTTTCAATGCTTTACCGGCATGTAAGGAAGCTGGAACGGTACTTCCTGAGCAATTCGTACAGGACGACGCCGCCCGCGGTTGCCACATTCAGAGAATGCTTCCGCCCCAGCATCGGAATCCGGACATGCGTATCGGCCAGGGCTCCGAGTTCCGGCGTCAGCCCGTCGGTTTCATGTCCGAAAAGGACGCAGACGGGGAAACGCGGCTGCCAATCGAACAAATCGACGGCGTGAACGCTGGTTTCGATGGCTGCGATTTCATAATGGCGTGCCCGCAGGGTAAGAACCTGGTCGCGCGCGTCCGCCGTCCGCTCCCAGCAGACCGTTTCCTCCGCGCCCAGGGCTGTCTTGGTAATCATCTTCTGCGGCGGATAGCCTGTGATTCCCGCAAGGTAGAGCTTTTCCAGAGCCACCGCGTCTCCCGTCCGGAAGAAGGCGCCGACGTTGTATAAGCTGCGGACATTTTCCAGCAGAACGCTGACCGGCAGGGGACCAATTCCGGTCCATGCGGCGGCGGCTTCGGTGGCGCGATACGGGATTCTCTCGTTTTCCATGAATTTGCCTGCCGGCAAGACGCTAGAATAAGAGCTTAATCGATGCTGTCACTCGTCGTCCCTATTCATAACGAAGAGCATTCCATTCTTCCGCTCTACGACCGGCTCACGTCGGTGCTGGCCGGCGTCGGCCGCCCCTACGAGATTCTCTTCATTGACGACGCTTCCACGGACCGCAGCCATGAGTTGCTCGCCAACCTGGTGCAGACAGATCATCGCCTGAAAGTGGTCCGCCTGCGCCGCAACTTCGGCCAGACCGCCGCGCTTTCCGCCGGGTTCCATGAAGCGAAAGGCGACGTGATCATTGCGATGGACGGCGATCTACAGCACGCGCCCGAAGACATACCCGCGCTGCTGAAGCCGATCGACGAAGGCTACGACATTGCGAGCGGCTGGCGTCATGAGCGGGCGGACAATGCCCTGACGCGGCGGCTGCCTTCAAAGATCGCCAACTGGCTCATGGCGAAAGCCTCCGGGATGGACCTGCGC
Source organism: Bryobacteraceae bacterium (assembly GCA_025928545.1). Taxonomy (GTDB): domain Bacteria; phylum Acidobacteriota; class Terriglobia; order Bryobacterales; family Bryobacteraceae; genus BOG-234. The sequence goes on along the minus strand of JAICJH010000003.1, from coordinate 160,031 downwards.
GATTTCGGAACCACATTCAAGGCGTATCGTTCCGAGGTTCTGGAAGACGTTCATCTCTATGGCGAACTGCACCGCTTTATTCCGGCGCTGGCCAGTTTTTACGGCGCTCGAGTGGTGGAAGTGCCAATTCAGAATCCCCCACGAGGCGGCGGCGTTTCCCATTACGGCCTGAGCCGCACCTTTCGGGTTCTGTTCGATATCCTGACGATCCGTTTCCTGCTGAAGTACGCCACGCGACCGATGCACTTCTTTGGCGCTCTGGGGCTGGCGGGGACCAGTGCGGGATCGGCAATTCTGGGCTTCTGCCTGATCGAGAAGCTCTTCACGCGGATCGATATTATTCAGGAGCATGGCCCACTGATGCTGGCCGGCGCGATGCTGCTACTGGTCGGCTTGATGATGTTTTCGACCGGACTGATCGGAGAGCTGGTTATGCGCACCTATTTCGAGTCGCAGGACCGGCGCATTTACGCAGTGCGCGATATCCTGACGCACCACGAAAACGTCTCGGAACCGCACGTATAGTTTCTCAATTGTTCGCAGGCAATCGACGTCAGTCTTTGAAATCCGCGGCCCGTTGCCAATGGTCCTCGAACAAATGGTGCATCGCTTCGGCAAACCCTGCGTGATCGAAGACGAGAGAAGTCCACGCCGGAATGCTGATGACTGGATCGAGGAGCGCGATCAGACCCTGCTTGCCATCGAACAGCGCCAGTTTCATCGGCAATGACGGCGCCTGGCGGATCTCAACTCCGGCGTGCGCGTATTCGGCTAAGCGTTGGCGGTGGGGATCGTTGAGGGTACCGGTTTCAATCAGCAAACGGCAGGAAACTCCGTGACTCCGCACCTTCCTGACCAGCTTTTCATCCAGTGGGTCAACCGCATATGGCGGGCGTGAGAATTCCAGGTATTCCGTGGTGACTTCGCTCAGCATTCTGCGGTATTCGGCCGCGGTCTGCGAGGGCTCAGCCACTATCCTCAGAAAATCGAGCGTACCCCGGCCACCTTTTCCTTTCGAATAGAGGCCGTTCAGATCTTCCATCAGGTTATTCGCGGAGCGCGATTGGCCGGCCAGTTCATGTTCCACCAGTTCACGCTTACGTGCCAGCCAGGCGGGAATCGCGAGATTCGGTTCGACTGCGGAGAATAATTTGGTGCGATCCTGAACCACCCGTGCAAATCCTCGCTCTACCAGGCTATCCAGTACCTCATATATCTTTTGGCGGGGTACCCGGGCACGGGGCGCGAGTTCCAGCGCCTTAAAACGTGAATGGCCTAACAAAACCAGATAGCTCCGTGCCTCATAGGCATTGAGACCCAGTTGCTGCAAGCCCATCCAAAACTGCTGGTAATCGACTTCTCCCGACGTCGTCTTCATCCACCTTTCACTCTATATGATTCATTTACGTGGTTGTGCGTTCTGGTACTACCGGAACACTGGTACCTGACATTTCTATCTTTTCTTGACCTCACTGGTACCATAAAACTACACTATGATATCGGGAGTTTAAGAATTGGCAAGACTAGAAACCACACTGTCCGCTACTGGACTCGGCGTCGGGCTGGCGAAAAATGGCATGGCCTCAATACGGGTACTCATTGCCGACGACAAGAGCCTCTTTAGGGACGGTCTGTCTAATCTTGTGACCGCACAGGCGGATCTGGATGTGGCTGGAACGATTGAGAATGCCGCCAACGCGGCTGATCAAATCCGTATGGTCCGGCCGGATGTGGTTCTGCTGGGCTGGCCGGCAAACGCCCCGGCGAGTCAACGCATATTCGCAGCAATCCATGAAGTGAAGCTTTCCACCCGTGTGATCCTGATGGTCGCCGAAGACGGCAAGGAAGACATTGTGGAAGCTGTACGACTTGGCTGCAGCGGCATAGTGCCGAAGAGCACTTCCACCGAATTGCTGCTGAAGAGCGTGCGCAAGGTGCATGCGGGAGAAATCTGGCTGGATCGAATGTCGACCGCCGACGTCATCCGCCGCCTTTCGAAGAAAGGTCCCGGCAATGTAGCGGCCCGCCAGGGACTGCGGGAACATGGAGCGACGCTCAGCACGCGCGAGCGTGAAATAGTGGGGCTGATCGCGCAGGGTTTCAAGAATAAGGACATGGCCGAACGCCTGTTCATCAGCGAGCAAACGGTGAAAAACCACCTGCACAATATTTTCGATAAGCTCGGTGTGTCCGACCGGCTGGAGCTCGCGCTCTACGCCATTCATCACAAGCTGCACGAAGGCGCGTAGCGGTCTGCGCACACGCCTCCCTTATTTACTCCCGCGGCGCCATTCCCAGGGATTTCATTTTTCGATACAGATTACTTCGCTCCAGGCCTAACAGTTCGGCTGCCCGGCTGACGTTGCCATTCGCCTCTTCGAGCTTGCGCAGAATGTATTCCCGTTCAGCGGCTTCCCGCACATCCTGAAGACTTCCGTAGCGTTCCGTGGAACGGTCTGCGCCTGGTTTGCGTGGCTGCACAGCCTGCAATGGAATGTGCCTTGCGTCGACTTTGCTCTGAGGGTGCAGGATGACGATGCGCTCGATCAGATTGCGGAGTTCCCTGACATTGCCCGGCCAGTGGTGTTCGCCCAGCAGTTCCAGAGCGGCGGGGGTGAGTTCCTTCGGTTTGCGCCCGTATGCCCGCGTGAATTCTTCGAGGAAGAAGGCTGCCAGAACCGGAATATCTTCCCTGCGCTCCCGCAATGGCGGGACGTGAAACGGAATCACGTTCAACCGGTAGAACAGAGCTTCGCGGAAATTACCCGAATCGATTTCGTGCTCGAGATTCTTATTCGTGGCCGCGACCACGCGCACATCCACCTGGACCGACTCCTGCGCCCCCACCGGCTCGAAACGCTGGTCTTCCAGGACTCGCAGCACTTTGGCCTGGGTTTTCAGGCTCATGTCTCCCACTTCGTCGAGAAACAAAGTGCCGCCGTCGGCCTTTTGAAATTTTCCGATCTTCCGCTCGTGAGCCGCCGTGAAACTGCCCTTCATGTGGCCGAACAATTCGCTCTCAATCAGATCTTCGGGGATGGCCGCGCAGTTGACGTCGACAAACGGCTTCGCGGCTCGCGCGCTCATCGCATGCAGCGCATGGGCAACAAGTTCCTTACCCGTCCCGCTTTCGCCATAGATCAGGACCCGGCCGTTGGTGCTTGCCATCAGAGCGAGTTGTTGCCGGAGCGCCTTCATGGGCACGCTGTCACCAACAATGTAAGGCTGCCCGGCTTTGGATTCTCTGTATTGCTCGTTTTCAAGACGCAGCAGCCGATGTTCGATCGCGTTCCTGACCACGACGAGGACACGTTCAATGGAAAGAGGCTTCTCCAGAAAATCGAATGCTCCCAGTTTTGTCGCGCGCACCGCGGTGTCGATTGTCGCGTGGCCGGAAATCATCACAACCACGGGCCGGTCCGCCGCGGGCATTTTCTGGACACGCTCGAGAATGGCTAATCCGTCGGCGCCAGGCAACCAGATATCGAGCAACAGAACTTCGTAAAGCGTTTCCGCCAGCGCATCCAGGCAACGTTCGCCGCTGTTGACGGAGTCGACGCGGAAGCCTTCATCGTCGAGGACTGCGCCCAGCGTCTGTCGGATGCCCGGTTCGTCATCGACGATAAGAATGCGTGGCGATTTCATAGGACGATTAGGAAGGGGGAAACAGCCCGCTCGATGAAGGTCTCCTATATTTTAGTACCGGTGGAAAATCCGGACCGCACATCGGGCTTTGTTTTGCCGGATGGTGTCAGAGCGTGACCGTTGTCGAGACCGGCACCGGAGCTTCATCGGCCGATGCCGCGCCCGGAACTTCAATGGTAAAGCGCGCGCCGCTCGGCTTATTATCTTCAACGCGAATGCTGGCTCCGTGCTCGGTGAGAATATGACTGACGATGGCGAGCCCCAATCCGGTGCCCCGCCCTTTCGTGGAAAAGTAGGGCAGAAACAGCTTCTCCTTTTCCTCGGCTGTAACGCCGCAGCCGGAGTCGGCGATGATAATCTCGGCGGAGTCGGCGGGGCCGGGGCGCGTCTGCACGAGGAGTATTTTCACAGGAGAATCCTGCATCGCTTCCGCCGCATTGTCGATCAGATTGACCACGACCCGTTTCAGTTGCTCGGGATCCGCCATGACGGCGGGCAAACCGGCAGAGAGATCCACCGTGAGTTCGATTCCCTCCAGCCGCCCATCAAAAACCCCGATGCCGTTGGCGACGACTTCGTTGAGATCGCACAGCACCAGCCGGGCTGCGGGCAGGCGCGAGAACTGCGAAAATTCATCGACCAATCGCTTCACGGACGCAGTCTCATCGAGGATCGTGCCCGCGCATTCCCGAAGTACCCGGTCCACCGTCGAAGGTAGCGTGTTGCGATTGGCCTGGCGCACAATTCGCTCAGCCGAGAGCGTAATCGGAGTCAGCGGATTGCGGATCTCATGGGCGACGCGGCGCGCCACCTCGCTCCAGGCTGCCACTTTTTGAGCGCGCAGCAGATCGCTGGTGTCCTCGACGACCACCACAAATCCCGCATTTCGCCCGCCTTCAATTGCCGCGACCGTGATTGCCAGGTGCAGCGTCTTCGCGGGAGTATGGATTTCAAACTGCCGCGAAGACAGTCCGGTGCGCCGGGCCCGGTTCATCAGATAGCGGATTTCGATGGCGTCTTCCGGTGAAAACAGATCGTCAAGACGGGAGGTCGCGCGCGCGCCCGCATCCGGCAGCATCTGCGTCAGAGCCTTGTTCACGCGCTGGATGACGCCGCCGGAATCCACCGAGATGACACCCGTCGGAATACTTTCGAGGATGGCTTCCGTGAAGCGGCGCCGGGTCTCCAGCTCGGACCGGTTCGCTTCAAGGTCGGCCGTCATTCGATTAAAACCGGTTATCAGCACAGCCAGTTCATCGATACCGGTGGCGGTGACACGATATCCCAGATTGCCGCGGCTGACCTCGCCCACAGCCTGCAACAGGGCGGTAATTGGCGTACTGATCTGCCGCGCGAGGTACTGCGCCAGCCAGGTTGCCACAAACAGAACAAACAATGCGACCAGCGCCATCACCTGCAACAAATTCGTTCGGATACTGCTCTTCTCGTCTTTTAGCTGTGTTCTTACACTGACGTCGTCGAGGATGTGCTTTTCGCCCGCGACAAAATCCACCGGAAGTTTCTCCGCTACGAGGACAGACCCGATTTCCGTGTCGGCGCGACGGATCTTGGCGATGGCTGTTCCAATGGTTGTTCCCGGCATTTGGCCGTAGCTGGCTCTGGGTGTCATGGAGCCGGCGGGAAGGATTCTCGCGGCCACCAATTGATGGTCGAGACAGAACCTGGACAGCCAGGCGGAGGCATTGTCTGAAGCGTCGGCACTGGCGTCGCCAAGCAGTGTCGCGACTTCTGGCGACACTGCAATAAGCTGCGCTTCGGCTAGTGCGCGGCGGCTCATCTCATTTTTGAGCGCATCCCCGATTCTCGCGAAGTCGGCGACAACGTGGTCCGCGGGTATCGTAAACCACGCCGTCAGCGTCTTACTCAATACGAAGTAATTGAACAGGACCATGCAAAATACGGGCATCACGCTCAGCGCCAGCGCGCCTGTCACGAGTAAGTTGCGGATGCGCGAACCGGCTCCACCAGTCTGGCGGGCGATCCAGAGCTTGATCGTGAGCCGGACGAACCAGTAGCCCAGCCCAAGCATCAGCAGGAAAATCAGGATGGAGAGGCCGAAGAAAACGAAGGTCTGAGCGGGATCTTCGGGCCGCGGCCAGGAGCCTTTGTTGAAGGACCCGAACCAGATCACCAGGGCCAGCGATGCCATCAGGAGAATGGCAGCGACTGCAATGGAGAGGCGCTTCAACATGCGTTGTTTTCAGTTTACGCGAAACAGAGGCGGCAAAGGGCACCGCGCCCAGGGACACGTGAAAAGCCCCCGGGCTCCTTAGCGGAACCCGGGGGCTCGTCTTGCTTTCTTACTTATTAGCGGATTTGCGAATCAGAACGTGAAGCGAATCTGAAGCCGCACGGTTCGCGCGCCCTGGAACAACTGAGGCAAACCATACCGGCTTGCCATCGTCAGGGGCGCCTGAACTCCGGAGAATGCACCCGTTCCGTTGAGAGCATCCACGTAATTAAAGCCGTTCATGAGCTTACCGTAATCGAAACCGGGGTCGCCCGCGAAACGGGCCGGCCTTGACGGTGCGATCGAGCTTGTCGGAATAGCGAACTGGTAGAACGCCATCTTGGCATGCTGATTGAACAGATTTGAAGCCTGTGCCTCAAACATCAGCTTCATGCCTTCGTGCGTCTTGCTAACGGAGATCTCATGCTTCAAAGAGAGGTCGGTTTGAATGAGCGGATCGGTACGAGCGCCCATATCCGCTCCGTTGGAGACGATTGTTCCTCCCGGTCCGCGTGACAGCAACGCCACGTTGCCGCGGCCCTCTGCCAGCTGGCAAGCCGACGATGTTCCGAGACTTGGCAGACAGGTGCTGATCGGGGTTCCCTGATACAACGTTTCGGTCACGCCGAAATTTGTCACCATGTGCTTCCACCACTTGATCGGATACGACGCGAATATGTTTGCCGTATTCGGGCGATCCGAGGCCAGCGGACCGTTGTCCGGTTTGCCGCTAGGCAGATACGTCATGGTCGGAATGTCGAACGCACGGCTCGAATTGGGGCTATGCCGGCCACCGCTGGCGTCGGTAGGATCCGTGTTAACGAGACCCGAGTAATTGCCGGCGAGCTTGCTGTACGTGTATGAAACCTGCGCGAACCACTTACCGGAAGTTGCCCGCTTCATAAACCGGAATTCCAGACCGTCATAGTTTCGGACAGCCTTCTGCACCGCCGGGCATTCCGCACAGAATGACGTCGTGTTGTAGTACAGACCCGACACGGGATCGGCTGTGCAGGTAAACCCGGTCGTCTTAACGCAAGGAATGGATGTCGGCCGATGCAGGATATCAGCATAGGCTGAACCAGGGTTGCCGATGTAGTAACCGAGGCTGTCCGTCAGCGACATATCTTCGATCGCATTGTCCAGCCGTTTCCGCGAGTAGCGGCCTTCGAGCCCCCAATTGCTGTTAATCGCCCAGTCCACACCGGCCGTGATTTCATGCTGCTTCATCGGGTTCATGTTGACGTCGATTCCAGGATCGCGGGGATCCGCCTTCGTCGCCCGGAGATCCAGGTTTTCGATAAACCGTGCGCTGACGCCTGGCGCCGGACCGCTCGCCGGGCAACCGCCGTTACCGCTGGTGTCCGATGGTTGAATGCCCGTATAGGTGGTCGTATCGAGCGCGTATACGCACTGATGCCAGTAGTCGCTGCCAAACGAACCGCGGGCAAGGTTCATCTTCATCATGTCGTAGAACTGCCCATAACTGGCGAAAGCCTTGATCTTGCCGTTGTGCAACACATCATAGGCAACGCCGATTCGGGGCGCGATCTTCTGGCTCCAGCCGAACTCCAGACTCGGGAATCGTTTCGTGTCATAGGCCGGGAGAATTTCCTGCTGGAAGCGGACTCCCAGGTTCAGCGTCAGGCCATGCCCCGCCTGCCACGCATCCTGGACGTAGAATTCGTGCGCTTTCTGGGTTGTGCCGCCCGTATTCGTTACCGCCTGGCCACCAACCATGAAATAGCCGTACTGGCCCTGGCACTGGTTGCCGGCCGCTCCGAAATTCGCCACGTTCTGAGCCTTCACGCCGTCGCAGGCGCTGGCGCTGGTCAGTGGTTGGTAAGACTGTCCCCAGAACAGATCGACAACGGTGCCCTGATATCCGTTCAGCACCTCGTTCTCCTGCGCCTGCTGGAAATAGCCTGCTTCGATCGTATGTGTCCCGCCGAGCCCGCGCGCCAGATAAGAAGCGTCAATATTGAAACTCCTGCGCTTGAATGCGTCGTAAATGCGGGCGATATTCGACGGAATGTTGGCGAAACCTGTTGCGTTGAATGAAGAAGCGGGGAAAGCCGCGCCCGTCAGGTCCTTCGTATTGGCGTTGACGCTCGCCTGATAAACATCACGGATGCCCGTGGGAATACCGCGCTGTTCCACGTTATTGAAGAAATAACCGTAACGCGCTGTGATCACCAGCTTGGGCGTCGGGGTCCAGTCCGCACCGAAACTGTACACCGAAGTCGGATACGTGAATCCCGCATCTGAACGCAATGTATTGGGATCGGTGGTGGCGCCCGTGTTGATCTGGCCAGCGGCGCTGTCCGGAAGCACAAGCTGCCCTGTCTGTCGGCCGTAGGAGTAATTCAACGCTCCGAACAGTCGCACCGTGCTGTGCGCCTGGTAATCCAGGCGGTTATACATATTGTGCTGCACGAACGAACTGGTCAGTGTGCGTGGTCCGGCGTTTGCTCCGGTAAAGTTCACTCGGCGATGAATAGTGTCGAGAGTCGGAATATAGCTGCTGTACAACCAGACCCGATTAGTCATGAGTGGACCGCTTGCTTCATACCCGGGCTCCAGAATGTTGCGCTGGTCTTTTTTCGGGATATAAAACTCAGGCGTTCCGTCCAGACGAGCCGCGCTGTTCAGCCCCGCCAGTCCCGGATTCAGCCGCAAACCGCATACCTGGCTCTGTGAGAACGTATTCACGTTCGCTGCTGTAGGCCCGCTGAAGTTCGCGCCGTTGTAGCCCGCGGTCAATCCGCTCAGGCACGGATCGTTTGCATTCAGCGCATTCGTCTGCATGTAGGTCAACAATGCGCCATGCCAGTCGTTTGTGCCGCGCTTCGGAATCGCGTTCACAACACCGCCCAAAGCGCCGCCATACTTCGCTTCGAAGCCGGTCGATTTAATCTGCACAGTCTGAATAAAGTCAATCTGAAAGCTCTTGCCAACGCCACCGCTCTGCGCGTCGGTCATGTTGACGCCGTCCACCAGGTAAACATTTTCGGCGTCGGAAGCTCCGTCCACCTGAAAGCTGTTGCCCTTGTCGTTGCGTCCGCCCTGGAGCGGTTCCATGCGCGCGCCCGGCGCGAAGGTGATCAGCGACTGGAATGAGCGGCCTTTCGGAATATTGTCGATAACTTCCTGCTCCACATCGACCGCGACTTTACTTTGCGTGACGTCTACCATCGGCGCCGCGGAGCTCACTTCGATCGTCTGTGCGACCGCGCTGATCTTCAGCGAAAAATCGATATTTGGAATGCGACCCACGTCCAGACGGATATTCGTCTGCTTGACGGTGGAGAAACCCGCCGCGCTCACAGTGATTGTGTAATCGCCGGGTGGCAGCTGCGCAAACCGGTAAAACCCGCCCGAATCAGTTGGACTCTTCCGCGATCCTCCAAGCAGTGAGGTGCCGGAAATTTCCACCGACGCGTTTGGCACTACCTCCGATTTGGGATCTTTGACGACTCCCTGCACGCCGGCGGTCGTTTCCTGTGCCCCGACGTTCAGGCACAATAAGGCGAACCCCGCCAAAAGCGGAAGTGTTGCTTTCAGCATCATATTTGCTTTCTTCATCATTACCCCCAATTAAGATTGACAACTCAACATCCTGAACCTTCGTCCGCCCCGGTTGGAGACAGGCCAATTCAGTTCAGGGTCACTCTGCGCAAGACTACCCCAAGAAAGGTTCGACTTGGCTATGCAATTGTCCAGCCACGATTGTGAATAACTGTACTCTTCTCGATTATTCTGGCAACTTTACACAAACCTATCACGCACTCTCGCGTGGTGGCAACAACTATTTTGGGGTGAACCTGTTTATCGTAGGGACGAAAAGGAGCTTAGCGCGTCAATATCTGGCTGATTCCGAGTATTGTTCTTTCTGCTGACGGCTGGCCGATGATCTGCAATCCGGCTGGTAAGCCTTGCTGTTGCATGGGGATAGAGATAGCTGGCAGGCCAAGGACATTAATGGCCCGAACCAGGCGGGTGCTGGCAAGTCTCACATCTTCCGCGTCGCCGCCCCACTTGACTTCGGTTTGTCCGATTTCGGGGGCAAGGATAGGCGCAGTAGGGGTGAAAATCACATCCACGTCGTCCCAAAGGTGTGACCATTCGCGCTGAAAACCTCTCCGCAGGCGCTGGGCATTCACGTAATCTGTCGCGGCCAGAAGGCGGCCCTGGTCGATCAGCGCCAGAACATCGGCCCCAAAGTCTTGCCGGTGAGTCATATAAGGTTGCATGAGGCCCGCCACTTCACCCAATAGAATCACGCGTCCAACGAGGTTAATAGCCTCCGGATCCGGAACGCGAATCGAAACCAATTTGCCGCCGGCAGCCTCGGCTCGCCGCAGCCCCTCCGCGAAAGCGTCAGCGACTTCCGGCGCGATTCTCTCGTTATAGAAATTCTCCGGGACACCGATGCGCAATCCCGCGAGTGAAGACTCAGCGCCCGGATTGAGAAAGTCGCCTGCCGGTTCGCGCAAAGAACTATCGTCTCGGGGGTCGTATCCGGCAATTGCCTCCATGACAAGTGCGGCATCTCGCGCAGTTTGGGTCATAGGGCCCATATGATCGAGGCTGAAACCCAGCGGCATCGTCCCAAAACGGCTGACCCGACCAAAAGTGGGCTTCAGTCCCACGCAGCCGCAATAGGCGGCGGGAATTCGGATGGAACCACCGGTATCGCTCCCCATGGCAAACGAAACCAATCCGGCCGCCACCGCCGCCCCCGATCCGCCGCTGGAGCCTCCTGGAATTCGCGAGGGATCATGGGGATTCCGAACCGCTCCGTAGTGCGGGTTGTTGCTGGTGATCCCATAGGCCAGTTCGTGCAATCCCGTCTTTCCCATGAGGACCGCACCGGCGGCCTGAAGTCTTTCGTAAACGGCGGAGTCGTGATCCGGCACGTAATCGGCAAAGATTTTCGTCCCGCCGGTGGTCCGTATCCCTTTTGTTTTGAACAAATCCTTGAGGGCATATGGCACTCCCTGAAGCGGGCCCCGGTCCACTCCGCCGGCGAAATCCCGATCCGCCTGGCGTGCCTGAGCGAGAGCAGTTTCGTCCGTGATGGTGATAAACGCGTTGAGGCGAGGTTGCTGTTCCCGGATCATGCGCAGGGACTCAGTTGCCAGTTCCACAGCGGAAACTTCACGCGCACGCAGCCGTCGTCCGGCTTCTACAATCGTCATTTGCCGAGGTCCCCAGTGCGTTCCCGCAGATTGGTCAGGATTACGGCGGATTCATCCTCAGGCCTCAGTTGCGCGGCCAGGGGCGTGAACGCCCTTTCGAGGGCTTCGAGCGACGGCGCGATGCGGGCCACGGCATCGGTGGGGATATCGGGGCAGCGCGCGGCTGCCAGAGCTTTCCAGTCTGTCATCACGCCATACTATATAAGACGCTCGTGCCCGACACCCTTTCGCCCGCGTATCTTTTTGTCTATGGTTCGCTGCGCAGCGAATTCGATAATCCCCACGCGCGCTTCCTGCGCGAAACGGCGGAGTCGCATGGTCGGGCGACGGTACAGGGGTCCATCTATCGGATCGACGAATACCCGGGTTATCGAAGCGAGCCTGACGGTCTGGTGTATGGCGAACTTTGGCGGATGCGGGATCCCGAATCGACTCTCGCGCAATTGGATGCGTATGAGGGTCCGGCCTACCTGAGAGCAGTAATCGAAACGAGTCAGTCCAAAGCGTGGATCTACATCTTTACCGGGAATGTCGAACCTGATCGGCGAATCGAAACGGGAGACTTCTTCGCATTTTGAACTTCTCCTCGCGACTTCCGCACGGTATTCAGACCAATGCCCTTTCGCTGGCGCTTGAGGCCAGGCGCATCGCAGGCGCCCGCGTGATCGATCTGACGGAATCCAACCCGACGCATGCCGGTATCGTTTATCCGGATGGCTTTCTTCAGGCACTGACCGATGCGCGCGCCGTCACATACGAGCCTGAGCCATTCGGATTGCCGGCCGCGCGCGAGCTCATTGCCAGGGAGTACTCCGCGTCATCGGTGGAAGCGGTCGTGATGACTGCGAGCACCAGCGAGGCTTATTCTTGGCTCTTCAAGCTGCTTTGCAACCCAGGCGACGAGATTCTGGTGCCGAGCCCTTCCTACCCGCTGTTCGAGTATCTCGCCGCCCTCGAGTCGGTCACAGTCCGGCGCTATCAGCTTTTTTACGACCACGGCGCCTGGTGCATCGACTTTCATACTCTCCGGAAAGCGCTGAACGGGAAGACCCGTGCCATTGTTCTCGTAAATCCCAATAACCCGACGGGGCACTTTGTTGCCAGCCACGAATTGGCTGAGCTGTCCGGGTTGTGCGCCAGCCAGGGACTGGCAATCATTTCGGACGAAGTCTTCCGCGACTACACTATTTCCCCGCGAAGCGAGAGCGCCCTGACGCTGAGCGGAGTGAGCGAAGCTCTGACCTTTACCCTGCATGGTCTGTCAAAAGCGGTCGGCCTGCCCCAGATGAAGCTGGCATGGATGATTGCGAACGGTCCCGGCGACCTGGTTCGCGAGGCCATGCAACGCCTGGAGTTGATCGCCGATACCTATCTTTCCGCCGGAACTCCGGTGCAATGCGGGCTGCCTGCTCTGCTGGCTTTGCGCGAGCCGGTTCAACGACAAATCCTGCAACGGGTGAAGGGGAATCTCGAAGTGCTGCGGCACTCCGGAATTCGCACGCTGGATGTGGAAGCGGGCTGGTACGCGATCGCCATGCACAACCACGGCGACGAACTGGCTGAACGATTGCTTTGCGAACATGACGTGCTGGTTCAGCCCGGTTATTTCTACGATTTCGAAGGCTCCGGCTACCTGGTGCTCAGCCTGCTTTCGAAGGTCGATGACTTCAGAGAAGGCGTTTCCCGCCTGGCTGACTGTCTGAATCGAGCGTGATCACCTCGACGCGTTCGAAGCCTTCCCCAAGCGTGGGTGGCTCGAGTTTCGCTGCCATCAGATCCATGGCGGCTTCGGGAACGATCCGGCCGCGCGTGGCGTTGCGCGCTTTGCAGATCTCCAGCGGCACGTCGAAATAAAGCGCTTCGATGGCGCAGCTATTCCTGCGGGCGATCTGCACCCAGACCTGTCGATCCCAAATGGTCAGATTTGTCGCGTCGATACAGGTGACGGGGCGCTTCAGATCCAGTCGTTGCTGCAACACGTAGCGGGCAGTGGCGAAAACACGGTGGTGAATCGTTTGGTCCGTCTGATCATCCACAAGCTGCAGGCGAATGGCGTCGCTCGAAATCGCATTCAGGCCGCGGTTCGCAAAGTAAGTGGATTTCCCCGAACCAGGCAATCCGACCGCGACAACGATTTTCGGCCGCGGCTCCTCAGACGGCGACATAGTGGCCGGCTGCGAGCAGGCGTCCGGCGATGCGCCGCCTGATTGCGATGGAATCCACCGGCTCATGCTTCGCGAAACGCCGCAGCACTGTCATCTTCGAGCGAAGCGCATCGCCTTCGCCGCAAGCGGCCAACACGGGTCTTGCGAATGCTTCCACCCGCGTCATGCAATCGCGCAGGAGTACCGCGGCCATATCGGACCCGGCGGATGTTTTTTCCACCCGAAGCATCGCGGATTCCATGGCGAGCCTTTCCATAACGACGTCGGCAATACCGGCCATGACTTCCTGTTGTTGTTCCATCGCCGCCCCGAATTTTTCAAAGGCGCTGCCGAGCAAAAGCAAGGCAATCTTCTTGGCGTTACGCACCAGACGTCTCTCTTCCGAGTCAGTGTCCGCCGATAGAGCCGGCCCGGCCAGAATCTCATCCATGAGGCCCTTCGCCGCCTTCACCAGGCCCAGGCGGCCCTGTTGCGCGCGCTTCAGAAGCATGCCCGTAACCAGGAGCCGGTTAATTTCGTTGGTGCCTTCAAAAATCCGGTTGATGCGCGAATCGCGGTACGCTTTTTCGACGGCATAATCCTGATGAAAGCCGTACCCGCCGTGGATCTGAACACCCTCATCGACGGCGTAATCCAGCATTTCCGACGCGTACACCTTCACGATGGAGCATTCGGCGGCGAATTCCTCCACCGCTTTCATCATGCGTTTCGCGGCGTCCGGCTCAGTCCACGAAAAGTCAGTCAGGTGGTCTGAAATCATGCCCTCTACGCGGTAAGCCACGGATTCCGCGGCGAACAGCCGTATCGCCATTTCGGCGAGCTTGTGCTGAATCATGCCGAAGTCCGCGATCTCATGACCGAAGGCTTTGCGTTGTTTGGCGTACGCCAAAGACACCGCCAGAACATTCTTCGCCGCGCCAACCGCAAACGGCCCCAGCTTAAGCCGCCCGATATTCAGGATGTTGAACGCAATGATGTGGCCGCGCCCCGGTTCGCCCAGCAGATTCCCGACAGGCACCTGCACGTTATCGAAGAAGACGGGAGTGGTGGAACTGCCTTTGATCCCCATCTTCTTTTCTTCAGCGCCACTGGAGACACCGGCGAAGGCACGCTCGACCAGGAAAGCTGAAAACTGCTCACCATTGATCTTGGCGAAGACGGTGAAGAAATCCGCTTTACCGCCATTCGTGATCCACATCTTCTGGCCGTTCAGCACGTAGTGCCGGCCGTCCGCCGAGAGGTCAGCCCGGGTTTTGATCGCCATGGCGTCGGAACCGGTCTGAGGTTCCGTCAGGCAATACGCCGCCACGAACTCGCAGGACGAAAGTCGGGGCAGATATTTCTCTTTCTGCTCATCGGTGCCGAAAAGCAGGAGCGGCAACGTGCCGATTCCGGCATGCGCCCCGTGCCAGCCGGCGAACGATCCATCGCCCGCAATCTGCTCGGCGACCACCATCACCGACGTCATATCCATTTCCATTCCGCCGTAACGCTCGGGCGTGAGGATGGCTTCGAGCCCCAGCGATGCGGCTTTGCGGAGTACCGCGACGGCCAGATCGAGATCGCCGTGCAACACCGCATCGGCGTTGGGAGCCACTTCGCGATCGAAAAACTCGCGCGCCGTACGCGCTATCGCTTTATGTTCTTCGGTGAGATCCGCGGGCGTGAAGACAGCACTCGCCGGGTGCTCTTCGATCAGGAACGAACCACCTGTATATTTCATAAGAGTTCAAAGATCCCCGCGGCGCCCTGGCCGCCGCCTACGCACATCGTCACCATTCCATACCGCAGATCGCGCCGCTGCATTTCTCGCAGGATCGTCGCGGTCAGTTTCGCTCCGGTGCAGCCGAGGGGATGGCCCAGGGCGAGCGCGCCGCCGTTGACATTCACCTTATCGATATCGAGTCCGGCTGTGCGAATCACTGCCAGAGCCTGCGCTGCAAAGGCTTCGTTGAGCTCAAACAAACCGATGTGATCAAGCTTCAGGCCCGCCATCGCCAGGGCCTTCGGGATTGCCACCACGGGACCGATTCCCATAATCTCGGGAGGCACGCCGGCGGTTGCGAAACTGACGAAACGCGCGATCGGCCTGAGCCCCAGCTGTTTGGCTTTCACATCCGACATGACCAGTGCTGCCGCCGCGCCATCGCTGGTTTGCGAGGAGTTTCCGGCCGTCACCGTCCCATCCATCTGGAAAACCGGTTTCAGTTTCGCAAGCGCTTCCAGGGTCGTATCGGCGCGGGGCCCTTCATCGCGATCGAAGACGCTTTCCACGTGCTCCGGTTTCGGGCCGCCATTCAGGATGGTGGACTCCACACGCACCGGCACGATTTCGGCATCGAACTTGCCTTCGGCCTGAGCGCGCAAGGCATTTTGATGGCTTCGCAGGGCGAACGAGTCGGCATCTTCGCGGTTCACGTTATAGCGGCTGCGCAGACGCTCGGCCGTGAGACCCATGCTCATGTAAACCTCGGGATGATGAGCAGCCAGCCACGGATTCGGTGCCGGATTATTCCCGGCAAACGGAATCATGCTCATCGATTCGCTGCCGCCGGCAATAAGGATCCGCGCGGCGCCGGACCGGATCTGATTGGCAGCAAGGGCGATCGCCTGAAGGCCGGAACTACAGAATCTGTTGATCGTAATTCCCGGAACGCTGTCCGGTAATCCGGCGCGCAAACCGGCAATGCGGGCCATGTTGGAACCGGACTCCGCTTCGGGCATCGCACAGCCCAGAATTACGTCTTCGACCTCATCGGGAGAAACCTGAGGATACTTGTCCAGCAGCGCACGAATCACGGTGGCTGCCAGGTCATCCGGCCGCGTATTTCTGAGAGCGCCGCGGGGCGCTTTGGCGACCGCGGTGCGGAGGCAATCGACGATAACCGCTTCTGGCATGGAACGGGCTCCAGATTCAATGTCGCACATTCACCAGCGGTGCAGGCGTTAGCATGGGCTGGTGACCGAACGCAGCATACGAACCACGATCCACGGACGTTACCTGGTGATTCCCGCAGCCAGCCCCGGCCCGGCCCCCGTGCTCGTCGGCTTTCATGGCTATGCGGAAAACGCCGAGGCACAGCTGGAACGCCTGAAGTCGATTCCCGGAAGCAGCCGTTGGGTCATAGTCTCAATCCAGGCGCTGCACCGGTTCTACCAGCGGAAAGCAAATCTTGTGGTGGCGAGCTGGATGACGCGCCAGGATCGCGAACAGGCAATCGCCGACAACGCAGCGTATGTGGCGGCGTGTCTCGATGCCGTCCGGGCTGAATGCTCCACGCAGGCTTCAGTTGTGTTCGCGGGTTTTTCCCAGGGGGTAGCGATGGCGTTTCGCGCGGCGGTTCAGTGGCAGGGCGGCCCTGCAGCCGTGATCGCCGCAGGCGGAGATGTTCCACCTGAAATTACGGCCGACCAACTGAAGACGTTGTCGGGAGTGTTAATGGCTCGCGGGAAGTCGGACGACCTCTACCCTCGTGCCCAGTTCGCCAACGACACGCAGCGTCTTCTGAATTGCAATGTGAAGGTCAGTGCTCTGGAAATGAATGGCGGACATGAGTGGGCGGCCGAGCTTCTGGAACCGGCCTCGGAGTTCCTAGAGGCGCACTTCTCAGGCGCGGGATTTAGCCCAGGCGAATAGTGTGATACCGGCGGCCACCGATACATTCAGGGACGCGATCTTGCCCGCCATGGGAATCTTCACCAGCATGTCGCAATTCTTCTTGACCAGATCGTGCAGCCCTTTGCCCTCGCCGCCCATAACGATCACAGTGTGATCGGCGAATTTGACGGCATCATAGTTTGTCTCGCCGCGCTCGTCCAGGCCGTACACGAAATAACCCATGTCCTTCAGCGAGCGGAGCGTCTGATTGATGTTAGTGGCGCGAACCACCGGCAAGTGCTCGAGCGCGCCTGCCGCCGCTTTGGCCACAGTTTCCGTGAGCCCGGCCGCGCGGCGTTCGGCGATCACTACCGCTCCTGCGCCCGCTGCATGCGCGGTGCGGACGATGGCGCCCAGGTTGTGCGGATCTTCCACGCCATCCAGCACCACAATCAGGGGCGAATGAGGAGCCACCTGTTCCAGCTCCGCATACTGCTTTTCGGAACCCAGGGCAATGATTCCCTGATGCGACTTGACGCCCGCAAGGCGATCCATCGCTCCACGATCCTCGAAGCGGACCGGCGTGCCGGTACCGCGCGCCAAATCGATCACTTCCTGCACGCGGCCACCGCCCAGGCCGCGGGCCACAAGAACACGTTCCAGGGGGCGCTTTGCGCGCAAAGCTTCAGCTACGGGATGAAAACCAATGAGGACGGCCAAGCCCGATTATCGCGCAACAGGCGTAGTCACCGTTGTCTCGTTTTCCACCTGAACGTCCAGGCCGTTGTTGAAACGATTGGTGAAGTTCGCCAGCGCGATCACGAGCGTCAGTTCCACCAGTTGTTCCTCGCTGAAGAATTGCTGAAGGTGGTCGCGGGTCTCGGATTCATCGGCACAGGCGCGCGTCATTTCGCGGGCGTAATGCAGCGCGGCTTGCTCTGCGCGGGAGAAACTCTGGTTAGTCTCGCTTTCGATGTCCTCGATTTCACGCTCGGAGAGACCCGCCTTACGCGCTCCTGTTAAATGCGCCGCGGTGCAGTAGCGGCATTCGTTCACAGTGGAAACAGCCAGGTAGACTATTTCCTTCACTCTGCGGTCCACCGAACCTGGCCCCATGATGGAACCATACATTTTCGAGAAGTGTCCCATCACGTCTGGCTTGTAAGCCATCGCGCGAAAGAAATTATTCGGTCCTGACTTGCGCTCCAGTTCGGCAAGTGCTTCGTTGTTGGCCGGATCCACGCCGTGTACCATCTGTGCCATGCCCAAATAGTAGCGCCGCGCGCGGCCGAACGGAAGCGGGGGAGCGTGTGAAATCCTACAGAACATCGGCATTGCCAGCCGAGCCGCGGGAGTGTTTTACCAGATGATGTCTTTGGCTATGGCGCGCTTATCATAGCCATCCAGCACGTGAACGACGCGTATCTTCTTCATAGTCACCGGAGACAATTGCCCGATCGGCACATAAACAATCGTCCGGCCAAACCGCGCTGCAACATTGCGAAAAACGGAGCGGGGGGGCTTCGCCGCCACATACACCACATACTTCTGGATGGAATAGTCCAATCCGGCCAGCAACAGCCTCTCCGCTTTCGTCTCCGCGAAATCGTAATCGGGATCGGCCCACACATCGTACATTCGGCGGGCGGGCAGGCTCATCAGAAACCCGCCGTACTCCGCCCGTCCGATGCCCGGGCCAATCAGATGATCGAACGGCGCGGTTGAGTAGAACGCCATGTCCGATTCGTTCTGGTGCTCACCGAGCCAAGTCGTCAGGTAGCTGTAACGGCCGTCGCGATCGTCATCGAAGATCACCACCACGGACCCGACTTCGCCGTGAACCTTTTGAATATTGCGCACGAAGATCTTGCCCTCATGCCAGTTGCGGATCGTCTCCCTGAGATCCACTCCGTCAAGCAGTGACGACGTGAACGGCTCCACTGTGGTCCGCTCTTCCGACAGCACACTCTTCCCTTTCTTCTTCAGGAAGCGGCCGAAATTCTCAATTACCATGTCCTCGGGTGGATACGAGCAGATATTGGCGCCGTTCAGTTCACTCGCCCATTCGCCCGGGAACTGCTCCTTCTTTCGCGGTTTTAGACCGAGCCGGCCCATGCGCCGTTTGGTACTGGGCAGGCGGCGGCGAAGACGAATCCTTCGCGTGTTCAGCCAGACCTCGTCGCCCGAGATGTTGACGGTCTGGATATCGCTCGCGGTCTGTTGCGGACCGTAACGGGATGCCATTTCCCAGACTTCCCACGCAAAGTTCTCATCCACAATGGAGCGGGCGGCAATCGTCAGATCGAATAACGTGGCTGCCAGATCGCGGCTGATCACTGCGAGATTGCGGCTGTATTTAGCGAGCAGGCGATTCTGCCAGGCATGCAGTTTTTCGCCGGTATTAATCTCATAGGACTGGCCGGCTTCACGGAACAGAGCCAGCTGCACGCGGTGGCGGTCCACCATTTCCGGCTCCATCATGGCGTCTCGGAACCGTTCGTAACGTTCCTGGAGCCAGGGATACTCCGAAGTAATTTCACCCAGACAATCCGGATGTGGATTGACGATCCGCAGTTCTTCGCGCCTGCGCCTGGAAGGCTCCTGTTGCGGACTCTCCATGGCGTCGAGAATGGGATCGAGCATGTTCAGCGAAATAACCACCATCACGCGCGCCGTGGGATCGGCTCCCTGCAACTTCCACGCAACGGCCTGCGAAAACTCCTCAAGGGCAGGGGTTCGCGTAGCGGGATAAAGACGATACGCCTCCACATATTCCCGGTGGGTAATCGTCTTCAGGGCAAAGGAATCCGGATAGGTATCGGGCACGTGGGGACGCTCCGTGGAATCCGGATCGGCGAAAACGACACGGGCGCCGATTTCCTGCGCAGAACGAATCGCTTCCACAAAAGGATCGGCCGGCTCCACCGGGAGATAGACCGAGCGGTCCTCATCCGCCCGCTGAGAATACACCGATTCCGCAGCCTTTCCGCCTAACGTTGTGTCGTTATAAAAAATGACCGATATCTGAGGCAGGCGGCGGATGGCATCGAGATACAGATCCTCCAGCGTTTCGGGTAATTCAATAGCCACGACTTCCGGCCGCTCCGCAAGAATCCGCCGCCGCACCTCGATCGCAAATTCCATGCGTCCGGGCACCACCGGCACATAACTGAAGCGGCCGCGTTCGAGGGAACTGAAATCAGGGAGCGACGGACCTGTGGGGTCTGGCATAACGCAGCGCCTCCTCGCCCAGAGTTTCCAGCACAGCCGTTTCAAGCGCCATCCGCTCGTGTTCGCGGCCCGTCGCCAGGCTCTTAAGCTTGGTGGCGTAGCGGGCAATGTTAATGCCGTCGCGAACGCTATACCGCTCATCGGCGGAATGCGCCTGTTCCAGAAAATCCGTGACGTACTGCAGAACGCGGTCTTCGGCGAACGGCAGGTTCTCTTTCAGAATCCGATACTCTTCGTCTTTTTCGGGAAAGTCGATGAGCAGTTGCGGCTGCAGCCTCGAATGGATGTATTCGGGCAGTTCAAAGGTGGACGCATCATCATTCATCGTGGTCACAAAGCGGAAATTCGGATGCGCTTTGATCTTCACCCCGGCCACGATGCTCTCAACGTAGCGGCGATTATCCAGCAGCGGCGCCAGGCTCGCCCAGCTTTTTTCGCTCATGCGGTTGCCTTCGTCCAGAATCACCACGCCGCCGGTCAGCATGGCGCTCACCAGTGGCGACGCAACATAGCGAAGTTTACCCGCGCCTTCGATAACAGGCGTAATGAGGAGGTCTTCAGGACGCGTGTCGAGCGTCGCCTGCATGATGAAAACATCGCGTCCCAGCCGTTTTGCGGCGGCATAAGCCAGGGTAGTTTTTCCGACTCCGGGCTTACCAACCAGCCGCGGATTCATCGGCATGTCCGCGTCGTCCACCACCATCCATGCGGCCAGCAACTGGCGCATGAGTTCCTCCTGGCCGACCCACTGTGTGGTGAGTTCGTCGGGATGCCCAAGGTGCAATACAACGCCTTCAATCTCGACTGTCATGAAACTCCATTGTAACGGCAGACGGGGCCAACGCCGTGCGCGCTACTGGAGGCGCATGAGGGGATCGCCAATCACGACATTCATCCAGCTGAGCCCTGGAATCCCCATGTAAGAGCTCTCCGCCAGATTTCGGCCTTCCAACCAGGCCGGCAGCACGAAGTCGGGCCGGGGGCAAAAGGCCAGATACGGCTCGTATACCTGCCCTGTCGCCGCCGATGCGCCTTCGTGGATGTAGTCGGCCGTCATGCTCTGAGGCGATTCGAAGAACCACGTGGACTTTTCCGCCCAGGTGCCGATTTTCCATTGATCCGGCGGACGTTTGAAGGTACGCCCGTCAGTGGATACGTATTCGGTGGCGATTGCCCCCGGGAGCCAGTGGAAGTTCAGGAAACGTTGCCTGTGGTCATGATCGTTCGATCCCCAGGAAGCGTAACCGATCACATCCTGAATGCCGGTGAGAACTTTCGCGGTTTCATCCAGAATGACGCGCTGCTTCGGCAGCAGAAAGGCGGCCGCACGCAGCCAGCCATTGCCGGGCGTGGAGTCGTCGGCCCGAAGGTCGATGACGAATTTACCTATGTTGCGCGCCACCAAAGCGCGGTCGACCAGACCTCTCATATCGTTCATGTCGTACCCGGCGAGCCGGGTCACCATGTACATCGGAATCTGCGGATGGCGAAATGGCGCGTCGCGTTTCTGAAAAAACGGATTCGTGATTGGACCCGGGAGCGGGATCGTAGTGCCGTGGATCTTTTGGTAAAGCAGTGTGAGTTCCGAATCGACCGAGGCTGATGTATCGAGGTATTTGTCTCCGCCGCCCGCGACGCGCAGAGGTACGCCCTGGGTGGTCACGATATAGAGGATGGATTCGGTCAGCTTGTTACGCTCAAGGAATTTCCGGATGGGTGCCTCGACGTCGGATTCGTAAAAGGCGCGGGATATGTCGTCAAGGACGGGTACGTCGATAATGCAGAGGTTGCCCGCCGGGATGGAGCGCTTGCTCATGTAATACTGGCCGATCGCGACGGAGTTGGCTGATCGCTTGTTAGTGACGACGAGGACCTGAGCGGGAGTCTGCGCCCACGCGGCAGCGGAAGCGCTGAGGGTGCAGAAAGCCAGAATCAAAAGGCGGGAGTGCGTCAATATCTATTAATGTAGCGGCTCTGGTAAACTGGGGCAGACCCGGCGCTATCGTCTAACGGTTAGGACGGAGCCCTCTCAAGGCTTAAATACGGGTTCGATTCCCGTTAGCGCTACCAATTCTCTTAAACCCGCCACTTACAAAGGCTGCGAGCAATCGCAAGCCATATACATCATTGCGGTGGCCGAGGCCCAAATGCAGACGCTTTAAAGGGCGGCCGAAACCACTCAGACCGGCAAGAGTGCGGCAATCAATGTATACTGATTGATCTGATCCGGCCTCTGGCTGCGCCGGAAAATCGATCGGGAGACCATCTACAAATGAGTTCTACTCACATGTTGTTTGCGATGTTACAGGAAAACACCCCCACCGATGGCGGCACGTCAACGGTCCGGATAGTGGCAGCAGTGTGTGCCCTGCTTCTTGTGGGCGTGGTAATTCTGCGTCGGAAACGGGCGTCGAAGAAAGAGAACGAAGACGAATTCTGACGTCAAGCCGTGACTAAATATTCACGGCCAGCGATTCGGAGAATATCGAATCGGGCATATTGATCCCGCTCACCCGAAAGCGGTCGAGGATGCGGGGCCGGACTCCTGTCGCCCGAAAGCGTCCCTGTACTCTGCCCTGATCATCGACTCCGCTCCTGTCGAAAAGGAAGATCTCCTGCAGTTCCACATGATCGTCGTGTGCGCCCACTACTTCCGCAATACTCATGATCTTGCGGGTGCCGTCCTGCAGGCGGGATACCTGAACCACCATTCGGATCGCCGAGGCAAGCTGCTGAAGAATGACGCGGGCGGGGATCTCCAGGCCGGCCATCATGACCATCGTTTCAAGCCGCGAAAACGCATCACGCGGACTGTTCGCGTGCACGGTGCTCATGGAGCCTTCCACGCCGGTATTCATCGCCTGCAGCATGTCGAGCGCTTCCGCGCCGCGGCATTCGCCCACAATGATGCGATCCGGACGCATGCGCAGCGCGGTTCGCAACAGGACTCGCTGATTGATTCCGCCCTCTTTGTTCAGATTCGGCGGGCGGGTTTCGAACTTCACGACATGGCGCTGCTGGAGCTGTAATTCCGCCGTATCCTCGATGGTGACAATCCGTTCTTCTTCGGGGATGAAGCGTGAAAGCGCGTTCAGCGTTGTCGTCTTGCCCGACCCCGTCCCACCGGAAATCAGAATCGTGGCCTTCGATTCCACGCACGCCGCCAGAAATTTCATCATGGAAGGAATGACAGTTTTGTTTTGCAGCATTTCGTCGCCAGTGATGACGTGACGGCCGAAGCGGCGAATGCTGAGGCAGGGCCCGTCGAGGGCGAGCGGCGGGATGATGGCATTGACGCGGGAGCCATCGGCCAGGCGCGCATCCACGATCGGCTGCGCTTCATCGATTCGGCGGCCCACGCGGGAGACCACTTTTTCGATGATATGCAGCAGGTGTGCGTCATCACGAAAACGCACGGGTACTTCAGCGAGCTTGCCACCGCGTTCAATGTAGACCTGGTCGAAACGATTGACCAGGATGTCCGAGATTGAGGGTTCTTTCAGCAGAGGCTCCAGAGGACCAAGGCCAAGGACCTCATCGAGAACTTCCTCGATGACGCGATTCTGTTCAGCCGACGTCATCGGGACGCGCTCATCGGCAAGGAGGCGCTCCACTACGCGGCCGATTTCGCTTCGAAGCCGCTCTTTGGGAAGCGAGGAGATACGCTCCAGATTGAGGACACCGAGGAGCTTTTTGTGGATCTGGGATTTGAGCTCAAAACTGCGATCGGTGGGTCTCCCGGAAGTCACAGATGGTAGTCGGGGTGTCATTGGCGGCGGCTCGTGCGGTTGCCGGTTCGCAAACCGTGTCCGCAATTATAGCGCCGGTGTGTGTAATAACATACAAGTTGTTCCGGTGCGCCGTCTTTCGCTCATCTCCGCCGCTGTCGCAGTCTTCGCAGGTCTCGCACTTGCCGCTGCCACTGTGGGAAGCGGTTCACCCACGGTGGCGATCCAGCTCAGCTTTGCAGTTGCTTTCATCCGGGGCCAGTTTTCTCAACTTGTGATTGCAACGCCTAAAGGCGATGTGCAGTCACTGGGCAGTCCCGGGCTGATACAGACTTTCCAGTGGGCTTCCGACACATCGCGCACGGCCGCACTCATAAATCCCGACCCCTTGAACGCCAACATAACGCTGCAAGTCTACGCCGATCTCTACTCGGCGTTCCTCGCCGCGGGAGGCGTCAACACGCTTGGCTATCCCACAGTCGATACGACCGTGTGCCCGGGCAACGGATTCGGTGTTTGTAACTATCAGCTGTTCACAAAGAACTATGCCCTGTTCGCCTACTCCGCGCCGGCATTCGTGAGCTATGCCGTCGCAGACCCTTTCTATACAAAGTGGGCGAGCGGAGGCGGAATTACCGGAGCACTCGGACCCGCTGTGAGCGCGGCTGCATCGGTCACTTCGCAATCCGGGATTACGGGTAAGCAGCAGCTGTTCGGAGGGGGCGCGATTTACAACTATACGCCGGCCTCCGCAACAACGGTTGCCACCCACTCCGTTTCGGGAGCGATCTATACCGCATTCAGAGATGCCGGCGGAATTGCCTCATTGGGCTTTCCGATTTCCGATGAAATCGTTCCGGACAGCGGCCCGCACAAGCAGCTCTTTGAAAACGGCCGGATACTCTGGAGCCCCGGCAATCCGGCAATCGTTCAGTTTTCAATTCGGGAAATCGATCTCACGACCTTGGGCAGCCCGACTCTGAGCCTGGGCGGAAGCGTTACGCTGGCGGCGACAGTCATCGACGTTCGAGGTGGCGTCGTCTACGACAGGATTCTGACCTGGTCCACCTCGAATGGCAGCGCAGTCACGGTCGTAAGCAATGGCTACAGCGCTGTCGCGAAAGCTGTTGGCACAGGCTCGGCCCGTATTGAGGCAACTGGCGAAGGCCAAACCAGCGCTCCCGTTGTTGTCACGGTCATCGGGCAGTGTTGCGCGGTTGGCGAAGGCGCTCCCACGCAGGCGATGAGCCAGGCATTTCAGTTGGCGGCGGCGCGCAATCGTCTGTCGGTACAGTTGCCCAATCCAACCGCTGTTGTTTCCATTGGAAGTGGCCATGTTCAAACGTTGACCGCGGCGGATGGCAGTGGAACTGTTT
The DNA here is from genome assembly GCA_025928545.1 of Bryobacteraceae bacterium. Taxonomy (GTDB): domain Bacteria; phylum Acidobacteriota; class Terriglobia; order Bryobacterales; family Bryobacteraceae; genus BOG-234. The sequence goes on along the minus strand of JAICJH010000003.1, from coordinate 134,836 downwards.
ATGCAATCGCCGAATCCGGCCAGTCCGTCGTCGCCTATGTCATCGGTGGCGCTCTTTATGCGGCTTATCTCCAGAATGGCGGATTTTCAGGGCCGCTGGGTTATCCCGCTTCCGACGCTTCGGCGGGCGGCACGCAGTCTTTTGCGAGCGGCGCCGCACTTGCCGGCACGCCTTCGCAGTTGATTCCCGCGCCGGTCGCAGCGAAATGGATTGCATCCGGGGCGGAAACGGGAACACTTGGCGCTCCTGCCGGGAAGGCATCCGTGTTTACCGCTTTAAGCGGCGTCAATGGAAACGTGCAGGTATTCGCGGGCGGAACAATCTACGGCATTCTATCCGGATCGCGTTCCGGGCAGGCGTACATTTTGTCCGGGCCGATCCTGGCGCGCTACCTCGCTTTGGGTGGAGCGGCAGGTCAGTTGGGAATTCCTCTGTCCGATGCTTTCGCAAGTGGCGCCTCGCTGCGACAAAACTTCCAGACCGGGTACATCGAGTTGCAACCGGGCGGCGCCGCGGTAGAGCACTACAATGCCCTGAGCCCTTCGGTCAATGCGATGCCGGCATCGGTCGCACCGGGCGGGAAGGTGCGCGTTGCGATCACGGGATTTGCATTCGGCGCGAGCATCGTTGTTTCAGTGACGGGCCAGAGCGACTTCAGCGTGACCGCACCCGGCGGCGAATTTGCCTGGGACATAGCGATACCTGCCAGCGCCAAAGCATCCACGGTTACGGTGCAGGCCAGGACCGGTACTTCGACGACGGCCTCGGGATCCTACACGATTACTTCGCTGGCGGCGCTTCATCCCGCACTAAAGATTGTGTCCGGCGATCAGCAAAGTGGTGCTCCGGGCGCAACGCTCGCCGCGCCGCTGATTGCCGTGTTGACCGATTCCACAGGCAACCCGATTCCGGGCGTCCCCGTCTCCTATGACGCTTCTCCGGGGGCATCCGCGAGCGTATCCGCCCTGACCGATGCAAACGGTCGTATTTCGGCGACGTTTCGACTACAACCCGTTTCACGCGTGGCTCTTCTTTCGATATCGGCAGCGGCACAGACCGTGACATTCAGTGCGCTGGCCAGCGCGACGGCGCTGCGTGGATACCCCATATTTAAACAGGAAAATCAGTCCGGAGGCTTGACTGCGGCACTAGCGGCTGCAATCGGCTACTACCAGAATGCGGGTGTTCTCAGCGCTCCCAACGGACCTGCCACGCCGGCATCCCTCGACCGGTATCTGACGGCAAACGGCGGTCTTGCAGTAACTCAAACTGGAGTCAACGTCGTCAATCCGTGGATCGCGATGAGATTCGCGGGCGTGCCCGGTGGAATCTCAATAGAGGTTCCGGATATGCCTCATGTGGTCGATTTGGTCAACGGCGGTGCTCCAGTGGTGCTGGAACTCAGTATCAAAGTCGATGGCATTTCAGCGGGGAGCGCGGCCGTAAGCGCCATTGGTATTAACCAGGATGGGTCTATCGCAATCTCCGACCCCAACCCTGCGTTTGGGCGAACGTCGCTCTCCGACTATTTGAACGGCTTTCCGTCGCAGGGACATACAATTCAAGGGGCGCTCTCGGGGGTGATTCGGATTTCCCCCGGGTCTATCGATTCGGCTGGTTTCGTCAGCGTCGCCTTTGCCTCTTCGGCCCCGTCCGGAGCATCGGCGACCGGTGCGTGCGCCAATCAGCTTGATATTTCCGATCCGGCAGTGGCCGGACAAGCCGCGGCAACAAAAGTGGGCGCAGTTCGTTTTCTCGAATGTGATGGTTCGCAACCCGCCTACCAACTCGGGTTTTCAACGCAGACCGGGGGAGCGGTCGTGGATCTGGCGGGCGGCAGTTCCCTCCAGATTGCGCCAGGCTCGTCTCTCGCCTGGCAAGTGACCCGTCCGAATGGATTACTCGCCATCGCGCCTGCCGCGGTGGCGATTGCGTCTGTCGTCAGCGCCGCGGATTATTCCCCGGGTCTGTCGCCCGGGGAAATTATCAGCATTTTCGGCACCGGATTTACCGTGGGCACGGATATTCCGTCCATCGCAATCGGCGGCAGGAATGCTCAGATATTCGCTGCATTTCCATTTCAGATCAATGCCGTCATCCCTGCCGCCACTGCAACGGGAAGTGCATCGCTATCCGTGACGGGCCCACTGGGCACGGCGACTTCGACTGTTTCTATTGTCCCGGCCGCTCCCGGAATTTTTGCCGTCACGAATCAGGATGGAACGATCAACACCGCATCCAATCCCGTCACACGAGGGGCGTTTGTGGTGATCTACTGTACGGGTCTGGGAAGTTCCAGCTCGCCGGCGCCTTCGGTCAATGTCGGAACTACTGTGGCGAAGCCTTCATTCGCCGGGGCCTCTCAAGGGTTTCCCGGTTTGTTCCAGATCAACGTGCAGATACCGGCAGGCATCAGTCCCGGCGCGGCTATCCCTCTGTCCATCGCGCAAAACGGTCAGACCAGCAAGCCCGTCCTGATCGCGATCCAATAGCAACAAGCTGTCAGTTCACGGCGATGAACGGCGGGTCGGGGCCAACTGTGGCGCTGCTCACGCCGCCAACTTTGATGGTTACCGGAAGGGCATCTCCGCTAATGTGAAAACCAGGCACTCTGGCGTTGATTTGGTACACCCCCACCACCCCAGGCGCGAGACCGCTCCAGTCCACGATAATGCCTGCCTGCTTATAGAGAGGATTGCCGAAGTAAAGGGACACCGGGTCCGTGACCGCCAGGGGACTGGCTGGGGAAGGCTGTCCGGTAATGACCTGCCCGCCGTGTGTCGGGCCAAGGCCCGTGGCATAGATCACCAGCGGCTCATCGCGATTCGCCGGGTTGTCAGCGCTAACCAGGCCACCGTCCAGGTGGAAAATTGCGGGCGTTGTGCCGATCATCATCACCGCCGGCGCGTACTTTGAAACGGTCACGTTCGTGACGGTCGAAGCGCTCTGATTCGCGATTGACCGAACCACAAGCGGATATCGTCCGGCTGCAAGTCCCACCGGAATCTGAGCATCGATATTGTCCGGGTTCAGATATATCAGGGGAATCGGCTGATTATTCAGCGTGACGCATGACCCGCCCATTAAAACAGGAAATGGAGCGCTGGCGGTTGAGGTCGTCCCCAGATTCCTGCCGAATATCGTGACAAGGCCTCCCGCTGCCACCGGAGACGTATAGTCGCCAAGGCTCACGACCCCGCCGGGATTGATGGAGGGCCTGAGGGAAGCGTTCGTCGCATTCTGCAGGGAAATGATGGAAAGACCTGAAACCGTAAGCGCGTAGGCGTTCTGGCCCGTCGCATCCACCGCCAGCGTTCGCGCGAAAGTCTGAGTGCGCGCGGTACCCACAATTGTGGAAGGCGGTCCTTCAATCGCGGGAGCAGGCGCACCCTGAGAGGCACCCGTGGCCGGGTTATAGAATTCGATTTCTCCGGCGTCGGCAACCGTCGCGGTTAATGATGCGCGAACCGGGACGGTGAATTCGGCAAGCTGGGTGGCGGAGACAGCTGTCATGGCTCCCACCAAGCGTCCCGACGGCGCCAGACTGCCGGTCCCGCCCGCGGTTTGGGTGAGCGTCGCATTCAGGATCGTTCCGCCCACTGCATAATACGAACCTTTTGGCCCGGCCGTAACCGTACCGACGTAGCCAGTAAGCGGTGCCGGCAGAACCTGCTTCGCGATGGTGAAATCATCGATCGAATCGTTATACAGGTAAGCGACGCCGGTGCCGGCGAGCAACAGGATATTTTCTCCTCCGGGCGTTGCGGCCATCGACCAGGACGCCGGAGTGCCTCCGGGAATAACTCTCGCCGTCGCGCCGAATATCGCTGGGTTCAAGGTGCGCGGACTCGCCTGCAGGCCGATCACGTTCCAGAGGGAACCGTCGGACATCACAAACCGGGGTCCGCGGATACTTGCCGCAATGGTCTGCGGCGTGACAATCGGCACCGATGCGTTGAACGGCAGGGCAGGAAAAACTATTCGTCCCGTTTGAATCAGTTTGTCGAGATCTACGACGCTGATCGACTCGCCGCCCGTGTTTCCGACAAAGAGACTGACGCCGTCCTGCGAGAGCGCCATGCTGTGCGGCAGTTGCCCCACTTTCACCGGAGCCAGAAACACCCGCTGCTTCAGGTCGAAAACCTCGATCCGGTTCAGGCCCGAGTTCGCGATATAGACGCGCTGCCGGATGCTGTCAAGCAGGATATCGGTCAAGCCTTCGCTGGCAATTGCGTTGCGGTCGACGGGAAAGATATTACCAACCGTTTCCGGCGCCCGGTTGTTCGAGTAAACGTGTACCACCCCGGGAATATTGATGGCCTCGGGCGATTCAATAATGAAATCCGATGGCCCGATGGTTCCTGGATTGGAAGCCGCGCCGGAATTCACGCGAAAAGTTACGCTGGATGCCGTTGCCGTGTTGAATACCGATGCACTGGGGAGTCCGGTTCCACCTGCCGCTGCCGGAGGAACAACAGTCACCGTGAAGCGCGCTTTGCCGAGGTTGTCGATGACATCGGAAAACGTGGCCTGGCTCGCATTCACGCCGCACACGTCGCTGATGAGAAGCACGCTTCGGGACCGCGGCTGAGCGACGGCTGAACTTGTGGCCGTGCCCACCGGCAGAATGGTGAATCCGGATTCGGAGAGGGCGTAGACATTGGCGCCGGACGAATCGATCACCATTTTCCCGGTCAAATTCTCCGGAAGCTGCAGCCCAAGTGTGATGAGAAGATTTGCGGGATCGTTGAGCAGCAACTGCGTCACGTTTGCGCGCGTCGCGCCGGGAGGGGCCATGTTGAAGGCCGCATAAAGGACGCTGCCATCGGGCGAAAAAATGCTGCCGCCCTGATTGAGCTCAGTGCTGAAATTCCCCGCGGCGCCGGCCGGGAATGTAAAAGGGGCGTTCGCGGCATTTTCCTGAGCGATTACCTGGAGTGTCTGCGCATCGAACAAAATGGAACCTGCCATGAACTCAGAACCGTCCGGCGAAACCGACAAGGTATTTGAAAGATTTGTGACCCCTCGGCTGCGGAGCACTGTCCCGGACGCAACCTGATATACAAACACGACTTTTCCTGTCGTCGAAATGCCATTTGCGCCAATGATAAATTTGCGGTCGGCTGTCGTAATCAGGCGGCTGCCGTAGGAATTGAAGAGCCTGCCCGAAGGTGGAGGAAGGGTAGGCGCTGAGGGCGCCGGTGGAGTGATGGGCACGCTTTGAACATTCTGAATAACTGGATCGTAGATCAGCAATGTATCGGTGGTGGTTCCGGCTGCAACCGGCACGGCTGTGATCAGGACTCTGCCGTCGCCGCCCACCGCGACTCCCTCCGGACTGGAGGGTAGCGAGACGCTGTTCGAGAGAGCTCCAAGATCGAGATCGATGACATCCAGGAGAGCGCTTGTATAGCTGGTGACGTAGAGGAAATGGCCGTCCAGCGACATCGCCGCCGAAACCGGCTGAGTGTGCGTGGAGATGGAAGTAAGAAACACTCTTTGTTTGAGCGAATAAATGGCAATCTGGTTGGCCGGGCTGTTAACCAGATAAATTTGCGATCTTGCCTGGTCCAGCACGATATCCGAATAGGCAGCGCCGCTCGCCACAACGGTACCGAACGTCGCGCCAAGGGCAGGCAACGCGGGGCACAACAGCGCAACTACGGCGAGAACGGCGCATCCGCGCACCTCGGTTTTTCTCCGTGACAGTCCGATCATCGGGCGGCCTCATTGATTCGCCGAAGTCCCGGACCGGATCTTTCGCCCGAGGTTTTTCCCAGAGGTAACACGGTTACGACGACCGGCGCGCTTACCTGGCCTGTAGCGAGAGACTTCACCTGAACCACGTTGCTGCCGGTTGAAACGGATGCCGGAATCTGCGCGCTGATCTGGCCGCTTGCTGTCTGCAACAGCGGTAATGCGACGTCGTTAAAGGTCACGCAGGACCCGCCCAGCACGGTAGGCGCAGGCAAGGTGCTCGCGGTGGATGTGGACGCCAGATTCGAACCGTTCACAGTAAGAAATCCTCCCGCACGAAGGTTGGTGGATCCATCACTTGAATTCACCAGGCCGCGCGAAGCTGCAATCGCCGGAACCTGGGCTCCGGCCGGAGTAAGCGGGACCACGCTCAGCCCCGAGACCGTGATGATGTAGGCGACGTTGTTCGAGTCAATCACCATCGATCGGGGCGGTACATTGAAGCGCGTTGTACCGAAGACCGTGAAACGGGGATTTTCCGGTGCGACTGCGAGCAGGGAGGTTGACCCATTCGAGATGCTCACCCGCTCCAGTGTCGGCCTCTTATCGCTGGTGGGCGTCGCAGTGATCGTGTTCCACACAGGAGTGGAAAGCCGTACGATGCTGCTGGAATCAAGAGGCGCGATCGCCGCAATGTTGCGTTGTGAAGTGAGCGTCGATCCGGTAGGGTTTGCCGATCCGCCAATCACCACCAGTGAAGCATTGGTATAGAGCCCGCCCAGAGCGAGGTAGGATTGCGCGGAACCGGCGGCGAGTGGCCCGTAAAATCCCTGGATCGGCGCGGGAAAAAGCACACTGCTCGAAACGTAACTATTGCTTGAAGCGTTGTAGACGTATGCGTTTCCGCTGCCTGTCAGCGTCACGATGTTCTGAGAATCGGGCGAGGAGATCATGTTCACGGGGGCGGTCAAAACATTGGTATTATTCGCCTGCACGGTGACAAGGTCAGCCGCGCGCGGCACTGCATTCCCGCCGATTACCTGCCATTGGGTGCCGTTCGACATCACAAACTGAAGCCCGTACAGGCCTACTGCCAGCGTATTCGGAGTTAACAGCGCCGCGGTGAGTCCGCCGGCCTGACGCGGAATCGGCGGAAAATTGATATGTCCAATATCCTGCCCCAGATTGAGGTCGATCATATCGATCATTTCGCCGCCGGCGCTCGCGGCATACAGGGTATTGCGATCTGTACTGATCGCCATCTGGTGGGGTAGCTGATTCACGGGAATCGGACTGAGGAATTTCTGATTGACTGTGTCGAACACCTCAATCCGGTTGTAGCCCGCGTTTGTGATATACACCCGATTGCGCGGCTGATCGAGCAAAATGTCTTCCAGCCCCTGATCGCCCGCTACCAGTCCGGCGGATGTAGCTGTGGGCGTAATCGTCGTCGCGGCCGGAGAATTATTGGGCATCGTGGGAACGGGAAATATGACGCCACGCTGATCGCTGTTCCGCAAGTTCATATACACGCGCAGGACTGGCGGAATATTGATCGCCTCGACCGAGGCGAGCGTGACGTTAAGCGATTGTCCAAGCAGATTGGTATTGCCCGCGCCGGTAATAACCGCGAGATTGGTTCCGGACTGACGGGTCACGTTGGTCAGGCGTCCCGGTTCCATGGTGAACGTAATCGTAGAGGGCGCAACACCGGTTGACACCTGAGCGGTCAGCGCCGAGTTGACCGTGGCGACGGCGTACGTAAGCTTCCCGCCGCCGATGTTGCCGACGTTAATCGTCGCCTGAGCAAGCCCGGGATTGCAGGGATTCTGCGAAAGGAACACCTGCGTTGAATCCACCGAAAGAATTGGATACTGGTACAACGTGGAAAGGGGCAGGTAGATCAGGCCGGATTGCGAGAGACTCCATGCGTTCGCGCCATTCGACGTCATCACCATCTTCGCGACAATGTTCTCAGGGAGCCGGATTCCCAGGCTAATCGCCAGATTGCCGGGGTCGGCAATCAGCAGCGTGGACGAATTCGCCGCCGGCGCGGGCAGTGTGTTCGCCGCGACATTAAAAGCCGCATAGAGCGTAGTGCCGTCAGGCGAAAAAACGCTGCCGCCGGTATTTTGCAACGTGCTGAATGTCGTGCCGAAGGGAAATGGCGCATTCGAATTGTTCATCTGCCCCAGCACGGAGAGGGTCGAGATGTCGTAAAGGGTAGAGCCCGCCATGAATCTCGATCCGTCCGGCGATATAGAGAGAACCGTCGATTGGCCGGTAACGGTCCGGCTGCGCAGGATGGAGCCCGAACTCACTTCGTAGACGAATAAATACGTCTGCGCCGCCGTCGGGACCGTTAATCCGACTATGTATTGTCCGTTCGGCGTTCGAATCAAGCGGCTGAGAAACTTTGTTGTCGGCACGGCCAGCGTCGTGGGCGGGAGAGGCGCCGGAGTGGAAGGCGGAGGCGGAGTGAGCACCGCCGTCAGCTGATTGAATCCAGTCTGAGTCCGGTCCAGGACGACGAGCGTATTCGTGGTCGTTGCCACGGTTGTTCCCAGACTGATCAGTGCCCGGCCGTCTGCGCCGACTTCTATGCCCTGGGGCGCGGCCGGAAGCGAAAATGTCTGAATCACGCTGATGGTGTTCAGGTCTATCACGCTTACCGTAGAGCTCGTGGCGTTCGTCACGTAAAGGTAGGCAGAATCCATCGACATTGCCGCCGCCAGCGCGCCCTGTCCCACCGAAACATTGCCGATCACCGAATTGGTGGTTGTGCTGAAGATGTCAATACGATTCGCGTCCTGATTCACCAGATAGAGCCGTTGTCGCGATTCGTCGAGAATCATGTCGGAAGGCCGGTTCCCAAGAGGTATTACTTTCCCGAAGGTGGCGGCCGTTTGGGCCCGAAGAACGGCGCCGAATATCGCGATTGACAGAATGGTTGCGACGAGAGCGGGACTGTTTTTCATCAGCTGAATAGCACTCCGGCGATATTATATCTCGGAATTGTAAGGTTGGTTACAATTTGTCGAAGGTCATGATATTATGAACACCTTAATATGCTAGTCCGGCATGGAATGGTCACGCTTTCCGCAATATTTTTGTGCTCCTGCGCACAACGCGGCCTAGCCCCCAGTGTGCGAACTGCGCCCCCCGCCTCCGCTCTTTCCCCCATTGCGAAAACCATGTCCCGGCAAACCGTTAACGCGATTGACGCGGGCGACGGTGATTATTCCGTAAAGGTTTTGCGTGCGCGGGTCGATGCCGACCCTCGAGATCTCGCTGCGCGTCTGGAACTCGCGCGCAATTACCGAAAAGCGGGCTTTCCCGAAGTTTCGCTCGAGCACCTGCGTCTGGCCTGCGAACGTGCGCCGGAATCTGAAGAAGCGCATCTCGCGCTGGCGAAAGGGTTGCGCGAGAGTCATCGCCCGGCCGAAGCCGCGTTGATTCTGAGAACTTTCTCGGAATCGCACAGCCTCGGCAGTTCCGTGGAAGTCTGGGCGTGGCTGGGAGTTCTGGAAGATGAGGCGGGCGACTGGAAAGCCGGCGAGGCTGCTCACCGAAAAGCTCTGGGGCTGCAGCCGCGGCGCGACGACTTGCTGAACAATCTGGGCTACTCTCTTTTAGGACAAAAGCGCAACGCGGAAGCTACGGAAATTTTCCGGGAAGCTCTGAAGGTAAACCCCCGGTCGCTGATCGCGCGTAACAATCTGGCGACGGCTTTGGCCGAAAGCCCGGGAGCGGCTTTGGGGGAAAACGCACCAGAGGCCGTGAAATCGCAATCGGGCCCCGGGGCCGCTTCTGCCCACAACAACCTTGCCGTAACGCTGATGGAAGCGGGAAATTACGCTGATGCACGCCGCGAACTCCGAACTGCGCTCACTTACGACCCGCATCTTCCGGCGGCGATCAGAAACCTCCAGGTAGTTTCCTCACTTGATGGCAAGCCTCTCGAATCCACAATGCCCCACCGGCCGGGGTTCTGGTCGCGAATCTCCGCAGTCTGGAAACGTCACCGTGCCGAAAAGACAAAAGTGGCTGCCCGGGACAATGATTCCGGGAGCCCCATAGCCTCACGATAAACAGCGAGGAGCAATATGGAACTCATCCAACTTAAACCAAAAGAAACCAACCGACAAAGACTCAAGAGCTTCCTGAGAGAGGAGGACGCCCAGGATCTTGTGGAGTACGCGCTGATCGTGGCGGCGATCGGTCTTGCACTGATCGCCACCGTCGGACAGCTCGCCACCGCGATCTCGAGCGTCTATCAAAGCATTATTGGCGGCCTCGCAACCATTGGCGCTCAGTAAACCCTTGGAGTCCCTCGACCTCATCGACGTTCCGGTACCAGCGGTACGATCGCCGCATAACCGCGCACTGCTCGCCATGTTCGTGCCGGACCTTGCACTGGTGGCGGCGGTGGCAACGTTGATTTGTCTCTTCGCCGGGTCCAGGGGCGCCAGCGCTCTTTTTCGCGATTCCGACGCCGGATGGCACATACGCAATGGTGAGCGCATTCTCTCCACACTTTCCCTGCAACATACGGATCCGTTCTCCTTTTCGAAGCCTGGTGCACCCTGGATCGCGTGGGAGTGGCTGTCCGATCTGGCCACAGGCGCCATCCATATCACAGCCGGCCTCGGAGGTGTCGCGGTTCTGTATGGTCTGGCCATCGCAACCTCAGTCTGGATGTGGTTTCGTCTTACATGGGTGACTGAAGGAAACTTCCTGCTGGCCAGTCTTTTCGCCCTGCCCATGTTGACCACCACCACAATTCATTGGCTGGCCCGGCCTCATCTTTGGGGCTGGCTGTTTGCGCTGGGGAGCCTCTGGTGGTGTGAAGCCTGGTCGCGCCCCGACCGACCGTCCCCAACAGGATCCAGACATCTTGTTGCCATCGCAATCTTATCGGCTCTGTGGGCGAACGTGCACCCGAGTTTTCTCCTGGGACCCGCAATCGCCCTCCTCTATGCCGCTGGAGGTTATATCCGGAGAGCGGTATGGGGGCAGACCGCCCCAATTCGACATTTTGTTCTCGCTGCCATCACAGCCCTGACGGCTTCGCTGTTAAATCCTGAAGGATGGATTTTGCACCGGCATGTCGTTGCCTATCTTTTTGACGCTCGTCTGACGGCTCGCATTGGTGAATTCCAGTCGTTTGATTTTCGCGCTTCCGGGGCGTTGCCGGTTGTCATCGCTCTTTTTGCCGGACTGGCTGGCGGCTTAGCGGCCCTGGCGCTCCGGCGTCCCGAACGTTTTCTGCTGTCTTTGCTGCTGAGTGTAGCTGCGCTGCGGAGTGCGCGTCTTCTTCCGCTGGCGGCATTGCTGTTACTCCCGTTAGCCGCGGGTTCGTTTACGGAAACACTCACTCTGGCGCGCGGCTTGACGCCCCGTCTGCGAAAATCCCTCGACGGCGTGCTTCGTTACGCGGACAGTCTGCGAAATTTTGACCGCGGTTTTCATGGCGCGGCACTTGTTCCGTTCGTTATGGCCATCCTGTTCGGTGCGGTGCATGCTCGCGCGGAATTTCCGTCCTCACAATTCCCCGTGGCGGCAGCGGAAAACATTGCGTCGCTGCCGCGGGGAGCTCGTATCATGGCAACCGATTCCTTCGGCGGTTATCTGATCTATCGCTTCAACGGCGATCGAAAAGTATTCTTCGACGGTCGAAGCGATTTCTACGGCGCAGATTTCGTCGACCGTTATTCGCGGATGCTGGAAGCCCGTCCCGGCTGGGATGAAGAATTCGGAAAGTGGAACTTCACGCATGCGGTGCTGCCGCCCGATTGTGCGCTATTGGCTGCGCTGGAAGCGGAGAATTGGCGTGAATTGCACCGCGACTCAACCGCAGTGGTGCTCGCTACGCCGGCTGTCGCTTCGGCGGAATTGCGTGCGGAGGCCGCGAACTGATGGATCGGCAGCGTACCCTGATTCTTTTCGGCGCGGCATGGGTCTCGGCTGCCCTTCTGACGTGGTTCCTCTACGCTAAGACCGTAGTTCCACAACAGGAACACAGAATTCAGGTCGTCGCCGTGCGCCGCAACATGCGGGTAGGCGAGATCATCCGCAAGGCTGATTTGAAAACCGTCGCAGTTCTGACGAAGGACTTCCCTAAAGATGGAATCACTGCCGACAAAGACGCCATCGATCACGTGGTTCTTTACCCCGTAAACGCCAACGAGCCGCTGGTGGCTCCCAAGCTCTCGCCGCTCTCCGGAGCGGAAGGCATACCGGCCACGATCGAGCCAGGTCAACGGGCAGTGTCCGTGCAGATTACCGATGTCAGCGGGGTCGCGGGCCTGATTGTGCCGGGCGCCCACGTAGACGTTCTGTTCACACGGCCCGGAACCATGACGGAAGCGATCACTTCCACGATTCTTCAAAACGTAAAGGTGCTCGCCATCGGTCACGCGGTACAGGTGGGCCAGACCATCGACCCCAAGGCTCCGAAGGTTCCCGTGGCCACTCTGGTGGTCACGCCGGAAGAGGCCCAGACCCTTGAACTGGCAAAAAATCAGGGACGGATCAGCCTCTCACTGCGCAATCCACTCGATGCATCCAACGGAGTCGACGGCTCTCCGGTCAGTACCGATGTGCTCGACCCAACCCTCACTGAGCGCCTCGCTCGGGAAAGGAGGCTGCGTAACTTCCCCGATGAAAAAGCGGCTGAACAGGCGGCCGCAAAGCCTCACCCCGTGGCTGAGCCGGAGCCGCCGGCGCCTCCTCCCCCGCCGCGCGCGGTAATCGAAGTCTTCCGCGGCGACAAACATGTGCAGGAGACTTTTCAGCAATGAAACAACTGACAATCTGTTCGTTGCTTGCCTCCGTAACGATGCTTGCACAAACTCAGCCGTCTGAAACCGTCCGCCCGATTAATCTGGTCAGCGGGCGCGGGCAGTTGCTTGAATTCACGCAGGACATCAAACAGGTTGCAGCCGCGGAACCGAAAATCGCCGATGTTGTCGTGATCTCGCCGCGCGAAGTAATGGTCAATGCCAAAGAGCCTGGCAAGACAACGGTGATCGTCTGGGATGGTTCCGGGCCGCGGCAATACGACGTCGATGTGACTGCCGACACTACCGATTTCGAAAACTTCCGCCGGTCCCTGATTGAACAACTGCCCGGCAGCAAGATCGAAATAACCGGTAAGGGAGAATCCATCGTTCTGACGGGAACTGTGACCGACTCCAGCCAGATCAAGCGCGCCGGCGCCCTCGCACAGACACGCGCCAAAACCGTAATGAATCTGCTGACGGCCCCTCCCGACCCGGAACCGCGCCAGATCGCGCTCGCCGTTAAGTTCGCCAGCATCGATCGTTCGGCGCTCAAACAACTCGGCGTCAATCTCTTCAGCCGCAATTCCGTTCTCAACAGTCAATCGGCTACACAGCAATTCCCGGCCCCCCGTCTCAGTCCTCTGACTCCCGGTACCGGCCAAAGCGTCAACTTCGCCGACCTTCTGAACTTCTATCTGTATCGTCCGGATATCGGACTCGGCGCCACGATCGCGGCTCTCCAGGAGCAGGATGTGTTGCAGATTCTCGCCGAGCCAACTTTATTAACCGTGGACGGGAAGACCGCCAGTTTTCTTGCCGGCGGATCGTTTCCGTTCCCGACGATAACGTCGACTTCGACAGGCGGCGCCATCGCGCCGATCGTCACCGTTCAATTCAAGCCGTTTGGCGTGCAGCTCGATTTCACCCCCACCGTTACGGCCAACGGCGCGATCAATCTGAAAGTCACACCCGAAGTCAGCACGCTGGATTTTGCCAATGGAGTTACCCTCCAGGGCTTCGTCATTCCAGCCATCTCGACGCGCAAAGCCGACACGGAAGTCATCCTGCGCGAAGGCGAGAGCTTCGCCATCGCGGGCCTGATCGATAACCGTGTCATCGAAACGATCGACAAAGTTCCGGGCCTCGGCAGCATACCGATTCTGGGCGAATTATTCCGCAGCCGCTCCACCAAAAAAACAGATACCGAATTACTGGTGGTGATCACGCCCCACTTTGTAAAGCCGCTTAGTCCGGAAGAAAAAGCCAACCTTCCGGATTTTCCCATCAATTTTCTGCCTCCCGCCGCTCCGGCGAAGAAGGCGGATTTCATAGGTCCCCGTGGTCACCAGGATCCGAAATAACCATTCCGTGCCTCTGCGCCGTCACCCCAATGCGGGCGGCATGACGCTGCAGTTGGCGATTATCCTGGTTCCGGTAATTTTCGGCTTCATGGGTTTCGCGATCGATTTAGGCCGGATGTACTTGATCCGCGGTGAACTGAACCAGGCCGCGACCGCGATGGCTCTTGCCGCGGCGGCGAAACTGAACAGCACCACGGCGGCAGCGGGAACAGCCATCGCCGCGGCCAACGCGACACTCGATACGTCGCTCGGTGCCGGCAACAAATACAATTTTGGTTCTCTCGCGGTCGGACAGGGAGACGCCCTTCTTACCAGCACTGTTTACTCTCCGGGGTTCTTCGCTAATCTTGCGGACGCCTTGGCGGCCGTGGGGCAGTCGGGCGACTCCGCCTCGGACGGATCGCTGGCACGCCACGTCACCATCAATCTGACCGCCGACGCCCCGCTTTTTTTCTGGTCGATGTTCAGTTTCGGACAAAGCCGGAAAGCTCCAATCGCGGGAGCGGCGGTCGCTGGCTGGAGCGCACCCGTTTGCACCGCCTGCGGGATCGAACCGTTCGCAATTCCGAGGCAGGACCGCGGAGATACGGACCCCGACAACTTTGGCTTTGTTGCGGGCACCCTTTATACGCTCGGCTATCAATGCAATGGCGCACCGGTTCCCGCGCCGTTGGCCGGTACAGTGACTCCACGCATCCCCTACCTGATCCTCGATCGCTTCAATATCGCCTCTGCTGTTGCAGAGGATCAGCAGTTGTACCAGATTGGTGCGCAGGGACTCATCCCGTCGCCGAATCCTCTCCTCGCATGTGCCCGAATTCTGGGCGCGGAAAATATCTGGGCTACCGCCGCACCGCGCAATTGCGGCAATGCAACTCCGAACACTTCCGTTCAGGCGGCGATGTGCGGTCTGAGTTCGCGTCTCAGCGCGGACGTGCCGGCGAGTTGTACGAACATCACCGATGTGGCCACGCTGTCCGCATCCTATCCGGTGGATACAGATACCACTTCCCTCATCGATTACACGGCCTATCAGGGCGACAACCGGCGGATCATGACACTCCCGATCGTGGAGACACTCGCGATAGACGGCAGTATGACCGTCGCTGGCTTTCGTCAGTTTCTGTTCGAACCCAATTCCGGCGCGACGTCGAATACACCGTCCGACTTCAACGGACGTTTTGTCGCCATGTACCTGGGGACTGTCGCGCCCGTCAGGCAGGGAAGATTCGACGGCGGCTGCGGGATTACGAGCGGCCCCGGAAAAGTGGTACTGAATCAATGAGCACCCGCGCGATGAGAAGAAACCGGCGGAGTGGCGCCGCCCTTATCGAAGTCGCCGTACTCACGCCTGTGATCGTAATGCTTCTCGTGGGGATGACTCAGATCGCACGGATTACGTGGACTTACTACACGCTGCGCAAGACTGTGTATTCTGTCGCCACTTATCTCAATTCGCAGCAGGGTGTAAACTTCTGCGATCCGGCGGATCCCTCAATCGCAAACGCTGTCAGTTTCGGAGTGATCGGGTCCGGGGTGTCCGGTCTCACCGACGACATGATTTCAGTAACCGCGGAAAGCCTCGATCCCGCCACACAGGCGATCATTCCTTTCGGAGGTTGTTCAGGGCCGGATTTTATCGTTGTGTCGATTCCCAATGGGTATCTGGTCCAGCCATCCATTCCGTTTTTTTCTCAAATTGACTTGCTGCCTCTCAAGCCGCAGGTGACGCTCCCCTATGCCGGAACCTAATTACCCTTCCGCGAGATCGCTTGCCTGGGCTTCTGAGCCACGACCGCGAGGGAGTGGTTCGACTCGTTATTTCGTGCCGGAACCTAAGCGATTATCCCGGCGGTCCGGTCAGGCCACCATCGAATTCGCTCTGATTTACGGGGTGGTGATCGTGCCGCTGCTCTTCGGTCTGATATTCACTGCGCAACTGTGCTGGGTCTGGCACTCCATGGTGGAATTTACCCGCGAAGGAGCGAGATATGCCGCGACCCACTGCTGGCAGTCCGACGGTCAGAACGTCATCAGCTACATGCAGTCCAATGTTCCGCCCAACGTGGACAGCTTCCAGTTTCAGGCCGGAGGCGGCGCGCAGATCACAGTACAGTATTTTCAGATCGATCCCGATTCCCGGCAGCTTGTCGCTTACGGCTGCGGAACGGACTGTAGCGCCAACTGCGTGCCGGACGTCGTTACCGTGAGCGTGACAAACTACCAGTTCCAGCATTACTCAAGTCTGTTGAAATCGATTGCCCTGCCCCCGTTCACCGGTTCGCAGGCAATCGGCAGCAACGGGTGCGACGAAACGGGGACATGCGTTCCATGAAAACTGAAGCCCATCTCATTCCCGGAAAGGTCGTGTAACCGATGTCAGCCCCGCTCGCCCTCATGATCGCCTCCGCCGACGATCACTTCCGCGAAATGGTGCGGGAAACGCTGCTGAATATTCCCACCGCCAAACTCGTTTCGGAATATCAGGAGGTGTCCCCGAACCTTTATGTCCGGATTCTCCAGGATCTGGAGCGCAATCCCGATGCGCTCGTCATCGTCGATCTTGCGGGCGATCCGGAAACGGCGCTCAAGTCGCTCGAACGCCTGAAACAAGCGGCTCCGGACCTTTACGTCATCGCGTCGCATTATCACGCCGACGGCGAAACGGTCATCCAGGCCCTGCGCTCGGGCGCCAATGATTTCATCCTGCAGCCCATCAAGCGCGTCGATTTCCGCGAGGCAATTGCGCGCTTCGAGCGAGCCCCCAAACGGGCAGTCGCATCCGAAAGCAAGTTGGGCAAGGTTTACACGTTTCTGGGCTCCAAAGGTGGTCTCGGCACCACCACACTGGCCGTCAACTTCGCGTCGGTGCTGGCGCAGCGCAAACAATCCGTTGTGCTGATCGACCTCGACTGGACCGCCAACGATGCTGCCCTGCAGCTCGGCGCGGCCCCGCAGTACACACTCGCAGAGGTAGCGGAAAACCTCAGCCGCATGGATCAGGCTCTGTTCGAGAGCTACGTCACGCGCGATCCTCTGGGTTTCTTTCTGATCGGGCCGGCGGATCAGCCGGAACAACGTGGCTACTTCACCGAAGCCACGTTTCGCGATTTTGCCGCCTTCCTGATTGAAAAATACGACTCGGTCGTCATCGATGCGGGCCGAAACCTGAACGACGAAGTGGTTCAGGGAGCTTGCCAGTCTTCGACCATGGTGTTCCTCACCGTGAGCCAGGAATTCGCGGCCATCCGCAACGCGCAACGCTATATTGCGGCACTCGCAAGAATGGGTTTCACCCAGGAACAGATTCGTATCGTGGTCAGCCGCTACCAGAAAAAGGCTGCTCCCGGCCTTGTCAATTTAGAGCAGATTCGTCTGACGCTCAATCAGCCGGTTTTCTACGGCATCCCCGAGTCGGCGGCATTTCCCGCATCCATTAACAAGGCTCGCCCTCTCGTTGCCGATCGCCAGGCCGCACCCGACGTCGATAAAGCCATCCGCGCTTTCGTCGACAAGGCAACCAAACCGCTGGCTGCTACAGCCTGACAATAAAGCGCATGAGCACTCGATCCATAGCCCGCCCGACTTCCGGCGCCGACCGCTGGTTTGATCTGCGCAGCAAGGTTCACCTCAGGCTCCTCAATACGCTTACTCCCGAGCAACTTAAGGCCCTGAATAAAGACGGCGTTCGCACGCAGATCGGGATCCTGGTGGAAAACCTGGTCATGAATGAGTCGCTGCCCATGACTCTCGCCGAGCGCGAACGGGTCATAGAAGAGATTCAGGATGAAGTGTTCGGCCTGGGGCCTCTGGAGCCCCTCCTCGCGGACCCCACGATTTCCGACATCATGGTCAACGGATTCGACAATGTGTATGTCGAGCGCGCCGGCCGCCTCGTCGAAACCAATGTAAGGTTCCGGGATCAGGCGCATCTGCGGACAATAATCGACCGGATCGTGTCAAACGTCGGGCGTCGGCTTGACGATTCGTCTCCCATCGTGGACGCACGCCTCAGCGATGGCTCCCGTGTCTGCGCTGTCATCCCCCCGCTGTCGCTGATCGGCCCGGTGGTTTCAATCCGCCGCTACGGCAAGAAGCTGCTGACAACAGACGACCTGTTGAAGAATCACAGCCTGACTCACGGTATTCTCGAATTCCTCAGCGGTTGCGTGGAAGCGCGCATGAATATCGTGGTGTCGGGCGGCTCGGGCTCCGGCAAGACCACGATGCTGAATACGATGTCTCGGTTTATCCCGGAATACGAGCGCATCATAACGATCGAAGATACCGCCGAGTTACAACTGCAGCAGCCGCACTACGTGAGGCTGGAGACCCGTCCCGCGAATATTGAAGGGGCGGGGTCCGTGACGGCGCGCGACCTCCTGATCAACACTCTCCGGATGCGGCCCGATCGCATTATTGTCGGCGAATCCCGCGGGCCGGAAGCCCTCGACATGCTTCAGGCCATGAACACCGGTCATGACGGTTCCATGACCACGGTTCACGCAAACGCGCCCCGCGATGCCTTCTCGCGTCTCGAAACCATGGTGATGATGGCGAGCCAGCACGTACCCGACAAAGTCATCCGCCAGCAGCTGGCCTCGGCTATCAATCTGGTTGTGCATTGCGCCAGGCTCAGCGATGGCGCCCGGAAAATTACCGGCATTGCCGAAGTAATCGGCGTGGCGAAGGATCAGGTTGAAATGCAGGATATCTTCGAATTCGAACGCGCCGGCGTCAGTCCGCGCGGCAAGGTTGTCGGACGGTTTCGCGCACTGGGCGTCGAACCCGAGTGTCTGGATCGGCTCAGGGCTTACGGCATTCATTTATCGAAGTCGATTTTCAGCGAAGTGGTCGAAGTGCAGGATAAGTAAATGTTTATACTGGCGTCATTCTTTCTTTTCTCGGCAGCCCTGTTTGGGGTGGCCTGGCACGTGTGGATCGTGCCACAACGCGGGGAAGCCCGGCTTCTCGATGCCCGCCTGCGAAGTGTCCGGATCAACCGAAGGAGCGGTCGCGGCGACAATGACATCCTTCGCCACGAGCGCGCCGGCAATCTCGCATTTCTTGGCAATGTGGTCGGCTGGTTGCGCATCACGGCGCGGCTTCAGTCCCGCATCGATCAGGCCGATCTTGCGTGGCGCGCGGGGGACGTTGCCGGTATTTGCGCTGTTGTAGCGCTGGTCGCGTACGTCATATTCGATATTCTGATTCCGGTTTTTCTTCTGCGGCTGGCCCTCACACTGGCGTTGGGCGCGCTCCCCATCCTGTATATCGAACGGAAGCGATCCAGCCGGCTCGCGAACTTCGAAAGGCAACTTCCCGATGCCATCGACCTGTTTACCCGCACAATGCGGGCCGGACACAACATCCACAGCGGACTTGAAACCGTAGCCTCGGAAACGTCGGAGCCGGTCAGCACGGAGTTCCGAAAAATGATGGAGGAACTCGCACTCGGTTCGCAAATCGAACCCGCGCTCCATCGCCTGGGCGAGAGAGTGCCGGTGATCGATCTGAAATTTTTCATTACCGGTTTGATCCTGCAACGGCAAACCGGCGCCAATATGGTTGCCGTGCTCGAGAATCTTTCGCTGCTGGTCCGTGAACGCCTCAATATGTCCGCCAAACTCAAGGCTCACACTGCCCAACAGCGGTTTTCCGCCGCGCTTCTGTGCGCACTGCCGTTCGTGGTCGGCCTGGGCTTCTGGTTCCTGAAGCCGGAGTATCTGAGGCTGCTCTGGACGGATCCCGTGGGAAGTAAGTTCCTCACCTATGCTTTGATTTCGGAAACAATCGGGATTCTCATCATCAGGAGGATGGCCAACATCAAGCTGTAGGCTGCTGCCATGCTTTTTGTATTTTTCATTCTCGCGTTTGCGACCATTGCCGCACTGCTCTGGGGGGGCGATCGACTTCTGCGTACCCGCGAAGATCCCCTGGGCGACCGGCTCGCCGAATTACAGAACCTAAGTTCCGCGCCGTCGGGCGACTCGCACTCGCGCAGCCGGCGCGGATTCCTGAACCGGTATGTTCGCGCCATCGCGGCGTTGCCCGGCGGCGAAGACTGGATCAGGGGCGGCGAGAAGCGTTTACGCCAGGCCGGATACCGGGGAGAGACACCGATCGGGATTTACACGGTGATCGCTTCTTTGTTTCTTGTTTTCTGTCTGGCGGTGATGGCTTACCTCCAGCGCAATAACCCGGCCTCGAGCGTTTTCACCGGCATGATTGGGGCGGGAATTATCGGCTTTATCGGCCCTCAATTCACCTTGGGAAAACTGGCGACCCGTCATCGCCGGCAATTGCAGGAAGCGCTTCCCGATACCGTGGATTTGCTCGGCATCGTACTCGGAACTGGTTTGGCCCTCGATCAGGCCATGCTGCGCGTCAGCGAAGAGATGCAATACATCTACCCCGGCCTCGCGAACGAATTCTACACGGTCGTGATGCAGGTGCGTGCCGGTCAGGAGCGGGCCAAGGCCTTCAACGCCATGGTGCGTCGCACCGGTCTGGAGGATATCAAAGCCCTCTCCGCAATGATCGTTCAGAGCGAGCGCTTCGGCACCAGTTTGTCTCAGGCGCTGACCGTTTACGCCGATGCTCTGCGCACCCGGCGCCGGCTCCGTGCCGATACGGCGGTCGCCAAGGCCAGCATCAAGATGCTGTTCCCGATCGTCGTCTTCATTCTCCCCGTTCTGTTTGTAATTACGCTGGTACCCGGGATGCTCAGCGTCCTCAAGGACCTTGCCTCGCTGGGGCGCTGAGCGTCTGGCGCCCACTTATCTTTCCGCTCTCTGCACCGTAACGTAACGCCGGCCAGTTTCGCAAAGGCAAAGCTTAGCCGTCCGGACTACGCGGCGGGCGCGCACGAAAACACCATTTAGTAGTAAAATCGCGCTCGTGCACCTTCATTCGCGACGACGATTTTTGGCCCGGACGCTCGGCGCAGCCTGGGCGGGGGCTTCCCTTCTCGAGCAGGCTTCGCTGGTGGCTACCCAGGCGCGGGCGCAGGCCCGAACCGACCTGCCTGTGCTTTTCGACATCGACAAAGTAGCGGACGGCGTTTACGCGGCCATTGCCCGCGGGCGCACGATTCTCAATTCGAACGCCGTAGTCTTTGAAAATGCGAACGACCTCCTGATTGTGGATGCGCATGCCGCCCCGTCGGCCGTCTATTCGCTGGTGGCGCAAATCCGGCGCGAGATTACGCCGAAGCCCGTTCGCTACGTCGTCTCCACTCATCTGCATGGCGATCATACGCAGGGCCTGCCCGCTTACCGCACCGCCGCGCCGGGCGCAACTTTGATTTCGACCAGTTCGACACGGGACCGGATGGCGGCCGCTGGGGCGGGGCGATTTAAAGGCGTGGCGGATGGAGCATCGCGGACGCTCGCCGGCTTTCAGGACCAGCTCGCGAAGACGAATGTGCCCGCGGAAAAAGCGTACTGGCAGGAGATGATTTCGCAGGCGCGGAGTTTTATCGAAGAAATGAAGGACCTGCCGAACGAATTGCCGGACATGACGGTGGACGATCATCTGACCATCCATGACAAGGCGCACGAACTGCAGATCATGTTTCGCGGGCGCGGACACACAGCGGGCGATCTGTTTGTGTATTGTCCGGAGAAGAAGGTCATCGCCACCGGTGACATGGTGCACAGCTTCTTTCCATCGATGAGCGATTGCTATCCGCTGGAATGGCCGGTGACCGTGCGGGCGGTGGGTGGACTGCCTTTTACGAAAATCCTGGGCGGACATGGCGGCTGGCAGCAGACCCCGGAGCGTTTGCCGCACTGGTGCGGCTATCTCGACGAACTGGTGGAAGTGGTGACCCGGGCGAAAAAGCAGGGCATGCCGCTGGAGCGCCTGCTGGAGACCGCGACGCCGGAGACTCTGAAGTCACTGGATCAGGGCGGGTATCGGGATTTTCTCGCCGCACAGGTGAAGAAGTACGACTTCCGCGTGCAACTGAATACGCCCGCTGAAGTAGTGGCGCGGTATGTGCGGGAGAACCTCACGGCGGTGTTTCGAAAGCTGGCATAAAAGGTCATATACTGGTCCCCTATGAAGCTTTCCAGACGGAATCTCGCCGCGCTGCTGCCCGCGCTGGCGATGCCGGGAGTTGGCCGGGCGCAGAGTGCGACGGGAGGATCGAAGACCTTTCGGCAGGAGGATCTGACGGCGGCACACAATGGCCCGCTTACGTCCCGGCAAATGCTGAAGGGCGCAACGCACACAGGGTTTCTGCTGGACCTGCATGAATCGGAATTGCCCGCCGGAGAAGCGCCGCATGCGCCTCATCGCCATGTGCATGAGGAGATGCTAATGATTCGCGAAGGCCTGCTGGAAATCACGATCAGCGGGAAAGTGACGCGGCTGGGTCCGGGGTCGGCGGCATATCTGGCGTCCAACGAAGAGCACGGGTGGAAGAACGTGGGTAGCGGAACGGCGCGATATTTCGTGCTGGCGCTGGGCGATGACAAAGCATAGTCGCCTGGCCGGGATTATTTTGTGTTGCGCGGCGTCAGCCTTCGCGCAGACCGATTGGCCGGTGTATGGCCACGATGCCGGCGGCACGAAATACTCTCCGCTGGCGCAGATTCAGCCCGGCAATGTGCAGCGCCTGGCGCGCGCGTGGACTTATCACACGGGTGAACAGGGGAGCACGTTTGAAGCGACTCCGGTCGTGATTGGCGGCGTCCTGTATGTCTCGACGCAACAGCAGAAAATTGTGGCGCTGGATGCGGAGACTGGCGCCGAAATCTGGAAATTCGATCCGAAGGTGAAGGGCTCGCGGGAGCATCGCGGCGTGGCGTATTGGGGCGGCGATACGGGGTTTGCGCCGCGCATCGTGTTTGGCACGGCGGATGGGCGGCTGATGGCGCTCGATGCGAAAACGGGGCGGCCCGCGGCGGGCTTTGGTGATAACGGCGTGGTGGATTTGCGCGCAGGGTTGGCCGACGATTATCCGCGCGCGGGGCTGGCTGTGACGTCGCCGCCTTCGATTTACAGGAACCTGGCGATTGTGGGAGCGTCAACGCCGGAGGGGCCGGGCAAAGGGCCGAGCGGCGATCCCCGGGCCTATGATGTGCGCACCGGCAAGCTCGTGTGGCGATTCCATCTGGTGCCGCACCCTGGCGAGCCAGGCAATGAGACGTGGGGGCCGGAGGGCTGGAAGGACCGTTCGGGGCCAAGTCTCTGGAGCGGTATCACAGTGGACAGCGAGCGCGGGATGGTGTTTTTTCCGGTGGGAAATGCGGCGGACAGTTTTTATGGCGCAGACCGCAAGGGCACTAATCTCTACGCGAACTGCGTGGTGGCGCTGGATGCGGCTACCGGGAAACTGCGCTGGTATTTCCAGACAACGCATCACGATATCTTCGATTACGATGTTCCTGCGCCCCCCGCGCTGATTGACGTCACGCGCAACGGGAAAAAAATTCCCGCGGTGGCGCAGATTACGAAGATGGGCCTGCTGTTTATTCTGGACCGGCTGACGGGCAAACCGATTTTCGGAGTGGAGGAGCGGGCTGTGCCGGCGAGCGATGTGCCGGGCGAAGAAGCCTGGCCGACGCAACCGTTTCCGCTGAAACCTCCGCCGCTGGCCCGGATTGCCATGACGCGCGATGAGGTCAGCAAGCGCACACCGGAGGTGGAGAAGTATTGCACGGCGCAGTTCGATGAACTCACGGGCGCGAAATTGTATACGCCTTACGGGACGAAAAAGACGTTGGTGTTTCCGGGGGCGATGGGCGGCGGGAACTGGGGCGGCGTGTCGTTCGATCCGAAGGCCGGGTACGTTTTCGTGAATACGAGTAATATGGGGGCCATCGGCCATCTGGTGCCGGCAGCGCCTGGGGCGGCGGTCGCATACCGGAATGAAAGCGGGTATGCGCGCTTCCTGGATGCTGAACACTATCCGTGCCAGCAGCCGCCGTGGGGCGAGCTGACCGCAGTGAATGCGAATACGGGCGAGGTTGCGTGGAAGGTGCCGCTGGGTTCGTTTCCGGAGATTGAGGCGCAGGGGCTGAAGGATGCCGGGACGCCGAATGTGGGCGGCACGATTGCGACCGGCGGCGGGCTGGTGTTTGTGGCGGCGACGAACGATGCGATGTTTCGCGCGTTCGATTCGAAGACGGGGAAAATGCTATGGTCGGCAAAACTGGATGCGACGGGCAACTCGACGCCGGTGACTTATCAGGGGCGCAGCGGAAAGCAATACGTGGCGATTGTGGCGGGCGGGCCGGCCCATCTGCGCAATGTGGGGGACATGTCGGCGGATAAGGGCGACAGCCTGATTGCGTTTGCACTGTCCGATCGCGCGGTGATTGCGGAGCCGAGGGTAGAGACTGTTTCAAAAGCGGCTCCGGCAAAGGGGCCAACGGCGGCGCTGACGGAATTGCCGGAGGCCGCGGGGAAAGATGTTGTGGCGCGGGTGTGTACCGTCTGCCATGGCGCTGAGACATTTCTCAATAGCCGGATGAACAGCGAAGAGTGGGGCAAGGTGGTGGCCGATATGGTCGCGCGGGGGGCGCGGGGATCGGACGCCGAGATACGGACGGTGGTGGATTATTTAGGGAAGAATCTGGCGCCGCCGGGACGCTGATCGCATTGCAGCGTGGAGTGGACCGGCTGTGCAATCGTCCGATCTGCCGACGATCCAAATACCCGAACGCTCGTAGAACTTGCCTTGTACCAGCTTGCCGCCAGTCGAATGATTCGCCAGCGTGCCGGTGCTGTACGAAACGTGAGCTAATGGGCAGACACTAACTGAAAATGAATTTCATCCAGGGGTGCCGAGTCCGTCGGGGCAATCCAGACTTCGAGGTGCGCGCCGCTGGACGATCGATAACCCTCGTTCGGCAATTCGCCGCCAAACGGGCGCTCGACCCGAGTCCAGTCCCCGGGGAGCGTTGCGGCGATCTCCTTATTCAAGTCAGCGTAGTAAGGGCGGAGGTGGTTCAGATCCCCTCGCTGCGATAGAGCGCACGAAAGCGTGGTGGCCGTAGTTCCCTGGACGACCCAACAGCCTCTTGCCGCGGACGGCTTGACGCCGGAATCCCACATTCGATACTCCTGGGAAACTTGTACGTCGCCCTTTTTGTAAGCTGCAAAGCCAGTTTTCGACGCCTCGATATAGGCAGGCACGTCGGCCCGCACCCATTGCAGCGAATACGCGGGCGCCGGCGCAGGCCCGGGATTGCCCGGAGGCGTGACGAAGCCCGCTTGCCCGATGGGGTCGTCATCGTCCACCGTCGACGTGGGCGGCGCGGCAGGCGAAGGAGGAGGTGGCGGGCTGATTGAGGGCCGGGACGGACGCGGACCATTTGTGCTGGCGGCCCGTTGAGCTTCATCTTTGGCAGCTTGATTCAGGCCCTGAACAAAGAGGTCCCAGCAGGAAACCTTTCCGCATGCGCCGGCATTCGAATCGCCCTTACTCTGACCGCCGCCCCCCGCGCTCTGGGAAGTTCCGCTGCGCGAAGCTTGCTGCCCCAGCGGAATCGCCCGATCATTTGGACTAATGCTGACATGAAGCTCGTTATTCGCCACACCGACGCGGTTTGAAACCAAAGGGCCAGTGAATACATACGAGGCCGGGATCAGGACTTGCGTCCCGTGGCAGGCTCGCGGGGGATCGCTCCCCGCTGCCTGATACGAAAACCCCTCCAATTCAACACAAAACTGCTGATCGGTAGGATAATAATTCTTCGTACCGGGCGAAAGCCTGATCGATCCCAACGCGCCTGTGGAGTCGCGGAATCCAAAAGCGAGAAGAGTGATGGGATCCTTCAGAAATATGCCTCCGGTTGCGTAGCTCTCCGATCTGCCGATGGCCTCGCATTTCCCAGGGTCCACGTTGTACCACCCCGTAACCTGCCACTGGTCACCACTGAAATAATCCGGATGCCTGTAGGCTCGGACCACGTCGACTCCGATCGCGCCGTCGTTGCACACCACAATCTGAGCGTCCCACTCATGATCCATGTTTTGTGCCGGAAGGCGAGAAGGGAGTAGCAACAGGAACATCGTCAACGACAAACCCTGGAGTCGGTGCATGGTTCGCTCCTTCTGCTTTGGCCGGCCCTCTGCCGGAAATTACCCCGAATCTATCACAAGTAGCACCAGCCGGATTGCGGTGTTCACGTCAATTCTGGCTGCAAAAACACAGATTGGGTTCTCCCGCACCAGATTCTCTGCCGGTTGGTTAGTCCCAGGATTGACGCAATCCAGAACATGCTGACAGGGTATTGATTCGCCATCCGTCCTCGCCGACTAATGCAATGACTCAGCCACGCGGAGTGAACTGCGCCAAATCGTATATGCCAAGGTCCTTCTCCAGCGCAGCGACCTTGTCCCGGTACAGTTCGAAACCATCGGCTCCAAACTGTTTATGCTCGTTCGTTTCGAACTGCTCACCAGGCGCGTCGAATTAGTGCGCCGAGACGATCTTTCGCAGCTCAGGAAAAAGCACCGTATCCTCCCGTGCTTCGTGTGGCCGATACACGCGTACAAATTGCCGAAGCGCTTCCGCCAGTTTCGGGCGATCATCGGCGCCACGGCTCTTTGCCAGGCTCATGACGCGATCCGTAAGGCCGCGGCCCGCCTCGTGTTGGCTCTTCAGCACACGCACAAGATCCGTGAGAACGCCGGCTTTCTCAAATCGCGGAAACAGGAATTGCTCTTCCTGCCGTTCGTGGTAATCTTCCACGAACTTGCGGATCACGGTTGCCGCATCCGCAACCACCTCGGGCTTGAAATCCCTTTTCTGTTCGATTCGATCGATGCAGGCTTCATATCCAAGCAGGACACGATTCAGTACGCCGTGTTCGCGCATGAGATCTTCCGTCGGACCCACATCCTCCGGCTTCTCGTCCGCCTTTTTCCCGCGCGCGGCACTCTTCTCCTGCGCAGGCAGAATGCTGCCGGCGGCGATTGCACTTGTGCCTAATCTACCCAAAGAACTGATGAACATGCGGCGGCCCCCTGATGCGTTCTTATTCATAAAGAGTCCTTCCGTCTTGTCTCAGGCTGCATTTCGCGTGCCATCGACAGCGTGGCCCACTTCGTGCACAGAACCACGGAAGGCGTCATCAATATGAATAAAAACCTAACCGAGCACTTTATCCTCGGCCTCTGGGGCATTCGCTATCAGGTGAAAGATGTTAGCCGCTCCGTAGCGTTCTACACAGAACGACTGGGCTTTAAGCTGGACATGCAACACTTACCGGCGTTCGCCCAGGTATCAATCGATAACCTGAAGCTGATCCTGAGCGGTCCCGGCGCCTCCGGATCTCGTCCGCTTCCGGATGGCCGTACACAGGAGCCTGGCGGGTGGAACCGTATCATTCTCCAGGTAGCCGAGCTGCCCGCGAGAATAGAGAGCCTGAAAAATGCTGGCCTGCGTTTTCGCAATGAGATGGAAACGGGACCCGGTGGTAAGCAGATCCAACTGGAAGATCCCGATGGGAACCCGATCGAACTATTCGAGCCCGCGAGCTAGATCCGGGCTTTACCTGAGCAAGCTTCGATCATCGCTCGCCTTGCGGCTCCGTCTGTTTTAGAGGTTCATCAAAACTGCCCCAATGTGATCGCCAATGGCTTTCCTGATCCGCACCGGCAAGAGATCTTTATGATCGAGAAATTCTGTGCGGGTTGTTTTGTTTCCTGGCCGCCCGATGCAAAATCGATCTTCATCCTGGAATCGGAAAGCGTTTACCAGGTTCCGCTGCCTCCCGGCAAGATGTTCCAGGCCGCGCCCGCCGACGGCCCGCGATTCGACAAATTTTGTCCTGGTCCGGTCGGTAGTGCATCGTAACCTGTACCGGATTCCGCTCCAGTGATGCGGCGCCGCCATCGTCTTAATGAGCAGGATGGTTATGCAGATCCTGGAATTGCTTCAGGCGCCGCACGTCTTCCGCCAGCACTCCCCGATCGCGCGGCTGTAGACGTTTGTCGTCCGCTGACTTCGAGATGGAGTCGATGACATCGTTCACCAGGCCATTATCCCAGCGCGTCTGATCGAGATCGGTCTGCATTTTTGCCAACTGGTTTTCAGTCTTCGCAAGGCGCTCGAGTTCTTTGTCCTTGGCCACACCAGTCCACACGTGCTCAAGATCTTGCTTCACCTGCGAGAACAAATGGAGCCGCCACTGATCCTCGCTCAATTGGCGCTGTTGATACCAATCCTGTCCCATCGCATTGAATACGAATCCCGCCACAATTACAGAGCAAGTAAGAAATCGTCGCATAATAGCTCTCCCTGTTAGAAGCAGAGAGCAATCCACGCACCACGGAAATGTAGCCTTTATGACAAAGGCGCAGTGCCCTCCTATTTCCCGATGGAAGCGAGATAAACCGACATTTCGCGATAAGCGCGATCGGGCGGGGCGGCGCCGTCCCACTGTTGCTCGAAAACTCCGAGAAAACCGGACTCGCTGTACATCCGGCGCTTCACATCGCCTTCAAGCACAGAGCCCGCTGGTTTCCAGTCGGGACCGCGGGCGGCGCGCGCGGCGGTCAGCATGTTGCCGGCCTCTTTTGAATCGTGCCTCATCGCGGCAATATAGCCACGGAAGAAGAATGCGTTGGCAGCTTTCGGGTTGGCCTGACAGGCTCGGGCGAAAAGACTTTCCGCCCGGCTGTTCTCTCCCATCGCCAGATTCACCTGCCCTAAAAGAATGAGTACTCCGGTTTCTTCCGGATTGAGAGCAAGGGCGGCATTCAGAACCTGGCGGGCTTCTTCCAACTTAGCCTTGTTTCGCGCCGCGGCGGCGAGAAGTTCGCCCTTCCGCTGGAAGGCGCGATGACTCTGCGGGTTGATGTGAATCAGCGCATCGAGTTCGGCAATTGCTCCGGCGATGTCACCAGCCGCGGCGAGACAGTTGGCGAGGTAGTAGTGCGAATCTTCATGTGCGGGGTTCACGGCGAGCGCCTCGCGAAAGAGGCGGGCGGCGTCGATGAAGCTGTGCTCACGTTTCATCGCGTCCATTGCGGCTCGCTCTTTCAACC
This sequence comes from Bryobacteraceae bacterium, assembly GCA_025928545.1. Lineage (GTDB taxonomy): Bacteria > Acidobacteriota > Terriglobia > Bryobacterales > Bryobacteraceae > BOG-234. The sequence goes on along the minus strand of JAICJH010000003.1, from coordinate 105,984 downwards.
AGAAACCGGCCACATCCGCCTTGCTCAGCGCGGACGCCGGAACCGCGCCGGAACTGGCGAAAGGTTTGAGTGCGGTGTCACCCTGGGTAACATCCCAAATACGGTTCGCTTCAATCGCTGTCCACACTTCGGTAGCTCCGCCGAGCCATTGAATTTCCAGACGATCCACCTGCTTCGAGGCGCCCAGACCAATGTGGACACGGCGGGAATCCTGCGACAAATAAGAGGAACTCGCGACAGTCCGGCGCAGGGGTACGCCACCGGACCAGGCGACGACGGACGCGCCATCGCCGAAACCCGGCGCGCCGGCGCGGTTCGGCAGGCGGCTATGCAGACGGAATTCAATCCAGTTGCCGTGAGAAACATCGTTGCGCAGCAGGCGCACGCCTTCGCTGTGGTCGACAACGGCGATATCCATGGCTCCGTCATTGTTGTAATCGGCGACAGCAAGGCCGCGGCTGACGTGAGATCCGCCGAGCGATTGATTCCACGGAGCGAGGTCGTGGAAGAAATCGCCCCGTGCGTTCCAGAAGAGGAACGAGGGCATGGCCGTCAGCTTGCGGGAATCGCCATCCTTCTGCTCAAAGGTGCTGCCATTGGCCACCACGAGGTCGGGCCAGCCATCGGAATCGAAATCGACGAAAGAAGCGCCCCAGCCGATCGCTTGCAGCGATGCCTGACCGATGCCGCGCATTTCGGCAACATCGGTAAAGTGGGGTCCGGCATTGGGCCCTGGAGCACCCTTCTGTTCCGCGGAAAGATTCTGATAGAGCGCATACTGCTGAGCAACCCAGTGTGAAATGAAGAGGTCGTCATCGCCATCGCGATCGAAATCGCCGGCGGCGAGGCCCATGGAACCGCGGTACTCTTCGACCCAGGCACTGCGCCCGGAATCCACAAACTTACCTTGCTTATTGAGGTAAAGCTTGTTCTCGGAAATGTCATTCGCGACGTAGAGATCGAGCCAGCCATCGCCATCGAAATCGTGCCACAGCGCGGCGAGGCTGCGCCCCTCCGGGTTTGCAATTCCCATTGGCTTCGCGACCTCGGTAAACGTTCCGTCGCCGTTGTTGCGGAAGAATAGATTGCGCTCCGGTTCATAGGAGGCGGGGTTCAGCGTGAACGGGACCTGTTTACCGAACTGCGAACTGGAACCGGCATTTCCCTGCCCTTCCACGTATTTCACATAGCCGCAGATGTAGAGATCCTGATAGCCATCACGATTGAAGTCTCCCCACGACGCGCCGGCCCAGAATCCTTTGAGATCGGGCAGCGCCTTGTCGCGGACAAAGTGTCCGTGATCGTTGCGAAACAGAAGAATCGTGTTATAGCCGGTAACGACGAGATCGAGCCAGCCATCGTTGTTGTAATCGGCCCATGCAGCACCGGTTCCGGAGATGCGGGTGTCGGGAAAGTCCTGCGCCTTTTCGAAGCGGCCGTCGCCGAGATTGCGATAAAGGACAGACGCGGCGCGCTGTGCGGCAGGCAGAGACAGCGCGCCCCCGCCGCTCACAACAAAGAGATCGTCCCAGCCATCGTTATTAAAATCTCCCCATGCCACACCGGAGCCCATGTCTTCCGGCAATTGGGACGAGCGGGCGCCTTCGAACTGTCGAAAGCCGTCAAGCCCCGCAGATTTGGTGACATCTGTGAAGCGAGGTTCGGGCGCGCCCGGCGGGAGTTCGCGGCCGGGTTTACGTAATGGATCGCCAGTGCGCGATAAATCGGAAATGCGCGCGGCGGTGGGGGCGGCGAGATTCGCGGCGCGGTCGCTGACGACCGTGGTGACATCCGCCGACGCTTCGCCTGGTTTGTATTCCTCGGGCTCCGTATCGCGGCGTATCTTCCAGGCCACCAGAGCCGCGATTAAAACGAGTGCGATCAGCGAGGACGCCGTCCACAAAACTCCACGAAGTCGTCGCGAGATTACGGGCATTCGGCGGCATTTCCAACAGGCGATACACAGACCGAGGCAGAGGCATTGGAGATCTCCACAACCGGCGCCGTGAGCCCCTTATCGCCCAGCACATAGTTGAGCAGGAACTGATCCATCTTGCGATATTGCAGCCTGGCATCGATGCGAAGCGTGCCGGATCGACTGGTTGGGATCGAGTAGGCCTTCACGTCGTCTCCACTCTTCACCTGGGCGCGAGGATCGCCCGAAGGGCAAAGAACGTTGTACTCGACGGTGTCCGAATAACCGGGGAACAGAGATCTTCGATAGCGAACACCGACCATTTCCCACAGGTTGTGGCGATCGATCAGATTGCCGTATTGATCCACCGGCTCGGCCTTGAAAAGGAACGTGCCGGGAACGAGAAAGTTCTTGTCGTCAAGCTGCCCGGACGCAAAAACCGTGTGGCCCTGTAAATCCTGGACCTTCAGTTCCACCCAGCTCTGGATCATATCGAGCGGTCCGGTGGGGTAGTCATGTCCGACCTTATTCGAAACGAGCACAATCCGGATCGGCAGTTTCTGGCCTGGCGCAACGGTAGGCGGAGCTTCCACGCGAATTCGCACGACGGGGCCTTCAGCCCACTTGGACCGTATCTCCGGGATAGCAATGTCGCCGTGGAGCCACTTTTCTGTGAGCTGGACGTGTTCCTTGCCGCCATCGAGCTTCAACAGCGCGGGGACGAAATTGTTGGCTGCGAGAAAGCGATGGCTGCGGTGCTTGTGATCGCCCGCGGTTCGGTTGTAATCGGAGGTGTCGCCCGCGGCTGGGTCGGTGGATTCGACGAGAGGCATGTGACATTCCCGGCACTCGACGGTGGCGCTGGCGTCGCCTTTCTTGTTCCAGTGGCTGGCGGCCCAGTTATCGTACTGGTTCTGCAACTGGACCCAGCCGACGCGGTTCACTTCCTGATCGATGAACTGTTTGTGGCAGGCGGCGCAGTATTCAGGTTTCTTGTACATGCGCTTGCTCAGCATGTCGTGGCGCGCGGGATAGGAGCGAATAAGGAAATTGCGGGTGATGGCCCCGGCGGAGCCAGCGGCACTCCATTGCCACAGGTACTCGGTGGGCTGCATCATTGTGTAGTTGGCGTTGCCGCGCACATCTGTCTTCTGAATGGAGTGGCAGGAGACGCAGGAGATGCCTTCGTTATAGCCGACCAGGCCAGTGAGGTTTTCGGCCAGGATATTCTTGGCGCCGGAGAAGAGCGAAATCGGGTCATGGCACCCTCCGCAGTAGCGGGTCGATTCGGGGCCGTTCTGCTTTGCCATGACGGTCTGAATGCCCTGAAAGACAGGATCCATGGCGGAGTAGCGGTGAGCGCTCGGCTTCCACTCGTTATAAATCTGGGTATGACAGGTCGAAGAACCGCAGGTTTCCGAGCCGCTCAGAGAAACCGGATCGAACGCGCCGTTGGTGGATGTTCGGGCGAGGCTGGGAGCGAACGGCCGGTTCTTGCCATAAATGAAACTGTAGTCCGCCGGAAACACATTCTTGTATCGCGTGCCGGAGTACGCATAGGTCAGACCGGCGACAGCTCCGACTGCGACGACGGTCCAGCCGACAGCAGTACCAAGCCAGCCGAAAGCCGGTCGCGATACTTCCCTGCGGCGGCGTAGCCACGCGATCGCGATGTGCGGCGCGGACGCGGCAAACGCAAGAAGAGTGGAAATCAGGTGCGTATAGCGAAGCCATGGGGCTGTCTTGAGGGCAAAGAGTCCTTGCCAGGTCACGGCGAAGCCGGATACCAGACAGACTGCAAGGGCCGTGAGCCCGACATAGCCGAGCAGAAGCACATCCGAGAGGGACTGGTGACAGTAGTTCTTCCAGTGACGTACGAAGTACCAGACAAGAAGAGCCGTGGTGAAGACGCCGGCAACCGTGTGGAGCAAAAGTCCCCATTCGACGGCAGGGTGAAACGGTCCAACGGTGACAGCCAGACCTGAAATCAATTCAAAAAGAAGGACAGCAGCGGCGGCGCGGGCGAGACCGGTCGACCAACCCTTACGAAAACCGGATAGTTGCGTGCTCGACAGGATAGTGCCCCTTTTCTGAGCGGCAAGGTGAGCACGCGGAGCACCGCGGCGTAGAAAGCTTCGCGGCGTTTATCCGGCGTCCATTCTGCTGCGCGCAGGGCGTGTGGCATGAGGGAAACGGCGCAGCTGCGCGCTATGGCGAAGTCGTATGGCGCACATTCTCGGAACAACAGCGTAGTAGAGTAGCTGGTTAAGGATATATATGGCTAAGTTTCGGGCGCTGGCCGCGGCCAGTCTCACTTTTCTGTTGATGGCGCAAGAGCCTCCGGTTCCTGCCGCGGGCACGGGACGTGGCGCTGGCAGGGGAGGTGGGCGCGGCGCCAGCGGCGCCGCCGGGCGAAGTCCCGACAAGTTCTCGCAGTTCATTCGACCGCTCGCATCGCAGGATGTGCTGGTCCGCGGCAAGTCCCTCTACGAGGGCAACTGCGCCAGCTGTCATGCCGCGGATATGCGCGGCGTGGCAGGCAAGGGCAACAATTTGTTGCGTTCGGCCATCGCTATGGACGATCAGCACGGCGAACTCATTACAGCCAACCTCGCCAAACACAACCCGCCGCTCAACCTCGTCGCGGCCGATGGCGTGGCGGTTTCCGAGTACATCCACGGCGTTCTGGCGACCATGGGGGCGCAGGGCAGTCCTCCCGGCAGGAATCCCGTCGGGCTGAACCTGACCGTGCTCGTGGGCGATCCGCAGGCGGGCAAGGTTTATTTCGACGCTCATTGCGCGAGCTGCCATTCGATCACCGGCGATCTGAAAGGGATCGGTTCCAAATATGCCAGCCCGATCGCTCTGCAAAATGCGTGGGTGGCCGGCTCGGCAGGAGCCGGCGGGCGTGGCGGGCGCAAAGCTACCGTCACGCTGCAAAACGGTCAGAAAATCGAAGGAACGCTGGTGCGTGAAGACGATTTCCTTGTCGTTCTGACACTTGCCGATGGAACGCGCCGCGCGATGTCGATCGAAAATGGCTGGCCGAAAGTGGACGTAGCCGACCCGCAGGCCGCGCACAAGAAAATGGTGCTTGAACTGGACGATCCTCATGACAAGAACATGCACGACGTCACGGCCTACCTGGCGACCCTGAAGTAGAGGAGAAAAAGATCCATGAAGAAACTGCTATTTCTCGCTTCTATCGGCGCCTCAACCCTCTTGTTCGGGCAGGGCGGCCCTTTGGATCCGGCGGACCTTCTCAAGCCTCTTTCCGACAACTGGACCAGCTATTCGGGCGACTACACGGGCAAGCGCTACAGCACTCTGAAGCAGGTGACGGCCGCGAACGTCAAAGGCCTCAGCATGGAATGGTTCAACACCGGCATCACGAGCGCCTGCGGTCCGGAAGGAACCGGGACCGGAACTGCGGCTGGCGGTGGGCGTGGTGGCGGGGGCGCAACCGCGCCACTGATTGTGGGCGGGTTCGGCGATGGCATCACCGGCCCTAATACCTGCGCTCCGGCGCGGATGATGGGCGGAGTTCTGGTCGTGAACGGCATCATCTATGGTTCGCAGCCGGGCAACGTCTACGCGATCGACGCACACGACGGTCAGTTGCTCTGGCATCACTACTGGAAGATCCGTCCCGGACACGGTCTCGGCAATCGCGGTCTCGCGATGTGGAACAACCGCCTCTATTTCGGCGAGCAGGATGACTGGCTGCTCTGTCTCGATGCCTCCACCGGCAAGGAAATCTGGAAGAAAGAAGTTGCTTCACTCGATGAAAACTACTGGGTCTCCAGCGCCCCCATGGTCGTCGGCAACCACGTGCTCATCGGAGCCAGCAACAACCTCGACATGCCAGCGTCCATTCAGTCCTACGATCCGGAAACGGGCAATAAGCAATGGGAGCTTTTCGCGACTGCGCAGAAACCCGGCGATCCCGGCGCCGATACGTGGGTCAGCCTCGACGAAGCCAAGCATGGCGGCGGCACCGCGTGGATTCCGGGCTCTTACGATCCGGACCTCCATCTCTACTACTACGGCACCGGCAACCCCACTCCTGCTTATACACAGGGTCGCGGCGACGGCGATAACCTCTACACCGGGTGTCTCATCGCCGTCAACGTCGACACCGGAAAGATGGCGTGGTATTTCGCGACCTCGCCGCACGACACCCACGACTGGGATTCCACGGAAACACCCGTCATCGCCGATCTGCCGTTCAACGGCCGCGTGCGGAAGCTGATCATGATGGCGACCCGCAACGGTTACTTCTACGTGCTCGACCGAACCACGGGAGAACACCTGATTACGTCCAAGCTCGGGATGGTGAACAACTACGCGTCAGGCGTTCACCCGGAAGACAAGCCCCAGCTCAACGCGCGCGGTGAGGTGAAGCGCAATCCAAATAAAGACGCCACCATTCCCGGATCGCTGGTGAACAGCGACGTTCTGAACTATCCGCCGCCATCATTTTCTCCCGCGGCAGGCCTGTTTTACATCAACGAAGACAACACCCTGCACATCAATTACCTGGCGGAACCCGATCCGCGCGGATCGATGGGGCTGGGCGGAATCACCACCGGCGCATCCCTGAGTTTCGGCAACTTCCTCGACGCGATCGACTATAAGACCGGCAAGGTCGTCTGGCGGCATAAGCTGACCGGAGGCTATGTCGGGACGTTATCCACCGCGGGTGGCGTCGTGTTCCTCAGCAACGGCGGCGGCATTGAAGCGCTGGAGGCCACGACGGGCAAACCGCTTTGGCACTCCAACGTCGGCGCGCTTTCCTCTCCTCCGGAGACGTTCATGCTGGACGGCAAACAGCACGTCGCAGCCTACGTCAGCGGCGGTCTCTTTATGTTCGTGATGAACTAATTTTCGGGGCGCTGCTATGGCAGCGCATACGCCACGATCAGGTTCGTTTTCTGGCCAACGGCCGAGGTCTTGAAATCGCCCAGCCCGCCGCCGGCCCAGACCGCAACATACTGCTTCCCTGCCCCGGCCGAATAGGTGATCGGGGTATTGACCGCGCTGTTCTCCAGTTGCGTCGACCACAGCTCCTTGCCGGTTTTCGGATCGAAGGCGCGGAACATCAGATCCGCCGTCGCCCCGATAAACAGCACTCCGCCAGCGGTAATGATCGGCCCGCCGGCGTTGGGCGTGCCGGTCTTCGGGACACCTTTCGCGGTCAGGTCTTTGTATTCGCCCAGCGGGACGCGCCACACGATGTCCCCTGTAGTCGCGCTCACCGCCATCAGTTCACCCCATGGCGGAGCGCTGCACGGATAACCGTTCTGATCTTCAAACGGAATCTTCTGCTTGGCATAGGACGGCAAGAGCCCCGATGATGTGGTGGGGTTCAGCTTCGCCAGAGTGCCAACGCTTCGGGTGTTTACAAAGATATAGCCAAGACTCGGATCGAACGATGCGCCCGACCAGCTTCCGCCGCCTTCCGAACTCGGGAAAACCAGACTGGGCATCATGCCATACGGCGTATAGGGGCCCATCTGAACGAGCTTGTCGTACTGCGCTTTGCAGCTCTTTTCGGTCTCGGGTGAGATCTTGCTGACTTCCTCGCGCGTCATGCTGATGCGGGAAATCGGCGCCGGCTTGAGCGGGAAAGGCTGCGTCGGCCATGCGTGATCGCCTGGGGCATCCGTATCCGGCACCGGCCGTTCTTCATCGCCGTAAATCGCTTTTCCGGTGAACCTGTCGAGGATAAACAGCAGCCCGAGTTTGGTGGATTGAGCGACCGCCGGAATCTTCTTCCCGTCTTTGGTGACTTCAATCAGGGTCGGAGGGGCATTGACGTCCCAATCGTAGATGTCGTGGTGAGTGGTCTGGTAATACCATTTCAACTTTCCGGTATTCGCATCCAGAGCCACCAGGCTGGTGGCATACAGGTTCTTACCGGGGCGGCTGCCGCCATAATTCTGGTCGGTCGCATTGCCGAGCGGCACAAAAACCAAGCCGTTGGCCGCGTCCACTGTCATTGGAACCCACGCTCCGGGGCCGCGGCGATCCTGCCAGCCGTCGTCGCCCCATGATGGAAATTCCGGCTCACCCGGCTGCGGCACGGTATGGAATCTCCACACCTCTTTTCCGGTCTGGAGATCGAAGGCGCGCGGATCACCCGCAATTCCGTATCTGCCCTGCTCGCCGGTGGTGGGTGAAATGATCGCCAGATTCTTGTAGATTGCAGGAGTCGAACCCGGCGTGTAACCCCCGCCGTACTTCTCGACCATGCCGACCTTCAGATCCACGATCCCGTTATCGCCAACGTCTTTAAACAGCTTGCCGGTCTTCGCATCCAACTGGATCAGGAGCCCGTCGGTGGTAGCGACCACCACGCGCGGGGCGGTGCTCCCTGTTCCCGGCCAATACGAAACGCCATACTTGGCGCCGCGGCCGGTGGCCGTGACTTCCTTCAGATCGAATTTCCAGACTTCGGCGCCGGTGGCCGCGTTGAGGGCAACTTCCCTGCCGCCGGGCGTGGAAAAATACATGATGCCGCCGACCACAATCGGGGTCGCTTCCGTACCGCGGAAGCCGCCACCGGGGTCGCCGATATCGTAGGTCCAGGCCCGAACGAGCTTGCCGACATTCGCAGGAGTGATCTGCGATAACGAGGAATATCTCATTCCGCCGGGATCGTTCCCGACGTTAGGCCAGTCTCCCGACTGAGCCAGCAACCCCGCCACCGCCGACGCGGCCAGTACCGCAATTCGAATTTTTTTCATGATCATGACTCGTCAACTGTTGAGATTATCAGGATTCCCGCTAGAACGTAAGCTTCAGAGCGACCTGAAGAATACGCGCCGCGCCCGAAGCACTCGTGATCTGCCCAGGAACGCCGGTATTCAGGCTGGTTGCCGGATTGCCCCAGTTTGCGTGGTTCAGAACGTTGAAGCCTTCGCCGCGGAAATCCAGCCGGTACTTCTCGCGAATGCGGAAGGCTCTCCAGATAGCGGCGTCCACATTCCAGCGGCCGGGACCGGTCATATTGTTTCGACCGCCGTTGCCGTACGTGCCGCTCGCCTGTTTCACAAACGCGCAGTTGTTGTACCAGTGAGCCAGCGTACCCAGAACGGCAGGGGCCACACAGGTGGGATTCGCCGCCACCGTGCCAGGTGTCCACGGATCGCCGACGACGTTCGCCCGGTCGCTGTTTACGCCCGTCAGCGATATGTCGGTTCCATCGTTCACACTGAAAGGAGATCCGGTTGAAGCAGTGAAGATCGCGGAACTGCTCCAGCCGCCGATTATTCTTTCCATCCACGCGTTCTTCAGCTTCGGCGTCTGCGCCACAACTGAAATATTGACCAGCTGACGGCGATCCTGTCCGCAGTTTCCGAAATCCATTTGCGGATTATTCGGGTTGGAGAAGTTGTTGCCAATGTCCTGGCCGCCTTCTCCCAAATCCGTGCAGTGCGACCACGTGTAGTTCGAGAGAACCGAGAAACCGCTGCTGAGGCGGTGCTGGAGAGAGAGCAGCAGCCCGTTGTAGTTCGCGTAACCCATGGCCTTCTCCACCACATTTCCGCCCGACATCAGCGGTCCGGAAGTGGGATTGGCAAGGTTCAGTGCGCCGCGTGCTTTCTGGTTCGAGACTCCGGAAACGGAAACCGTCGACGTTGCATTGCATGTCGGGAAGGTAACGGTCTGGGCGCCATAAAGCAAAGTGCAGGGACCGGTGATGCCGGTCATCCCGGCAGTACTCACGATTCCGGGTGCGGTCATCCCTGCACTGATTACTGTTGCCGGGTTCTGGCTGGTGCCGAGCCACATATTGTCGGACCGGTTCCCGATGTACGTCGCCGATGCCAGCCAGTTACGCGTGATCTGCCTCTGAACCGACACATTCCACGATTGCGTGTGAGACGGCACGATGTTCTGATCTTCGAAAACGTATTGTCCGTTGGCGGGAAATACGAATGAGGAAGGCGGATTCCCCGGCGTCGGGAACGGATTGCCGCCCGCATAGCCAAAGAACGGATTCGCGATACCTCCGCCACCCAGGGGATCTGCCGATGAGACATTCACGGGAGACGGGGTGAAGCTCAGCGTGCCGCCCCATGGCGGATTCAGGACGATATGCATGGTGTTCCACAAGACAGCCGTGTTGTAGGACAAGCCATAGCCAGCGCGAACGGACGTCTTGCCCGAACCGGTTGGGTCGACGACCAAACCAACTCTCGGGGCGAAATTCCAAATGTGATTCAGAGTGTCCGACTTTCCATTAAAGCCAGCATCTCCCGGGAAGGTAGTGCCGGCGGGAGCATTCGGATAAACCTTGCTCTTCGTGTTGGCTTTGTACGCGTCCAGATTGAAGTCGGAAGCATAGCCATACCCGGTGTGTTGCGGGAAATAGGGATCCCAGCGCAGTCCGAAGTTGAGCTGGAAGCGGCGGGCCACCTTCCAGTTATCCTGGACATAGAGCGCGGGGTAATTCTGTCCTTCGCGGCCGATCTGGCCGTTGCCCTGACTATAACCATCCACGTTGCCAGTGATGAAATCCGCAAGAGCCTGGCCGGTGTAGGAACTGCTGCCGGTGGAAACCGTGGGACCGGGGTTGACCTGGAAGAGTCCGTTGTTGTTCATCTGGACATGCTCGAAGACGGCGCCCAGTTCCAGATGATGCGAGCGCAGTTGCCATCCCAGGTTGTCCGAGATGCCGTACACGTTTTCGAAGTCATACCCGAGGAAGCCGGGGGCCGAGAACGAGTACGAGAGATAGTTTTTCAGCGGACATGTTGCGATGGTTCCGAGCGAACAAAGATTTGGAATGGCGGGATCGGCCGTTCGAACCGTCGCCGTGCGCCCGAAATTCGCAGTCAGCGAATTCACCATTCGGGCGTTGATAGTCCGGGTATCGCCGATGACTACGTTCTGAACGCGATCGGCAAGGCCCGGACCGGTGTTGCTGAGCAGGTTGCCGGGAACGAAGTAATTCGTCTGCGAATAATCGGCCACGAAGTAGCGGATGAACATCGCGTCGCTCGACGTCCGCTGGAAGTCGACCTTCGCCACGTGCTGATATTCGTGATTGATATTGTGGCTGACCGTGAACACGTTGCCGCAGGCGTCAACCGGAGTCGGCAGCATGGCGGCGATCTTCGCCGAAATCTTCGCGGAAGGGGTGTTGAGCCACTGCGGCAGGATGATGTTGCTCTTTGTCCCGGTGGTCAACTGCTGCGCGGGGCTTCCCGATATGGGGGACGCCACGGTGTCATTCAGAAATTGCGGGCTGGCCTGGCAGGGAGCGGAAAGGAAAGCGCGGAAATCACCGGACAACATCGCCGGGGTGGGCACGCCGCCGCGAGTGCCGTTCGTCTGCGAACGCTCCTGTGTTCCCTGGATCCCGTAAAAAAAGAAAACCTTGTTCTTTTTGACCGGGCCGCCAATAACGCCGCCGAACTGATTGCGTTTGAGGTTATCCTGAATTCCCGGGCTCACGACGCCGGAGGAATTGCCGAACTGAAATGAGTCGGCGTTCATGATTCCATTGCGGAGGAATTCGAACAGATCGCCATGGAATGAATTTGTTCCGCTCTTCGTGACGCCGCCGACCGTTCCACCGGGGCGGCTTCCCGAATTTGCGGGCAGAGAATTCGATTCCACGCGGAACTCCTGGAGCGCGTCGGGGAAGGGCATGGGCGCGCCAACATTGGTTCGATAATCCATATTCGGGGAACCATCGAGCTGGTAATTCGTCTCGTTACCCTGACTGCCGGCCACTGAAAACGACACCGCGCTCGGATAATCCAGAGTGTTGACGGTACCGCCCGCTCCGCTCACAACCGCGGCGCCGGAGAGGGCAATCAACTGGGTGGCCTGCCTGCCGTTCAGGGGAAGATCGACAACCTGCTCGGGCTGAATGACCTGGCCGACGCCGGTATTCTGGGTCTCGACCATGATCGCGTCCGCCTCTACACTTACGGATTGCGAGATGTTGCCGACCTTCATCTCCACATTGATGGCGGGATTGCTGTTCAGCTGGAGCACGATGCCCGATTGCACGTAGGTCTGAAAGCCGTCCTTTTTGACCTCCAGCTTGTAGGGGCCGACGACGAGCGCCGGAAAATTGTAATTGCCATCGCCCTCTGTCTGGGCGCTTCGCACGGCGTTCGTATCCAGGTTCGTAACCGAAACCTGAGCCCTTGGAATCACCGAGCCGCCCGGATCCGACACCCGCCCCGAGATCGATGACGTGGATTGAGAGCTGAGTTGCAGAGTAAACAGGCAGGCAAACACTGCCAGCATGACGATTCTTTTCATTTTGAGTACCTCTTCCCCGAGGATGAGACTATCACGAATTCGTTAGGAAACACGGGCGAGTAACCGTGTCACGGTGAGGCTTCGGTCCGGTTTAACGCGAGGTAGTCAGGCAATGAGATTTTCAGCGTAAGTGTCTTTTAAATCAGCATTTTGCCGGATCGATACCTGTGTTTACTCGACGCTTCCGAAGAATTCCTCCGGGTGGGAGACGCGGCGCAGCGCCAGTTCGTCGGGAGGAGCGCAATTCGCCTTTGTGAATTCCTCAGCGGAGAGGGGCCGGGCTTCCCGAATCTTCTGTAAAAGCGAATCTCCGCAGCCGGTGCGCAAGGCGCCATGTAAATTGGCGGCCGGAGTGTCCCTGAGGAGCGAGGTGGCGGTGTCCAGATAGCGCTGGCGGACGGCGGCAACGGCGATTTCCTCATTCGAAAAAAGGAAGCCGTTTTTCGATGGCGTGGTGGCGACTGAGATCGGCATCTCATTGAATTCACGGAGCCGTGCGATGGTGATTTCTTCCTTCTTGTCGTGTTCGTAGTTGCGCTTCCGCTCGGCCTGGAGGTCGCGCAACAGGGCGATGTTGCGATGCAGGCTTCGGTTCATGCGTTGTTCGTAGAGACTCATGAGCTCGAAACGTTTCGAGTCCGCGCGGAAGGTGCAAGCGTCGGAGAAGGCGGTGTCGATGAGGTTGGGCTGGGAATTCGCGCCGTCTTCGTCCTCCATTTCGCAAATGCCGAGGGCGTAGACATTCATTTCGATGGCGCGGAGGTGGTTGAGCCGCCAGGTATCCCAGGCGATGGCTTGGGCGAGTTCCTCTTCGGCCGGCGTTTTCGGGTCGTAACCGGCAATTAAGCGCGCGCGCTGGTTTTCGAAGATGGGGCGTTCTTCTTCTGTGAGGGTGGTGATCTGGCCGGTTAGGTTATCGCGAATCGCGTTCAGGCGGGATGTCGCTTTGCCTTTCGGGGTGGTGGGGCCGGTTGATTTTTGTGCGTTTAGACGGTTGGCGTCGATTTGTTTCTGGCTTGCCATTGGGCTACTCCTGATTCAGGGAATAGCACAGTCGGAAAAATTTTGGGGTCGAAATTTGAGTTAAAGGGTTTAGAATGAAGGAAAATTTTGTTGTGACCGGGAATTTGGTGGGAGTGAAAAACGGAGATCTGGCGGGCGGGTCAAATAGGCACTGCGAGTTCGAGTCAGCGATTGTGCTGGCGTGACCGGTGGTTTTCCCGACTGGCGCGTGATCCGCTCAGAATGTCTCTACTTATCTTGTTGGGCACCAAATCGAACAATGGTTAGTTGCCGTTCATCCTCGCGCCGGACTTGTTTGCCGTAGAGCGCGGAGTTTGCCGTCGAAGCCTAGATTTCATTTCTTCCGCTCCGTAGAACGCACAGGCACAAGTGCCTGTTTTCAGTGGCTCCGATGTCCCGAAGGGACATGGCGGCTTGCTTCGGGAGAGCGCCAACCGCCTGGAACCGCACGTATGTTTTCAGTGTTATAAGCAAGTTTCGCGTAGATTGTGCGACCCAAAATGCTCATATAGGGCCCCAAGCAAATGCTGAAGGTGAACCACATGGTGCGGACGATATTCGCGGCGCGCTGACCGTCTGACACTGACACCCTGCCCGCCCCTCGACTTTCAGCTACTAGCCGTTCCAAGCATCCTGTCGATCTGCCGAAGTCCCCAGAACCAACATCGGGTAGAAGTCAGACACTGACGAATTACCAGCTGGCTGGCTTATGCAGCGTGCCGCCGAATCCGTCTGGCATGGCAGCGGGAAACTGTGCGTGCGGGAGAATATTGAGCGGAAGATCCTTGTGTCTGTTAGCTGCTGTTCGGAGTTCAACCGCTGCTCCCCTAGTGGGGTGCTGTGCTGGCACGTAGACCGTAATCCGCATTGCCGGGAACCGATGTCTTATCAGTCGCACAGCAGGCACCAAGTCGGAATCACCGCTGACGAGCAGCATTTCGTCGCAGGCGTTTTGGTAGGCGTCATCTACCATCGAAACCGCAATGTTTACATCCGTTCTTTTTTCCTCAGGAACCTGGAAGTAGCGGTTTCCGGCGTGAGTGCATAGGGTCGTTTTGCAGCCGATCCGCTTTTTCTTGAAGATTCCGAGTATCGGCTGCACAATCGGCGTCAGCGCCAATGCACGAAGGTATGTTTCTTGATTGGGACGGTTTGGGCCGTTAATCAGCGCCGTGAAATAGCGGATTCCTACGATATCGTCGTGAGGCCTGAGTAGCTGGAAGAACCTGTCCAGATTCAGCCATTTGTACGGGGTGCCCTTGACTGCTCCGTAATAAAGATTGAACCCGTCGATATAGACCATCGTGCGGGGTTTTGCGGACGCCGGGGCTGTAGACAAAATAAAAAAGGCGGTCATATAGACCGCCTGAACCGGTTTTTGAGGCCGGGGAGTCGTCAAAGCAATAATACCACTTAGATCTCAAAATTGAAACATCCATATTGACTTTTCCACAGGAATAATGTAAACCGGGCGAACATCCACAATTTCGCCAACCCGCATTCAGACACTTGGACTACCCGCCTTCATTACATCGACTTGATTGCAACATGTCCGGAATCCGGACAACGCCGACGTCTAGTTTGCGGGACTATAACGGCCTTCTAACCTTTGGTACGTCTGCCGAGCTAAACTTCGCGGAGATACGTTGGTCAGGAGGTTTGTGAAACTCTTTGAATTCGGCGGAGCACGGACCAAAGAAGAAACTCGATTCCGCGCAGGAGTTACTGCGATCGCGACGGCCCTTTCGCCCCACGGCTTTCGCTTCGTGTTCCGGGAATCAGGAGGCAGTGCCGGCGGGCCGTTCGACCGGCGAATTTGTCCGAGCCAACCGACGACTGGAGCTTCACGTGCGCCAAAGCCTAGGTCTTGTGCGCTACCATCTTGGTCCGCATTCCGCCAGCCACGAGTACTATATGAAAGAACTTGGGGAGTGGCGCCGATGTGATTACCCCGGCTTCGCTGACGACCCGATTGACACGTTCGAACGGTTGGCCCATGATCTGAAATTCGCCGGCGAGTTCGTGAGTGGAGACGCTCGTCTTTTGCTCAGGGCTTCTGAGACCGAGACGACAGCATTGGCCGAGCAGTACGCACAAGACTTCCAAAGCTATGTGGGCGACACTCGCAAACTCAACCGGATGCGCGATGCCTTTCGTCTCGGCGCGTACGACCAAGTGGCCGAACTCGCCGCGACCATCATATTGCCCGACAAAATGACGGATACGCAACGTCGTATGGTTGAAATTGCTAAAGCCAGGATTCATTAGCGCCGTGAACGGCCGCATTCAACACAAGCACACAGCGTTGATCGGAATGCTCGCTGACCTTGCGGGTCAGCGGGTCACCCGGCTGCGGAACCGGTACGCACAAATCGATTCTGACCAGCCGTCGGGGCAGTAGTTCGGCAACTCATCATCGAACGGGTTCAGGAAGCGCGCATCTGAGGCGTAAAATGGGAGAGAGCTATGCCAAACGCCGCAATAGGCGACAAAGGCACCCGGTAAAATAAAGGTGCTATGGCGATACACCGTGAGGCCGTTTACGAGCAGGGCGTATTGCGCCCTCTGGAACCGCTTGCCTTGGTGGAGCATCAGCAAGTCCACATAACCGTGGATGAGCGAAGGCACCCGCTTAGTTGGGAATCCGCACAACAACCTGATGACGGTCGGGCCGAACTCAACTGGCTTGTCAAGGAATCGCGTGGCTACACTGGCGAGTGGGTTGCGCTCGACGGCAACCGGCTGGTCGCGCATGGGCCAAAGCTGGCTGCAGTGAAATCGGCGGCGGAAGCCGCGGGAGTTTCGCGGCCCTTTCTTGCCAGTGTGCCAGACGACAATCTGCCATTCGGCGGCTGGTAACTGGTACCAGATCGACTTCACCACGGATCCGTACTAAGAGTTCAAGCTGCGAGGTGGGCGTCATCATCTTTCAGAACGCCGCGGCTTCCCAGGTTCCTCATCACCCGCTGCTATATACTGATGCGTCATGAAGACATTTGTCCTATTATTGGCAGCCGGGATTTCCGCATTTGCTCAGACCTCTCCCCTGGAACAACTGATCGCGCTGGCACGGCAAGGGCCGGCGGCACCGGGTCTGCAACAGAGCATTACGACGACGTTATCGGCCAGAGGCGGCACGGCCGTCTGGGGCCAGGATTATCTCTTCGTTGCCAACTCGCCATCACCGGTAACGGTTTCGATCGACAACCAGCCCGCAGTTCCCATGGCGGCTATTGAAGGTTCCACTTTCTGGATGCTGCTGACCAAGATGCGGACCGGCGTGACGCATCCCTACCAATACTATGCCGCCGGGAAACCGCTGGGGGCGCGCAGCGACGTGGTGGGATACAACCCGGACTCGTACGAGAAACCAGGCGTGCCTCACGGCAAGCTCAGCGACAAGATGACCATCGTCAGCAAGCTGTACGACGGTATGAAAGCCGACTATTGGGTGTACGCATCCCCCGGGGTCGATCCGAATGTTCCGGCCGCCCTCATGGTTTGGCAGGACGGCGAAACGGTGGTCAGACCGTACGGAACGTACCGGCTTTTTGCGGTCACGGAGAACCTGGTGGCCCAGAAATTGATTCCGCCCATGGTGCACGTGATGATTGCTCCGGGTACGTCGACCGCGGGCCGCCCGATGCGATCCCCGGAATACGATACGGTCAGCGATCTTTACGCCCGCTTTCTGATGGAGGAGGTGCTGCCTGAGGTACAGAAAATGTATAAGCTGCGTGAGGACGGATATAGCCGCGGCATCGGGGGTATATCGTCCGGCGGGATCTGCGCGTTTAACGTCGCCTGGATCATGCCGGAGAAGTTCAGCCGCGTGAACTCGGGCGTGGGCAGCTTCACGTCGATTCAATGGAGGCCGCAGGACAAGCTGGATGGCGGCAACGTTTATCCCTTTAAAGTCCGCAAAGAGCCGAAACGAAATATCCGGGTATGGACGAGCGATAGCTCGGAGGATCTGGAGAACCAGTTTGGCTCGTGGCCAATGCAGGCCATTCAAATGGCAAATTCTTTGAAGTTGAAGGAATATGATTTCCATTTTCGGTTCGGCACGGCGCAGCATGGAGCGGCACAGACCGGCCTGGATATGCCCGAATCGTTGACGTGGCTGTGGCGGGATTATGATCCGAAGAAAACCAGCCAGGAATTTCAGATAGAGCCTGCGGAAAAGGAAGCGCCTCTTTTCCGCGTGGTGATCTCGAATCGAAATGCCTGGTAACGAGGAAATGTGAATGTGTTGCGAGCTGCCGCGGGCGAGGCGGACGGCAGTGCTGTCGACTTGTGCCGCCGCAGACCGCAGGCGAGCACAAGCGCAAAAGTATCCAGCGCTTCTAGAGCGCAAGTTGTTCATAACAGGTGACAACTGCTGACATCCAAGGCCCGAAGCGACGGCGATTGGGGCGATGGATTTTAATCTGCAACATCACCCGTGATGTGATATCATATTAGAATGAGGCTGGTTGTGGACACCGACGTCGTAGTGGCGGCGATGCGTAGTCCATCGGGCGCTTCCGCAGCCTTGCTTCGTCTATTGCTGGATGGCGAGGGAGTTTGGCTGTTAAGTGTCGGGATGGCGCTTGAGTATGAGGCCATTTGCATGCTTGCGGACCACCGGTTAGCTGCGAACGCCAGCGCGGAAGATGTCACGAACTTGCTCGACACGATATTCGGCGTGAGTGTGCCGGTTGAGATTCACTACCAATGGCGGCCTCAGCTGACTGACGCAGGCGATGAAATCGTTCTGGAAGCCGCTGTCAATGGTCGGGCTGATGCCATTGTCAGCTTCAACCATAGGGACTTCAGAGGCGCACCGGGCCGGTTCGGAATTCAGCTCCGAACTCCGGCGGAAGTATTACGGGAGATAAGAAGATGACAACCAGAGTATCCACCTTTCCACTTCGGCTACCCATTTCGCTGAAGGCTGCAATCGAGAAACTTGCGGAAGCGGACGGCACCAGCATGAATCAGTTCCTGGTAATGGCGGCGGCTGAAAAGCTCAGCGCGATCCAGACTGCGGAGAGTTATTTCGGGGCCCGGCGCGGTCGTGGTGACCGTGACAAGGCCATCGCTTTTCTCTCGCGCCCGGGGGGAGTACCCCCGAGCCCGGAAGATCAGTTGCCGGATTGAGGTTATCCGACCGGAGTTTCAACTTCCGCGGTAACCACGGAGCTATCCGAAGTTTCAGCCTCGGGACCATTGCCGGTCGCCAGAAAATCGGCGATGTCCCAGTAGCCGGTACGGGGCATCGGGACGTCGGCGCGGGTTCGTACTTCAAGCAGATACGGTACGTTGGCGGCGATTGCCGTTTTCAGCGCTGCGCCAAGTTCCGCAGGCTCTGTCACTAATGCCGATTCGATGCCGAACGACTTGGCGAGCAGCATGAAATCGGGATTGTACGGCGTGCCGTCTGGCTTCATAAATTCCGTGCCGTAGGTGTTCTTGAAATAGCGGTCTCCGACGGAACGAATCGTGGAAAAGCAGAAATTATTAAACAGAATCCAGAGGACAGGTACGTTGAGCTCGACCGCCGTGGTGAGAGCACCGATGACGGATAGAAAGCCGCCGTCGCCCACGAGGCAAATCACCTTGCGGTCGGGAGCGCCGATCTTCGCGCCGATGGCGGCCGCCGGTGAAAAGCCCATCGTGGCCATGCCGCCCGCGGTAATGAAAGTTCCGGGCTTCGAACACTTTAGCTGCTGACCGGCGCCGTTTTTGTTCCAGCCGACATCGGTCACATAAATCGCATCGGCAGGCGCAGCCTCAGAGATCTCGCGCAAAAGCCTGGCGGGATGGATTGGCTTGTCTGAATTGGTCTGAGACGCGACAAGTTCCGCTTCCCAGGCGCGCCGCCGGCTTTCGAGTTCGCGTTTGCGGGCAACGCCGTTCACCGCGAGCCGCTTTTCGCCGCGCAGGTGGCCGATCAGTTCGCGAAGAGTTTCTTTCGCGTCACCGACGATGCCTACTTCCACCGGATAGATCTTGCCGATCTCCTGCGGATCGGTATCGATCTGGATCAGCCGCGCGGGCGGGAAGGCAAATGTGTAATCGGGATTCCAGGAACTGCAATCGGCTTCACCGAAGCCCGTGCCGACGGCCAGAACCACGTCGGCTTCTTTCGTGGTTTCGTTGGCGAGTCGGGTACCCCAGATGCCGGTCGTCCCGAGGGCAAGTGGATGCTTTTCCGGAAACGCACCTTTCCCGATGAGAGTGGTTGCCACCGGGATATCCATCAACTCAGCCAATTCCTTCAATTCGTCGCTGGCCTCGGAGAGCAACACGCCGTTTCCGGCAAACAGGACTGGCCTGGCAGCCGCCAACAGCAGGCACGCCGCCTCCGCAATCCCCGCGCGCGAACCGGCGCACTTTCCATGCGATGGCCGTCTGGCAACGGTCACTGGTTCGGCTTCCATCTGAGCCGAGAACACATCCATCGGCACATCGATCAGCACCGCGCCAGGCCGGCCGGTTTGGGCCAGGTTCAAAGCGCGGGGCATGACATCGGCGAAGAGCTTCACGTCGTCAACCCGCCAAACGCGTTTGCAGATTGGGCGATAAATATCTCCCTGGGACGCGTCCGCGTGAAAACGAATGCCCTGGTGGGGCTCGCGCGCGTGGTTATAGGCGGGGGTGTTGCCGCAGATGACGAGCATGGGAGTGCAGTCCGCGGCTGCGGAAACGACACCGGTGAGCGCATTCGTCATACCCGGCGAGAGATGGACATTCAGCACCGCAAGCTTGTGTGTCACGCGGAAGTAAGCGTCGGCGGCATGTGCCGCCATCTGCTCGTGGCGAAAGGAGATGTACTCAATTCCGTGAAGACGGCAGGCGTCGATCAGGGCATAGTTGGTATGTCCGCACTGGCCAAAGACTTTGGTCACGCCCTCCTGCTTGAGACACGCTGCTATGAACATCGCTCCGGTCATTGTGTTTTACGCTTTCTCGTTGAGTGGCAACTGGGATTCTACCAACTTGGCGGGGGGTGGGCAATCGCGTAACGGTAGCGACGCGGCGGCTGGGCGGCGATTCAGGGGAAGCCGGCCTCATCGCCAAACTCAAGTAAAGAATCGCTTTGATTCGCCGTAACTGGCGGGACACGGAGCTCCCGGCGCGGCGCTGAGTCTGAGGGAGCGGGCACTGGATCGCACAAAAGTAACGCCATTCCAGAGGCTGCGGATGGACCGTTACACGCTTGTTCGGCGGTTGAACCGGGTGCTATTATCGCTCCAGTCGGACGCAGTCTGCGTTCATTTTCCATGCTCATTCGCAGCAAACTCTTCGTGCCGGGTTCCCGTCCGGAGCTATTTGAAAAGGCAGCAGCGTCTGCGGCGGACGCGGTTTCCTTCGACCTCGAAGATGCCGTGGCGCCGGAACGCAAGAGCGCCGCGCGCACCTCAGTTGCTTCGTTTCTGCGAAATCCCGGACTTGCCGGTAAAGTGGCGATTGTCCGGGTCAACGCGCTGCGGACCGAATGGTTCGCCGATGATGTAGCGGAATTAGCCGGCGCGGGGCTGGATATCGTCAATATCCCGAAGGTTGAGTCGGCGGACGATGTTCGGGCGGCGATCGATGTCATATCGCGCTCCGAGTTGGGGGTGCCTGACGGGAGAGTCCGGATCCTGGCAAATATCGAATCTCCGAAAGGCTTGCGTCTGGCGGCTGAAATAGCCTGCGCGGACCCGCGCGTCATGGGACTTCAGCTTGGGTTCGCGGATTTGTTTTTGCCTCTGGGGATCGAGCGACGTAATGCGAGGGCGCTGGAGTTTGTTCGGGTGGCGGTTCGTCTGGCGGCGGGCGAGGCGGGAATCGCCGCATACGATGCCGCGTTTCCGGATATCAAGAACCCCGAGTTTTGCCGCGAGGAGGCGAAGGCGGCGCGGCAACTGGGCTATGCGGGCAAGAGCTGTATCCACCCGAGCCAGATTGCAATCGCCAATGAAATATTTGCGCCGCGGGCGGATGAGATTGAACACGCGGGCAAAGTGCTTGCCGCGGCGCGCGATGCAGCGGAACGTGGTGTGCAGGCTTTTGTGGTGGATGGCCAGCTGATCGACGCGCCGATGATTGCCCATGCGCGCGCGATTGCGGCCGCGCAGGACCGGACGGCGAATGTCCTCTAACCCCAGCGGACCGTTGAGTGGCATACGGGTTCTGGACCTGAGTTCCTATGTCGCCGGGCCATATGCGTGTTCCTTGCTGGCGGATCAGGGTGCGGACGTTATCAAGATTGAAGCGCCGGAAGGCGACGGTTTACGTCACTATCCATCGAGTCTTGAAGGCGAGTCGCGCGCATTTCTGGGGACGAACCGCAGTAAGCGCGGGATCGTTCTCAACCTGAAGGAACCGGAGGGAATGGCGGTCTTCATGCGGCTGCTCGAAACCGCCGATGTGCTGGTGCATAACTTCCGACCCGCGGTGCCGGCACGCCTTGGCATCGCGTATGAGCAGTTGAGACAGGCTCATCCCGGGCTGATTTATTGCGCGCTGACCGGTTACGGCGACACAGGCGCCATGAAAGATAAAGCCGGTTACGACCAGGTGCTGCAGTCTTTCACCGGCATCTGTACGTTCCAGGGCGCGGGCGGGAAACCGGAAATCGTGCTGGGATCGGTGGTCGATTTCTATGCCGCTTCACTGCTGGCCGGCGGCGTTTCGTCGGCGTTGTTTCATCGCGAACGGACGGGCGAAGGTCAATATGTCGGACTTTCGCTACTTGGGGCGGCGCTGGCGATGCAGTCCGGCCGTTTCGTTCGGGCGCGGAATGAAGCAACCGGGGTGGACCGGGATCTGCGCTCGGGCGGCGTCACCGGAATTCATCCGACCAAAGAGGGGAGCCTTTACATTTCGGCCAACACGCCGCACTTCTGGCGGTCGCTCTGTACTCTGATCGGGTTGCCGGAATTGGCGGACGATACGCGGTTCGATACGGTGCGCAAGCGCGCGGTTCATGCCGCCGAAATTCTTCCCGCAATCGAGGCGGCCCTGAAAACGCGCACCGCCCTCGAATGGGAGCAGGTCTTCGGTGAAGCGGTGCCGTGCTGCGCGGTTCGGGCGATTGAAGAAATGTTCGACCATCCGCAGGTGCTCGATCAGAACCTGGTGACGACGCTGGATCACCCGACGGTGGGTACGTATGAGGGTTTTTGCAAGGCGCTGAAATTCAGCGCGACGCCGGGGCCGGAACCATTCGCCGCGCCCGCGTTCGGGCAGCATACGAGCGAAATTCTTAACGACGTTATTGAGAGATAGCTGGAGATCAAAATATGGCAAGAGCGGTAACTGAAGAAGAAAAAGTATTAGCCGAAGGGCTGCTGACAAACGCCCGCACCGCGATGCGGGCAATGTATGGCTACGACCAGGCCAGGGTTGACGATCTTTGCCGCGCGGTTGCATGGGCTACCGCCAATGAGAAGACGTTTGTCGCGCTCACCGAAATGAGCGTCGATGAAAGCAAAATGGGGAATGCCGATGGCGGCAATGCGCGCCGCTTCAAGATCGTCGGGATTCTGCGCGATGCGCTGCGACAGAAGAGCATCGGAGTGATTGAAGAAATCCCCGAAAAGGGCATCGTCAAGTATGCGAAACCGGCAGGCGTGATCGCCGGTCTGTTGCCAGTCACCAACCCGGTGGTCACCATGGTTGCCATGGCCATCAATTCGTTGAAATGCCGGGATGCGGTGATCTTTTCTCCTCACCCGGCAAGCAAACGTACAGCACTCGAAGCAACCCGAATTCTGCGCGCCGCACTGAAGAAACAGGGTGCCCCGGAAGACGCCGTCCAGTGCATCGAGAAACCCAGCATTCCGCTGGCTCAGGAGCTGATGTCTCTTTGCGATCTGACAGTGGCGACGGGTGGGTCGGCCATGGTGAAGGCGGCGTACAGTTCCGGCAAGCCGGCTTATGGCGTCGGGGCCGGCAATGCCACGATGATCATCGACGAAACGTCCGATATTGCCGAAGCAGCCGCCAACACGCGCATCAGCAAGACGCACAACAACGGCTCGGGATGCTCATGCGATGGCAATCTGGTTGTCGAAGATTCCATTTACGACCGCTTCCTGGAACAATTGCAGCAGGAGGGCGGCTATCTGGCGACGGAGGACGACAAGGCGCGCCTGAAGGCTGTGATGTGGGACGCCGAGAATCATCGGACGCTGGAAACGGTTGCGCGATCCGCGGCGGTGATTGCGGAGAAAGCCGGATTTGCGCTTCCGGCCGGCAAGAAGTTCATTATCGTGAAGGAAGACAAGATCGGGAAAGAGCACGTGTTCTCGGGCGAGAAACTTTCTCCGGTGCTGTCGATTTTTCGCTATCGCGGGTTCGACACCGCTTTGAATATGGTTTCGCAGATCTTCGAGGTTGGCGGCAAAGGCCATTCGTGCGGCATCTATTCGTTCAATGCGGATCACATCAACCAACTGGCGCTGATGGCCCCGGTGAGCCGAATCATGGTAAGGCAACCGCAGGTTCGGGGCAACGCGGGTTCGTTTACGAACGGAATGCCGATGACCGCCAGCCTGGGTTGCGGCACCTGGGGCGGCAACATCACGAGCGAAAACATTGGAGTGAAACACTTCATGAACGTCACCTGGGTTAGCCAGCCCATTCCGGAAGACAAACCGAGTGAAGAGGAAATCTTCGGCAAGTTTTTCAACAGCGCAACTTTCTGACAGTACGGCTGGGAACGGAGGTGTAACCGTAAAAACCCGCTGTTTCCGCGACCTTCACCGGACAGTTGATATAAACTGGCCATCATGAATAGACGCGACTTTCTCCACTCCGGCCTGGCGGGGGCCCTGTCGGCTCAGCTACTCCCGCAGGCGGCGGCGCAGGCTCCGGCTGCGGCTGCTACGGGCAAGAAGCTGATGGTGGATGGCTATTCCCGTCATTTGCAGTGGCTCAGGAACCCGGACGAAGTCGCGGCCGCGGTTGTGGAAATGGGCTACGACGGTCTGGATATTACTGTGGTGCCGTACCCCGGCCATGTGGACCCGGATAAGGTCGGAACCGATCTGGCGCCCTACGTTAATGCGGCCCGAAAACAAGGGCTGCGCGTTACGACGATGCGGTGCACGATCACGGATGCCGATACTCCGAATGCGGAGAAAATTCTGCAAACGGCGTCGTCTCTGGGGCTCACTCACTATTGGGGCGGAACATTCCGCTATGACCTGAGTAAGCCGATTCAGGAGCAGCTGGACGCCGTAAAGGTGCGGATCGGCAAGCTGATTCCGCTGCTCGAGAAATACAAAATGACGGCGATGTATCACACGTATTCGGGGAGCGGCTCAGTGGGGTCGGCCATCTGGGATCTGCTTTCGGTATTCAAGAATTTCGATCCGAAGCGCGTTGGTTTTCATTACGATGTAGGGCACATGATGGATGCCGGTTATGCAAGCTGGGATCTCAATCTGCGCGCGGCGGCGCCTTACATTGCGGGCGTTTCGGTGAAGGATTCCGTGATTGAACTCAATCTGGGCGTTACCGGCGGGGGTGGACCGTTCACGGGCACGCCGGCGTCGCTCAATCAGGGAAGAGGCGGCGGTCGTGGCGCGGCGGGTGGGAGTGGTGGCGCAGGCGGGCCGGGTGGACCCGGGGGCGGACGTGGCGCAGTTGCTGGTGCGGGCGGACCTGGTTTGCCGGGTGGTGGACCTGGCGGGCCGGGCGGTGGACGCGGCGCAGCCGGTGGCAGCGGTGGACGCGGTGGCGGAGGCGGCCGTGGCGGCGGCGCTGCCGCAGGTGGTGGTCGTGGTGGCGGCGGTGCGGCAAATCCGTGGAGAATTCGTCAAGTGCCGCTGGGCGAAGGCCTCGATAACCTGCCGCTGCTGGGACAGATTCTGATGGATATCGGCTTCAGTGGCCCGATCGAAATTCAGGCGGAATACCCGAACGGCGGCGCGAACAACGCAGCCGATACGATCACGCTGCCGCGGGCTCAGGTTCTCGGCGCCATGAAACGGGACCTTCTGGTTCTTCGCACGGCTTTCTCGCAATCCGGCTGGGCGTGAAATGAACGTAACGCGCCGGCATTTCATCGGAGGCGTTGCGGGCATGGCCGCCGTGTCCGGTCTGCGAGGTGCGACGGCCCGCATGCCTCTCGGCGCCAATGTAATTCTGCCGGGGGTGGCGGCAGTCTCCACCATCGCCGGGCAGGCTGGCTATCGTGAAACGGACGATCCGACGCTTCTTGCGCAGGAGCACAAGCGGCTTGGCTACACTTCCGCATTTTGTCCGGATGCCAACCCCGGGGATTCCGGCCGGGTCAACGCCATCCGCAAAGCCTTCTCCGACGCCGGCGTTCTCATTGCCGAGGTAGGGGCGTGGCGCAATATGATGACTCCCGACGCGGCCGCGCGCAAGGCCAACATCGAATACGTCACCCGGCAGCTGGAACTTGCCGACGAACTGGGCGTGAAATGTTGTGTCGATATCGCCGGCTCATTCGATGGAAGTACGCTCTCCGGTCCGCATCCGAAAAACCTCTCCAAAGAATTTTTCGATGGCACAGTGGAAAACTGCCGCAAGATTGTGGATGCGGTTAAGCCCAAAATCGCAAAATTCTCGATCGAAATGAAAGCCTGGGATGTTCCCAACGGACCCGATTCCTACCTGGAGCTGATCCGCGCTATCGACCGAACAACTTTCGGCGTGCATATCGATATCTGCAATATCGTCAATTCCCCGGAGCGTTTCTACAACAACACCGCCTTAATCAGGGAAACGTTTCAGAAGCTCGGTAGCCGGGTGCTTTCCTGCCATGCCAAGGATCTGAAGTGGGTGCCGCAGGTGAATGTGAATTTCCAGGAAGTGCCGGCGGGGCAAGGCGGCGTACCGGGTCAGCCAGGCACGGGCATCGATTATCACGCCTACATTGCGGAAGTGAGTAAAGCGGGTGTGCCTCTCATGCAGGAACACTGGAATACGAACGAAGAATTCCAGTTGGGAGCAAAGTACATTCGGCAGGTTGCGGCGGAACTCGGCGTACCTGTTTGATGGGTTGATTCCGATAGTAAGGGGTCCAAAACATGAAAAACTTTTCTTATATCGCGCTCGTGATGGCAGGCGGCCTTCTGGCTCCGGTGTTCGCCCAGATAGTCGAAAAACCCGTGCCGGGCGATCCCGTTGTCGTTGACAGCGGACAGGTGGCGGGGAAGATTCTTCCGTCCGGAGTCAAGGCCTACTTCGGAGTTCCCTTCGCCGCGCCGCCGGTGCGTGAAAACCGCTGGCGTGAGCCGCAGCCGGTCAAAGCCTGGAAAGGCGTTTACAACGCCGACCGCAAGATGCCGGAATGCATTCAGGTCCTTCGCGCGCACAACATCAACCACTATTTTGGCGAGGAGCCGACGAGCGAAGACTGCCTGTACCTCAACATCTGGGCGCCAGCCACCGCGCGGGCGAACGCTAATCTACCCGTCATCGTGTTCATCTATGGCGGCGGTTCGACCATCGGTTCGAGCGGTATGGCGATTTATGGCGGCGAGGGGGTCGCAAAACGCGGCGCGATTTTTGTGAACTTTAACTATCGGCTGGGCGCGCTGGGATTCCTGGCGCATCCCGAACTCACCGCCGAATCGGCGCACCATCAATCCGGCAATTATGCCTATCTGGATCAGGTTGCCGCGCTGCAGTGGATCCAGCGGAATATTGCGAAGTTCGGCGGCGATCCAACGAAAGTGGTTATCTCGGGACAGTCGGCCGGCGCAGGTTCGGTCTCGCTGCTCCAGAACAGTCCGCTCGCGAAGGGACTGTTCCGTGGTGTGGTTGCGATGAGCGGCGGTTCATGGGGAAATGGCGGCCAACTGGGCGATCTCGCGGCAGCCGAAAAAACCGGCGTTCAGGTGCAGCAGGCACTGAAGGCTAAATCGCTGGATGAGATGCGCCAGATTCCAGCCGACCGCATCCTGGCGCTCCAGGAAGATTGCCAACTGGGATGCAGCGGTTCGATTCGCATCGGAGGAGGCACCGTGGATGGCTACTTCCTGCCGAAATCGCCGGCGCAAATCTTCGCCGCACATGAGCAGAATGACGTTCCTGCCATTGTTGGTTTTACTCACGATGAAAGCTCGAATGCCCTGCGCACCGCGAAAAACCTGGATGAATACAAAGCTGCCGCGCGCCAGATGTATGGCGCCGACGCCGACGCGTTCCTGAAACTCTACCCTGCCTCAAACGATGAGGAAGCGCACCAGATGGGCAGTGCGGCGGCGCGCGAAGGCGCAATTGAAGGCAACCAGCGCAAATGGGCAATTGCTCAGGGTAAGTACGGCAAGGCTCCCGTGTACGTTTTCATGTACTCGCGGGTGCATCCGTATATACCGGGGGTCGCGATCGCGGATCAGAACACGGCAACCATCGGCGCGTATCACACCAGCGACGTGCCTTATTGGTTCGGGACGCAGGATGCTCTGAACATCATCCGGCCCACGCGCAACTGGACCCCTCTTGATCGCGATCTTTCCGCCAAAATGACGGACGCTCTGATCGCGTTCGCGAAGACCGGCGAGCCAAACACGGCAGCAGTTCACTGGCCGGCGTGGTCGGCGACGAACGAGCAACTGGTGGATTTCGGCGACAAGATTGGAGTGCAGCCGATGAATTCGGCACGGCTGGATTTCATGGCCTCGCACGGCGGCGGTGGACGCGGGGGCCGGGGCGCCACGTCTAATCCGACGGCAAACCCTGCGACTCCGAGAGCCCGGGATTAAGCGGGATTACGGCGCCGGTTCTATACGCAGCAGCGCTCCGTCTTCCTCTTCTGTCAGCAGATAAAGGAAGCCGTCGGGCCCCTGGCGCACATCGCGGATACGCTGTTTCAGATCTGTCACCAGCGACTCGCGCCGGATTTCTTCGAGCTTGTCGTTGAACACCACGCGCTCCAGGCGGCCCGTTCCAGGCAATTCGCCGTACTTCATCCCGCCTACGAAAAGGTTGCCTTTCCACGCCGGAAAGCGGCTCCCGGAATAGAAGGTAAGCCCCGAGGGAGCGATGGAAGGCACCCAGACGACGAAGGGCATTTCGAAACCTTCTTTCCATGGCGCATCCGAAACGCGGGGGCCAGGATTCGTGCGTCCGAAGCTGACCAGCGGCCAGCCGTAGTTGCGGCCAGGGAGAATCTGATTGATCTTGTCGCCGCCATTCGGCCCGTTCTCGCAGCTGAACAGCTCATTGGTCGAGGGCCGGAAGGTCAGGCCGAGCTGATCGCGATGGCCCATGGAAAAAATCTCGGGCTTGTAGCCAGCGCGATGGACATAGGGGTTGTCGTCCGGAATGGAGCCGTCATCGCGCAGGCGAAGGATCTTGCCGTAATCGCTGGCCGGATCCTGCGCTGCATTGCCGGTTGTCGCGCTAATGGTGAAGTAGACGCTGCCGTCGGGACCAAATGCAATCCGCGAACCGCCGTTCAGATTGTTCCATTCCGCTGAAAACAGGTCTCGCACTTCCGTCAAACCGGTATCGCCCAGCCGTCCGCGAGCCAGCGTCGTGGCGAACTTTCCGTTCTCGCCGTTCTTTGTGTAGGTGAAGTAGACGAGGCGATTCTCAGCGAATTTTGGATGCAGGACGATATCGAAGAGACCCGCGGTTCCCACGGCGCGAACGGACGGAATGCCTGCGAGCGGTTCGGGCCGCAGTGCGCCGTCGCGGATGATGCGGAGCCGGCCGGGCCGTTCGGTCACCAGAATGCCGCCATCCGGCAGAAAAGCCAGGCTCCACGGATGCACCAGTCCTCGCGCGACCACCGTTACCCGGATTTTGTGCTGTTCGGCGGTGTCGAAGGTGAACGGCCCGTCCCCCAGCCCAATATGTGGAATGCCGATTGGTTGCGGAGCCTGCGCGGTTGCGACGATTGCAATCGCGATCACGGTAAGGCCCAGTTTCAATGCCGACGGTATGTTCATCCGCAACTATTATGCGTCGGATTCGGAGGCCCCGACGGAATTGTTACCGTTACGTCCCGCGTTACGAATCGAGGCCCAGTTTGCCCGCAAGCGAGGCAAACAGAGGATGCCCTCGCAGCGAATCGAAGCGCGGATCTACACGTATCGAAACCAGTTCATAGCACCTGTCCTGGTAAGCCCGGGTGAGCCATTCGAAACCCGGTTCCGGCTGCCCGAGCGCGAAGTGCAGTGACGCCAGCTCAAACGGCGAGACGTATTGCCGGGAAGCCAACTCGTGCAGATCGCCAAGAGTCTTGAGAGCTTCCTTCTTTTTGCCTGCCAGAGCCAGGGTGCGGCCCAGCGCCCCGCGCATACGAGGACTGTTCGGAGAAAGCTGAATCGCGCGCTGAAACGCCGCCGCGGATTCATCGAAGTCGCCGCGCTGCTCCTGAATCAGCCCCAGCGCCCAGTATGCGGGCGAGAAATGCGGGTTCGATTCGATCGTATGATCGCACTGATCGAGAGCCCGTTCGAAATCGCGCCGGTAGTAATAGATCATGGCCCGGTCGCGCGAAATGATGGACGAAATAGGATCCAGCGCCAGAGCGGTCTCGATCTCTTCCACCGCTTCATCCAGCTTGCCGAGCGGCGCCAGGCACGACATTGCATACCAGTGGTGCGCCGTCGGATAGCGCGGATCCAGCCTTAAAGCGCGCTGAAATTCCCGCTGCGCTCCCACCCATTCCCAATCCTGCGTAGCCTTCACGTGCGCGAGCGAGGTGTGGGCTTCGGCTGAATTGTCGTCAAGCGTAACGGCCCAGGCTGCGTTGGATGCAACCTTGGTCAAGACCTCAGCCGGCGAGAGAATCCCATAATGCCCCAGCAAACCGTAGGCATCGGACAACCCGCAATAGGCCTGTGCGTACTCTTCGTCTTCGACGATTGCCCGCTCGAAAAATTCCACCGCCAGGCGCAAGCCTTCTTCAGTGCGCTGCCCAAGGTGATAACGGCCCTGCAGATAGAGGTTGTACGCCGTCAGGTTGCCGGTCTGCTTTTGCCCCTTGCCACCTCGGCCCCCGGATAGTTCCGAACTGAGCTTTTCCCCGACCGCAGCCGCAATTTCTTCCTGAATTTCGAATACGCCGTCCAAGGGACGGTCGATCGTATCGGTCCACAAATACCTGCCGCTGGCGCCATCGATCAGATGAGTCGTAATACGCAATTCGTCGCGTGAATTCCGCACGCTGCCTGTGACGATGATGGCGGCATTCAGCCGGCTCGCCGCATCGCGGGGATCGGAATCGGCTTTGAACGCCGCATAGTTCTCCGGCGAAACCACGCGGATGTTGTTCTGCCGCATCAGAGTCTGGATGATCTCTTCTCCAATGCCCTTGCAGAAATAATCCCGATCGTGTTCTTTGCTGTGGTCGGCGAACGGCAGCACGACTACGGTATTCCGGCTGACCAGAGTCGCCGCCACCAGCCGCTTGGGCGTGGCGACCTCCGCCCGCTTGAAGATCGGCGCGTAGCCGCCCTTGGGCAGTTCGATGACGATCTCATCCTCCTGCCCTTCCTCGCTGTAGTAGCGCGTCAGCCGAGCCCGCAGACGCCGCGCCTGAACCCGAACGATCGGATCGGTACGCGGATCGAAGCGGGAGTCTTTGCCAAAGACTTCCATGCCCACCAGAAATTCTTTGAGATGAGTACCACGGCCTGAAATGGTCTCTTCGACAATGAAGCTGATAAAACGCTTCAGCCTGTCAGCCTGATGAAACGTGCGGCTCGCCAGGATCCGGTTCAGCTGCAGCCGGGTCTTCTGATCCGCATCTTCATTGATAGTCGGCGTCGTGGCCTGTGGCGTCACGATTAACATCTTACCCCTGATTCAAAGACCCTTTTGTTCTGTAAAGTCAGGCGGGTTGCCCGGCTCGCGTGGAACCAGGTATGCTGATGAAATCGAGGAGACTTATGAAAACCATAAACTATCTTGTCCTGACCCTGTTACTGGCGTTTTCGGGCGCAGTGGGAATGTCTCAAACAGCACGGTCCACCAAGGCCGCAACGAAAACCGCCGCGACTGCCCCAAAGGCGGCCAAGGCTGCAACGAAAACCAGCGCCGCCGCTGCTAAGGCGTCCGATCTCGTGGACCTGAATTCAGCCACTGCGGATCAACTCCAGGCTTTACCCGGCATCGGCACAGCTTACTCGGAAAAGATCATCCAGGGGCGTCCGTATCGTGGAAAGAATGAACTGGTCAGCAAGAAGATTATTCCCGCGGCCACTTACGCGAAGATCAAAGACCTGGTAATCGCGAAACAGAAGTAACGTCACTACTTCGCCGGGTCGCCCGCTTTTATCCAGTCCTCCGACAGCTGTGCGTGTTTGATCGACTTGCCGGCTTCGACAAAGTAGCTATAGGTCACGTGGATAGTACCATCTTTCGCCTGCATCACGGAGGGGTAGTGATACTCGTTAGTCACCACTATCGAGGGGTCGCCATCCAGATGCCGCCGCCACTTCCAGCTTTTGCCTTCGTCATCGGAAATCGCGGCCACAAGTGAGTAGCGCTTGGCTTCCAGATCGTTATAGACCATGATCCAGTCGCCGTTGCGAAGAGCGATTACCTCCAGGCTGGTGCCGGGATTCAGGATCTCGGTGTCAGTGGCGGGCGCCCAGGAAACACCGTCGTCCTTGGAGAAGCTGAACTGGGCTCGCTTCGGGGCCGGGCCGTTGTCGCGCAGGTAAGCGACAAGAGTACCGTCCTTTTTACGAACCACCGACGGCTGGACACCACCGAAGCCAACGATGGGCTCGCTGCCAGTCCACGTATAGCCGTGGTCGTCGCTGATCGCCATGATACCGAAGGAATATCCATCGGAATACATGGGCGCAAGGATGCGTCCCGACGGCAGTTCCAGCGGATGAGTACGGGTGAACCAACCCATGCGGGAGAAATACATATCGTCGGCGTGTTCGATTACCTTCTTCGCGCGATCGCCGATAGTGCCTTCCGCGGAGGTGAGCTTGCCGAAAACTTCGCGAGTCTTGTCCCCCATATTCTTCGGAATCAGGATGATGTTGTCCTGGTGCTCCCAAACCGGAGGCCCGGATTCCTGCTGGTAATTGGTCGAGATCCTGTATTTCATGAGCGCTGTTTCCCACTGGTGGGCAATGATGGTGGGCCACAGGAGGAACAGGCGCTGCTTCGAATCGATGAACATCGTCGGGTTCGTATCGGGAAACCCAGGCGTATCGGCAATGATGAACGGCGTTCCCCATTTGCCGGTCTTGTGGCTGTAGCGGGCAGCGTTGATGACTACATCGTCAGCGGTGCGTTCGCCCGAGCCGTGGAACCAGCAAACGAGTAAATCGCCGTTGGGGAGTTCGACGATGGAGGAGGAGTGGTTGTGGATCTTTTCGACCGGGAAAATAAGTTCGCTTTTATAGAGCGGCTGGGCGCTCGCGCAAATCGCCGCGGCCAGAAGGGCGAGGGTCGCGAC
Organism: Bryobacteraceae bacterium; assembly: GCA_025928545.1. Lineage (GTDB taxonomy): Bacteria > Acidobacteriota > Terriglobia > Bryobacterales > Bryobacteraceae > BOG-234. Next base: position 73,372 of record JAICJH010000003.1, on the reverse strand, counting down.
TGAAAGGGTTCGCATGCTCACTATTAGACATCAGTGGCGGCACTCGGCTGTGGCCGGGGGGAATACAATTGCAGTGGACATGAAAAAACTGCTTTGGCTCACTATCGTTCTCCTCTTGCCTGTCCTGGCTTTTGGCCAGCGGGGTAAAGTGGTTGTCATCTCGCTCGATGGATTTCCGGCCAATGCGCTGGACGATCCCAAACTTCCCGCTCCCACGCTTCGAAAGCTGATCGCCAGTGGCACCGGCGGACCGATGCTGGCGATTAACCCGACGATCACGTGGCCGAATCACACCACTTTGGTGACTGGCGTGGGATCGGATACGCATGGTTTGCTGCTGAACGGCGCGATTGAGCGCACCGGGACGTGGCCTCCGGTCAAGGTCAATAGCACCGTAGATAAGGTCAAGCTGGTTAAAGCCCCAACCGTTTACGACGCGGTGCATCAGGCCGGAATGACTACGGCTCAGGTGGATTGGGTGGCGATCGATAACGCTCCAACCATTAACTGGGCGTTTCCCGAAAAGGCGCTGGCGACCGGTCCGGTTGAGAAGGAGATGGTTGCGAAGGGCGTGATCGCGGCCGCGGACGTCGTGGATTTTTCGAAAGCGAATATCGTTTTCAGGGACCAGATCTGGGCTGACGCGGCGGCATACATTATTCGCGAGCACAAGCCGGATCTGATGCTGCTGCATTTCCTCTCTCTCGATTCGACGCATCACCAGTACGGGCCGGGCTCGCTTGCGGCACGGGATGCGATTGCGTTTCTGGATGGCTGCGTGGCGCGGATTGTGGCGGCGGTGCGCGACGCGGGGCTGGCGGACAAGACTACGTTTCTGGTTGTCTCCGATCACGGCTTCAAAGGCTTCAAAAAGGAAGTTCACGTTGCAAACGCTCTGGAGGCCGCCGGGCTGGATAAGAAAGTGTACGTGCTGCCGGAAGGCGGGTCCGGATTTGTTTATGTGGAAGATCCGGCAGTGACGGCGAAGGCTCGCCAGGTGCTGGGCGGCATCGAAGGCGTAGAACATGTGTACGGACCCGACGATTATGGGGCGCTCGGTCTGCCGCGGCCGGAACGCGATCCGCAATTCGGGCAGCTGTTTATTACCGCGAAGGAAGGTTATTCCATCGCCGGCGCGACAGGCGGACCGGTTACGGCTGCGGTCCCGCAGGTGGGCGGCAGCCACGCTTATCTGGCGAGCGATCCGGATTTGCACCCGATTTTCATTGCCAGCGGGTACGGCGTGAAGCGCGGTGTGCAGCTTGGCCTGGTGAGCAATCTGGATGTCGCGCCGACGATCGCGAAACTGCTGGGTGTCTCGCTTCCGACCGCGAAGGGCAAGCCACTGCCGCTGAAGTGAAGCCGCGGCAGCACGCTGGGATATCCTGAAGGTTCAATTGTGAAACCGGTTCCAGCCAGTTTCATCTAATTCTCTTATGACAATGAAATTCGACAATCTCATCAACGGCGAGTGGACTCCCGCCACCGGCGGCAAGACATATCAATCGCACAACCCGGCCGATTTCGCCACTGTGGCCGGCACCTACCCGGCATCCGTCAAAGAAGATGCGGAGCGCGCATTTGCCGCGGCAGAAGCGGCCTATCCGGCCTGGCGCAATATGCCGGCGCCGAAACGCGGAGAGATTCTGTTCAAGGCTGCCGAGTTGCTGGCGGCCCGTGCGGAACAACTCGCGAAGGAGATGACACTGGAAGAGGGGAAGACGCTTCCCGAGGCGCGCGGCGAAGTCGGGCGCGCGATCAACATCTTCCGCTACTTTGGCGGCGAAGGGGCGCGGCTGACCGGTGAGACGGTGCCTTCCGAGCGCGACGGCGTTTTCTGCTTTACGATTCGCAAACCGCGCGGTGTGGTGTCTCTGATCACCCCTTGGAATTTTCCGATTGCGATTCCCGCATGGAAGATGGCGCCTGCGCTGATTTGCGGCAACACGGTGGTGATTAAGCCCGCGGCACTGGCTCCCTCCTGCACCTTCCGTTTGGCCGAAGCGCTGATGGAAGCCGGGTTGCCGAAGGGTGTGCTCAATGTTGTTACGGGTTCAAGCCGGGAAATCGGCGATACGTTCGTGAATCATCCTTCGATGCGGGCCATATCGTTCACTGGCTCCTGCGGCGTAGGCGATCACATCTACAACACGGTTGCGCCCCGGAAGCTTCCGGCGCAGCTGGAGATGGGCGGCAAGAATCCGACGATCGTTCTGAAAGATGCCGACATCGATTACGCGGTGGATACCGTGATGAATGCGGCGTTCGCATCGACCGGCCAGAAGTGTACGGCTACGAGCCGCGCCATCGTCGAGGGCCCGATCTACGACGAATTTGTGGCGAAGCTGGTGGCGAAGACGAAAACGCTGAAGATCGGCGATGGGATGGAGGCCGGGGTTTACATGGGACCTTGCGCCGACGAGGCGCAGCTCAAGACAGTGCTCGGGTATATCGAAAAAGCGAAGGGCGAGGGTTGCCAGTTGCTCGCGGGCGGGGAGCGGTTGACGGAGGGCGCGCTGGCGAAGGGCTATTTCGTGACTCCGACGATTTTCGGCGATGTTGCGCCGGATGCCACAATCGCGCAGGAAGAAATTTTTGGACCGGTGCTGGCTTTGATCCGCGCGAAGGATTATGACGACGCGATGCGCCTGGCCAACAAGGTTCGCTTCGGACTTTCGGCGTCGATCCTGACGAAGGATTTGTCGGCTGCGTTCAAGTACATTCACGATATTGAAGCTGGCTTAATTACCGTGAATCTGCCCAGCGCAGGCGTGGAGTATCAACTGCCGTTTGGCGGCGTGAAGGATTCGAGTTCGGGGTATCGTGAGCAGGGTTCGGTAGCGATTAATTTCTATTCCGAGCTTTCCACGATTTACATGAAGTACCGGTAGACAGGAACTTATGCTGGAAAAACTGCTTACTGTAGCCGCGACCTTGCCGAAGGATGCATCCACGGCGGCGCTCGTAGGCCGGGTGGACCGGCCGGGCCTGGGTCCGTCGGTGGTGCGAGTCAACGCCGACGCGACGCTCACCGATATCACAGCGACATTTCCGACTGTCAGTCGATTGTGCAATCAGCCCGATCCGGCCGCGGCTCTGCAGGCTGCGGCGGGTGAGGACCTGGGCGATCTCGCCGCGATTCTCAAATCGATGACGGATGGTTCGGGGCCCCGGCTGCTCGCGCCCATCGACCTTCAGACGGTGAAAGCGGCCGGCGTGACGTTTCCGGTTTCGATGATCGAGCGAATGATTGAGGAAGCTTTGCGCGGCGATATGTCGAATTCGTCGAAGCGCTCCGAAGTCATCGGGAGAATCAAAGAGTCGGTGGGAAGTATTTCAGCGCTGACTCCGGCTACTCCGGAAGCGTTGAAGCTGTTGCAGTATCTGACGGATGTCAACGGCTTGAATCTCTCGTCGACTTATCCACAGGTGGGCCTGGGCGAAAAAGCCGAAATCTTCACCAAGCAGGCTGTGCCGCTGGCTTCGGTGGGGCATGGCTCGGAAGCCGGATACAATGCGGATTCCAAATGGACGAATCCGGAGCCGGAGCTTGTTTCGGTTGTCAATGCGCACGGAGTGATTGTGGGCGCGACACTCGGGAACGATGTTAACGATCGCTATCTGGAAGGGCTTTCGGCGCTCCTGCTGGGCGTTGCGAAGGACCGGCGCGGCAGCAGCGCGCTGGGTCCGTTTATTCGTTTGTTCGACGATGGTTTTGGGTTGAGTGCGATCCGGAATATTCAGGTGAACCTGTCCGTCGACGGGCTGGACGAATTCCACGAAGATGGCGTGAATTCGATGGCGGAGATCCGGCGGGATCCGCAGGATGCGCTGGCGAAGCAGTTGTTCGACATCCACGATTATCCGGATGGCGTGGTGCTGTTTAACGGTACCGGCATTATTCCGAACAGCGATCGCGGCGGACCCGGCACCGGGTTCTTCCATAAGACCGGCGACGTGGTTCACATTCACGCCGATGAACTGGGCGGGCTGGCGAACGTGATGGTGCCGACAGGTGAAGTGCGCATGCATGAGCACAGTATGTTTCGGTTCATGGCTGCGCTGGCGCAACGCGGAGTCTTGCAGGGCGCACAGGATTAGCGCCCGGAGTTCAGTCGGGCGAGCTGTTCAAGGACTGAGGCAGAGCGTCCTTTTACGAAGGTCTTGACCGGAACGTCATCCATGCCGAAGTTTCGGTTTAACGTGTCCGGCATGGTCTTGCCTGCCGCGGCGGCGTCGAAGCGCTCCAACAGAACCGGCGATTCCTCGACGATTGCCGGGCGGACAGCAGCCACAATTTCATCCACCTGCGGCGCGAAACGCTCCGGGCGGAAGATCGTTTTGCTGAAGTTCGTCATATCCGCGAGATAGAGTTTTCTAAAAGCGTCCACGCGGAAAATCCGTTCCAGAAAACGGTGTGACCCTTGCCACGGGTGCATGATGTCGACTCGCTGCATGTCGCCCTCAGTGATTCCGAATTGGCCAAACGCGCGATCGAGGTCCCAGGGGATGAAGCTGAATTTCAGCGTTTTCGAGTCGAGGTAGAGATAGTAATTCTGGCCGTCGTCCAGGATGCTGTCGTAATTCGAGAGCCAGACGGTGACGGCCATATACCGCGCGAATTCTTCGAGATCGATGAATTCGCCGACACGGGCTGTGAACTCATTGTCAGTGCCGCTGGTAACTATCTTTGAAAAATCGATCAGGCGCTTCTTTTCCTGCTCCGTGGGTGCGCGTTTCGGATCGTAGATCTGGTTGTACTTCTTCCAGTCATCGCCGAGATACATGAACGTACTGGGGATGACGGGTTTGAGCAACAGGCCGTCTTTGCTGCTGAAATGATCCGCTACGAAGCGGTCGTCCACTTCTTCGACGATCGAGTAGAGGCCTTTGTAGGGTTTATCCTGCTTGCCCGTGACGGTGATGTAAACGCGCGCATAAGAGGTTCGGGAAGCGGGCACGCCGGCTTCACGATACAGGCGGTAGGCGAGAACCTCGTGCATCCACGAGGTATCCGAAACGTTGTTATTGAAATTCAGCTTCGTGATGGTTGCGACCTTTTGGCCCTTCACGTATTTATTGAGGTCGGCTTTCAGGGAGACCTTGCCGAGCGGTATGCCGCGGCGCAGTGTGCCATTGCCTTTATAGCGCGCTCCGATATCTTTAAGAGCCAGATTGTCGAGCGTCAGGTTGGCATGAACGTATTCCAGTTGCATGCCGGAAGCGCCGGTGATGCCGTTGCGCAGCCCATCTGGAGCCTCAAATTGGGAGAGGCGGTCTCCCGTGTATTTCACCCCGGTCTTCGGAACCGGATTCAGACCCTGCCATTGATCGGGCGTGAAGGTGAACCTGGCTGTCCAGACTTTCGTGTTATCGAAAAAGTCAGAGGCTTTGAAATCTTTGGAGGCTATGTCGGCCGCGGTGAGGGCAAACGCTACGGATGAAAATATTGCGAGACGGAGCGCAGTGCGGGACATGGCTCCTTCCACCATACCCGAAAAATGGGGTGTTTCAGCGTCCGGCTGCTTTTTCGAGAATCCCCCAGAATTCGGGGAAAGAGACCGACGCCGCATCCGCATTATCGATTGTCGATTCGCCATCGCCGCGCAGAGCGGCCACGGCAAAGGCCATGGCGATTCTGTGGTCGCCGAAGGAATCAAAATTGGCGGCGCGGAATTTCTGCCTGCCGGGAATACGCATGCCATCGGGCGTGACTTCGATTTCAATGCCCATGCGCTTGAAATTATCCGCAACCGTGGCGATGCGGTCGGTTTCTTTAATGCGTAGTTCTGCGGCATCGCGCACGATGAAGCCTTCTTCGGAAGCCGCGCCGAGCACGGCAAGAACGGGGATCTCGTCGATCAATGCCGCCGCGAGATCTTTTTCGATAACGCCGCCGCGGATGGGCGCGTGCCGCACCTGAATGTCGCCGATGGGTTCGCCGTTAACCGATTGGAGCTTCAGAACTTTGATATTCGCGCCAGTGGAGAGGAGGAAATCGAGCAGCGCGGAACGCGATGGGTTGAGCCCGACGCCCTGAATGACCAGATTCGAATCCGGCACGAGCAGGCCTGCCACCAGAAAGAACGCGGCGGATGAGAGATCGCTCGGCACCACAACGTCGCGACCGGTCAGCGTGGGCCGGCCCTGCAAAGTGATAACGCGCTGTTTGATCTGAATATCGGCGCCAAACTCGCGGAGCGCGATTTCAGTGTGATCACGGGATCGGATGGGCTCCCGAACGATGGTCTGGCCTTCCGCGAAAAGTCCTCCGAACAGCACGCAGGTCTTCACCTGAGCGCTGGGCACCGGCAGCGTGTAATCAATTGCATGGAGTTCGCCGCCGTGAATCGTCAAAGGGGGAAACTGACCGTCCCGGGCTTCAATCTTCGCTCCCATTTCCGCCAGCGGCTTCATGACGCGGGCCATGGGACGGCGTGAGAGCGATTCATCCCCGAAGATGCTGCTAGTGAAGGGTTGCGCCGCGAGCAGGCCCGCCATCATCCGGATGGTGGAGCCGGAATTTCCGGCATCGAGATCTCCGGCAGGTTCCTTCCAGCCGCGCAGACCTTTACCGTGAATGGTTACCGTGGTGCCTTCTTCGCTTGCATCGATGCCGAGCGCCTGCACGCAACCGAGCGTGGAATGGCAATCGGCGCCGGTGGAGAAGTTTGAGATTCGGGACGTTCCTTCGGCGAGCGAAGCGATCATGGCGAATCGGTGGGAAATGGATTTATCTCCGGGCAGAGACAGCACGCCCGAAAGGCGCCCGGAGGGGCGAATGGTTTGTTGCATGAAACCTTATTGTAAATCGGCCTGGCTGGATCTCCGGGCCAAGCTCCGTTTAGTGCCGCGACTGGGTGAGTGATTTTGCAACCGCCCCGGCGTTGTTGCGGTGCAGCGAGGGGTCCACCGAGGCGGACATCTTCGCGACGTCGAATCCACCGCCGAGGAAGTCGCTCACTTGAGCGGCCACCGCGTCCGGTTTAATGACTGCGTCGCGATAGCCAACGGATAAAATCTGCGTTCCAGGACGCCGGGCAAGCATGGCTTTCACGCGCACGGTAGTCCGCGCATATTCATCTTTCAGCAGCTGCCTGCGTTCCGGCGTGGGGGCGATTTCCTGCTTTCTTCTCGCCAGCATTCGATCCTGCGAATCCAGGACTTCATCCAGATCTCGTTCGGCGAAAATAATCCGGCAAGGCAGACCGGGCGGCAGTGCAGCCAGAAGCGGCGCGACGATCTTCACAGCTTTTCCCCTGCCCTGCAGGAGCCACGTGGCATCCTTCAGCAGATTCTTCACAGGTTCGTATTCCAGATAGCCGCGCGGGTTATCTTCGTCGGGTTCGCGGAGGCCGTCGGTCAGGATCTGCACGCCGCCGGCTGCAAGCATCTGCATCAACATGGAGGTTCCGGACCGCGGCAGTCCGGTCACCACGATCAGAGAGTCTTCGAGCGGCGCGATTTGCTCCGGAACTCCGGCGGCTGGATTTTCCGCGGCCGGTGGGATGGCCTGCTCAACACGCTCCACCGCCGAAATCGACGTGCGACTGGGTTTCTTATTTCGCCGAATTCTCTCTGCCAGCAGCCGGTGCTCGCGGGCCGTAGCGGGATTGCCCAAATGCTTTTCGAGCACATTGGCAAGCCGCATGTGCGCTTCGGGAAAATTTGGATTGAACGAGATGGCCGCGTTGAAGGCGTCCGCCGCGCGCCCGAATTCCTTCTTGCCCATCAGCGCCAACCCGAGCAGAAAATGTGCGAGCGGATAGTGGTAGACCCTTTGAAGCGCGTCGAGCGCCGACTGAGCGGCATCATCGAAGCGCCTCTTTCGCAGCGCCACACGACAGAGGCCAAGGTGGGCGTGGGCGTTATCCGGATCGATGGCCAGAGCTTTTCGATATACCTCTTCCGCGTCACGCCAGCGCCCCAGTCGCCCGTAAAGCTCGGCAGTCTGGAGGAACAATCCGGGCCTGACAAGATTGGCGGCTGTTACGTTTTCGAGAGTGCTTAACGCTTCTGCATACCGTTTCTCCGCTGTGAGGACCTGCGCTTTCAGGTATTCGATCACAGGCGGCTGGTATCGCGCCAGGTTTTTCCAGTGGGCGAGTTCTTTCTTCTGACTGTCGTCAAGTAACGATTCCAGATCGGAGGGCGCGGGCTCACCTTGCTTCTCGCGCGCACGTTCCGCCGCGTGCCGGCGCAATGCGACGACCTTCACCACGGCCTCGTCATAGAGGGCGCGCCGACGCCCGTCCAGATCGTCGACAATAGCGCGCATCTCGCTGGTCAGACCAAGGGCCTGGCACGAGACGAACAGCTTGACCGCGTATCTCTGCTCGTCGCGGTCCTTCGTGCGCAGCTCGCTGAAGATCTCATGCGCTTCCCGATGGCGGTCATCGTCCTGATAAGCTTCCCCGAGGTTATAGCGCAGTTCGCAAATGGTCTTGTCCACTGCGATTTCGCGATTTTCGTCGGGGCGCTCGATGTACCCGAGAGCCACCATCTGCTCCAGGGCTTCGTGAGCCGCCACCGGGTCCAGCCGCGTATGGGGAGGATGACGGCCATCGTTGCCAGGCACAGAATCCCAACTCGGGATGAACGCGACGTCAGGCGTTTTTTCAAAGGCCTGAGTGAGCACCTTGCCATCCATGTCTTCGCCCACAGGAAGACCGTAAATCGTCAGAATTGTCGGTGCGATATCCAGCACCGAAGGGCCGTGCAGCAGTTCATCGCGCCGGATTCCCGGGCCACTGATGGCGAGAATGCCGAAATCGCGGTGTTCGATGGCCGGTCCGGCGGGAATATCCGGAATCGACGTGGGACGCAGATGGTCGGGATGGAAGCCGTGATCCGACATCAGAATCACGGTGACATCGTCGCCCGCTTTTTGCAGCAGTGTGCCCAGCATCTGATCGTGAAACTGATACGCCATGTTGACGACATTGCCGTAGAGTTCAAAATCACGCTCGCTGACCCACGCCTGCCGCGGGGGATGGTACTTCATGAAGCCGTGGCAGAAGTGATCGATGGCATCGTAATAGACGGAAAAGAAATCCCACGGTTTGCCGTCCGGCAGCGGGTTGTCGAGCAGCCAGGTTGCGGCGGAGTGCATGCTGACACACTCGCAGAGGGTGCGCAGGAGGCCGCCAAAGCGCTTGTCTTTATCCTGATCGATCTCACGGGCCAGAGGGACGAACGGTTCCACCATCTCGGGAACCAGGAGGTCGGGATGCATGCGTAAATCGGCGAGAGTATCGGCAAGTTCCGGCGGATGGACAACATTTCTTATAAGCGGCCAGCCTTTATCCAACGGCTGGCTGGCGCGATGATAATGATCCGAAACCATCACGCCGTCGATGGGCTCTGCCGGATGGCTGGGCCACCAGCCAATTACGATGCTGCGCAGCCCTTGCTGGTTGAGGATGTTCCAGATTGCTTTGGTTTTACGGGAGAGATTGGTGACCGGCTGGATGGAGCGGCCATCGGGCGTTGGTTCGGAAAAACCATGAATACCGTGTTTGAATGGGCGCTTGCCGGTAGCGATGGACGTCCAGAGCATCGGCGAAAGTGGCGGGTGTAAGGTCGCGATCTGACCCATGGAGCCGCTTTCGACAAGACGCCGCACATTTGGCATCTTGCCCGCATCCATCAACGGGTTGATTACTTTCCAATCGGCCGCGTCCCATCCGATCAGGAGAACTCTGCGTCGTTTCATGAAGTCAGATGCGCGGGATGAACGGTGCGCACTTCGGATTATACGGGGTGAGCGGCCAACGAATTCCACTCGCGCGAAATGTAAGAAAATGGAATCGTGTCACGGGGCTGGGAAAGCAAGTCCGCGGAGTCCCAAATGGAGGAAGCTGCGGCAAAGCGCGAAGCTGCGCGGCGGATTCCGCTCAGCGCCGAAGAGGTACGTTTGCGGAGAGAGAGAGATAGTCTGGAGCTGTCCCGCACGCGCGTCAGGACCGATCTGGAAGCAGCGACCGATCCTCGTCGCCGCGGGCAACTGGAAGCGGCGCTTCATTTTCTGGAGGAGAAAATCGCGCGGCTCGGCAATCCCCGCCTGGATAATCAGTGACTACTGGCGCGTTTCATCAGCCAGGCGCCCACAAGGCAAACGAACCCGCCCACTACCGAGACCAGTGCGACGTGTTCATGCAGAACGATCAGGCCGAGTACCAGCGCGACTGCCGGTATCAGGAAAGTGCTGCCGGAAGCGCGTGCCGCGCCGAACCGGCCGGCTGCGGATGCCATCAGGACGTTTGCGATGGCTGTTCCGAATGCGCCGAGCGCCAGCAGTGATAGCAGCGGAAGCAGGGACCAGTGAGCGGCGAACAAGTCGCGCAATCCGAACGGAGCCGTCAGGACGATCGCAATGCCCTGCGCCCGCCAGATGACGGGTATCGCGCCGTACTTCTGTTGCAGAGAGCGCGCGATGCTGAGGGCGAAACCATAAGAAATCAATGCGACGACTATCATCGCCACGCCGATTGCGCTGCTGTGGCCGGCGTTCAGTGCAGGGATGGCCATGAGAACGGCTCCGGCTAATCCGACTGCCAGGCCGATCGCCACACCGCGCGAGGGGGCCCGGTTAAGCAGGTACGATGCGATGACTGTAGCGAACAACGGATTGGCTCCGTTCAGCATGCCGGTCAACGCCGATGTCACGCGCTGTTCCGCGAAAGGAAACAGGCTGAGCGGGAAAGCAAACCAAAGCAGGCCGAGCCAGGCGACGGAACTCCAATCGGCTCTTTCCACCGGCTTTCTGGCGGACGGGAACAGCGCGAGCGTCGCAAAACCAATGCAGATTCGCACGAACGCCACGCCATAGGGGCCGATGGAGCGCAAACCTTCCGCGATGAAGAGGAAGGAAGCACCCCAGATGAGGCCGGGAATAATGAGAAGCAGCCAGTCGCTGGTCAACCGCTCCATCATGCCATTGAGGCATCTTTACCTTGCGTCAGCGAATCAGTTCAATTCGCGGACCCAGATGTTGCGGAAGCTGATGGGCTCGCTGCGGTCGCCATGCGCCTGGAGTTTGATGGGTGCGCGGTCGTACTTTTTGTAAAACGGCTGGCCAACGTATAGTGTTTCGCCCTTCAGTTCGAAGTGGTTTTGCACCAGTACGCCATTGAAAATTACGGTTGCGTAAGCGGGAGTTTTCACGGAGCCATCCGCGTTGAACACCGGAGCGGTCCAGATCACATCGTAGGTTTGCCACTCGCCGGGTTTGCGGTTCGGATTCGCCAGAGGGATGGCCTGCTTGTAGATGCTGCCCGCCTGGCCATTCACGTAGGTCTTGTTGTTGTACGAGTCCAGCACCTGGAGCTCATAGCCGGCATCGCCGCCGCCAGTCGAGGCCAGGAACACGCCACTGTTGCCGCGCGCCTGATCCGTGCCTGTAATGTTCTCCGGGATCTTCCATTCCACGTGGAGTTGGTAGTTCTTAAAGGTGCGCTTAGTCTCGATATTTCCACCGGTCTTGTTGACGGTCAGCACGCCATCGGCGACTGTCCATTTGGCGGGTGATTTGTCGCGGTTCGAGACCCACTCGTCCAGGTTCTTGCCGTTGAACAACACGATCGCGTCCGAGGGAGGAGCCGCGTCCGTGGCGCCGGGGGTCACCACCGGTGGCACGGGCTCATAGATTTCGGTGTCTTCATGTTTGGGCGCGGCGCCGGCGGCCGGAGCCTGTTGCGCGCAGAGGGGGAGGGTTGCGGCAACCAAAGCTGCCAGTGTGAAGACTTTTGAGAAGTGGATGTTCATGGCGATCGGGAAACCGGATGCCCGCACTCGATGGCTCGCAGCGGATTCTCAAATCAGTTTACACCCGATTTACGCCCCCCTCCCGACTAACGGCCCGGATGTGCCGCCGGCGTAATAGATCCAAGTGCCGCGCCAATAAAGCGAGCGACCGAATTTAAGAGCGACTCGTTTTCTTTGTGACTGACAATGCCGACACGGCGATTGGCTTCTTCAACGGTAGCGCCGTCCGTAAGCGCCTCCAGCCATCGCTCGGCTTCGTTTTCAGAGATATTCAGGGTGCGGGCCACAGTCGCAGCCATTCGCTCGCCGGGTCGAATCGTGATGTGGTGGGCTTCGAAGGCCTCACCGACAGCTCGCATGACGTTTGGATTGTTCATGCTCGACTGAGTGCAATCGCGGGTCCTTTTGAGCGCACGCCGTTCAGCGAGCGCCGCCAGGTTTCAGGGAAACGATATCGACCGCCATCCCCATCGCCAGATAGCCGAGCCGATTGGGATGAAGCTTATCGCCCGCCCCGCCGGTTGTGCTTTCAGGTACGAATTCCGCGCGCAGTCCACCGGTTGCCGGGTCGCCTGTGGCTTTGTCGAAATCAGCCACGCCGTCGAACAGCCCGGATGTGCGGATAAAGCTGTTCAGCGTCTTTCTTTTTTCATCCTGTTCCGGCGTGCCTGCCGTGCTGCCGAGCGCCGATGTCACCGTTGCTCCAATGAGCTTGATGCCGGGAAGTTTCGCGCGAAGACGTGCGACGCCCTCCTTCATGCCGGTCTCCACAGCTTCCGCGGAGGCGTTGCCGTTGCGGCTGAAATCGTTGATCCCTTCGAGCCAGATCAGCGCGCCGACACCGGAGAGGCTCAGTACGTCACGATCCAGGCGCTGCAATGCGGAAGGGCCACCGGAGAACGGCGCCGCGCTCGAGTAGGCGGCCGGACCGACGATCTGATTCCCGCCGATTCCCGCGTTGACGACCGAGAGACGGTCGCCGTATGCGGCATGGACGCGCCGCGACAAGACATCCGGCCAGCGGTCGTCGCCATTGAGCGTGGAGGCAGTGCCATCGGTAATAGAGTCGCCGAACGCCACGATGGCGTGCGTCGCGGCAGGCATCATCATATCGACGGCATCGAGGAAGTACCAGGACGTGGTGGGATTCGGGAACGATGCTTCGCCTTCGTCCGCGCTTTTCGATCCTGAGCCAGGGCCACCGGAAATATAAGAAGTCGTCAGAGCTTTGGCGTGCCACGTCATCGGGCCAGACTCGCTCGCGATATGGAAGCTCACAGCCAGCTTGCGACCAGCGAGTTGCGCCGCGTTGAGAACCGCCAGGCTGACGGGATCGCTCCATGCCGAATCCCCCGGCTGGATGGTGATAGCACGCTTGCCTTGAAATAAAACCGGGCGATTGGTCCCTTTCATCAAAGCTGCGCCACTCATCTGAATACCGGCGAAAACGCCATCGAATGTAACCGGTGCGGCGCCAAATGCGTTGGAGAGGCGGATGCGCGCCTGAGATCCCCAAACGTCCGGACGCACGATTAAGCGGAACGATTGATCGCGCGCGCCGGAAGACGGCACGGGAAACACCAGGCTGAGATTCGGCTGGGCTGAAGCATTGCCCGTGGGGTAGGGTCCCTGCACGGACGCGGTCCAGCTGGCGACCCAATGCTGACCGGGCACCGCCGCAGCTACGGGTATCACTGCCATCGCGAGGGCAAGAAAGATCGGCGGAAAAGGACGGAACATCACCCAATTCTACTGGAGGAAGTCGGCCAGCAGTTTGTCGATTCCGACGCGATGATGCAGACGGAAATGCGCATTGCTCTGGCTGTGCCCGACGTGTACGGTGAAGGCTCCTGCCTCGTTCAGGCGCGCGAACATGTCTTCGTCGGTCGCGTCGTCGCCGATCCCGAGGGCGAATTCGGCCCGCCCGCCTCTATCCAGCAGCCATGAGGCGAATTGGCCTTTGTTTGCCCAGCTGGACTTTACCTCCACGATTTTCTTGCCGTGGAGCGGCCGCGCGTCCGTATCCGCGAGCAGATTCTCCAGCAGCGCGAGAAGCTCCCTCGCGAGCCATGAGCCAAACTCGGCTTCCACCCGGCGATAGTGCCAGACCAGGGAGAATTGTTTTTCCTCGATGAAGCTGCCCGGTGCGCGATCCACGAAGTGCTGCAAAACCGGTCGAATTTTGTCTTTCCATTGCAGATCGGGGTTCATCCCCTTCAGTGTGTGCCAGCCCGGCTCACCAGGCGTGTGCACCATGAGGCCGTGTTCCGCACCGAGGTAAAGGTTGTTGATGTGGCCGAGCCAGACGTCCATATCGCGGGCGCGACGGCCGGTTACGACCGCTACAACATTGGCTGGATCGGAAGTCAGCCGGCTCAGATTACGGAGGAGCTCATCCGAGGGCCGCGTCCACGTGGGATCGTCGGCAATCGGGACGAGCGTGCCATCGTAATCGAAGATCAGGATCCTGCGGGTAGCGCGGTCATACGCCTTCTGCAATTCGGTGAAATTCAACGCCGGCGCAACTTCGCGGGGCTGACCCGAGGCCATCAGCTTTTCCAGAAAACGGTTCGCCCAAACGAAAACGTTGTTGCGCGTTACGCGCTCGCGCATCGGAATCAGCCTGGCCTGCCGTTCCGCCGTATCCATTTTCAGAGCCCGCAGGATCGTTTCCGCCACGTTGTCTTCGTTATATGGATTGACCAGCAGGGCTTCTCCCATTTCAGCGGCCGCACCGGCAAATTCACTTAATACCAGGACGCCGTTTCCGTCGGGCTTGCAGGCGCAGTATTCCTTCGCGACCAGATTCAGACCGTCGCGAAGCGGAGTGACCCAGGCGATATCCGCCAACGAATACAGCGCGGCGAGTTCCTGCCGGCTCACGCCCTGCCTCAGATACACAATGGGTGTCCAGTGCGGCGTCGCGAGTTCCCCGTTGATCTCGCCAACGGTTTCGTTGAGTTCGCTTCGCAATGCCTGGTAATCTCCAATGCCTTCACGCGACGGAACCGCGACCTGGATCAGAACGATCTTCTCGCGAAGCTCAGTATGCTGCGTCAGCAGACGTCGAATGGTCCGCATCCGATTGGGAATGCCCTTGGTGTAATCGAGACGATCCACCGCGATCATGATCTGCTGTCCCTTATAGCGCTGACGCAGTTCCTGGAGGTATTTCGCGGTTTCGGGACCGTGATCGATCAGGCCGCCCAGTTCCTCCGGCGCGATGCCGATCGGCAGCACTTCTAGGTGAATGGTTCGCCCGTCGTACTCCAGGGAATCGATCTGACTTTCGATGCCGAGCACGCGGAGAAGCGATGCGCGGAAGTGCTGCAGGTACAGATGCGTGTGGAAGGCGATCAGGTCGGCGCCGAGCAGGCCCTTAAGCACCGCTTCCCGCTTGGGCAGCATGGCGAACACTTCCGATGAGGGAAATGGAATATGCAGGAAGAAGCCGATCTTGGCATTGCGGGTTTGCTCGCGCAGACAATCCGGCAGCAGCATGAGGTGGTAGTCATGGATCCAGATCAGGTCCTCGCCGTTCGAAACGCGGGAGACAGCGCGGCAGAAAGCATGATTTCCGCTCTTATACGCATCCCAGCTTTCGACGGTGAAGTTCATGCGCGTCGGAAAATAGTGGAATAGCGGCCACACCGTCTGATTGGCGTAACCTTCGTAAAAAGCCTGTGCTTTGCCGGGTTCCAGTTCGGCCGCGACATAACGGTAACCTTCACTGCCGCTATGGAGAATCCGATCTCTTTCCGCCGGATCGAGGGTGCCGTCATCGCCCGGCCAGCCAATCCAGAGACCGCCGCTGCCTTTCAGAATCGGACCCATGGCCGTAGCCAGACCGCCTGAGCTCGGCTTCGCAATCCAGTTTTCACCCTCATGCGCGAGCGTGACCGGGAGTCGGTTGCTGACGACGATGAGCTTATGCTGTTGAGCGGCTTCTCGCGCGGCGCTGCGCGCAGTTTCTGCCGGTACGATTTTCGGATCGGCAAAGGTTGCCACCCCGATTGAGGTGCAAGCCTCCTACCAATGGCGTACCGCGTACAGAGGGGATTGCCGCCATTCCGTGTTTCCCACCGGCTGACGCCTGCGCTACCACTTACGGTGAAGTAATGGCATCGCAGGATTCAGTCGTGGAGTGTAGAAAATCGGCTCGCCGCGTTAGTTCTGGTCGTGCGCCTGATGATTTCCGCTGTCGAGCAGATACGGACCGCCCGCCGGGGAAAGATTGAGAACAACATGTCCCGTCGCATCGGTAATCGTCAGATATGAAATGGCATCGTTATTTCTTCCGGGTTCCCCGTGGTCCGTGAACTGCCAGTCTGCGAACGCGCCGTCGACACCGTTATACGTTCCGGTGCCGTTACCGAAATACTGATCGAAAGGAGCGGCGGGGGGCGCAGGAGAGATACCTGTATTCCAACAGGTTGCATGTTGCAGATTGGTCAGGTGGAAGCTGTTGCCCTCCCAATTGATTTCCAGATTATTCGGCCCCATTGCCGGATTGCAGTGAAGTTCGAATCCGTGAGTGACCCGCATCCCATTGAGAAAGACGCTTCCACCACCGGTCATTCGCCCTTCTGCCACAGGCCAGGCGAATGCGAGTATGCCCGCGGATACGAGTACGAGAGTAAATGTGCTGACGTTTCGAAACGTGCGTTTGTACATAGATGAACTACCTCCGGGGGTTCGGCTTTGCAAGGTTAAAGCCAAAGAGTTCGGAATTCGATACACTTCAAAAATCGCAGGATTGTCGCGCACTTAACTAAGTGAGTTCAGAATTACAAACAGTTTTGTTAGAAATATTCTGTTTTGCGGCGCGTCTCTGAAAGATCCATATATACTGTCACGGAAGGGAAAACTTCATGATTTCGGTCCGAACGATTTTGTGCTTACAGATATTTTTCGCGCTCATTGCAAACGCCGCAAACGCCGCGACATGCGACAGCCTGGCGTCGCTGACACTGACGAATACCTCCATTACCGCGGTGGCCGTACCCGAGGGCGGCCTCACGTTGCCGACTGGGAGAGGAACTGCCGTAACGCCCGTTGTGCCGGCCTTCTGCCGGGTCACCGCACGGCTGCGTCCTTCTAACGACTCCGATATCAAAATGGAAGTATGGTTGCCGGCCTCGGGCTGGAATGGAAAACTTGAGGCCAACGGGAATGGCGGTTGGAGCGGCTCGATCAGCACCAGCACGTTGGCGGCGGGACTGCTGCGCGGCTATGCCAGTGCGATGACCGACCTTGGACACGAGGGCAGCAGCGCCAGTTTCGCGCTCGATCATCCCGAGAAACTGATCGATTTCGGATACCGGGCGGCTCATGAAATGACTGTAGCCGCTAAGGCCATAGTCACCAGCTATTATGGGCGCGCGCCAAAACTCTCGTACTGGAACGGATGCTCCGCGGGTGGCCGAACCGCTTTGATGGAAGCGCAGCGCTACCCTGCGGATTTCGACGGGATCATCGCGGGAGCCCCGGGCCTGAACTGGACCGGCCGCGCCACCCAGTCGGTCTGGATTGCCCAGGCTGCGCACAAAGACGAAGCCAGTTACATTCCGCCGGCAAAGTACGGTTTGATCCACGATGCAGTGCTCCAGGCGTGCGACGCGCGCGATGGCGTGAAAGATGGAATCCTTGAAGATCCTACGAAGTGCGACTTCGATCCAAAAGTGTTGCTGTGCGCTGCCGGCGATGAGTCGAAATGCCTCAGCGCGGCCCAGGTGGAAACGGCGCGGGCGATTTATTCCACCGTGATCAATCCGCGCACGAAGCAGATTCTCTCTCCTGGTTCCGAACGCGGCAGTGAACTCGGCTGGGCGACCATGGCCGGCCCGCAGCTGTTCGGAATTGGCTCCGATATGTTCAAATTCGTGGTCTTCCGAAATCCGGCGTGGGATTACAAAACGTTCGACTTCGATGCGGATGCCGCGCGCACCGCGGAATCGGCCAAAATCCTGAATGCGATGGACCCGGATTTGAAGGCGTTCACCGCCCGACGCGGCAAGCTGATTCAGTATCACGGCTGGAACGATCCGCAGATCGCACCTGGAAACAGTACTGCATATTACAAGGCCGTGCTGCAGACGATGGGGGCGAAAGTGGAGGCATCTTACCGTCTGTTCATGGTCCCCGGCATGGGGCATTGCAACGGGGGCGAGGGTGCCTCTACATTTGACATGCTCAGCGCACTGGAAGAGTGGGTGGAGGCCGGTAAAGCGCCGGTACGAATCGAGGCGTCGCGGATCCGTAATGGCAAACCGGATCGCACGCGGCCTTTGTGCTCTTATCCTCAGTTGGCAACGTACAAGGGCACTGGGAGCATCGACGACAGCGCGAACTTTGTGTGCAAATAGAACGCCGTTTTTCGTGATAGACTAAGCCGTTGTGCGCACCTGGCAGGAGTTAACCCGGCGTGTCCTGACGGTAATGGCTCTGGCAGCCGGAAGCCTGTCCATCGTCACGCCACAGCAACCGGCTCAGCCGCAGACGGCGTTTACGAACCAGTACTGCGTCGGCTGCCACAACGATAAGTTAAAGAGCGGCGGTCTTTCGCTCGCGTCCGTCAACTCCCGGGACATTGCCGAGCACACGCAGACGTGGGAAAAAGTTGTCCGCAAGCTGCGCGCGCGTGCGATGCCCCCCGCCGGTATCCCCCGGCCCGATGAAAAGACTTACGACGCAATCGTCACTTCTCTGGAAACATCGCTCGACCGGGCAGCCGCGGCGAAACCAAATCCAGGCCGAACCGACACTTTCCGCCGTCTGAACCGTACGGAATACCGGAACGCGATTCGCGATCTGCTGGCGCTCGATGTAGATGTTTCTTCGCTTCTGCCTGGCGATGATTCCAGTCACGGCTTCGATAACGTGACAGTCGGAGAACTGTCGCCCACGCTGCTGGAGCGCTATCTTTCCGCGGCACAGAAGATCAGCCGGCTGGCGATTGGTAGTCCGGTGCGGTCGCCCGGAGGAGACACAATGATACTCCCCGCGGATCTGACCCAGGAAAGTCATTTCGATGAGTTGCCGTTCGGCACGCGCGGCGGCACAGTTGTGCATTACACGTTCCCCCAGGACGGCGAGTATGAAGTTCAGTTACGGCTCGCCCGTGACCGCAACGAAGACGTGGAGGGCCTGACCGGCTCGCACGAAGTGGAAGTAACCCTGGATGGAGTGCGCATTCAGGTCTTCACCGTGAAGCCTCCGGCGAGAGGGCAGGACCACAGCAAGGTAGATGCCGATCTTCACGTTCGCGTGCCGGTGAAGGCGGGGGCGCACGAACTCGCAGCCGACTTCGTTAAGAAACCAACGGCATTGCTGGAAACAGTTCGCCAGCCATATCAGGCGCATTTCAACATGGACCGGCATCCGCGGGTACAGCCGGCCCTTTATTCGATTTCGGTTACAGGGCCATATAACGCGAAGGGACCCGGCGACACCGCCAGCCGCGAAAGGATATTCGTTTGCCAACCGGCCAAAGGCGCCGATGAAGACGGGTGCGCGAAGCGGATTATCTCTACCCTGGCTCGCAGAGCCTGGCGCAAGCAGGTATCGGAGTCCGAAATTCAGGTTCCGTTCAAGTTCTATGAGGACGCGAAAAAGGACGGTGGCTTCGATGCCGGTATTGAAATGGCGCTGCGCGCGATTCTGATCAGCCCGCATTTCATTTTCCGTATCGAGCAGGATCCTTCCAACGTTCCCTCCGGTACGGCATATCGCCTGAACGACACCGAACTGGCGTCGCGGCTGTCATTTTTCCTCTGGAGCAGCATCCCGGATGACGAATTACTCGATGTGGCCGTGAAGGGCGTTCTCAGGCAACCCACGGTGCTCGAAAAACAGGTTCGGCGGATGCTGGCTGATCCGCGATCCGAATCCATGGTCAATAACTTTGCCGAACAGTGGCTGTACCTGCGGAATCTGTCGTCGGCCAATCCGGACGCCCGCATGTTTCCGGATTTCGACGATAACCTGCGCCAGGCGTTTCGCCGCGAGACAGAAATGTTTTTCGAGAGCATTATGCGTGAAGATCGCAACGTGCTGGATCTTTTGCGGGCCAATTACACGTTCGTGAATGAACGGCTTGCGAAGCACTACGGAATTCCGAATATCTACGGCAGCCGCTTCCGGCGCGTCACTTTCGGTCCGAATGATGAAAACCGCGGGGGCCTGCTGAGCCAGGGCAGTATCCTCACGGTCACCTCTTATGCGACGCGCACTTCGCCGGTAATTCGCGGAAAGTGGATCTTGACAAATATTCTCGGGACTCCTCCGCCTCCGCCACCTCCGAATGTTCCACCACTTAAAGAGACGGCAGAAGCGGGCAAAGTCCTGACCATGCGTGACCGGATGGCCCAGCATCGCGCGAACCCAGCCTGCGCCGGCTGCCACAAATTAATGGATCCGATCGGCTTCTCGTTGGAGAATTACGATGCGGTCGGGCGCTGGCGCACTTCGGAGAATGGCAGCCCCGTGGACGTCGCGGGTGGACTCCCGGACGGCAGTACTTTCAACGGTTTAGCCGGATTGAAGAAGGCGTTGTTGAGCCGTCCGGAGCTGTTCGTCTCCACCACCACCGAGAAGCTGATGACCTACGCACTGGGGCGCGGCGTCGAGGATTACGATCAGCCGGCGGTGCGCGCCGTTGTACAGAACGCACGGAATCACGACTACAGTTTTTCGTCGCTCGTATTGGGAATTGTCAACAGTACTCCGTTTCAAATGAGGAGATCGCAATGATCGTTACCAGGAAAGCATTATCCCGGCGTGCAGTATTGCGGGGCGCCGGCGCCACACTGGCGCTGCCGCTGCTGGATGCCATGATCCCCGCCATGACGGCCTGGGGGGCCACTCCGGCGGTTCCCGTGCGCCGGCTGGGGTTTGTCTATATTCCGATGGGCAGCAACATCGCCCAATGGACTCCCTCGCAGGTGGGCCGGATTACAGAACTGTCTCCGACGCTGAAAACGCTGACCCCGTTCATCGATCAACTTACCGTCATCAGCCATCTGGAAAACAAGAACGCATACTCGCCGGGGAACCACGCGACGGCCAATTCCGGCTTCCTGAGCGCTGCACAGGCAAAGATGACGGAAGGATCGGACTATCATCTGGGCACGACGGTGGATCAGATCGCCGCGCAGCAACTCGGCAAAGATGGCCGCCTGCCTTCGCTTGAACTCGCAATGGATCTGCTCACCACGGTCGGAAACTGCGATAACGGTTTCGCCTGCGTTTACCAGAACAATCTCTCGTGGTCGTCGCCCACGACACCGCTGCCGGCAGAGGCGCATCCGCGCGTTGTGTTCGAACGCCTGTTCGGCGACGGCGGCAGTAATGCCGACCGCGTGGCGGAACTCAAGCGAAACGCGAGCCTGCTCGATTGGGTGAGCGAAGATATTGCGCGGCTGCAGAAGAAGCTCGGTCCCGGCGATCGCTCCAAAGTCAGCAATTATCTGGATACGGTGCGCGAAGTCGAACGGCGCATCCAGAAAGCCGAAGAGCAGACCGCCGATTCCGCATTGCCGGATCTCGAGCGCCCCTCCGGCGTGCCGGCCTCCTATGGCGATCACGCCAGGTTGATGTTCGATCTTCAGACTCTGGCCCTCCAGGGAGATGTGACAAGAGTGGTCACCTTCCAGTTGGCGCGGGAGACCAGTACGCGCACTTATCCGGAGGTCGGCGTGCCCGATCCGCATCATCCGCTGTCACATCATTCCAACGATCCGGCCAAACTGGAAAAGCTGGCGAAGATCAACGCCTACCATGTTTCGCTGTTTGCGTACTTCCTGAACAAGCTGAAGTCGACGCCCGATGGCGACGGAAATCTGCTGGATCATTCGCTTTACCTGTACGGCAGCGGCATGGGGAATCCCGATGTACACGATCATATCGATCTGCCGATTCTGGTAGCCGGGGGCGCCGCGGGGCGGATGAAGGGCGCGCGCCATATCCGCTACAACGAGCCAGCGCCGCTGGCGAATGTTCATCTCACATTGCTGGAACGCGCGGGCGTGCATCTGGATGCGTTCGCCGACAGCACCGGGAAGATTGCCGATCTGGCAGAGCCCGCGGCATTATGAGGATTCCGCTCGCATTCTTTTCCGCGGTTTCGCTGTTCGCGGCCGGACCCGACGCCCGCCTGGTCAACGCCGAAAAGAACGGCGACCAGGCTGTAGTACGCGAACTTCTGGCGCAGCATGCGGACGTAAACGCTCCGGCTGTGGATGGCGCGACGGCGCTGCACTGGGCTGCCTACCGGGACGATATTGAGACGGCGAAACTGCTGGTTCAGGCCGGCGCCGCCGTGAATGCGGCGAATCGCTACGGAGTGACGCCGTTGTCGCTGGCGTGTACGAACGGCAGTGCGGCCATGATTGAGCTGCTGCTGAACGCCAAAGCCGATCCGAATCTGGCGCTGCCCGGCGGGGAGACTCCTTTGATGACGGCTTCGCGCACCGGCAAGGCCGACGCCGTGAAGATGTTGCTCAGTCACGACGCACTCGTGAATGCGAAGGATACAGACCACGGTCAGACAGCTCTGATGTGGGCCGCGGCGGAAGGCAATGTGGCCGCGGTTCAGGAACTGATCAAATTCGGCGCCGATATTCACGCGGTTTCGAAAGGCGGTTTTACCCCGCTCCTGTTCGCGGCGCGTGAAGGGCAACAGAGCGTTGTTGGCGAGTTGCTCAAGGCCGGAGCCAGCGTTGATGAAACGTTGCAGAAACCGGCCAAACAGGCGGGAACGAGCGCCATGGGCCTTGCGGCCGCCAACGCGCATTTCGAACTCGCTGCGATGCTGCTGGATGCCGGGGCCGATCCGAATGCCGCCGGTCAGGGGTGGACCGCACTCCATACTGTCACCTGGATTCGCCAGCCCGGTTACGCGAGTAACGATCCCGCGCCAACCGGTTCCGGCAATATGGACAGCATTGCCTTCGTAAAGAAACTGGTGGCCAAAGGCGCGAATGTCAACGCGAAGATGACTGTCCGGACCAGCGTTGGCCTGAGCAGCCTGAATACTTCCGGAGCCACTCCGTTTCTGCTGGCAGCGAGAACCGGCGATGCGGAATACATGCGTTTGCTGGTGAAACTGGGCGCGGATCCATTGATTCCAAACTCCGACGGCACCACGCCGCTGATGGTGGCAGCAGGCGTCGGCACCAGGTCGCCCGGCGAGGACGCGGGCACGGACGACGAAGTGCTGGAAGCCGTGAAAGTTGCCATTGAGCTGGGGAACGATGTGAATGCCGTGGATAAGAACGGCGAAACCGCGATGCACGGAGCGGCTTATAAACACGTCGCCGCCGCCGCGCAATACCTGCTGGATCACGGCGCGAAGATTGAAGCATTCAATCACAAGAATAGTCATGGCTGGACGCCGCTGCGCATCGCGGATGGCGTGCATCGCGGGATGAATCTCCGGAGTTCACCGGAAACCGCGGCCGTGCTCCGCAAAGCAATGAGCGCCGCCGGTGTCTCCACAGAAGTGGACCCGGAAGAAAACATCAGCGGCGCGACGAAGTAACGCGGCCGGATACTCACAAGGAGATTTTTCAGGATGACAAGATTTGCAACGTGCGCCATAGGTCTGGCCATTGCGGGTGCTGCCGTGATGGCGCTGGCTCAAGCTCCGGCCACACCTTTCGGCGGCTCCGGATTCGGAGGCAGAGGTGGGAGCGGCCGCGGCGGACGTGGCGGCAGTGGACGCGGTGGCGGGGGAAATGTCCCCGCACCTCCCGGCCCCAATTCGAATTCGCAGTACCGGCTCGGACCCGACTCATTGCCGCAGGATGGCGTCCCCAAAGGCGAAATTCAGGGACCCTTCCACATCCAAAGCAACGTATTTCCGGGCACGCAGCATACTTACTGGGTTTATGTGCCGGCGCAGTACGATCCGGCGATTCCAACCGCTCTGATGGTCTTTCAGGATGGCCAGGCGTTCAAGGATCCCAACGGTGACCTGCGAGCGCAAAACGTGATGGACAATCTGATTTACCGGCGCGAAATCCCCGTAATGCTCGGTGTCTTTATCAATCCCGGCAGAACTCCGGAGCAGCCGGAACCGCCCTCGGCAAACGGCGACTGGGGCGACCAGACCACGAATCGTCCCACGGAATACAATACGCCCGATGACAAGTATCCGCGCGTTGTTACCGAAGAGCTGATGCCTGCGCTGAATAAGGCATACAACATTTCGAAAGATCCGGAGATGCATGGCGTCGGGGGATCGAGTTCCGGCGCGATTGCGGCATTCATGGTGGCGTGGGAACGGCCCAACGATTTCAGGAAAGTGCTCAGCAATGTGGGCAGCTTCACGGATATTCGCGGCGGCTACGTCTACCCGGAACGGGTCATGGCGAGCGAGAAGAAACCGATCCGGGTGTTTTTGTGCGATGGGCGCAACGATAATCGGTCAGCAAATCCGAACCGGGACTGGTTCCTCCAGAACGTGCGTCTGTTAAAGGCGCTTACGGCGAAGGGTTACGACGTCAATTATGCCTTCGGCATGAATCTGCACGGCCAGAAATTCGGCGGTGCCATCATGCCCGAGATGATGCGATGGTTGTGGCGCGACGCGCAGCCGATATCCACCGATCCCAACGATATGGTGGAGCGTTCGTTCCGTGAAGCCGTGAAGAAGTAGGCGGCTGCGTAACTAATATCCGCCGAGCGCAACAAGTCCCGCGCCTTCAGTACACGTGTAGCCGCCGGGCCTGATGTCTCTGAACTCCTGGCCCGCGCCGCTGGGCCATTCAATCGCCACGCGGCTTGCCTTCTCCTGCCGGCCAATACCGAAGGTGAGCGCCAGCTCGGATTGCGACAGATAGCTCGAACCCGTGCGAACCATACGCGATTGAATGCCGTCAGGCGTTGTGACCCTCACGATCGCGCCGATTGCGTCGCGATTGGATTTCGTGCCGCGCAGCAGAACCCGGATGGACCGATTGCCATTCGTCACCTCATTCCGGTACAAATACGCCGGACCCTGATTGGTCGTCATCAGAATGTCCGGAGCGCCATCGCGATTGAAATCGCCGTACGCAAGCCCGCGGCCCACTTTCGGAGTGGCGAATCCGCCGCCCGCCTGTCCCGCGACGTCGTGAAACAGCCCGCGGCCATCATTCAGGAAAAGGTGCGGAGGCTGCGCATAACCGTGATTGCCCGCGATGTTGCGGACACTTTCATCGAGGTGCCCGTTGGCCGCCAGCAGGTCCAAGCGGCCATCGAGGTCCATATCGACGAAAGTGCAGCCGAAGCCGAGTCGCGACCGCGATGCGCGTCCAATGCCTGCGCGCATTGACGTATCCGTATAGATCCCGCCGCGCCCCTGCTTGTATAAGGCGATCATCTCGTCGTCGAAATTCGTAATCGCGATACCGGCGATGCCGGAATTGTCGAAATCCGCGGTATCCACACCCATACCGGCGCGAGCGCGGCCATCCTCGCTGAATGCGACCCCGGTCTGCACAGCAACATCTTCGAACGTTCCGTTGCGCAGATTGCGGTAGAGTCTGTTGGGCTGTGTGTCGTTCGCCACAAAGAGATCGGGCCAGCCGTCACGATCGTCATCCAGCATGGCCACTCCCAGCGCCTTGGAACTCGCGTCGAAAATGCCGCTCTTCGCCGTCACATCTTCGAATGTCCCGTTGCCCCGGTTGCGGAACAGCCAGCAGGTGGAACCGTGATACGCCTCCGGCGTGCAATACGATTTGTTCTTGCCGTCCACGCTGCAGAACACGTCATGCTCCGGCGACCAGCGGACGTAGTTGCACACGAAAAGATCGAGCAGGCCATCGCGATTGTAATCGAACCAAAGTGCGGAAGTACTGAAAGCGGTTCTGCCACCGAGGCCCGCGCGAGCTGTCACATCGACGAACGTTCCGCGGCCGGTGTTGTGGAACAATCGGTTCTGGCCCACAGCCGTTACATAGATGTCGGGAAAGCCATCGTTATCGTAATCCGCAACGGTGACACCCAGGCCATACATCTCGAGAGCGAGCCCCGCGCGTTGGGTGACGTCTGTGAACGTTCCATCGCGGTTATTGCGGTAAAGATGCATTGTGCTGCGTTGCGGCTTGCGGTCCGCCCCCCGCGTATTCCAGTCGGAGCCATTCACCAACAGGATGTCGAGCCAGCCATCGCAATCGTAATCCAGAAACGCACACCCGGCACCCATCGTCTCCGGAAGAAATTTTCCGCCGAAGGCTCCGCTGTTGTGACGAAAGTCGAGGCCTGCCGCCGCCGTTACATCGGTCAGACGAAAGCCCGGAGTATTGCCCGGCGCCGCATAGGAGCCGAGGCCTGCGGAGGCCGCCCCGGCGGCCAGGAAACCGCGCCTGGTGAAAGAACTCACGTGATGCTTACCAGCCCCGTGCGAATTGCATAAACAACCAGCGCCGCGGTGTTGTGAATCTGCAGCGTCTGCATGATGTTGGCGCGGTGCACTGAGATCGTGTTGACACTCAACCCCAGCACAACAGCGATCTCCTTGTTGGACTTGCCGTGGACAATCAGTTGCAGTACCTCCAGTTCGCGCGTGCTCAGTGAGGTCGTCGGCTCATTGCTGCCGCCAAGGCGTCCCAATCGCGGGTCGAGCACCTGATCGCCGGCCGCGATTTTCCGTACGGCCTCCACCAACTCCAGATCCATTGCATTCTTCAAAAGGTAGCCGCGAGCGCCGGCATCGAGACATGTCCGAACATAATCCGGTTCGGAGTGCATGCTCAGCATGAGCACCCTGGCGGTCGGCACGTCGGTCAGAATTCGGCGTGTTGCCACGGCTCCGTTCATGCTGGGGAGCGCAAAATCCATGACAATGACCTGCGGGCGGAGGGCAATCGCCGACTCCACGGCCTCGAAGCCGTCGCTGGCCTCGCCCACTACTTTCATGCCAGGCTCGTCCTCCAGCATGCGTCGGAAGCCGTGGCGGACCAGGCTGTGATCGTCGACCAGAAGGACGGTAATTTCAGTCCGGGGCATGTGTCTCCGGGTGATGGTAAGGCGCGGTCGCCCGCACCAGCGCACCACCCGCCTTTCCCTTTATGAATTCGATGGTACCCTTCACCAGATCGATCCTTTCGCGCATGGAAACCAGGCCTAATCCGTGAGACGCCTCGCGGGGATAGCCGATCCCTTCGTCTTCGATTTCGACGGTCAAAGCATGTGCTCCGAAGCGCAGCCGCACATCGGCCCGGCTGGACTTCGAATGCCGCACCACATTATTTAATGCTTCCTGCACCACACGGTAGAGATGGATGGAAACTTCCTTATCGAGGTCGCGGTGCGCGCCGGTTTTTTCATACCCGATGTGCACTCCGGTCCGCTGTTCAAAGCTCGGCAAATAAGCTGTGAGAGCGCTCTCGAGGCCCGCCTGATCGAGGACTGACGGATGAAGGGCCTGAGACAGCGACCTTACTTTCTCAAGTGTCGATTGAACAATTTCGCGGACTTCGCGCAGGTCTTCCGCCGGAGAGATATTGTCGCGCGTGGAACGGCGATCCGCACGCTTCAGAATGGCGCCGACCGCAGTCAGAATTTGCCCGAACTCATCGTGCAATTCCCGGGAAATGGAGCGGAACGTGCTTTCCTGCGAAGCGATGAGTTGCTGGGCAAGCTCCCTGCGCTGTTCCGCGAGCGCGAGCCACTGTCCCGAGAGATCCGCTACCTGTTCAAAGAGCGTCCGGACATTTTGCACCAGATAAAGACTCGTCAGAACCACCACAATCAGCATCGCCGCCAGAAACACGTAAACGTTCCGCTCCACTCCGCTATATAACTCCTGCGTGCGCAGCGCGGCAGCCTGCTCGCTTGCATTGTTGGCGACAAGTAACCGGGCCACATCGGCAGCCAGCGCGGCCTGGCGCGCCTGAAGCGAATTACGAATCTGAATTCGAGCTTCATCCGGCTTACCACTCGCTGCGATTTCGAACACGCGATCTGCCGATTCCCAGAACTGGCGGAAGGAATCCGCGAGATATCGCCGCTGGATGGGATCGCGTTCCGTTGATGCAACTTTGTCCTCGCGCGCCAAAGCGTCTTCGAGGTCGGTGCGGACGCCGCGGAATTGCGGCTGCCAGGCGGTGAGGGGATAAAGTTTCGCGTCGGTAGCTTCCGTATCCAACATGTCGCGCATTGCCAGGGCGAGCGAATTCAGGCGATTTTGAATTCGGAGGAGCAGCAGAGAATCCAGACGATTCCTGTCGATGGTGCCGCTTTGCAGAGTACGCAGACTGCGCAACTGCAGAATGGTGTACCCGGAATAGACACCCACCGCGATGAGCGTGACCAGCAGGCCGGCGAGAAGCCGGTATGTGGGAGAACGGGAGGTCATCGCAGACTACCAGTCTGGCATATCGTTCATCGGTTGTGGGCTTCTGTTGGCGTCCTAGGGCGCCATCATCCGGAGTGGCGCAAAATTGAAAGGTGCATGACGTTCTCGCTCTTTCCGGAACCCAACAGGCGCGGCTGATCCGCGAAGGCGCAGTTTCTTCGGTTGAACTCATCCGCGCTCACCTGAACAGGATTGAAGAAGTCAATCCGGCTTTGAATGCCGCGGTCGAGATTCTGCGCGATTCCGCTCTCGCTTCCGCCAGGGACGTCGATGCCCGCAGAATTACGGGTCCCCTCGCCGGCGTTCCGTTCTCGATCAAGGATTCCATCGAAGTTGCGGGGACTGTGTGTTCAGCCGGAACCCTGGGCTACCGGAACAACGAACCGTGCGCCAACGATGCAACGCTCGTGGCACGCCTCCGTTCAGCCGGCGCCATTCCCGTCGCACGCACGAATCTGCCCGATTTGCTTTTCGCCTTCGAAAGCGACAACCTCATTTTCGGGCGCACGAATAATCCGTATGACCTACAGCGAACGTCTGGTGGCTCCAGCGGTGGCGAAGCGGCGCTCATCGCCGCCTGCGGCTCGCCCTTCGGGTTAGGCAGCGACGCCGCCGGCAGTGTTCGCCTGCCGGCCCATTATTGCGGCATTTCAACGATTAAGCCTACTTCGGGGCGGCTTGCCCGAACCGGGCACGTTCCGCCCGCCGGTGGCTGGATCGAAATGCTGTGGCAGATCGGGCCTATGGCGCGCCGTGTGGAAGATCTGTGGACGACTATGCCGATTCTGCTGGGCGCGGATGGCGTGGACCGAACGGTGGTGCCGATGCCATTCGAAGGGCGGCGCGAACACGCTCTCGCGAACCTGCGCGTGACTTTCTTTTCAGATAACGGAATTCTTGCCGCCGATCCCGATACTTCCGCGACGGTGCAAGCGGCCGCCACCGCGCTGGCCGGCATTGTCCGGTCTGTGGAAGAGAAGCGACCTCCGGCGATTGAGCGAAGCTACGACCTCGAAATGGAACTGCTCGGAATCGATGGGGGCGATGGCCTGCGCGAATTCATTGCCGACATTGGCAGCCATGAGACTCATCCGTTGCTGGAAGGTTGGCTGAGTAAATTGAACACCTGCCGAACAGATGTTTCGGGCTTCGCGAAGTATTGGGAGTCCCTCGACCGCTTTCGCAACGCCATGTACCGTTTCCTCATCGAGTGCGACGTGCTGCTTTCGCCGGTGTCGTTCAGTCCCGCTGTTGCGCACGGGACGTCGGTCTCCGACGCTGTCTTCCCCGGCTTCAGCTACACGATGACTCACAACCTGACGGGCTGGCCCGCGGCAGTAGTTCGCTGCGGCACTTCGCGCGATGGACTACCCATCGGCGTGCAGATCGCAACTGCCCCGTGGCGCGAGGATATAGCGCTGTCTGTCGCCGAGTATCTGGAATCGGCGTGCGGTGGCTGGCAGCCGCCGGCTATCTGACGCTTTCCCGGACACATTCCGCCACATAGCGGATATCGCTTTCGGACATTGCCGGATAGATAGGCAGCGATACCGTTTGCGAATAGAGGGTGAGGGCGAGCGGACAGGCATTTTCCGGCCGCACCGCTGCCTCCGCGAAAAAAGGATGCAGCGGTACCGGGATAAAGTGGACGCTGCATTCGACCCCGCGTTCTTTCATTCGCTGGATAAATTGGTCGCGCACTCCCGGCACGCCCAAACGGAAGAGGTGCCAGGCGTTGACACAATTCTCTGTTGTTGACGGCAACACGATCCCCGGCAGGCGCCCAAGTTCCTCGCGATAGATCGTTGCGTATCGGGTGCGAATTTCGAGGAGCTCATCCTGCATCTTCAACTGCTCGATTCCCATCGCGGACTGCATATCGCCCAGGTTGAATTTGAAGCCTTCCGCCACAACGCTGTACTGCCAATCGTCGCGCGCGCCGATGCCGTGATAGCTCAACAATCGAAGCCGCTCGCACAGATCGCTGCGATGAGTGGTAATCATGCCACCCTCGCCCGTTGTCAGGGCCTTCGTCGCGTAGAAGCTGAACACGACTGCGTCGCTGCGCGGGTCGCCGCCAATGGCTACGTCAGCGTAGCGCGCCGTCAGAGCGTGCGCGGCATCTTCCACGACGAACAAGCCGTGCCTGCCTGCCAGGCCCCACAACGCTTCCATTCGGCAGGGATTGCCACCCAGATGCACCGGCATCAGCGCTTTGGTGCGGGGCGTGATGCGCGACTCGACGGACGCGGGATCCAGATTGCCGTCCTTGCCAATATCGGCCAGCACCGGAGTTGCGCCCGCGTGTGTAATTGCCAGCACTGTCGAGCAGAACGTCATCGGCGATGTGATGACTTCGTCGCCCGGACCGATGCCGAGCGCGGCCAAAGCCAATTGCAATCCGGAGGTGCAGGAATTGACCGCGACAGCGCTCGGTGCGCCCACGTATTCGCCGAACCTGCGCTCGAACTCGGCAGTCACGGGGCCGGTAGTGAGCCAGCCGGATCGCATCACGGCAGCTACGGCGGCGACCTCCGCCTCCCCCACTGAAGGCCGATGAAATGGAACGCTGCGAGGCGTCATCGCGACGAGGACCGCCGCATAGAATGATCCAGACTGAGTTGCAGCTTCCGGGGCAGAATCTCACGTCGGTAGTAATCTGCCGGATCGGCGGCCGAGGCGAGCAGTTTCGCCTCATTGCGAAACGCGAAGCTCGCGGCATCGGCCAAACCGGGGCAAAGCTGCAACACTTGCTGCCACAGAGGATCGTTCATATCCACAAACTCCGGAATCTCAGGCCGCGGTCCGATCCACGCCATATCGCCCAGCACGATATTCCAGAGTTGCGGCAATTCGTCGAGCTTAGACGCCCGCAGGAAACGACCGACCGATGTCACGCGTGAATCGCCCTCGCAAGTGAGCGGCAGGCCCGGTAGATTTCGCATGGTTCGAAATTTGTACATCGTGAACGGTTGCCCGAAACGACCGATTCGCACCTGGCGAAAGAGTATGGATCCCCCGCCGCCGAACCACACTGCCATCCCGATGACGCTCAACAAAGGCAGCGTCGCTACCAACACCAATCCCGCGATCAATCGCCCAGGCAGGTTCACGCGGCCTTCCCGATCAGTGCCAGATAATGCGTACGCAGCGCTGGAATTTTCCGGAGCATCGTCGCAAGCTTCTGAGAATGTGGAACAACAGCACGCGCGATGGGCGGAGCCAGTGTCACACGTTCCACATCCAGCCGGCAACCGGGAAACAGCCGACGCAGTTCACTCAGGCCGATTCCTTTTACCGCCGAGTTTACCGGGTTGCCAATGCGCAGGTCGTACCAAAGGATCGCGCCGCCTTCCCGCACCACGCGCAACATTTCCGTAGCCATCGACTGTTTCATCGAGCCGTCAAGTACGGAACTGAAGGCGAGGAACTGGCAAGCAAGATCCACAGACCGGTCCTCCAGTGGAAGTGTCGCGGCGTTACCTGTATTCAATTGCGCCAGAGGCAACTGTTGTCGAGCCTGTTCGACACGCGCGGAGCTCAGATCGATGCCGAACAGATCTTCCGGATTCGCGCCCCATTCGACGAACTTGAGGAGCCAGTTCCCGGTCCCGCAGCCGATATCCGCAATCTTCCGGCCGCGGGGAGGAAATATGCCATGCCGCCCCAGCAGCGACGTCACCCTGCCGGCAATATCGCAGTGCTCGAAATAATTGGCGGGTTTATCCAGATCGTAGAAATCGACGGGCATTTCACGAGCCCGCCGCTCATACTCGCACTGGATCCTCGCCGCTTCTGAATCGCCGGTCATGCAATTGTCCTGACGCATCCCCATAGAAACCCGAGCCCGTAAGAAAAATGGTAAACCGCGAAGACCACCGGAAGCACGGGCAGCAACAGCCAGCCCGAACTGCGCGCCGCCGCCAGACTAAAGATCAGGCTCACTGCAAGGTACGGAATATCGATCCACGGCGCCAACCGTGGCGCCCAGGCAACCAGCAAAACGTTCAGCAACAGAAAAATGCCTGGCGCGAGATGCCGCCATGATGCGGGACGGCCGTGTTTCCGCATCACCGCCACTTTCCAGAATCCGTAATCGAAATACTGCCTCCCCAGCGCCGCCAGCGAGGGACGGACGGTGTACCAGGATTGAATCCGCGGATCCTGCCAGACTCGGCCACCCGCGCGCGTGAGGCGCAAATTCCATTCGTCGTCCTGATTCCGTACTAAGGCCGTATCGAACCAGCCAACGCGATCCAGCGTCTCCCTTCGCCAGCATCCCAGATAAACGGAATCGACATAGCCTTCATACGACAGGTCGTGGGATTTCGCGCCGCCCGCGCAGAAGCGGGATTGAAAAGCCGCCGCTATCACCCGCTGCATGTAGCCATCGCCTCGCGCACGCCACGGGCCGCCGACGTTATCGGCATCGGTTCGTTGCAGCGTCTCGACACACCTCGCGATGTAATCGGCGGCATACGATGTATGGACGTCCATGCGGACCACGATCTCGCCAGTGCAGTGTTCGAGCCCGGCATTTAGTCCGGCAGCCGCGGTCCGTCCAGGATTATCGATCAAATGAACTCGGGGATCCGTGCCGGCGAATTCCAGCACGCGATCCCGTGTGCCATCGTCGCTCATGCCGTCGGCGATCCACACGTCCCAGTCGACTCCGGCCAATTTCTGCGCGAATAGCCCGTTGAGGAAAGCGTCGATGTACGGGCGCTCATTGCGGCACGGCACAATCACGCTGACTTTCATGCGGATAGGAGGCCGTGAGCGATTAACCGACGGTTGAGCAGATCGAGCGCTGACTGAACGGCAAATGCCCGCACACGCCCGCGATCGTTTACCGGCCACATGCGATGCGTAACCGTGATCTCAATCGGGTTGCCTGGCCCGGCCACGCCGATGTAAACCGTACCAACCGGCGCCTCGGAGCCATCGGTGGAAGGTCCGGCATTGCCGGTAATGGAGATGGCCCAGTCCGCGCGGGCCGCAAGCCTGGCGCCTTCCGCCATCGCCTGCGCCGTCTCTTTGCTCACCGCGCCGAACTCCTCCAGCAGCGCCGCCGGCACGCCCAGGACATCGGTCTTCATCTTCTTCGAATACGTGACGTAGCCGCCGATGAAATAGGCCGAACTTCCGGCCACGCCGGTAATCCGTTGCGCCAGGCCGCCGCCGGTCGCGCTCTCCGCTACCACCAGCGTCGAATTCGCCGCAGCCAACCGGTTGCCGATCACGACTTCGAGAGGTTCATCCAGACGGGAATAGACGTGCTCTCCCAGGGCCTCGGCAGCCCGCGCCGCAACCTCTTCCGTTAAAGCGATTGCCGCATCCAGAGTCGCGCACTGGGCCCGGAAACGTACCTGAAGATCGCCATCGTGCGCCAGCACTGTGGTCGCGAGATTCGCCCGGTTCAGATAGATCGGCGCAATCGTCTGATCCAGTTGCGATTCCGAAATTCCGGTGACACGCAGCACCGCGGTGTGAATCGCCGTCGGGGGTGCGATTGCAGCCAACCGCGGCAGGCACTCGCGGGTGAACATCGATTTCAGTTCGGACGGAGGCCCCGGAAGCATGACCACAACCTTGCCGCTCTTCTCATCCACCACACGCCACTGCCCCGGCGCCGTGCCTTTGTCGTTCCGGAGAATCTCCGCACCCTCCAGCACCATTGCCTGCCGACGGTTGATCGCCGGCATTTCGCGCTTCATGGTGCGAAAGCGCTGCTCAATGGCGTGCAAAGTTTCAGCATCGGCGAGCATCTGGCAACCCAGCGCCTCGGCCACCGCGTCACGCGTCAGGTCGTCTTCAGTGGGACCCAGGCCACCCGACAGAATCAAAATATCCGCGTCGGCCAGCGCCCGCCGGATCGCAGTCACCAGGCGTCCGTTATCGTCGCCGATCACGTGCTTGGCGGTCACCTCGATGCCGAGGCTGTTCAGATGTTCAGTGATGAAAAGCGAATTGGTATCCAGCCGCCCAGCCGTCAGCATTTCCGAGCCGACTGCCACGATTTCAGCCGTCATGGCTAGAAAACCTGATACCCGCGAATACCGACATCCACCCGATGAATCGCGTTTGTCGTCGCCACCAGCATGGATTGCGAGGGAGAAAACGCCACGCCGACGATGCCGGGTCCGGACAGAAAATGCTCAATCGCGCCTGCCGGGGTAATGCGCACTACGCCTTTGCGTCCCATGTAAGATGCAGCGGAATAGAGATTGCCGTCGGCATCGAACGCCATCCCCTGCGGTCGACCCAGGCCGCGGTAGAAAGTCTGCACGTCGCCATTGTCGCCGATCTTGTAGATGCTGTCGAAGCTGGAAGTGGTCGGCCCGCTGACATAAAGGTGCTGATCCGGCCCCCATGCCAAATGATAGGACGAAATAGACGGTTCAACCGTGGCGTAAACGAAGATCTGCCGCGTGGAACCGACCTTGAAGATGGTGCCACTGCGGTCGCCGACATACAGGTTGCCGGCCGGGTCGAAACAAATGCCCGTGGCCACGCCCATGCCCTCCACGAAAACCGACATATTGCCGGTCTGGCTGACCTGATATACAACGCCATCGAACCGGCTTGAAATATAGAGAAGGCCGTCGGGACCCGCCGCAATTCCCGTCGGGTTCATCAGGTCGTTGATGAAAGGCCGGAGATTGAAATTGAGGTCGATCTTATAAACCGAAACTGGCACCTTCTGTCCGCGTGAGCCGCTGAAGGTCGTGTAGATGTTACCGAAGGCATCCACCGCCGGATTGGTGACCGGATGCAGGTTTTCCGCGATCGCGATTCCGATATCGCAGTTCCAGGCATCGCTGATTTTTCCGTCGCCAGCCTCGCCTCCGCCGACGGTCAGTTCGCCGACCGACGCACCATCGGGCACCTTCACAATGACCAGCGAATCCGAGCCGATGACTACCGGCGCCTGAATTTCGCCGATCATAACCCGCGGCCTGTCCCCCGCGGCAAGGCCTTTGCCGCGGATGGAAAACTCGCCGCCAGCTATCGCTGCAGCCGGCTGCACCCCGGAAATTTTCGGCCTGTTGTCACCAGGTTTTTCGGATACTGCTTTACGGGTTGCCATATTTTTCTAGTAAACGCTGAATCTACCCAGCACATATAGGATAACCGCGCCGTAGATGCCCGCCAGCGCATCGTCCAGAACGATCCCGGTTCCGGCCGGCAATAATTCGAGGCGTCGGATCGGCGGCGGTTTCCAGACATCGAACAGACGGAACAGGATGAGAGCGAAAAGAAAGGCCAGCGGATTCAAGCGGGTGGCCCCCGCCAGAGTCAGCCACTGCCCCACCACTTCATCCACAACCACGATCTGCGGATCTTTGCGGCCGGTCCCCACCGCGACCGCCGTCGCCGACTGAATCGCGGGCCAGAGGATGGCCACCGCCAGAATGCCGAACCACATCGGGGGCCAGTTCAGGTAAAACGCCAGCGGCCAAGCCACAACCAACGCCCCCACCGAACCGGCGGTACCAGGAGCCTTCGGCGCCAGTCCGCACCCAAACCAAGTCGCGAACCAGAAGGCCGGACCCCGCTTCATCCCGAGTGTGCCCGAACTGACCCGCTCACTCAATCCTCTTCCTCTTCGGGTTTGGTGATCCGGTCCGCCGGAGTAGAAATTACGTATTTTTCCGTCGCCCAGTTTCCCAGATCCACCTCACGGCAGCGTTCGCTGCAGAAGGGCGACTCTTTATCTTCCAGCCGAACCGGCCGGTTGCAAATCGGACATTTCATCGTGCAGGTAATTGACTCGGCGCAATGTTGATCAACGAACTCAGCGCGGACAGCGGCGCCCCCAGTATCGGCTCCCCTTCGGTGGATGGAAGCAGCGTCCCGATCAGGTCGTAATCGTGCGTCTCGGTGATCCGCAACAGGCGCATTTGCCCTGGTTGCGGTTCGTCGCCTTCCACGTCGTTAATCAGCACATGACCGTCGATTTCCGGAGCCTGCGTGGACATACGCGCCTGCCAAAGCAGATCCGTATCCGCCGATAAACCTTCCACCAGCACAGGCACTTCGCGCCCCATCATGGAACGATTCTTCGCCCGCGAAATCTTTCGCTGGATCGCCATCAGCTTCCGCTTGCGATTATTGATATCGCGCGCGCCGACCTTGCCAGCGAGCGCAAAGCTGCCGCTGGTATCTTCGTCGGAATAAGAAAACACGCCGAGGCGATCGAACTGGGCGGCCTGCACAAACTTGCAAAGCTCTTCGAATTCGGCCTCCGTCTCGCCGGGGAAGCCCGCGATGAAGCTGGTGCGAATTACGACACCCGGAATCGTGCGTCGCACTTTTTCCAGCAGCTTGAGAAAAATGTCTCCCGAAGCGCCGCGCTTCATGCGCTTCAGAACGCCTGGACTGGCGTGCTGCAGCGGCATGTCGATGTACTTCACCAGCGACGCGTGTTCCGCAATTGTATCCAGCAGTTTCTGTGTGACCCGGTTCGGATAAGCATACAGAAAACGCACCCACTTTTCCTGGGGCGTCTCAATCTGCGCCAATCTCGCCAGCAGCACAGCCAGTCCGTCTTTCAGCCCGAAATCTTCGCCGTAGCAAGTCGTGTCCTGGCCGATCAGGTTAATCTCCCGCACGCCCTGCGCAAACATCCGCGTGGCTTCGGAGATGACGGATTCAAAACGCCGGCTGCGGAACTTGCCGCGATACTGCGGAATTACACAAAACGTGCAGGGATGATCGCAGCCCTCCGCAATCTTGATGTACGTAAAGTGCCGGGGCGTGGCCAGCACGCGCGGCGTCAGATCGTGATAGAGATAGAGTGGATTATCGGCGGGCACAGGGTCTTCAATGCCTTCGCAAACCTGTACAATCCTGTCGACTTCGTTGGTGCCGATCAGCGCGTCTACTTCCGGCATGTCTTTTTGCAGATCGCCCCGGTAGCGTTCCACCAGGCAACCTGCAACTACAAGCCGTTTGGCCCGTCCCACGCGTTTGTACTCCGCCATCTCGAGAATGGTGTCGATCGATTCCTGCTTGGCGGGATCGATGAAACTACACGTATTCACCACCAGCACGTCAGCCTGGTCTGGATGGGGAGTCAGCTCATGCCCACGCGCGGCAAGCTGGCCCATCATGACTTCACTGTCGACTAGATTTTTGGGGCAACCGAGGCTTACGAAACCGACTTTCAAAAGGAAAAACCTAAATCCATGGTAGCAGGGGACGCGGTCGCAAGCCCGCAAGGGGCGCGCAAGCGTTCCGGGGCTTGCCGAAGACCGGCCTTAAAGAGCCTCTTCGGCAGTGGGCGTTTCATCCCCGTTTTTTTGAATGCGCACCTGCGCAATCCGATTCCGTTCCATCTGCGTCACCTCAAACCGCCGCCCTTCGAATTCCACGGCTTCCCCGACAGCCGGAATATGGCCCAGTCGAAAAAGCAGGTAACCTGCCAGCGTTTCAAAACCCGCGTTCACCGGCAACTCAATGCCGTAGATGGAAGTCAGATCGCGGATTGTGGTTGCCCCTTCCAGTTCCACGTTGTCCGTTTCCGTCAGCGGAGCTCGCGGTGTGTCCTCATGAACGTCGAATTCGTCGCTGATCTCGCCGACAACCTGTTCGATCACATCCTCTACCGTCACCAACCCGGCAACGGTGCCGAATTCGTCCACCACCAGCGCGATATGGGTGTGACCGGCCTGAAACTCGGCCAGCATCTCCTGCACCGATTTCGTTTCCGGCACAATCAGAGGCTTGCGCATCAGCCGGCGCAGCTGGAACGGCGCCACCGGATGTCCGTCGCGTATGGATTTCCGGCGGTCATGCCACAGCCGCGTCATGTCTTTGAAATAAACGACGCCGGCCATGTGTTCCGGTTGCCCTTCCCATACCGGCAACCGTGAATGCTGGCTTTCCACCATCGTGCCCAGAA
The DNA here is from genome assembly GCA_025928545.1 of Bryobacteraceae bacterium. Classification (GTDB taxonomy): domain Bacteria; phylum Acidobacteriota; class Terriglobia; order Bryobacterales; family Bryobacteraceae; genus BOG-234. The sequence goes on along the minus strand of JAICJH010000003.1, from coordinate 35,354 downwards.
CTTCGTCGAGCGTGGCTGCAATCGGTATCGAGACGATCTCGTGCCGCGGGCGCATAATCTCCCGCACCGATGTCTCTTCCAGATCGAGAACCCGGTGGATCATTTCTTCCTGCGCCTCGTGCAAGACTCCCGAAAACCGGCTGGAACTCACGATGAGCTTCAGTTCTTCCGCCGAGTGCCCGCCGCCGCGATGGCTCGATTTCGCGCCAGCCATTCTTGTGATCAGCGAAGACGATTTCTCCACAACCGCCACAAACGGCGCTGCAATCCGATAGAAAACCATCAGCACCGGCGCCACCACAATCGCGATCCTGTCCGCCCGCGAGATCGCCAGGTTCTTCGGAACCACCTCGCCGATGACCACATGGCAGTACGTCATCACCAGAAACGCGAGGACGAAACAAGCGCCATGGACATACGAAATAATGGCCGGCGTGAGAACGGGATGAAACAGAGAAACCAACAGATTGTAAAGCGTATCTTCTCCTGCCCAGCCCAACCCCAGGCTCGCCAGAGTAACACCGATCTGCGTCACCGATAAAAGCTTCTCCGGCTGAGACAGCAGAGTCAGGGCAATTCGGGCGCCCGCGTGGCCCTCTTCCGCCAGCCGGCGCAGCCGCGAATCGCGAACTGAAAGGAGAGAAACCTCCGCGCCCGCAAAAAAAGCGTTTACCGCCAGGATCAGGCCCAGCAGGATCAGACGCGCAACGTAGGCGGAATTCGACACCTGTCAGTAGTCTAGTAGGGTCTTATCGGCGCACTGGGCGGCCATTCATGGCTTTATACAATAGCCGCATGAAATCGATCCTGCTCGCCGCCTGCTCCGTCTGCCTGCTCATGGGGGCCGAGTCCCTCAACGTTTTCGGACAAAAGTGGATCGTCCAGAATCCCTCCGACTGGGTCGTCGGTGACAACCTCTTGCAACTCAAGGTTTCCGCCGAGCCTCCGGCGGGGCAGCCGCGCCGCCCCACCAGAATCGCGCTCCTCGATTCCAAACCATACACCAAAGTCACTATCGACGCTGAAATCAAACGCAATGGCCGCAGCCTCATCTTCGTTTATGCCTGGCAGGATGACGCGCACTATAACTACGCGCACATCTCCGTCGATAACGCCGTCGCCCAGAATGTTCACAACGGCATGTTCCATATTTTCGGCGGTGAACGCGTCCGGATGTCTTCCCTCGAAGGCCCGGGTTCGCTGCCCACCCAGGACTGGACACCGGTCAGGCTCGTGTTCGATGGCGAATCCGGCCGCTGCTACGTCGAAGTCAACGGAAAACGCAATCCGAGCCTCGAAGCCGTGGATCTGAGCCTGCGCTGGGGACGCGTGGGACTGGGATCGTTCGACGAAACAGGCGACTTCCGCAATGTGAAGGTCAGCGGCGAGACGCGGGAACCTGGCCAGCTGGGACGATAGCGGGCGCCACCGATATGCCCCCTGCGAGTGCCTGATTCACCCGCACTGGCTCCGTCTGATCTCCGATCTTCAGCCGCAAAGATGCTCCTCTGGTGCCGGCTTCCACAACGATGGCGACTCCCGGCTTCAGACCGATACGCGTCATCTCGCGTAAAGCAGCGGGATCGCGGTCGGAAACGCTGGTCACCACGGCCGGCACTCCGCACGCCCAACCTGTCAGCAAGACCTCTTTGCGTTGTGGAAGCACGCCATCGCGCTCGGGAATCAGATGGCCGTGCGGATCGGTTTCAGGGTCTCCCAGTTTCGCGGCGATCCTGTCTTCCAGGCGCTCTGAAATGAAGTGCTCCAGCCGTTCCGCCTCATCGTGAACTTCGTCCCACGAATAATCCAGAAAATCATGCAGGAAGCGCTCCAGCAAACGATGATGCCGAAGAACTTCCAGCGCGCGAGCCTGGCCTGCCGGCATCAACCGCGCGCCATGATGTTTTTTGTATTGCACCAGCGGCGGCTTCTGCACCGCCAGCTTCTGCAACATGCCGGTCACCGAAGCCGCGCGAATACCCAGATGCTGAGCGATGGCCGTGCCGCTGACCAGCTCCTGATCGGAGCCACCCAGTTCGAGTATGGCTTTCAGATAGTCGTCAACCGACTCTGTCGTGTAGGGACCAGCTGTCTTCGGTGGCACTCAATGTCAGGTTACCCCGATCTATTTCTTCAGCGCGGCGGCGATGGCGCCATTCACTTCCGGCGATTCCGGCGTCACCGCGGGCTCAAAGCGCTGGATGACTTTTCCATTGCGGTCCACCAGAAATTTCGTGAAGTTCCACTGAATGTCGCCGCCCGTTTTCGGATTGGCCGTCTTATCCGTCAGAAAACGATACAGTGGCGCGATGTCGCCGCCCTTTACGGAAATCTTGCTGAACATCGGGAAGGTCACGCCGAATTTCGATTTACAGAATGCGCCGATCTCCTCATTCGTGCCCGGCTCCTGGCCTCCGAAATTGTTGGCCGGAAAACCGGCGATCACGAAGCCCTGATCTTTGTACTTCATATAAAGCGCCTGCAGTCCCTCGTACTGCGGGGTGAATCCGCACTGGCTCGCCACATTGACCACCAGCATCACCTTGCCTTTGAAACCCGCGAGCGGCGTGGGCTCGCCCTTCAGTGAATCGAGGGTGAAATCATGAACGCTGGACGCTGCGAATGCAACGGCGGACATCAGGCAAACGGCTCCGATAATCGTGGGGACGGGATTCTTCATTTGGCGATCATACTACGAAAGCCGCCCGTTGCGGGTTTTTGGGATATGATGGCCCCGTGAACCGAAGACGCTTTCTCGCAACCGCCGGCGCCGCACTGGCGAGCCAGGCCCTCCATGCAAAAACCCGAGACCTCCACAAAGCCATCATGTACGCCACCGTCGGAGTGAAGGGTTCTGTGCTGGAGAAATTCCAGGCCGTTAAGGCGGCAGGCTTCGAAGGCATCGAGCCTATGAGCCACATGTCGCAAAGCGAAGTGCTTGATGCGTTTGCCGCCACGGGCCTCAAACCAGCCAGTTGCTGCTGCGACACCCACTGGAAAAAGCCGCTTTCCGATCCCGATCCCGCGGTTCGGCAGGCGGGTCTCGATGGCTTGATTCAGGCGTTGAAAGACGCAAAAGCCTACGGCGCCAGTTCTGTTCTCCTCGTTCCCGCAGTGGTCAACAAGAATGTTTCATACGCGGACGCATATAAACGTTCGCAGGAGCAAATTCGCAAGGCAATACCGGTGGCGAAAGATCTTGGCGTCAAGATCGCCATTGAGAATGTCTGGAATCAGTTTCTGCTGAGTCCGCTTGAAGCCGCCCGCTTCGTCGATGAGTTCGAAAGCCCGTCTGTTGGCTGGCACTTCGACATCGGCAATGTGGTTACCTACGGCTTTCCCGAGCAGTGGATCCGAATCCTCGGCAAGCGCATTTTGAAACTCCACATCAAAGAGTACAGCCGGGCCAAAGCGGAAAAACAGGGGCGCTCGGCGGGTTTTCAGGCTGCGTACATGACCGGCGACAATGATTGGCCCACGGTGATGGCCGCGCTGGATGAAATCGGCTATACCGGCTGGGGGATCGCGGAACAGCCCGGCGGCGATACGCCTGAGGGTTTGAAGACATTGACGACCGGCATGGATCAAATCTTCGCAAGTTAAGTCTGGACCTGCCTCCGGTTCAGCATGCACAATGCATGCAAATCGCATACAGAACTGTGCCTGCTCTGCAGATCCGCGACTTCCCTCTGGCTTTGCATCGTATGCTTTTCCGAACGCGCGCGCCAGGAACGACGGACGCTGGCTCAGGAAGCGACAGTTCTGCTGGCCGAAGCACTCGCCGCTTCCGAACGACCGAACACGCGCAGTCCTGAACGAAACTCGACGCGAGGCGGAAGCGCTTTGACTTCACCGTCACCCATCGCCGGAAGACCTCGTCCGAACGGATAGAGAACGGTGACTGTAGTTCTCGATGCCAGTGCGGCGGTAAGAGTCGCAATGGATCCGGGATCGACGTTCCGGGCCCCGGTTGAATCCTCCGCTCTTTGTGCTGGACCCGGAGTTTCCGGAAGTCTGTAGCGCCTTTCGGAAGTACGTTCGGGTGCGGATCATGTCACGCACCGTCGGCCTCGAAATCTTCGTTTAACCCGACCGCAGCCGGTCCAGTCGCCCAGTACCTGACGTTTCATCGATGGACTGTCAGACACGTTCAGCGCATTGCTACGCGCATATCATTACAAATGCCGTTACGCCAGCTTTGCCGGTTCTTGCGGGACGGATAGCTTTTCTTTTCGCTTCGGCTTGGAGGCGCCACCCTCATTAGTGGGGTCCATCTGCTCCAAACAAGCCATACAAAAGGGCTTGCCGTTGACGTGAAATTCTGTGTGAAATCGACATATTGCGCAGTGAGCCATGTGATAAACGATACCGCAACTATAAAAAGAAAGATATCGGGTAAATCCCCTACAGTTACCAGACCGCGTGACGCCACTACCATCGTCGTATTTCAGGGCGGGACACAATCAAGTCGTATTTATGCCCTTGACAAAGGCGAATAAAAGGCGAAAATAGAAGTATGCTGTGCGGCGGTTCTCCCCCTTCGGGCTTGGTCGGGATCGCAAAGCTCGCAGCCGAAAGCGAAGTTCTGGAAGCCAAACGCGCTGTCCAGTATTTCGAGATCGGTTGTCGTAGCGTGCTGAACCGGACCAGGCCCGACATGCCGTTTCGATGGTCCATCAATCCCTATCGCGGTTGCGAGTTCGGCTGCCGCTATTGCTACGCCCGCTACACGCATGAATTCATGGAACTGCGCGAGAGCGAAGATTTCGAGGACCGAATCTACGCTAAGTCCGATATCGCTGAAATTCTCAGACGGGAAATTCGCCATTCACGGCCAACCGGCGGCATCGCCATCGGCACGGCAACCGACCCGTACCAGCCAGCCGAACGCCGCTTCAAACGGACTCAGGCGGCGCTCGAAGTCTTCTCCAGACAGTCAGGCCTCTCGATCCACATCACCACGAAGTCCGACCTTGTCACCCGCGATATTCCGCTCTTTATCGAAATCGCAAAACGAAATCAGTTCAACGTGAACATCACCATCACGACTCTCGATATTTCTCTGGCCCGCCAACTCGAACCGCGCGCGCCGCGGCCCGACCTGCGCCTCAAGGCCGTTCGGGCTCTGGCCGATGCGGGCATCCTGGTCGGAGTGTTTCCCAATCCGATCATGCCCCTCATTACCGACCAGGAGCAGCGTCTCGACCGGCTGGCAAAAGCGGCGCGCGATCATGGGGCCTCGCACTTCGGCGGTGGCCTGCTCTTCCTGCAGCCGTGTTCGCGCCGCGTCTTCCTGCCTTTCGTCGAACAGCACTTCCCGCATCTGCTGCGGCGCTATCGCGAACGCTACGAGGCCTCGGCTTATCTGAAAGGTGCGTACCGGGAAATGATCCGCGAAAGGATCGCCGCCATTCGCGACAGATACGGATTAACCGCGTACCCGCCACTAGCGGAGATCATCCACGCCGCTGAAACGCAGCCGCCTCTGTTCGAGTTCGCCTGAGCTATTGCTTGCTCTGAATAGGCCGTGGACCGCTGGTGCGGTGTATTTTGAGATCGACGCCAACCTCCACGCGATCCGCAATCTTAATCAGCGGAATGCCATGCGTCATCCCGTATTGGCGACGGTCGAAAATCATTTGACCCTGAATTCGGCCCTCATCCGGATGGTCCGGCTGATATTTGAGAGTCAGGCTTTCCTCATTCGTGAGCCCGCGTATTGTGAAGTCGCCGTCCACCCGGTATGCATCCAGGCCGGTGTTGATGATCTTCTTCGACTTAAACCGAATCTCAGGATTATTCTTCACGTCGAAAAAATCGCCGCCCTTCAGCTTACCTTCCTTGAGCCCGCTGCCGGCATTGACGCTTGCCGCCTGAACGATGATGTCCAGTACGCCGCTTTCGACATTGGGCGTGCTGAAGGTCAGGGTGGCTGCCCACTTCTCGAACACGCCGGTCAGGTCCACCGAGGCGTTGACATGGAAGTTGATCTTACTGTCAGGCGCGGGAAGAACCTGAAAGGTGGGAAGCTGGCCGAAGCTAACGGCAGGGGCCATGGCGGCAATCGCCAAAGCGCAAACGCAAAAATGAACTGAAAACGGGACCCGCATTTTCAAAATCCTCTCTCTCGTCTGATTAGTATAAGCCCGGCTACTGCAGGTAAAACCCATACAAAGTATCGCCCGCACCCGCCACGACGAACTGTTTCCCGTCCAGCAGAAACGTCGACGGTGAATTCGAAATCCCGCCAGTCGGGGCATGCCAGAGGATCTTCCCCGTGCGCGCGTCGAAAGCAACAAAATTCCCCGCCGGATCTCCGCTGAAAAGCACGCCACCCGCGGTCGACAGCGCCCCGCCGTACGTTCCGCCAATCCATCCCATCCCCGGATATTTGTGCTCCCACTTCACAGCCCCCGTCCGGTAATCCACTGCGAACATCGAGCTCTCGTTGAACCACGTATGATGCTCCTGTGTGCGCCCAAACCCAGTCGGGTCACTGGCATCGCGCGCCGCATAAAAGATGCTCGCGTTGTTCGTCGCGTTGTAGTACAGCAACCCCGTCTCCGGATTAAACGACGGCGCCGGATAATTCACCACTCCGTCCGATGTCGGAAATACCAGCGTTCCATCCGGCGACGGCTCCTTCGCCGGATCCGGAATCAGCACCCCGTTCGCATCCAGCCCCTTGTAGCCATTCACATCCGCAAAAATTGGCTTCACAACCAGGTTCTTACCGTTCGTGCGATCCAGCAGATAGTAATATCCGTTGCGGTTCGGCTGCGCCAGCAGCTTTCGCGGCTGTCCGTTGATCGTGCCATCGATCAGAATCGGCACTTCCGTCGCATCCCAATCGTGCGTATCATGCGGAGAAAACTGGTAATACCAGGCCATCTTCCCTGTATCCGCATTCAGCGCCACCACGCAGTTGGTATACAGATTTGCGCCTGGCCGGCCGCGGCCGTTGTACGTCGGCGTCGGCTGGCCGGTCACTACATAAAGCAGATTCAGCTCAGGATCGTAAGTCGGCGGCTGCCAGATTCCACCAGACCCATGCTCCGCCGCATCCGCACTCGGCCAGGTCGCCAGCGCCGCCGCATCCGCCGCACCGGGAGTTGAGGTCCATTTCCACTGCACGTCGCCCGTTTCCGGATCCAGCGCCTGAATCCAGCCCCGGCCCTGTCCGCCGTCCCCGCCTACGCCCACCAGAATGTGATTACGGATCGCAATCGGCGCTGTCGTCGAAAAATCGCCCGCGCCGTTATCCACCAGATCTCTGTGCCAGCGCTCCTCGCCCGTCGCCGCGTTCAGCGACACGATGCGGTTATCGCCGGTCTCCATGAAAAGCCACCCACCGTACATGCCGATGCCGCGATTCCCGATCGCACCGCGTCCGCGCCAATAATAGTGCCAAAGCTGCTGGCCCGTGCGGGCGTCCACCGCATACGCGTGTCCCGGCGTAGAAAGATACAGGACTCCATCCACCATCAGCGGAATCGCCTTGATTGCCGGACCGCGCCCGGTCGCCCCGGCGCCGCCTCGTCCCGGGGGTACCGGAGCAACATCGCCCCCGAGAATCGCGCCGTCATTCGATGCGGGCGTGTGATACATCCATGCCAGAGTCAGGCCGTGTACGTTCTCGGCGGTAATCTGTTTGAGCGTGCTGAAATGGCGGCCCGAATAATCCCCGTGATACGTCGGCCACGCATTCGTCGCGGGCTTCGAGAGCAGCGCCGGGTCGAGAGGTCCCTGCGCCAGAACAGTCGTCCCCACCACCCCCGCGGCAGCCAGCGTTAGAAGAATTCTAGTTTTCCGGGTCATTTGAGTGTCACCAGATAGGCCGTGAGATCGTGCATGTTTTTGTCGGTGAGCTTCGGCAGCAGATCGATATGCGCCTGCAGCGGATCGGTTACCACCACTTTCGGCACGTCGCCATCGCGCGTGAACGTATGCCGCGCGCCATCCTTGTCTTTCAACGTAATGATGAAATCGGAGATGGCGATCACGTCGCCCGCGAACTTCGTGCCATCCGCCAGCGTCACGGTCGCGTTACGCGGACGCTCCGGCTTCGCGCCCTGCGGCGTTGCAACCACGCCACCCGACGGGTAGCCGCCATTCCCGCGTGGATAAACCATGCGCCCCTGCAGCACAGTGGAGTTCATGCGCGATCCGACGCCCTGCAGATCGCCCGTCGCCGAGTGGCAGGTGTTGCACTTGCCCGCGCCGTTGAAATAGGCCTGGCCTGCCTTCGCATCTCCGGAGACTTCGGCCACAATCGAACCGCGTCCGCCGCCCCGGCCACCTGAAGCTCCTGCTGCCGCGGGTACCTGCTGCGCCCCCACCGGCACACAACTAACAAGCAGCGCTGCCGCCGCCAGTTTCGCGTATCGATTCATATGCCCTACCCCGGTGAATCATTATATAGGGGAGCAATGTCGACTGAAAAGGAGTTTGCTGTTTTCTACTGATCGAGGTCCGTCGGCGTGGCGGCCGTCCTCAGTCCGATAAAGCACGGCGAAGACCCACCTCGCGGCGTTCCGCCGCGGCTGGATTGGACTTCGACACCGGAGCAGTGGACGATTGTTTGATCATGTCGCCCGTGATCGCCGTGCCGGCCGGACCCGTCTGCATCACCAGGATGTGTGTTCCATCCGCCGAAATCTGACCTTCAATTATGATGCCGAAGCTGAGCGGCCAGGGCAAAACGGATTTCCATGTCAGGTGGCACGCGGAATCCACCGAATACGTTCCGGAGTATTCCTCCCACAGAATCGCGCCGCCATAAATGGCAATCATGCTGACTTTCGCCACGCCGCTCCCGTCAAAAGCCAGCTGACCTACGCGCGCGTAAATGCCGGTCGGAACCACCGCGAAATCGAGATGGCCATTCATCGTGAGAACATACGAACCACTCAGGTCCGCATTCGTGCAAACGGCGCTTCGTTGCTTTTCGAGCACGGCCAACTGCACCGCGTAGGCGGGCTCCGTAACCATCATGGTCACCTTCTGCCCTCCCAGCACCAGCACGCCTTCGAGCGTGTAAGCAGTGCCGCCGGAGCCCGTCTTCCACACTATATGACAGTTGTCGCTGACCTGATAGGTTCCCGTGGCACTTTCGATCGCCTCGTTGCCGTTGTAGCTCGCTTGCGAACTGCCGGAGGTGTTGCCCTTCCCATCGGCCAGGATCGCGCCCAGCCGTGTGAAGTCCCCTGGTGCGGGAGCTGTGGACAGATTCTGCCCATCCATGGCCAGACTATAGGGGCCGCTGAAATCGGCTGCAGTGCAGCCGCTGTCTTTCGCTTGCAGAGTTGCGCAAACCGTAAGTACGAAGATCGCGGCGATGAGATTTGCAGGTGTTTTGATCATCTTGTTCTCCATCGCCTATTGCTTGGTCAATTCACCCAGCAGGACCGAACCGGCGGGCGCCGTCAACATCAGTTGAGTATGGCTGTTGTCCGTCGATACCGCTCCTTCGATAGTGATAGCGGCGGATACCGTGTCGTGTACAGATTTTCTAAGGAGATGGAGCCTTTTTTGATGATGACTTCATCGTTGCTATGCGGCATTCATTACAGTCCGCCAGTCGGGGGGTTCGCAACGTCTTTCGCAGGTCCCCGGCTCTCGACTCCTCCGTCTTGATTTGAATAGGTGTCGGTCAGCCTTCGGGTGTTTAATTACTTATCGCTGCGCGAGCAATCGTACGAATCGTTGGGTAAGGATTTGTGGATCCTTGCTTCCCTGCCGCTCTCTCCGATATAAGAGAAATAGAGAAGAGATTTCGCTGGACATTGTCGAGCCGATATTCTTCGCTAATTCCACATTTCCCAAAACAGCTTTAAAAATCAAAAGGACATCTTTGCGCAATTTCATATTCTTCTTCGCCCTGCTCGGAGCAATTCACACCTCTGCTTCTGCCGCCGTACCCCAGGTCTCCACAGTGACGCCATCTTCCGGTACCGGCACGGGTCAAACGTTTACGCTGGCGGTATCCGATTCCGCAGGAACGGCCGACATCGCGGGGATGAACCTGCTTTTCAGTCCTTCGGTCAACGGCACAAAAGCCTGCTGGATTTACTACGACCATCTCCACAAGAGCGTTTATCTGGCCGATGATACTGCGACAACGTGGAGCTACGTCGGCGTCGGCAGCCCTGCACCTGTGCAAAACTCTCAATGCGCGGTAACGTTCGTCTCCTGGTCCGATGCGGGTAACGTCGCAAATTTTGCGGTCAATGTGCAGTTCGGAACTGCGTGGCAGTCGCTCAATATGAGCGCGGGTATCTGGGCAAGCGCCGCCAGTCAGTCTGGCGAGAATACGGGCTACAGCAAAATGGGTTTGTATAACGTTCAAACGTCCGGTCCCGTGCCGGACTTCACCGTTACTTCGAGCCCCCCGTCGCAAACCGTTTCGCCGGGCGGTTCCGCGACATATGGATTTACGGTAACGTCGCTGAACGGGCTCACGGGAACGCTGACTAATCAGTTTTCTTTCGGAGGTTTCTATACTCCGCCTCCGGGCATTTCCGCCACCCAGAATCCCCCGGTTCTCACATTGCCGGCCAACGGCTCGGTTTCCGGCACCATCACCATATCGACAACCGCGGAGACGCCTCTCGGCTCGGTGGATATATCCGACTGGTTTTATTTTGCGAGAAATAACGGATTCAAGGTCAACCTGCTGGTGAGCCCGCCTTCGGCAGTGACCGCTTCAGTGAGCCCTGCTACCGGCAGTGGCGCCGCACAGACATTCACCATCGCCGCTACCAACGCGCGGGGATTTCAGGCGATCGGCGGCCTCCATTTTCTGATGAATTCCACCATCGACGGCAAAAACGCCTGCTGGTTCTATTACCAGCCGGATTCTCAAAACTCGGATGGCAGCGGCACGCTATTCCTGGCGAGCGACGACGCCAACATCTGGAATTCGACCAGCGTATCCGCCGCTTCCGCGAATTCCGGTCTGTTGAGCAATAGTCAGTGCGCTCTGTCGGGTGGCCCTGTCACGGTCACCGGCAGTGGCAATACTCTGACGCTCGCACTGCCGCTCCAGTTCTCTCCTCTCTTCAGCGGTGTCAGAAACATCTACTCGTCGGCAACCGACAAATCGGGAGCGGACTCCGGCTACCAGCAGAATGGCAGTTGGACCGTGTCGGGCGCATCCACCACGCCCGACTTTCGCGTGAGCATCCTGCCTGGGCCCCAAACCGTTTCGGGCGCCGGGACCACCACATATGGTTTGGGTCTCACCGCGGTGAACGGTTTCACCGGCGCCGTCGACTTCAGCATCACCGGCCTGCCCGCCAACTCCACGTTGACCCCCGCCGCTTCCATGACGCCCGGTCAGATTCCCAGTCACTTCTCCGTAAACACCACCAGTGCAACCCCCGCGGGCACGTACACACTCACCGTGACCGGAACAAGCGGAACACTCAGTCACACCGCGCAGGTCCTGCTGACGGTTCAAGCCGCCGGCGGATCGGGAAGGCCGTTGGCGATTCTCAATTTTCCGCTGGAGGGCTCGGGATTTCAGCAACAGTTTTATGTGACCGGGTTCGATACGCTCGGCCCCTCGAACCTCACGGGCGTGAACCTTTTGGTCAATTCCACGGTGGATGGCAGAAACGCCTGCTGGATGTACTATGACGGCAGCAGTCTCTGGCTGGCCAGCGACGATGCGACGGTCTGGACGCATACCGACGCCGTAACTCCGACGGTGCAAAACAGCCAGTGTGCAGTGTCCGGCGTCACCAATGTGTCTACCACAGCGGTATTTGGATTCAGCGCCAACATCACTTTTTCTCCCGGCTTCGCGGGCCCGAAGAGCAGCTTCGTGCGAACCGCGAACAAGCAGGGCCTGGACACCGGATATCAGCTGGAAGGTTCCTGGACCGTGCCCTGACGCGGAGGCGCGTTCCAGCCAGGCGGCCGCTACAATATCGAAATGTCTGCGCTGGCAGTTATTAAACGCTTACGAACGCTCACAATTCTGTTTGCGTTCGCGACTGCCGCGCACGCGGCTTCCAACTGCCCCGGGCCCCGGGACCTTCAGCCCGGCGCAACGCTCGAAACTGTGGCCGCAAACTATCTGGGCAGCTCCGAATACGCCATCGCGATTGCCCTTGCAACCAACGAACGAACCGCCGAGGGATTCCGGTATATTGCAAATCCGGACGATCTGACCGGCATCGTACGCGTGTGCGTTCCATCCAAAGCTGAGGCCCGTCAGTTGAAGCGTAGCTGGACATCTTATGACCGCGCGGTGAGTCTGGCCCGTTTGCCGCGTTCATCGGTCATGGACGCCAATCTCCTGACCATACCCGCGGATCAACCAGTCAACCTCGTAGCCTGGGTAAGAACAGATCAGGCCGATCGCCTCAAACTTGCCTCCGGCGCATGGGTGGCCACGGCCCCTTCAGACACGTGGGTGACGATCGAGCCTCATTTGCAATCGTTCTGCCGCGCCTTCCAGCACGGCGGCAAGGACGACGAGGCGAAACTGACGCAGCGCCTGGAGCAGCACCTCGGCCTTTCTCCCGCCAGCAGCAAGACGCATTTTGTGCAAATCACGCTCAGCCAGCCAGGTCCCGCCACAATTTTTCGGCCCTGCGTCGACCCGGCGTCCGATCGCGCAAACTGCCCATTAGGCCCCCCGGCGAAAGCGTCCACGGAGCATCGGCAATGGCTCTACCAGCAATACTACTCGTCGTACGGACAATCGCTGATCGGTGAGTTCCCATGGACCGCGCTGGGATATACATTCGACTGGGCTCCAGGCAAATCCTCGCAATTTCAGCGCTACGGAGAAAGCGAGTTCGTGATCCGCAAGGACGCGGCCATCGAAATACGCCAAGTGCTGACAACAGCGCAATATTGCGCCAAGTAGTACCTTACCAGCCTAACAACCTGACACCATCCTTTTTCATCTGTTTTCATCGGCGGGAATCGGCGTGAATCGGCGGCCATAACGCTTCCCCCCTCCAGTCCAATCGCCCCATCTCTGTGATATGTTAGTCGTCGAATCGCCCTCCGCGGCGCATCGCACCCTGACCGTTGCACCCGGCGGGATATATGACTCTACAGAACTTCCGCTCCCGCCCCAGAAGTGTTTTCGCCCTGATCTTCCTCATGGCGTCGGCAACCATCTGGATAGCCCTCTCCTGGGTTGCCCAAGCCGCGCCACCCGTCCCGAGTCCCAACGAACAGGCCTTCGAAAAGCTCGTCAAACCCTTCTTTGCAGACAACTGCCTCCTCTGCCACAGCACCGATACCGCCACCGCCGGCATTCGTGTCGACCAGCTCGACGCCTCCTTTGAAGACCGTCAGATTCGTCCCTGGGAGGCCATTCGCGTGAAAGTAGGCGATGGCACCATGCCCCCCGCCGGCATGCCCCAGCCCACTCCCGAGCAACGCAAACAGATGGTCGATTGGATCACGCAGAATATCGAAGCAGCCCGCCTCCGCGTCGCCCCGAAAAACGGCCTGATCCGCCGCCTCACCGTGGCGCAATATCGCAACACCCTGAAAGAACTGCTGCTGCTCGATGACGACCTCACCAACGGCATTCCGCCCGATGCCATTTCCCGCGACGGCTTCGTCAACAATCAGGAAACCCTGAACCTCTCCACCCAACTCCTCGAATCCTATCTGGAAATCGCCGATCAGGCGCTCACCCGCTCCATCATCGATCCGAAGAAGAAGCCCTCGATTCAGGATTTCCGCATGGACTTCGGCAGGTCGGTCAACCCCGAACCCTTCCCAGGCCAGCTCGTTCTCGGCGCCGGCAGCGACTTGCTGGACAACAAAGATTTCATGATCACCGAGCCGGTTCCGGTGAAGCCTTTCGCGTTCGACCGGCACATCATGCGGACGAAATACCGCTACATCGAAGGCTACCAGGGGAACGATACCGTCCGCGGCTGGCGCGAGTTCGACAGCATTTATCACAACGTCTTTGCCGATATGCGGGGCAGCGGCGGCTATCCGAAAGGTAAGGCGATCGGACTTGTGCCCGAAGGACTCCTCCTCCGCCCCGCCATTCCCAATGATGAAATGTTCGGCACCGACGGCACCTACGGGCCCAAAGCGAATTTCAAAATCTCTACCCGCGAACTTCCCGATGAGGGGCCTTTCCGCATCACCGTCATGGCGGCGAAATATGACGATGGCCTGCTGCTCGACGCCGACGCGAAAACCCAGCCCGCCGGACTTGCGGATGCCGTGACGATCCACAATCCCGCCGCACCCCAGACAATCGCGATTCCGAAAGCCGGCGTGTATCAGGTGGATGTTTACCCGTCCTCGGCCCCGCCCGCATTGCCGAGCCCAGACGCCACCCGCCTCACCGAAAATTTGTCCGGCGTCTGGCCTTTGGATGGGACCGGCCCGAATCCCGGCACTCTCCAGGGCAAAGCGCAGTATGAGGATTCTCCGTTCGGCAAGGTCGTCTCGTTCAATAAGGACGGAGACTACCTCACGATTCCGCGTGCCGCTAACCTGAACCTCGGCTCCGGCGACTTCACCGTTTCACTATGGGTTCGGCCCGATCTCCTCCGCGATGGCGGTCTCCTCTCTCTCGCCCCGCAAACGCAAAACCCCGGCACCGAATCCACCCAATACTCGCCTTTTTCGCACGGCTGGTATCTCGAAATGGATGGCCGTGGTCTCGTTCATATCCAGACAGCCGGCGCGGATACGAGATCAAATGGCGCAGTTGCGGCCACGCCGGTCGGAGCGTTGCGCGCCAATGCCTGGCAGCATGTCGCAATCGTCGTGAAGCACGGAGGAATCAACCAAACGCGCGTCTATGTCAACGGCGCGCTCGCAGGTAAAGGCGATATCGCTTCCGCAATTCTCGACAATCCGAAAGCCGATCTGGAATTCGGCCGTACTCCGCAGGGTAAACAGTTCCGTGGGAAACTGCATGAGCTTCGCCTCTACAAACGGGCACTAGAACCAGCCGAGATTCAGGCCCTGGTCCAGCCGGGCAGACAGTTCATGACCGACCCTCCGCCCCCACCCGCGGGACGTGGAGGAGGAGCGCCGCCCGCAACTCCACGCCGTCAGCAGACTCCGGAAATCACCCTCAATCTGGGCAACCGGCAATTCACCGGTTCGCAGCAACCAGCGTTCCTGGCTGTCAGGCTCGAAGCGGGTCCGCTCAACCTCAACGCGCAAACCAGCGCCATGCAGGATCTCGACCGAATCGTTTTCACTCCCCTGCCCGCCGCGGATGAAACGACCCGCCGCTTCCTCGCATTCGAAAAGCGATCACCGCTACTTGGCGTGAAACTCGGTTTCCGCCGCGATTGCGGCAGCACATTCGCTCCCGTTGGTTCTCCGCAGCCCGTCGCCGGCACCCAGCTTGTGCGCTACGTCTTTGAGGGAACGATGAAGAACTTCCCCAATCCGGAAGTCGAGAAGGATAACGTCAACTATCTCGCCGGAGTTCGCGAGATCGCCGTCCACAGCGAATACACCGACGGCCGCGACATGCCGCGCCTCCTCGTGAAATCGGTCGAATTCGAAGGCCCCTATTACGACCAGTGGCCCGCTCCCCAATACAAAAACATCTTCGTCGATTCCTCACATAAAAACGATCCCGCCGCTTACGCGCAGGACATCATTCGCTCCTTCGCCACCCGTGCCTACCGCCGTCCCGCAACGAATCCCGAAGTCGATTCGCTGATGGCCGTTTACCGCCGTGCGTCCGCATCCGGCCGTGGTTTTGAGGACAGCGTAAAAGATTCACTGGAAGTCGTCCTGACCTCACCCCAATTCCTCTTCCTCACCGAGAACAGCAAGACCCCGGGCCCCGAACCGCTCGACGAATACGAGCTCGCTTCGAAGCTTTCCTATTTCCTCTGGAACGGCCCGCCCGATCGGACAGCTCTGAATCTCGCCGCCCGCGGCCAGTTGCACAAACAGCTGGATGCCGAAATCACGCGGATGACGGACGACGTGAAATTCTCCCGCTTCGTCAACGAGTTCACCGCCCAATGGCTGAACCTGGACAAGTTCACGGTGCTTGAGCCGGATCGCAAACTCTTTCCGCTGCTGACCCACGATACCCGCGTCCAGCTCCGTCAGGAACCGATCGAATTTGTCGAGTACCTGATGCGCCACAATCTGCCCGTCAGGAATCTGATCAGTTCGGATTTTATCCTCGCTAACGAAACTGTGGCGGGCTACTACGGCCTGGGAGATAAAGTCGAAAGCGGCGACAACTTTGTTGCGCTCACTCATAGCCGCCCGGAGTTAGGCGGCGTTCTGACCGAGGCGGCCATCATGGCGGGCCTGTCCGACGGCCGCGAATCGAACCCGGTGAAGCGCGGCGCATGGCTGGCCCGCAAGATTATCGCCGAGCCGCCGGCCGATCCCCCGCCTAACGTACCGGCCCTGAAGGAAGACAAGGCGCACACGCTGCGCGAGCGCATCGAACAGCATCGCAACCAGCCAGGCTGCCGGCAGTGCCACGCGAAAATCGACCCCTGGGGCATCGCCATGGAAGAATTCGATGCCGGTGGACGCCTGAAGGTGCACCCGGCCGACGCACGCTCCACGCTGCCGGATAAGACGGAAGTCTCCGGCGCCAACGATCTGAAGCGCTATCTCGGCGAAGATCGCATCGATCAGGTAGCCTACAGCGTGCTCAAACACCTGGCAACGTACGGGACCGGCCGCACTCTGACTTACAACGAACTTGACGTCATGCGGCAGGAGCAAACGAAACTGAAAGCCGATGGCTACCGCATGAAAGACCTCATCCGGTATGTGGCCGGCAGTAAAATGTTCCTCGAAAAGTAGTAAAATGTCAGACGAGAGAAGCCGGTCCGAGACGCCCTATGCCAACCTCCTTGAAACTTGATCGTCGAGCCTTCCTGAAAGGGGTCGGCGGAGCCATGCTGGCTCTCCCCGTGCTCGACGCCATGGGTGCCGAAATCACCGCTGAGATTCCGAAGCGCTTCTGCGCCATCTACACCGCCAATGGCATGTCACTGCCGAAAGCGGAGCATGCCCTGCCCGAGTGGAGTTGGTTCCCCAGCGCCGAAAAAGACGGCGAGTTCGTCTTCGGCAAGTCGACCGAACCCCTGACGCCGTTCCGCAAACAGCTCAGCTTCATGGGCAACCTGTATCACCCCAGCGGCCCCAAGTCCGATCCGCACACCTGCTCGGACATGTGGCTCACCGGAGCTCCTCTCTACAATCCGAAGCCCGGCACTTACAACACCGTCGGCCTGGATCAGGTGATCGCCGAACATACGAAGCAGTTCACGCGTCGCCCTTCTGTCGTCCTCTCGATCGACGCCGGCACGGGCTACCTCTCGCGCACGGGCACCATCTCTTACGGCCTCGATGGACGGCCCATTCCGGCGGAAAGCAATCCTCGCCGCATCTTCGACCGCCTGTTTCGGGGCGACAGCAAAGCCTCCGGCGATGAACACGGCAACATCGAACGCCGCGTGAAGCTGGTGGATGCCGTAGCCGCGAATGCCCGCGCGCTCGACCAGCAACTGGGCAAAAGCGACAAGGCCCGCATGGATCAGTACCTGACTTCGCTCAACGAAGTGGAAACTCAGCTGATCGCCTCCGAACGCTGGATCAACGTTCCATTGAAGAAGCAGGATTACTCGCACCTGAATCTCGACGCGACGCCCGAAGGCGATCAACCCGGCGAGTATTACCGCAACATGATGGACCTGATCGCGCTCGCCTTCGATGCCGATATCAGCCGCACCATTACCTTCATGCTGAATCGCGAAGATGGCATGGGCATCGGCGACACCTTCCCGCTCAAGCTCGGCCTCTCAAAGACACATCACAATCTTTCGCACGCCACCGATAAAGACGGCCAGCTCGACTTCGCCAAATACGACCTCTTCCTGAGCGAACAGATCGCGCACTTCCTCGGCAGGATGAACGAGTATAAGGATCGCAACGGCAGCGTCCTCGACAACACCATCGTCATGTTCGGCAGCGGAGCCAGCACCACCCATAACTCGCACAACCTGCCCACCCTCATCGCAGGCGGCGCCAATATGGGCCTGAAGCACGGTCAGTACTGGAAGAGCCAGGATGAGATGCGGATGTCGAACGTCTACCTCAGCATCATGCGCTCCATGGGGATTGAAGAAGAATCCTTCTCCGACAGCACCGGAACGCTCAGCAACTCCATCTTTAGCCGCGTCTAGTCGCACAGGTTAATGTGCGACCAGTCATAATCCTTTCCGCCATCCTCGCGGCGACAGCACTCGCCAACTGGCCTCAGGCGGCTGGCCCGAACAACTCCTGGAGCGTCCCCGATGCGAAGCCGCCCGTAAGCTGGAGCGTCGCCCGCAACCAGAACATCCTCTGGCGCACTCCCCTGCCGAACGGTGGACAAAGCGGCATTGCAGTCTGGGGCAATCGGCTGTTCCTCACCACATTCGAACCCTTCAAACCAGGCGCGCCGAAGATGAGCGGCACGATCCTTGGTCACGCCGTCGACGCCACCACCGGCAAAATGCTGTGGTCGGTGCGGCTGGAAGGCACCGTTCCCAGCCCTCTGATGTATGCCTACAGCGACTCCACTTCGCCCTCGCCCATCACCGATGGCAAGTATGTTTGGTTCTTCAACGCCAGCGGCGAAATGGGCTGCTGGGACTTCCAGGGCAAGGAAATCTGGAGGCGGCAGTACAAGCCCTGGGGCGAGCCGTATCCGTTCAACAAGCAGCATGAGCCGATACTCTACGGCAATACAATTCTCAACGTGGAACCAGGCGATCCGGGCCCGGATCAAAAACCCGGCTGGAATTATCTGCGCGGTATCGACAAATTAACCGGTAAAACCATCTGGATCGCCGAGGATGGCACCACCACATACGCGACTTCCGTCTTCGGTCACATGAAGGATGGAACGCCCGCTGTCCTCACCGGCCGCGGCGGCTGGCACGATGTTCCGGAGCGGCCCGTAGGTCTCGGGCTGGTGGACCTGCGCCCCGGGCGGGCAGGCAAAACCATCTGGCGTTTTGTAGCCGATACGGATGCGGACGGCAAGCCCCTCGCCGTTCCCGGATCGCTCGCCGCACCAACATGGCAGGCGCTTTACGTCCTCCATTGGGACCAGAAGTATGCGTACTGGTTTCGCCTGAATCCCGAGGAAAGTCATCTGGTGATCGATAGCCAGACCGGCAAGCTGCTGCGCGAGCAATCGCTCATTCGCAACGTGGATTATCGCCAGTGGGACCCAGCCGCCGGAAAATACATTGTCCATACCAACGTGAACCTGCGCGAAATCCGCGAACTCTCGCCGCGAAATCGGCTGAAGCCGACCGAAGTCATCCGCGTGATGCCGGCATGGCACGCCAACATCGTCGTGAACGGCTACCACTACTTCCTTACCTCGACCGCGCACAATCGCAATAATCACCCCCCGGCCGGAAAAGCCGGACCGTCCCACACCATCGCGCGTGTCAACGTGGAGACCGGCAAAGTCGAATACCTGGAAGTACCCGTTACCGTGATCCGTAAGCCGGGCGAACCGGACCAGAAGGTCTACGGTATTGCAGTCACTACGAAAGCCGAGGACTCGCAGGGCAACGATGTCGTGGCCGAGGATCGGTCAAAGACGGATGGCTGGCAGATCCCCGCGTTCTGGGGCAGCCCCGTCGCGCTCGGAAACAAGATCTATTTCACGACCATGCTGGGCATCACGTACGTGATTGACGCCGGAGCGAAAGTGCTCGACGAAAGTGCACTATTGGCAATCAACGACCTCGGCCAATCCGGCGAGGCATGGAGTTTGAACACGCCGAGCTACAGCGATGGCCGCATCTATCACCGCAGCCTGAAAGAACTCGTCGCCATCGGTCGTTAGAGGCCGGTCAGCTCTGTGATTCGTTGCCGCACCACTGCGGCGTTCCCGTCCGCGTCTTCCGGCGCGTATCCGGCTGCGCGGAAGCAATCGCGCAACTGTTCTTCCGAAAGCGGCGCCAGAATCGTGCCCAGCCATTTAGCATCCGCGCGCGGAATATTTTTCACCACTTCCTCCATGTGCGTGCGTTTCGCGTAGTTGGGAACGTCCACAGCGGCCAGAATAAACGGCCGGCTGCTGAGAAAGAAATCGACATGGTCCGCGGTAGTTTTCTGGATGAACTTCGTGGCCTCGTAATCGGCGGGATTATTCTTTGAGCGGGTCAGCGGGTTGCCCGTCTTGCCGAACGTTGCTCCCAGGTCGCTGATGACGTATCGGAAACCTTCGCCGTGCTCGTCGTAAATGGCGTTGTTCACTTCTTTCAAATCCCAGTTGTCGATCAAAGCCATCATCACTCGCAGGCCGTTGAACTCCCTGGTTCCCGTGAAAGCGTTCCGGAACCAACTCCAGTTACCCGTCTTCTTCTGTCCCTTGACGGTGCGCTCCATCCTGACATTGCGAACAATTCCGCCCGGGGAGACGTACTGGTCGCCGCGTTTCAGTTTCTTCATTCCGCGCACGTGCAATTCAGGAAGGTAATAATCCTCATCCACGAAGTAGCCCGCTGCCCACACCAGGCGGGTAGCGGCGGTTTCGGACTGAGCCTCTTCGCCAAGCTTGGCCTTCCATTTGTTTCCCTGTTCGTCCACCACATCAAACTTCGGATTGGTTCCTTCCTTGTCTTCCCCGGCAAACGTGAACACTCCACGGGGCGCATGCTCTTTGCCGCCCGACCCGTTCAGCAAATCGAGCGACGTGACGTTTCTTTGAGTCCATAGATATGCCAACTGGGATTTTGGCAGCGGTGTCGGCGCCTCGTCGAACGCCAGGATCGGCGCGATCACCGCAAACGCGACAAGGTAGGATTTCAGACTCATCGTTTTGGAATGTGCAAGTTCATTACCGTTCCGCCGCCATGGAACGCGGTCAGGCTGCGCTGCCCCACTAAGCTCGCGACGATCTTGGAGTTACAGCAGATTGAAGCTTGCCTGGTTCGATGCGCCAGTCAAACTGGCCCGTTACGTGCACGTGTCGCGAATCGGAAGGAAATGTCCTGAAACTGCTGATTCAGCCTCGCGATGGTCTCGCTCCCCTGCTCACTGCAATCCGGCGAGCCCGCAGAAGCATCGATATTCTCATCTTTCGCATGGATTGGAAGGAGCTTGAGAACGCACTGAAGCAGGCCTCCGACCGCGGCCTGGTTGTTCGCGCCCTGATCGCCAACACCAACCGTAATGGCGAGCCAAAACTGCGCAGCCTGGAGACAAGATTTCTCGAAGCGGGTATCGTGGTGGGCCGCACGGCCAGCGATTTGATTCGCTACCACGGCAAGATGATGATTGTCGATGCGAAGACTCTATATCTTCTGTCGTTCAACTTCGTGCACATCGATATCGAACACAGTCGCGGCTTCGGCATCGTGACCAGCGCCGGTAAAGTTGTCCGGGAAGCTGCCAAATTATTCGAAGCGGACCTCAACCGGCAAAAATACGTTCCAGGCGCGGACACACTGGTGGTCAGTCCGGAAAATGCCCGAAAGCAGCTCCTGTCCTTTATCCGGCAGGCGCAGAAGCAACTCTACATCTACGATCCGAAGATCGGCGACAAGCAAATCATCCATCAGCTGGAAGAGCGGGCTAAAGCCGGAGTCGAAATCAAAATCATCGGTAGTATCGCCTCGCGCAACACGAAGCTGCCTGTCACGCAGCTCACCAGCATGCGCCTGCACACCCGCACGATGATCCGCGATGGCCTGCACGCCTTCGTTGGAAGCCAGAGCCTCCGGGAGCCGGAACTGGAGCAGCGGCGCGAAATCGGCATCATCGTGCGGGATCCGAAGGTTGTCAACAGCCTGCTCGCAACTTTCCGCGAGGATTGGGACGCCGCTGGTGTCGAGGAGACTGAAGCAGAAGAAAAGCAGGCCCCTCCTGCTTCCACGAAAGAGGCCGCGAAGGCCGTCCGCGCACTTCAGAAAGCGATCCCGCCTCTGAAAACCACCTTGAAGAACGTCATCAGGGAAGCGGGAGTCGACCTGCCGCCCGACGAGTTGAAGTCAACTGTGAAAGACGCCGTCAAAGCGGCAACCAGGGAAGCCGTACGGGAGATTGTGGAGGAAAAGAAAGCTTCCTGAGAGTCCGCGCTATGCCTCTGCCTGCCTGTTGCCGCTCCGCTGCCGTCGCATCGGTCCTGAGTTGCGCATGCTGGATTCCAGGCGCGGGCGCTCAGGAGCGCACAGTGATACCGAAGCCGCCGGTCTTCGGCGATTTCGCAACGCGCATTCGGGACTACCTCAAACTGCACAAATCCATACCGAAACTGCGGACCACCACGAAGAGCGAGAAAATTGCGGAGCACCCGCATGAGTTGGCCGAGACGATTAAAGCCGCGCGCGCGAACGCCAAAGCCGGTGACATCTTTACTCCGGATATCGCCCGGCAGTTCAAAGAGGCAATTGCACAGACATTCCACGCCCCCGCGGCTGATGACGTCAGGAAAACGATTCGCCAGGGAGAACCGCTGAAGGGCTGGAACCTTTCGGTAAACGCCGAGATGCCGGATGCGGTGCCGACGACAACCGTGCCTCCGAATCTGCTGCTCCACCTGCCCTCGCTGCCGCCGGATCTTGCGTATCGAATCATCGGCCACGATTTCGTTCTTGAGGATCTTGACGCCAGGTTGATCGTGGACTTCATAACAGGAGCGGTGCCTTGAAGCAGCACGCGCTCCTTGCGGCCCTCCTGCTGATCATAACTTTGCTGGTGGGTGCGCAGGACCTCACTCTGCCACTGAAATCAGGCTCGGTACGCTTCCTGGCGATCGGAGATATGGGCACCGGGAGTCGCGGCCAATACGAGACCGCGAATCGCATGCTGGATTTTTATCATAAGTTCCCGTACACCTTTGTCATCATGCTCGGGGACAACATCTATGGCCGTAAGAGCCCGAAAGATATGGCTAAGAAGTTCGAAGCTCCGTACAAGCCGCTTCTCGATGCCGGAGTTCAGTTCTATGCGGCGCTGGGCAATCATGACGACACCAATGAACGGTTCTACAAATTCCTGAACATGAACGGCCAGCGCTATTATTCCTACACGAAAGGCAACGTGCGGTTTTTCGTTCTTGATACGGACTATCTCGATCCCCCGCAACTGACCTGGCTCGAAAAAGAGTTGGCCGGCGCCGGGAACGATTGGAAGATCTGCTATTTTCACCACCCGCTCTATTCGTCGGGAACGTTTCACGGATCCTCCACGGAAATACGCGGGATTCTGGAGCCGTTATTCGTCAAGTACGGGGTCAGCGTTGTTTTTGCGGGCCATGAGCATATCTACGAACGCATCAAGCCGCAGAAGGGAATCTACTATTTCACGGAAGGTGCTTCCGGCGAACTCCGCACGCCCGGCATGAAGAAGACCGATTTGACCGCGGTGGGCTACGACAAAGACCGCTCGTTTCTTTCTGTTGAGATCAGCGGCGACGATTTGTTCTTCCAGGCGATTTCGAGTGCAGGTGTGACGATCGACTCCGGGTCTTTTCGCCGGCCAGGTGCGCCGCAGGGAGAATCGCGGAGCATTTCGTCGGCGAACTGACAACGCGTGCCTGCAGAAGCTCATTCCGCCGGTTGGAGGCGCCTTCCGGCGGGACCGGGATAAAAGCGTCTGTCCGCTTTTTCGGGTTCGTCGCAGATCATCAGCCTGGTGGGATACACCCATTCGAGCAACGGCGAAGTCATGAGAGTAGTTACCAGCGCCATGAGCACCATAATGGTGAAAACGGTCTGTGAGATGACACCGATATCGAGACCGATATTCAGAGCGATCAGTTCCATCAGCCCCCGCGTGTTCATCAGAATGCCGAGCGCAGTCGCATCCCGCCATGGCACACCGGCTATGCGGGCGGCGGCCATGGACCCGCCGAATTTTCCCGCAATCGCCACCGCGATAACAATCGCTGTGTAGAACAACATTTCTCCATGAACGAGGCGGATACTGGTGCGCAGTCCGCTGAATGCGAAGAACAGGGGCAGCAGCGCGACAACCGTGAGCCCTTCCAGCTTCGTCATCGCCGCCTTGACAAAATCCCTGCTCTTCGGCATGATGGCGCCCGTGAAAAATGCGCCAAACAGCGAGTGAATGCCCAGCCATTCGGTGGAAAGCGCGGACGCGAGCGCAAGAACCAGCATCAGCGAAACGGCATTGTCGGTCAAACTCCCATGTTTGCGGAACGAAGTTTCGAAGCCCCGCAAAAGTGGTCGCACCGCCAGCAGCATCACGAGAACAAAGGCCAGAGCGCCGCCGAGTGTGACCCATAAAGGCTTCGATGCGCTCTCCGATCGGACCATCGCAACAATGTATGCGAGGATGCACCAGCCCGTGATGTCATCCACCGCGGCGCACGATATGGAGAGAGTGCCCATGCGGCTTCCGAGCAGCTTGCGCTCGGTGAGAATGCGGGCGAGCACAGGGAATGCCGTAATGCTCATGGCCGAGCCCATGAACAACGCGTAGCTGGTGAAGCCAACCCCGGGGGTGGCCAGCCGCGGATAAAGGATTAATGCCAGCGCCGTGCCCAGACAAAACGGCATCACGATGCTGGAGTGGCTGGTCAGAACTGCCGCGTGTCCATGTTTTTTCAGCGCCTGAGGATTCAGCTCAATTCCAACCAGGAACATGAAAAACACCAGTCCGATCTGTGCCAACGCATTCAGATACCCCAGACTCGCCGCCGGAAAAACCGCTTGTGAAATCCACGGGGCGACCCAACCGAGCAATGACGGGCCGAGCAAAATTCCCGCCACCATTTCTCCCACGACCTGCGGCTGTTTGATCCATTTGAAAAGCATGCCGACGGCGCGCGATGCAAGCAGCACCACAGCCACCTGCATGACCAGCAGGAAGAGATTCATGCTGGCGGGGCGGGCCGCGGCGGCTGCAGTTCGGGTCGCGACCGCCACCGGGGCTACCAATTCCGCGCCGGTTTTCAGGACCAGGTACATGAACAGTACGGGCACGCCTACCATCAGGCAATAGATTGGGATGAGCTTATTGCGGGACACTGGCTCAACGATAACGGGAAAATACGGGCGGGCACAGCTGTCTCGTAGGGCAGCCGATTAGCACCTTAGTGCTATAGACGACAGTGCTATAAACGGCTCTTCTCCGCCATGCGGACCAGTTCCGGCAGCGACTCCGCCTCCATCTTGCGCATCAGATTCGCCCGGTGGATTTTGACGGTGCGCTCCGCGGTCCCGAGTTCGGCGGCGATTTGTTTATTCAGCATGCCGGCGATGACGCGCTCCATCACCTCGCGCTCGCGCGCAGTCAGCGAGCCGATGCGGCGGCGCAGTTCCGCCAGCCGGGCGCCGTCCTGCCGGCTGGTGCGGCTGCGTTCCAGGGCATTGTGGATCGCGTCCAGCAACTCCTGCCCGCGAAATGGCTTGGTCAGGAATTCCATCGCCCCGGCCTTCATTGCTTCCACCGACATCGGAATATCGCCATGCCCCGTGATAAAGATGATCGGAATATTCACGGCTGTCAGCGTCAGGTGGCGCTGCAGTTCGATGCCGCTCATCCCCGGCAGCCGCACATCGAGCACGAGACAGGCTGGCCCTTCATAGGCCTGGCGATTCAGGAATTCGGCAGCCGAGCCAAAACTCCGCACGCGCAACCCAACCGATTGCAGCAGGCTTTCCATTGCAGACCGCGCCGCGGCTTCATCGTCCACCACAAAAACCATGGGCTCCGCTTGTTCAAGTGGCCCGTCCATCAGGCGCCTTCCTCAAGAATCGGCAGCCGGAACTGAAAGACGGCTCCGCTGCCTGAATTGAAGGCCCACAGACGTCCGCCGTGGGCTTCAATGATAGTGCGGCTGATGGATAGCCCGATGCCGAGGCCATCCTCTTTCGTGGTGAAGAAGGCCGTGAACAAATCTTCCGGATTGCCGGCCGGTAAGCCCGGTCCCGAATCTTCCACCGCAATGACTACGCCGTCCGACTCCCGCACTTCGGAACGAATGCGCAGTTCCCGTCGCCCCTGATCGAGGTCGCTCATCGCCTCAATAGCGTTCATCGCCAGATTCACAACCACTTGCTGGAGTTGCACACGGTCGCCGCGCACGCTGGGTAAACCTTTGGCAAGCTCAGTTCGGAAGCTGATCTTGCCGCGCGTCAACTCGCGGCCCAGCAGCGCCTCGATTTCGCCGGCGATTTGGTTCAGGTCGACCACCGCGCGCCGGGTGGAAGTCTTCGCCAGCGCACGAATCCGGCGAACGATATCCCCGGCCCGGGTGCCTTCTTCGATAATGCGTCCCACCGCGCCGCGTGCCTCATCAAGATTGGGAGGGCTCGCGCTCAGCCAGCGTAAACAGGCGTCGCCGTTCAGCACGACGGCCATCAGCGGCTGGTTCACTTCATGTGCGATGGAAACTCCCATTTCACCGACAGTCAGCATGCGCGAAACGCGCGCCAGTTCCTCCTGCCGCTTTTCGATGCGCGACTGCAATTCATCGCGGGCCTCGCGCAGTGTCGTTTCGGCGATTCGCCGCTTGGTGACAAACCACGTTGTGAGCAGCGCGGGCAGCGCAAATTCCAGGAGATAAGCGATCTCCGGCTTGTTCAAAGCGAAACTACCCAGCGGCGGGATAAAGAAATAGTCCAGCGAAAAAGTGGCGAGGATGATGGCGATAATACCGGGCACGCTGCCGCCGTACCAGGTGGTGATCACGATGGCCGCGAAAAAAAGGGGCGTCGGAAACAGCGGATTTCGCAGGGATTCGGTGACAAACAGCGCAACACCCGCACACAGGATGGCCAGCGCATAACCCCATGCAGCGGTGAATTTGCGATGGGCATGGCCGCTGCCCGTCGGCTGCGCGGCGTCCGGATTGCGGATCATATGAGTACTATAATCGCCGGAGCGCCGCCGCACCAGTTCAGGGTCGCACCGGTTCAGCGTGGAAGCAGAGCCACCCGATCGATTCTGGCGCCGTGGGCGGCATCGATGGCCGCCGCGACAACGAAATATTCCAGAGTGTCGGCAGCCTTCACAAACAAAACCCGTTCGCCGCGCCGTTCAAAAGCGACTCGCAGGCGATCGCCGAGCAGCGATTGCCGAACTAGCTCCGAGTTGAGCCGATAAGATCCGTCGGCTGCGATTTCGAGGACAACGGGATTTTCGGGAGCCGCAACATTGCGGTTCTCGGAACTCTGCGGCACGGCGGTATCGAGGCCGGTCTGCGGCACCGGAGTTATAGCCATGAAGATAATCAGCAGCACCAGGAGTACGTCGATCATCGGAGTTACATTGATTGCCGCATGATGCTGCCCGCCAGTGATGAGTGTCATGCTGATTCAGACTCCGCGCCGGTTCCGGTTGTTCCAGCAGGAGTCAGTTGCGCAATACGGTCGTGGACGGATGATGATTAAGCCAGTCGAACCAGTAGTCCTTCACGACATCGAGCGGTTGAAGGCACTCTCCAGTCAGTGGCCCGCCGACCGCGCAGCCGGAGAAATTCCAGGCGCTGGCGGTTTCGGCATCCGTCATCACGCCGTTGACGCCAGGTGCGGCACGCAGAAAAGTTCGATTCGGCTGCGTCCGAAATGCCCGCACCGAAGCATTATCCGGGCCCACCACAAGAATCACTGCGTCTTCCCCTACGTGGTCCTGAATCAGTTTCGCCGAGAGCACGGCCTTCATCGAAAACGCCTTGCTGGCGCCTCCGGTCTCAATTCCTAATGTGAGTTCGCGAGGCTTGAGGCCGGTCTTCGCCGTATCGATGGCGTACGGATTTCCCTCCACATCCTTCTCCCAATCCTTTTTCTCGTAGTGAGAAGCCGACTCGATATTGGGCTTCAGAATCAGCCCGCGCGGCTGTTCGCTGCGCCACAGCGCGAACGTCAGTTCATCGCTGTGCATCACTTCCAGTTGCTTGCCTTTGAGCGGGCCGTAGATGGCCAGGCCCGTACTTTGCTGCCAAATGCTGTTGGTTTCTTCATCGCTCAGCAGCGCATTGTCGTCGCGAATACCAGCCAGACGGAAAGTCAGGACGCGGCCATCGAGAACGCGCTTCCACACAATGCCCGTATGGCAAAGTGTGCAATAAGTGGCGGCCACCGGGATGCCGCCGACAACGTCATTCACAATGTGGTGATAGCCCACGGCGTTAATCGGATACGCGTGCGTCTGGCCGGCGATCGTCACCGACATGACCATTTCGTCGTCGTCGAGCTTCACAGTCTCAGGTGAGACGAACGCGGCGGAGAGGTAGGGATGGAAAACCATTTCGAACACGTTGATCCGCGTGAAGATCGCTCCGGTCAGCGAAACCAGCAGACAAATCACAAGCCCCGCACGCGATCGGTTCCCTTCGCGCCACGCCAAAAAAACCAGCGCGATTGTCGCAATCAGGCTCACCGCCGAAATCACCGGGCCCACTTCGTGTACCCGCATGGCAAACGCGATTTCATCTCCGGTCTGCGTGCGAAACGGACGAATCACATAAAGCGGCGCCAAAAAGGAAGCCAGCGAAATTGCGGCGGAGACCCACGCTGCTGTAAACACGAAACGGGAAGAGGCGGTCTGCTTCATACGGTCTGCTTCATATAAGGCGGGCGCTGCCAATGCGTATAATGATTGGCGCCGCCATGACACGAATACTCGTACTCTACAACCAGCCAACCGATCCTGCCGCCTTCGACCGCTATTACTTCGAAACCCACGTGCCGATTGCGAAAAAGCTTCCCGGCCTGCGCTCTTATGTGGTGAGTTCGCAGGCCCCGGTTCTCGTCGCGGGTGACGTCACCCCTTATCTGATTGCGGAACTGGAATTCGACAGCAGCGCAGCCTTTCAAGCCGCGTTTGTTTCGCCCGAGGGTCAGGCGACCGTCGCCGACGTCGGCAACTTTGCCCAGGCTGGGGTCACAATCCTCACGTACGATATCCGCGCCGTCTGACACGCCCGGAAAAAAGCGGGCGTGTGCGCTGGCTCACGTTGATCCGTACTTTTTCTGTAAAACATTGCAACACGCTCCTCCGCTGTATTGACGATGCAGGCCGCGCCGTCATACCCTTTGGATTCACCGTCCGAAAATCTGGTTTGCGTTTCCGGAGTCTGCTTGCGTCGCCGCGACTTTCTGACCCGATCTCTGTCTGTCTGTGCCGCGTCCGCTTTGGGACGCAATCTTGCCGCGGCGTCGCGCTATTCGACGCGCGTGACCGATCTCGTCGCCGAATCGAACGTCGTCGACATGCTGAGTCTTCCGACGTTGAACTGGTCCCTTTTCGACCAATGGCTCCAGTCCGCCTCCGCATTCACCCATACCGATTTTCTGAAGCTGCGCAACTCGGGCATCGACGTTTTCCATCCGGCGGTCGCCTTCGAAAAGACTGACAGCTATGGCGTGACCAGGGCATGGCTCGAAAAATGGAACCGGCTCATCGAGTGGCATCCGGATTATTTTGTGCGCGTAGCCGCTCCTGGAGATCTCGACCGCGCCCGCCAGGAAAACAAAATCGCAATCATTCCGGGCATGCAGGACGCCAACCACTTTCGCACCCTGGACGATGTGGATGAGTTTTACCGCATGGGCCAGCGGCTGACTCAGATCACATATAACTCCGGCAACCGTCTGGGCAGTGGCTGCAAGGTGGCTCACGATACCGGCCTCTCTGACTTCGGCGCAGCTGTGGTAGCCCGAATGAATTCGCTCGGCATGGCGATTGACGTCTCGCACTGCGGCCAGCGCACAAGCCTGGACGTGATTGCGGCCTCAAACAAGCCGGTGCTGATTACGCATTCCAACTGCCGCGCCCTGGCTCCTGGTGTGGCGCGCTGCAAGTCCGATGATGTCATTCGCGCAGCGGCACGCGCGGGCGGCGTTCTGGGAATCACATCTGTCCGCCAGTTTGTGCAGGGCGGAAATCCCGTGACCATCGAAAACGTGCTGAATCATTTCGATCATGCGGTGAAACTGACAGGAGTGGAACACGTCGGCCTGGGGAGCGACTTCGATCTCGACCCGCATCCGTCCTACGATATTCCCGGCCTGAATCACTCCAGCCGCATTTACGAACTCACGGAAGGCCTGCTTCGCCGCGGCTACACCCAGGAGCACGTCGCGCTCCTGCTGGGCGGAAACTTCCGCCGTGCGCTGCGCCAAATCTGGGGGTAATCAGGCCCGGTGCCCGTATAGCCCGATCAGACCGCGTACCAGGAACGCTCCACCGATCAGCGCCAGTTTCGCCCCGATAATGTAGCCCCACATCCAGGTAAGGTCGTGGCGAACGTCGATCAGGACAAGCACGGCGCCGCCCGACATCAGCGTAAGACCTCTCAGTGTCTCGCGTCGGGCGTACGGCCTGCCTTCGTACCTCCCTCGAACGGACGGCTCATAAACAGTCCGGAGCGGCTCGTCGGACTTTCCGTGCCGGTCGTAGATCTGGCCACACAACTCGGGATGCCGATTCACGATGGACTCCGCCAGGTCGACCGCTTCCTCCAGCCCGCCGCAGATTGCGACCGCCTCACTGCCCGGCGAAAACGGGCGGCCCTCCGCATCCCTCGGAGTTCGCGTTTCGGCATCGAGAATAAACACGCAATACTCGCCTGGCAGAATGACCTCGCTCCAGTGGGCAGGGGCTCGATCCGGGTCGTATAACTTGGTCCAGTACATTCTTGAGGGCCGATGCCGATTATCGCGCACTAATTTGTAACTTTTCCAACTTTGCGACGTCTCAGGCTGGGAACAGGTATGAAACCACGCCTCGCAGCGGGACTCGCGGCCATCGTTTTCACTGGACTCCCTGCCGGTGCGCAGCCTCCATCCTCTGCCATAGCATTTGAGGCGGCCTCCATCCGTCCCACCGGTTTCGGGCGCAGTACCCCGGCAGCCGCCAGAATTGATGCCTCTCATCTGGATTTACCATTCATCTCGCTTGCCAACCTGATCCCCTGGGCCTTTCGGGTGAAGCCGTATCAGGTGGTGATGCCCACCTGGGTACATCAGTCTTTGTGGAGCATCTCGGCAAAGCTGCCTGACGGCGCCTCCCGGGATCAGGCCCCCGAAATGATGCAGGCCCTGTTGAAGGAGCGCTTCGACCTGGTCATCCATCGCGAGCCCCGTCAACAGCAGGGCTACGAACTGACAGTCGCCGCCGACGCCCCGGCTATGGTTCCCGCCTCGCCCGATGACGTGCCCGCCTGGGATGGCAGTTCTCCCGGCTTCGATTTCGGCGGCCCGCTGCGCACCACCGGAATCGTGAACGGACGTATCGTTCCGCAGCCGAACTGCTCGCGTCAATATCAGTTCGTGCCGCTCTCCATGCCGGCGCTGGCGGACACGCTCACGCTGTTCCTTGGGCATCCTGTCCTCGACCACACCGGCCTGAACGGAACATACAAAGTGACTCTTGAAGTTCCCGCGGAAGCAGAGGCGGGCATGACCCGGAACGTCATCCTGGCGAGCGGTGAGGATCCGCCCCCCGGCCCGGGCGCCGGTGGAGGTGGAAGCCGCGGCGGGGGACGCACCGCGCCCGAACCCGGGCCGGATGGAAACGCTCCGGCCCCGCCGCGTAACGCCGTCTCGCAGGGTTGCTCGGATCCCATGCGCATTCTGGCGGAAGGTTCGTTCGTAGCACCCGACGCCGCCCTGACCAAAGCCCTGCAGAAGCTCGGCCTGAAGTTGCAGCCAGCCAAAGCGACAATCGAAACCATCGTTGTCGATCGTCTCAACAAAACGCCTACCGGGAACTGATTTCAAACCCTCCACAAAGGTGCTTTCCCGTACCTTGCCCGCCGTTTCCGGTCCCCGCCTCTCCTGATGAAAGCCTAAGATGAAAGTGTCGGGGTCGGCTTCGTGTGCAGTCAGGCTCCCGGTTATCTCGAAGGTCAGGTTGCACTGCAAACCCGAAAGATGTCGACTCCCAGCCCACGGATCGCGCAGCCATTAACCATTCACGGAACCCAGGTCTGCCTCGATGACACGCCGCAGGAATTGCGGCAGAAGCTTGCCCAGATAGCACTCGATGAAATTTTCGAGTTGGTGTGTGTTCTGAGCACGGAGGGCATTGTTCTCGAATGCAGCGGTGCGCTCGCAAGTGCTGCGCGGTTTTCCCAGGAAAGAGTTGTTGGCAAGCCGGTTTGGGAAAGTTTCTGGCGGACCGCCTCCGCCAAAGCGAAGAAGCAGCTCCAGGATGCGATCGGCCGGGCCGCCGGTGGAATTCGCGTCCACTGCAACGCGGATGTCGAAGAGGGAAAAAACGGCGGCCTGAGACTGGATTATTCGTTGCGCCCCGTCAGAGACGAGCGGGACCGCATCGTTTTCCTCATTCTCGAAGGTCGCCAGGCGGCTACCGGCGACCGGGCATTACGCCTGCCGCGCAAATCCACGGTGCTCGTCGATGTCCGCGGAACTTTGCTGCTGCCCACCGATACCCAGGAGCAGTATCGCCAAAAGCTGGCGCGCATAGCGCTCGACTCCATGGTTCACTTCGTCGCGCTGCTGGATGCAAGTGGCACGGTTCTCGAAATCAATCACAGGGCGCTGGACGCCGCGGGGCTCAAGCTTTCTCAGGTGGAAGGCACGCCTTTCTGGACTACGTTCTGGTGGCAGGTCTCTGACGAAGTCAATGCGGAGCTCAGAGATGCCATCCGCCGCGCCGCTCAGGGCGAATCCGTTCGCTGGAACACGGAAACCCACACCCGCGCCAGCGGCGAAACTATTGTCATCGACGCTTCGCTGACGCCCGTCAGGGATGAAAACGGCAAGGTGGTCTTCATCACCGCGGAAGGCCGGGACATCAGCGACAGGAAAGCTCATAAACGCGGGATCGCACCAGCCGCGGAAATTTTCCACTCCCAGCCGAATGCATCGGGTAACGGGCATCTTCCGGAGTCTCCCGTCGCAACCCACGTGGGCACCGGCGCAAAACGCGTTCTGCGCGGGGAAAACGGACAGCCATGCCGCATTCTGCTCGTTGACGACGATGCCGAAATGTGCAATTACGTGCGCGGTCTGCTCTCGCAGAACGGCTATGAAGTACAAGCTGTCGCGGATGGCGCCGCTGCCCTGAATACCGCGCGCGCATCCGCGGCGGATGCGATTCTGGCCGATGTCGTCAGCCTCCACGCCGAGGACTTCGGCTTTCTGCGCGAGCTTCGCGCCGACCCTTCGCTCGGGCACATACCGGTGATTCTGCTCTCGGAACAAGCCGGTGAAGCAGCCCGCGTCGAAGGAATACGCTCCGGCGCCGACGACTATCTGACAAAGCCGTTCAGCGAGCGCGAATTGCTGACCCGCGTTGAATCCCACCTGATGGTCGCCGGCATGAAGCGCGAAGCCGCGCAGGCCGTCCAGCTCCGGACCGCACAATACGAAACCCTCCTCAACCATGCCCCCGTCGGCGTTTACCTGGTTGACGCAGATTTCAGGATTCAGGAGATGAATCCCCTTGCTGCTCCGCTGTTCGAAGCTATTCCCGGCGGAGCCGTGGGCCGCGATTTCAGCGAAGTAATCCATTTGATTCGCGACAGCGATTATGCCTCGCGGGTAGTAAACATCTTCCGCAACACAATCCAGACCGGCAACACCTTTCTGGCTCCGGAGTGGGCCAGATATAACCCGGAAACCGGGAAGACGGAATACCACGAGATACGCGTGGATCGCATACTGCTGCCCGATGGCCGTTTCGGGGCGGTCTGTTACTTTAGAGACATTACACCGAGAAAGCTGGCGGAACAGAATGCCAATCTGCTCGCATCCATCGTCGAATCATCCGACGATGCGATTGTCAGCAAGAATCTGGACACCATCATCATGAGCTGGAATGCGGGCGCTGAGCGCCTCTTCGGCTACAAGGCTGCCGAGGTTATTGGCAAATCGGTTGCGATTCTCATCCCGCCCGATCGGCAGCAGGAAGAGCCGGATATTCTGGACCGCCTGAAACGTGGCGAGCGTGTTGAGCACTTCGAGACGATCCGGGTGCGCAAAGACGGTTCTCTCGTGAATGTCTCGCTCACCATTTCCCCCGTGCGGGATTCCAGTGGAAAAATCGTCGGTGCTTCCAAAGTGGCCCGCGACATCACCGATAAGGTACGTCAGGAGCGGGCTCTCCAGGAACTCAACGCGGCTCTTCAGCGCGCTAACTCGGATTTGCAGCAATTTGCCTGGTCGGCTTCACACGACCTGCAGGAACCTCTCCGCATGGTGGCGATTTACAGCCAACTCCTGCAAAGGAACTTCGGCGACAAACTGGGAGACACGGGCAACGAGTATCTGAACTACACGATCAGAGGCGCCAGACGCATGGAGACTCTGCTGGCCGATCTCAGAACCTACACGCACGTCTCAACTGTGGGCGAGGAACCCCAGGTGGATATCGACGCCGGCGCGGTTTTGAAAAAAACTTTGCTGAATCTGGAAGTCGCGATTCGCGACAGCGGCGCTTCCATTACCAGCACCGCGCTCCCGCCTGTCCGCATGTTCGAATATCAACTCGAGCAGCTTTTCCAGAACCTGATCGGTAACGCGATCCGCTACCGCAGCGAACCGGCGCCCCGAATTCACATCTCGGCGGTGCGGCGAGGCGCGGACTGGCTGTTTTCCGTGCAGGATAACGGGATCGGCATCGAACCGCAGTTCCGCGAGAAGATTTTCGGCATTTTTCAGCGCCTCCATACCTCGGAGTATTCGGGCACCGGGATGGGTCTGGCAATTTGCCAGCGCGTGATCGAACGCATCAAAGGCCGGATCTGGGTGGAATCGGAACCGGACAAGGGCTCCACGTTTTACTTCACGATTCCGTGCACCCAGGAATCTGCGGCAGCGGCAAATGATACCGCCGCACCGAACTGATTCCGGTAATCCGTTCCGATCGGTTCACTTCCCGCGTCTCGCAGTTTTCGCTGTTTCGATCTCCATCTTATGCCAGTCGTACGGAAGTTCTTTGCCGCAATCGAGGCACGTAACATGCGTTCCGCCGCGCACGCCGCTGCCGGTTGGCGAAGCTTCGCGCCCGGACATAGGGAATGTGGTCCGCTTGTGCGGGCAACCAAACAGCCTGTTCAGCAGGGAGCGCAGCATCGGGGTTAAACATAACCAGCAACTGGGCGGCCAACGGCGGGCAAGGGGCCGTTTTCAGCCGATGAAACC
This sequence comes from Bryobacteraceae bacterium, assembly GCA_025928545.1. Lineage (GTDB taxonomy): Bacteria > Acidobacteriota > Terriglobia > Bryobacterales > Bryobacteraceae > BOG-234. Next base: position 264 of record JAICJH010000003.1, on the reverse strand, counting down.
TTTTTCATTCACAACGAAATAAAATTATTTTCAAATCTCTGCATGTCTATGACTCCGCCGGATTTACTTACTTCCCGCGTCCGCCCAGGCCCCTCCTGGCAAGCCGAATTTCTTGACACCCTGTGCTACTTTCCAGACAGGGAGTGGTTCTTCGCCGGCCGCTCCTGACATTTATTTCCTGCGCAGGAAACGTCGACTGAGGTGAAACTGGACTCTCGGGTGCCCGTTAAAGGCTCACGGCAGCGGCCCTTGGGACCGTGTCGA
>JAICJH010000076.1 GCA_025928545.1 Bryobacteraceae bacterium | reverse complement strand
TTCAAAACGAGGTTCAGGTCGTTCATGGTTCGTTGTCTCCGAGCAGCAGAATAGGGGTGGCCCGTTTATAGATCAATATCCACTTTCGTTAATTGCAGGGTTAACACCCCCAGACGGAGCTGCGCGGAATCCGCGGCGCCGAGGTTAGACGCGCTTACGGAGCTTGCGAGTAAGTGCGCCAACGCCGGCGAGAACAGTGCCGAGCAGAAGGACCGAAGTCGGTTCCGGGACAGCAGCAGTGTTCGCCCAGTGAGCCGTGTAGTTCACCGGATGCGTCGTTCCCAGCGACGGATCGGCGAAATTGTACGCCTGCATGATCGTCGAGCCGAAGCCGGCCGTACCCGGGTTCTCTTTGTACGAATAGACCTGGACGCCACCAATTGAATACAGCATGTTCGTGCCGTCGTACCGGATTGCGAAGGAGCTCCACGCGTCATACGCGACGGGCGTTGCCACGTCGACCCATCCGATGCTCTCGTCCCACACACGATAGCGTCCGGTTCCTCCATAATTAGCGAAGCCGATAATCGGGTAATCCGTAACGGCGCCACCGCTGTCCACCATCACCCCCCACATATCGGAGCGGACAGTCCCGGCGGTTTCATCGCTCCAGGAGCGCGGAATATACAGATCGGCGTCCAATTCAGAACCGGCGCCGCCCGTAACCGCGTGACCCATTCCCTGCGTGTTGTAGAACGTATATCGATACCCACCCGGCCGGTTGGCCAAATCTCCTGCCGAGGAGATCTGAATTCCCAGAACATCGTTCCGGCCCTGGAATGCGCCGACGTTCGTAAATGACGCCGGGGCGTAGCGGTCGACCGACCATCCCGCCGGGACGTTTGAAAAGCTCGGCATAATGTCCGCGCGGATGACACCGGCGGACAGGAATACAGTTAGTGCGATGAAAACCGCGGCTCGCTTAGACATTTCGGCCCATATTTAGCACTTTAAGGTCCTTTTGAGTGATTTTCGCACTTTCATTAACACGATTGGGGCTTAGGTTAGTAACACCCATCAAGGAAGAGGGGTATAGACGAGCAAATGTTTTTCAGCCTATCCCGATCCATTGGGTACGATGCCGAATGCGACAGCCCTATGATGATTCATCTGCCCTAATAGGCAAGCTTGGCATTCCAAGTGCAACTTGTGCGTCTTTGCTGCTCCGATTCAAATGCTCAAGCTCACCGTTCTCTATTCGTTTGTTTTCATGGGGCTCGCCGCAGGGCTGACCGGGTGTAACCGGTCGCCGCAGGCACAGGAAGCGAAATTCCTGAAGAGAGCCGAGGCTTTCGCCGCCGCAAAAGATTTTGCCCGGGCCTCGCTGGAGCTCAAGAATGCCGCCAAAGTGATGCCCAAAGACCCCGAGCCGTACTATCGACAAGGGCTTATTGAGCTGCAGACCAACAACCCCGCGGGAGCTATGGGCTTCTTCCGAAGGGCGCTCGCGGCAGACCCGAAGCATGCCGGCGCCAGGCTGAAGACCGCCGAGCTGCTCGCTGCCAGCGGGAGCAAGGAAGATGTTCAGGAAGCGGTGCGGCGGCTGCTGGAGATGCCCCAGGTATCGTCCGGTCCGGCGGAAGGCAGCGTCGCGGCAGCGAACGTGGCCGAAGCTAGGGACACGCTTGCGTTCGCGCAATGGCGTCTCGGGAACAAGGACGAGGCGGTCCGCCTTCTGAGCGAAACGCTCGCCCGCTTCCCTGCCCGTCTCCAGTCCTCCGTGGCTCTCGCGAAGGTGAGATTGGCACAGCAGGATTTCGCCGGCGCCGAAGACGTTTTGAAGACGGCCGCCCAAAACGCTCCACAGTCCTCCGCCGCAGCCTTGGCGCTGGCCCGCTTCTATGTTTTGACGGCAAAGCTGACGGAAGCCGAACGCTATCTTAAAACCGCCGTCAGACTGGATCCGAAGAACGGCCCGGCATGGATTACATTAGCCACCATTCAGCTTCAAGGGGGGCGAAAACAGGAGGCGGACGAATCCTATAAACAAATCTCCGCGCTGCCCGACCGAGCCTATAAGGCTGTCCATGCGCTATTCCTGTTTCAAGAGGGCCGGCGTGAAGAAGCAGCCGCCGAGTTTGAACGGATTGCAAAGGCAGCCCCGCTCGATCGCGACGCTCGCAGCCGGCTGGTAGCAGCGTGGCTCGCGATTGGACAGACACAAAAAGCCGAGGCGGTCCTGAACGCAGCACTGCGCAAGAATTCCAAAGATGTCGATGCCCTTCTACAGCGCGGTCGATTCTATTTGGCGCAGGGTAGAAGCGCGGACGCCGAGAAGGACGTGGAAGCGGCATTGCACTTTCGTGGCGACTCCGCCGAAGCGCACTTTGCTATGTCGCACCTCCGCCACATGGCTGGAAAAGCGCTGCTGGAGCAGCAGGAACTCGGCCGCACCCTGGAGTTGAATCCGAACGCTCTCCCGGCGCGTTTGCAGTTAGCCCGGACATTTACGGCCGCTCACAACAGCGCGGCCGCTCTCCAGGTCCTGGACCAGACACCGGCGCCTCAGAAGCGCCTCGAGGCGGTGATCGTGGAGCGCAATTGGGCTCTCTACGCTGCGGGCCGCTGGGAAGAGCTTCGCGCGGGCATCGCCCAAGGCCAGGCTATTCACTCGTCGCCGGAATGGCTGCTGCAGTCCGGCCTGCTGAAACTCGCCGGCGGCGGTTTTGGTATCGCCAGAATCGATGCAGAGGAATACATGAAACAGCGGCCGGAAGATCCCAGAGGCTCATACCTGTTGGCCCAGACATACCTCTTACAAAAACAGCCGCAGGGTGCGGTCGAACGATTGAAGGAAATCGTTTCGCGGCATCCCGGTTCGGCCGATCTGCAGCAGCTCTACGGCGATTTGCTGGCCGGTACGGGCAATCGCGCCGCCGCTCGCCAAGCCTACTCGGCGGCGCATCAAGCCAATCCGCGTTCCACCGAATTGGACCTGAAGACCGCTCAACTGGACTTCGCCGACGGAAAGACGGACGCGGCACAGCAAGCGCTCGCCGGCGTCCTTCAACAGGAACCTCGCAATGTGAAAGCGCACCTCATGTCCGCCGAGTTCGCACAAACTACAGGCCGCGTGCAGGAGGCCGTATCGCAGTACCGTGCTGCACTGGACGTGGAAGAAGCGAATATCGTGGCGCTGAATAACCTCGCTTATCTACTGGCGCCCACGGATGCGAACGCCGCGCTCGAGTACGCCCAAAAGGCGCTCGAGGCCGGCCCCAATAACCCTACCATTCAGGACACTATCGGATGGATTTACTGCCGGAAGGGAATCTACGTCAGCGCTCTCCGCTACCTCAAGGATTCGGTCGACCGGGAGCCTACGCCACGGCGGCAATACCACCTCGGAATCGCTCTTATAAGGTCCGGGGACCGGGAGCGAGGTCAAACGCTTCTTAGCGAGGCTCTGCGGAAGGATCCAAATTTAGTGCGGACCGAGCAGCTCTGGTGAAAATCTGTTTCGCTATCCATCGATAGATCTGTAGCTTGGCGCGAAAGAAACACGACAAAGTACTATACCCCAAGCAAACTGCATACCATTGACGCGCCACAATTCCGCCTGTGATGATCGACACTGAATGAGGCCGTTGCCGAACATTACTCGCGGGTTGATCCGGCTTCTGGCAACTGGTTTCTTACTCGCCGGCCATCCCGTGTGGGCGGACATTATGACGCTCACCAGCCAGAACTCCGTCATCAAAATCGATCCGAACTCGCAGGCAGGCGTGTATGACTGGGTCGTTGACGGTACGGACGTCATGTATCAGCAGTGGTTCTGGATTCGCTCCGGCAGCGATACACACGAGTATTCTGTCGACAGTTCAAATTTCAACCTGACGGCGGAAAGCTACTCCGGAGGCCGCGGGCTGCTGGCGTATGCAGGACACGGTTATACGACCACAATTCGCTTCAGCCTGCTAGGCGGATCGCCCGGCAGCAATGCTGCCGATTTATCGGAAATCATTTCTCTGAAGAATACGGGTACGGCGGCGCTGACGCTGGACTTTTTCCAGTACGCGAATATCGTGTTCTCGACGGGCCACGATACCGTTCAGTTTCTCAATCCCTATTCCGTCCAACAGACCGCGGGCGGTATTTACTTGAACGAGACGGTTGTGAATACGAATGGCCTGGTGCATCATGAGGCCAACGTTTATCCGAGGGTGGTAAACAGTCTCAACGACAATTCCATCACTACCCTGTCCGATTCGAATTACGCAGTGGGCGATGCGACCTGGGCATTTCAATGGGAAAAGACCATCGCTCCCGGAAGCACGTTCACCATCACAAAAGACATCAATGTTGTAGATCCGCCACCCTCGATTCCCGAGCCGGCTTCAGTGCTTCTGCTCGGTAGCGTACTGGCGGTGGTATGTTTCACCTTTAGCCGGCGCGGCGCGGCTTTTCGGTCTGCTTAGGCCATAACTTATGCCTCAATTTCTAAGGCGCTCCCTTTGCTGGGCGCCGCTCTTGCTCATGGTCTCAGGCGGGAACGCGGCGACCATCCTTGTACTCACCGACGGCAACGCCATGTTCCGGGTGGAAGACACCGGGATGTCGGGATGGACCCTTGCCGGCGGCGGCAACAATGTAATGCCGCAGCAGTGGTTCTGGTTCCGCACGGGAACAACCGCGAACAACCAGGGCTCGTTGCAATCCCTGGATTCTATCGGCGCTCCGAACGTCACGTTCGATTCAGCCTTCCCGGATTTCGGCGAACTCCAGTATCAGTCGCCTACGATTGGCGCCGACCTGACATTGGACGTCATCGACGGGCAGCCCGGGGTTCTCGCCGAACAGGTTCAGTGGACGAATCGGACGTCGCAAACCCTGTATCTCACGGTTTTCCAGTACATCCATTTTGCGTTCTCACCGGTTTCGGATTCGCTCAACATTTCACAAAACCGCGCGACCCAGATCGGTCCCGCGGGCGATGCCGAAGTGGTCGTGAGTCCATTCGACTCGACGTACGCCGGTTATCAGGCCGGCAGCGCGTCGGCGATTCTCAACGCTCTTACGAATAACGCCACCAGCGCCACGTTCAATGTGAATAACCAGGCTTCCGCTACTGGGGACGTCGGAATGGCGTTTCAGTGGAACGCTACATTAGCGCCTGGCGCATCGCTCACCATGTCCGTCGGCGAAAACGCCAGCCCCTCTCCGGAACCGTCTTCCGCCCTGCTGATCGCCGCGGGCGTACTGGCTTTTGGCGGCAGACGCTTTCTAAAAAAGCGCGCTTAACGAATCGTGAGGACCGCCGAGCTGTCGGGAAGCGGGACTTCCTTCAGCTCGGCCGAAACCCCCACTACGTGTTCGATTCCGACCCGCACGGGAGCGCCGTGCACGTCGCCTTTCGGCCGGTACAATACGACGGCGATGGGACCGTTTCCGATCGGCGCCTTTTCGCCGGCGAGAATGCACATGAAGCGTGTGCCGCCTCCGCTTACCACTTTCGCCGCGCAGCTCAGTGACTTCTTCGCGGATTCAGCCGCGCTGCCGGCCGTGATATCCATTGTCCTGACCTCAATCGCGGGCGGGATTGAGAATTCCCACTGAATGGCCGTGGGCGATTTCCCCGCAGGCGACTCGAGCATCACCGTAAACGACCCCGGTGTTTTGCGACGCGTCTCCGACGGCGGCACACGCAGCGACTGACCGCATAGAGCAGCGGCGCAGACGAATCCGCATACCGGGCGACGCAAAGCGGGGGGCATACGGCTGCATCATAGCAGTCCTGGTCACCCGCTCACGGCGCCGGGTTGATCAGTATCGCGCTGACCAACGGTAGATCCGCCGCGCCGGGCGTAAATCCCAGCACCAGGACACCGTTGCTCACCGTGGCGGAGAACGCTTTATCGATCGCGATATTCGGCCCGCCGACCGCTTGGATGATGTCGAAGTTCGTCAGCACCGGCACGCCGCCGATTTGTACGTTGAACTGTCGCTGTCCCGCCGCCGTCCGTGAGATCTCGGCGAACTTGAGCGTCACCGTATAGTTCCCGTTCGGCACTGCAATGGGATAGTAGAACTCGCCGTAGCGGCATGTCTGATATAGCTGCTGCGCGCCGGTATTCGTGATGGGCTGAGTGGTGGAATATGTCGCTCCGCCCGTGAATTGCTGGTCCGCGCTCCAGACGACTCGTTCCGCGTCGGTGTACGCCGGGCCGCCCGAGTTGATGCGATTTACCGTAAGAGTCGCGGGCGCGGCCATCATGGTCGGACTGACTGCCGTGCCTTGTACGATTTCGATGGCATTGATCATCGGATCGCCCACTTGTTTGACGAATCCGATGTTAATGACGCCGTTTGTGACGCTCACCGGGATCGGCTTATCGATAGCGACGAAGGGGCCGCCCGCAGCCGCTACCACGTCGAAATTCGCGAGCGCGACGGCGCCGTTCACGGCGACCGAAAAGACGCGCTGGCCGATACTGTCCTGCACGATTTCCGCGAACTTCAGGTTGACCGTGTAATTGCCGTTCGGGACGGTGAAGCGATAACTGAACGAGCCGTACCGGATACCTTTGTACAGCGACGGCATGTTCGTGTTCGCCACGATGTTGCTGGTTGCATATAGGCTTCCTCCGGTAAAACCGTTGTCTGCGTGCCAGGTAAAGCCCTGCGGATCGACGTAGGATCCGTCGCTCGCATGCAGTCGTGCGCTGAACGTACTCGTCGTCAGCGCAAGGTTGGTGGTCTTCGAAGTTCCGTTCAGTGTCGCCGTCAGCGTCACTGTGGCGTTTAGCGAACTGCTGGCGACTGCGGAGAACTGGGCGGTGGCGGAGCCGGCGAGGATATTTACGGATGCTGGCACCACTACCGCAGTGTTATTGCTGCTCAACGCAACCGCGGTTGCCGCTGTTGCGGCGGCGCCCAGCGTGACCGTGCAACTGCTCGACGATGCGCCGGAAAGCGAGGTCGGATTGCACGTCAACGCCGTAAGAGTCGGCACGCCAGTGGTCGTCAAGGTCAGGGTTGCGGTCTTCGAAACGCCGCTCAGGCCGGCCGTAACGGTAACGGTCGCGCTGGTCGATCCGCTACTGGCCGCGGTGAATTGAGCGGTGGTGGATCCGGCCGCCACACTCACCGATGCCGGCACCTTGAGCGCCGTGTTGTTGCTGGTTAACGTGACAGGCGTGGCCGCGGTCGCGGCTGCACTCAGGGTTACCGTGCAGGTGCTGGACGATGCGCCGGAAAGGGAGGTCGGGCTGCATGCCACTGAGCTGAGCGTTGGGACCGAAGCCCCTACGGATACCGTTCCGCCGCTGCTGGAAGAGGTGAGCGCGGTCCCGGTGGGATCGGCCGCGAGTGTATTTGAAACGGTAAGCTGCGAGGTCCCGCCGGCAGTGACGGCAAGGGTGGCAACGACGCCGCTCGCGATCGCGGTGGAGTTCATCCCGGACGCCACACACGTGTAGGCGCCCGTTCCCGGCGTGCATTGCAGCGTTTTACCGGCGGCGGTCAATGCGGGGCCGGCAGTGGCGGCGATCGCGCTGATGCCGGTCGCAGGATATTGAATGGTCCACTGCAGCGCCGCGGCGGGTGTTGTGCCTGCAGAGAACGTCAAGCTGAGGGCTGCGGCTCCGGCACTCGCAATCGTGGTAGAGGAAAGGTTCAGTGTTTGTGCGGCTAAAGGAAGGGCGGCGTTGGCCAGGAACAATGCGACTGCGATAGCTGGTGATCGTCGAATATACACGTATCTCTCCGGCCCGGAGCGACGGGCGTATTTCGCCGCCGGGGTCTCTACTGGCTAAGTTTTGAACTGCTGGGCGCCGGGGGTCTGGGGGGAGAAAATGTTCGTGAGCGGTGGACCGGCTTTTGGTTCAGATGATCATCGAGCTCTTTTCGAAAGCCGGGCGGCTTTCAAATCGGGTGTCGTCGGATTGGTGATCTCCAACCGGCGGTCGCTGCGTCAACGACCAGATGGCGAGTTCGGTCCGGTTGGAAACACCGGCTTTCTTGAAAATACGGTTCAAGTATTCTTTGATGGTTCCTTCGGTCAGGAGCAGGTGGAAGGCGACCTCTTTGTTGGTTTTACCCTGCGCGACCAGGTCGACGATTTGACTTTCGCGGAAGGTCAGTTCTTTGCTCGCCGCGCCGCGAACCTTGGCTTTCGGTTTCCGGCAGCGCCAGCATACGCGTTCCCGATCGCTGGTGGGGAACTCGGCACCGCATCGGAAACAGCTCTTCACGGCAGCCGTCGGGCTGAGGTTGGTTGTGTAAGCTTGCATGGGGACCTGAAGTTTTCTCGGAACGCCCCTCAACGCAAGCAAGCGGCCAACGGCGGTAGGAACGTGAAATCAGCTAAATGGAGCGTTCCGAGCCGGTAATGGTAGCAAAAATACACATACGATAGTCGGGTTGTTCCCAATCTTACGAAGTAAAAGTTTCCGCACAATCCGCCAGAAAATACTGCTACTGTGGGAATCTTCCGGTAAAGTCATCGAAAGAGACGAACGGAATGAGGCCGGCGACCTCCTGTCGCAGCAACCCCTCGGCGACCTCTCGCAGGTTTTCCGCCCGCCACAGCGCCGCGGAACGATATTGCTTCTGAACCCGCTTCTCGAGGTGGCTGATGGCCTCCTCATACTTCTCGGGCGGGTAGTGAATATCGATGTAGTGCTGAATCTCTTCCCGGCGGTACTCTTCGTATGCGTGCGTCAGTTGCGGGTCTGCGCCATTCGCCGACGGGGTGGTTTGCGGCGCTTCGGTGCGGTTATGTTCCGCGAGGAAATCATTGGGGGGAAGGACGTTCTCCCGGATCAGGTAGATGTAAAAGCCGGGAGGATTATAGATCCTTCCGCGATTTTCCCGAACCAAACGATCCCCCCAGGAGATCTGCTCCGCTACCAGTTGTCCTGGAACGGTCTTGAGGAGCAGCTTGCGCGCCTGGTCAACCGACACGCCTCGCCGCACGAGTTCCTGCTCGAGGCCCTCGGCGGGAACATCGCGGATGGTTGTGATCTGGACGTCGGGATCACTGGGCGGAGGATCTTCGACGGCCGGCAGCATGGCCGCGGCGCCGGCGCGCTTCTGGAACGTGTTGAATTCGGCTACGGCCCGGGGCCCCGGCTGGTAGAGCATCATCCAGTCCGGATTCCCTGCCCCATCCATCGTCTGCTCGTAGGCGATTCTCGCCAGGTAGCCGGAATCCAGATGTGGCTTGTGGATCTTGTACATCTGCTTTTTGAAATGGTCGTAGTCGAAGTACCGCTGGACGGCGGAGCAGGTGCAGAAATCCGAGTATGCCAGCCTGGCTTGGGGGTGCTGGTGCTTCAATGCGGCGAACATTTTGTAGCTGACGATTTCATAGAACCGTTGGGCGGCTGGGGTCAGGATCTTCAGGTATTCGTAGTTCAGCGGCCGCATGGGGGCGCTGTTCAAGACTTCGAGGTAGGGATCGTTGAGGATCAAGTACACGCAATCTGCACTGCGGCCGTCGGGCAGTTTTTCGCCGGCAAAAATGACGTTATACCGGGTGAAGTCCGCCTCGACTTTGCGCTCGCTGCCGTCGGTTCCACGGTAGGTCAGTCGGGCGGCAATTCCGGTGAATGCGTTCTGACGGAGCGCTTTACGGGCATTGTTGGTATCGCCGCCTAAACCGAGCTCGCGGGCGATGTCGCGCAAGCTGCCCAGGCGAATCACCCTCGGAACAGGCCGGCCAAGCTCGTCGATGCGGCGGTTGACCACAATCGTGTCGATCTTGTAAGCGAGCTGCCGGGGCGGCCCATAGCGCGAACTGTAGGACACTTCCCAGCGGAGTTCGACTTCACCGCGATCGTTCTTGCGGATGATTTGAATTTCAAAAGAACCCGTTTTCGCCAGGTTATGAATTGGTAGTTTGGAGAGGACGGTTTCGGTGCGGATGACCTGAAGAGGGGCCAACTGGGCGGTGTCTTGCGGAGTCACCGGGAACAGGTCGCCGGAGACGCCAGCAGCATCGCTTGTCGGTGTTGTCTTACCTGTCCTCATTGTCCTATTGTGTATTTGTCCGCAGATTTTAAGTTACTGATTTTACGGTAGAAATCGGGTGTTTGCGTCTCTCCAAATCGTGCGGTCCGTCTCTTCAAATCGTGCGCTTCGTCTGCCCAAATCGTGCGAGGCGTCTCCCCAAATCGTGCACTTCGTCTGGCCATACCGTGCACTTCGTCTCCCCAAGTCGTGCAGTAGGGAGGATAACTGTCTAAAGTTTGTCTCCCCAAACCGTGCACCTGCGGAAAAGAACGCGCATAAAAGAATACCGATCGAGGGCTAACCCAGTGAGGATTCAACCGGTTATGGAGGGCATGAAAAAGCACCTTGGCGTTAGTCTATGGCGTATACCTTGATTTGTCAACCACTTATGAGTAATCTATTAAGGACCTCAAATTTCGTGGAAATCTGAAAGAGGACGTACAAAAGACGAATATGGCACGGGCAGGGAGACGAGGCGTCAATCCGGGCGGATCTCTATCAACGCAGGAGGTTGCTACCGTGTTGGGCGTCAGTCACCCTACTTTACTGAAATTATTGAAACAAAAGAAAATCCCTGAACCGCAGATGCACGGGAAGATGCGCCTGTGGAACAGCGCCGATGTGCGGCACGCGCAGGTGGTCATCCGTAAGTTGCACGAGGATGGGGACTTGCGGCTCAAAGGGAGGGAATGATGGTCAGGATTGCCATCGTGAACATGAAAGGCGGCGTCGGAAAGACTACTACGAGTGTCAATCTGGCGATCGGGATGGCCAACGAGGGCCTGAGGGTTCTGCTCGTAGACATGGATCCGCAGGGGAACGTCGCGCACTCGCTGAAGATCCGGGCTCACCAGAATACGATTTACGACCTGCTGGCCGATGACATGGTGGTCGACCAGGTGATCCGGACGGGCGTGCGGGAGAATCTGGACGTAATACCGAGCAGCAACGTGGCTTTCGGCTTGGAGAACCGGCTGGCCGGCGAGACTCTGCGGGAGAAGATCTTTTCGCGGCGGATGAAGGCCGTCACCGCGTACGACTTCGTAGTGGTGGACACCAGCCCGGCGATGAGCCTCCTGACGGTCAATACCCTACTCTACGTCGACGTGGTCGTCCTGGTGGTTTCCATGGACCAAATGGCGATCATCGGCGCCGTCCAGAGCCTCGCAGGGCTAAAGCGCATCCTTTCAGCGTTCGAGTCGCCGACGAAGGAAATCATGGTCCTGCCGACGCTGTTCAATGCGTCGACGAACGGATCGAAGGAAACTATGACGGCGCTGCAGGAGGACCCGGACCTGGCGCCCTATCTCGTCCCGCTGGTCATCCGGCAGGACGTAAAGCTGAGTTACGCGGCCGCGTCCAAGCGGTCGATTTGGGAGTACGATCCGCGAACGCGTGCGGCCGAAGATTATTCCAAGCTTGTCGATTACCTGTTGAAGAGGCTGGGACATGAGGAAAACGAAAAAACCGACGTCGTCGAAACCGAAGCCAAAGCTGAGTTTTTCGGTTGACCGAAGCGAATTCGATATCAGCAGCGACTGGGTCCAGGCGGTCATGGCTCAACCTTCCCCGCCCCGCCGCGAAGAGCCCTTTTTTTCGCCTCCTATAAATAATGCTACAGACGCACCGTCGACTACTGACGAACGGAGCGCTACTGAGGCACTCAGTTCGCCTGTAGATCACGATGTGACAGGCGCAAACAGTGCCGTTGTAGAAGCGCCCGTGGCTGCCACAGGCGCACAAATTGCCACAGTAGCAGAGACCGTTGCGTCCGTGATTGCGCTCGAACGGACGGATGGGGGCAGGGAAATTGCGCCTGTAGTAAATACTGCTACTGGTCGCTTCTGGAGAATGCGGCCTCTACGACGCATCACCGATGGGCTGACCCCCGGGCAGTATTCCGTTTACAGCCTGATGCTCACGGACGCCCAGTCGGAGGGCGCAGAGGACCGGATCTATCGCGGCGGCTACGCGGACCTCTGCCGCTTAACGGGGCTCAGCAAACGGGGAATCCAAAACGTCATCGCCGAACTGCAGGAGAAGAGCGTGATCCGCCTGCACACCGCTCCCGGCCATCACCGGCTACAGACCAGCGCCTATGTCGTGCCCGATCCGGACGTCGTGCTGGCCGCTTGGTTCAAGCTCGGGTGGCGGTTTGCACTAGGGAAGAGCAAGCGCCTGACGGATGGTGCCACTGTAGCAGTATCTGATCCAGCCGACGCTGCCTAGCGGAACGAAGCCAAAACACGGCGTCTCATTTCTGCTTGCGGTGCAGCGTAAGCTACTGCTATCATGAGGTTTCCCCGCTTGTAGCGAACCTCACCAAATACCTAATGTGCAGGCACAGTTGTGCCATTACGGGAATTTGCTACGATCGCGAGAGGCCCGAAGCATTCCGCCTGCTCCAGGGTGACCCGGCCGGCTTTGGCCATCTCCAACATCGCCAGAAAAAGCGCCGCCCGGCGATCCGTCGTCGCTTGTTCGAGGAGCAGCTCATAGCCGTCAATCACTTCGGTCCCGATCCGCTCCTCCAACCATCGTTCCATCTCCGCGACGGTGACGGACTCGGCGGGGAAGATGAGCTCATAGGCGCGGGCGGTTTCCAGGGCCTGCTTCGCGAGTCGCAGCACCTCGAGCAGGTTCATGCCTCCTCCCAAGTCCGGCGGGATCAGTTCAGAAGTCTGAAACTCCTGAATCGAGGACTTCGACCAGGTGGCCTGCGCGACCTCGAGCTTCTGTCGCAGGAACTCGGCGCCATGACGGGCCTGATCATGTTGGAGCAACAGGCGAACGAGCTCCTGCCGTGGATCCTCCTCCGCGGCGGCGATCTCCGGATCGCGCGCCAGGAGAGAGCGAGATTTGATGTGAATGAGCAGGGCGGCGATGTACGTGAACTCGGCGCCTAAATCGATATCCATCCGCTGCGCGGAATGGAGATAGTCGAGATATTGCCGCGTCACCTCGGCGATCGGAATATCGGCGATGTCGATCTCGTGTTTGCGCACGAGGTCCAGGAGCAGGTCGAGCGGACCTTCGAAGCGGGGCAGGGAAATGTCGGGTCCGGCGCTCACTTTTCGCCGCCGTAAAGCCGGCGGAATGCCGGGAAGTCGTTGGCGGCGGCGGTTGCAAGCTCGACTATGCTGGCGAGCAGATCCTCCGGATCCTTATAAGAGATGTGGATCCTTCCCGGTCCGGCGAGTTCAATCGCCGGCGGCAATTCCACCGGACGGGGACGAATCTCGACGCGCTGCGCTTCCGCGTAGTTCGCAACCTCGTTCAACGCGGCCGCGACCCGTTGTTTCCGTTTGCGCACCTCGCGGCCGGCGCCCGAATCTTCGACCGTGTCCAGGAATTGGGCCAGCGCTTCGCGTTCGATGATGAAGGTCTTTCCGACCTGGTAGCCGCGGGCGGAATTCAGAATCCGGATTGCCTGGCGGCGGCCTATGCCAAACAGCTCTTCGACGGCCGTCCGGTCGAGAAGCGGTGGCGCGCCGGGGCGGCGCAGGATGGAAATGATTTCGGGGAGGCGACTAAACCAACACGGAGCCTTGGGCATCGGTCTCCGCGCAGAATATCACAAAACGTCGTAGCGGCATAGTTGTGCCGCATCAGCTCCGATGATTAGTTCAGGAATGGGTTCCGCACGAGCACGCCTCCGTAGCGCTGGCCGTCGTTGAGATCCTCGGAATAAAGGACTTCGACGTCGGCCGACTCGGCCGCGGCCAGGATGAGGGCGTCCCAGAACGAGATCTGATATCGCCCCTCAAGATCGACGGCATACCGTATATGCGTCGCGTCAATCGTGACGACGCTAAGGTTCAGAAAGGATTCCGTCAATTCGACAACCTGCTGCCGTGGCAGCCTCAACTTGCGCATCGCGACGACGAAGAACTCCTGGACGACCTGCGTACTCAACAGGATACGGTTCGTATTGGCGAATTCTCTGTAGAGCTCGCGAGCTTTCAACTGCTTTTCGGGTTCCGCTGTGCTGTACATGTACAGCAGGACATTCGTGTCGAAAAAGGCCCTACCGTCGCTCATAGATATCTTCGCGGCGAATCGACTTTGGATCGACAGACGAATAAGGGCCCTTCTCGGCGATCTCGAGGATTCGGAGAGCCGCAGCCCGGACGCGAGCTGCCTTACTGACCTTCTCTTCCAGGAGTTCCTTCACCAAAGCGTTCACGCTCGTATCGTGCTGGGCGGCGTAAACCTTCGCTTCGCGGATCAGGTCGTCGGGAAGGTGGAATGTGATATTTCGGGTGGCCACACAGTCAAGCGTATCACACTATGGTGTGAATCGGTCTACTGCACGATAAGGAGATATATCGTGCATATTGATTGGACCAGGAATTTGGCCTAAAATTGGTAACGCATGATCGAAGTCAGCGTATACGAAGCGAAAACGCAGCTCTCCCGTCTGCTCGACCTCGTGCAGAATGGCGAAGACGTAGTGATCCACCGGCACGGGAAACCAATTGCCCGGTTGGCCGCACTGACGTCGGTGGGCCCGTCTCCGTTGGGCGCCATGCTGGGAGAATTCGAGCTTCCGGAAGGTTGGGATCGGCCGCTTTCGGCGGACGAGAGCGATGCGTTCTGGGACGGGAAGTGGTGAACCTTCTCGACACCACCACGCTTTTGTGGACTCTGACAGCGCCCGACCGCTTATCGGAAACGGCCCGGAATGCAATCGCGGCGGGCGGCTCGGTGCTCAGTGTCGCATCGTATTGGGAAGTGGTCATCAAAACCAGGAAGGGACTGCTCCCCCTCGCCGATCCGGTGAGTTGGTGGACGCGAGCCGCCGCTTTATTCCCCGGAGGTGTTCTGCCCGTTCGCGCGAGCCACATTACGGCGCTCGCGGCGCTCCCGGACTTGCATAGGGATCCGTTCGACCGAGTGCTCATTGCGCAAGCGGTAGCCGAAGGACTGCTGCTCATCACAAATGATCGGCAAATTGCGCGGTACCCGGTTGGCATTGTCTGGTGACACGAAACGTGGACACGAATTCTCTTTCCGTTCATTCCCGGACGTTGCCCGCGAGTTCTCAAAGCGACGAATTCGACAACGACTTGGTGGCGCTTTGGCTGGGAACGAAGGTCAGCGGCCACACGCGCCGCGCGTACCGCGCCGAAATCGAGCGGTTCCGTGCTGCGACCGCAAAACCACTCGCGCTGGTGACGATGGCGGACTTGCAGGCGTATGCCGCTGTGCTGGGGCAGGGAAGTCTCAAGCCGGCGAGCCAGAATCGCGCGCTCACTGCTATCAAGTCGCTCCTCTCCTTTGGGCATGAGACTGGCGGGCTCCCATTCAATGTCGGCGCCGCGGTCAAATTGCGGCCGAATCGCGACGGCCTCGCGGTGCGCATTCTGGAAGAGAGCGCCGTGGCCAAACTCATCGACGCCGCACCGCCTGGACGCGACCGCATTCTACTGAAGCTCCTATATGTTTCCGGTGTGCGCGTGAGCGAGCTCTGCGGAATGAAATGGTGTGACGCTCTTTCGAGGCAACACGGCGGTCAGATCACGGTATTCGGGAAGGGCGGCAGAACGCGAACGATTCTGCTGAAGGAGACAGTCTGGCAACAGGTCGTGTCGCTCAAAGGCAAGTCGACGGCGGTCGATCCGATTTTCCGCAGCCGCCGAGGCGGAGCGCTCGACGCGTCGCAGGTTCGCCGGATCGTGTACGCCGCCGCGGAAAAAGCCGGCCTCGAGCAGAAGGTCTCACCGCACTGGATGCGTCACGCGCACGCCAGTCACGCGCTGGATCGCAGCGCGCCGATTCACCTGGTGCAGGCGACGCTCGGGCATGCATCGGTCGCGACGACCGGCCGCTATCTGCATGCCCGGCCCAACGAAAGCTCCGGGTTTTATCTCCCGGACTAGCGGTTCTGGCGGCGCCGATGATACGTCACTGCCGCCAGCGAGAGAAGAACGAGGCCTGCCAGTAAAATCGTCGCCGGCTCGGGCGACGGGGTAAAGGTCAGGTTGTCCAGGCCGAATCCCGGGGCCGCCCCGGAAAACGTGATTACCGCAGTCTTCAAAGGCACACTCCCACCATAGATGAACTGCCCTTCGGACAGTAGAGATATGGGAGCGGTGTCGCCGACGAACAGCGGGTTTTCAGGAATAGCGACCGAGTACGCAGCGTCCAGAGCATCGATCGATTCCATGGCGATGTCGAACCGCAGAACAGACGTGGGATTGTCAAACGTGAGCGTGAGTGTGCCGGCGGTGTCGCCAACCAGAAGAGGGTCGGAAACCAGTGCCGTTGAGCCCTCCGTCCCGATGATGCCGTTATAGTCGGCCGCTCCGCCGGAGAAGTGAAACAGGACGCCGCCCATATGCAACCCGTTGACCGGGATGGGAGCGCCCGAGCCGAGCTCATCGAAATGAAGCTGCTGAAGAGTTCCGCCGAAAGCGGCGGAGGCCAGCAAACAGAGAGCGAGCGTGAGTGAATACAGAGTTTTCATGATTCCTTTTCTTAGTGCGGACCTTAGCGAGGATCGTCTACAGCAATGCGGACGGAATTGCTTTCGATGAGGGCGCCGTCGTGGCGAAGAACTCTTAGCCGGACCGGCGCCCTCTCTTCACTGATTCCCGGCGGGACAATGAACGTCAGCTCGCATACGCCGGCGTACCCGGTCGCGGGCCTCACCGCGCTGGGCCACAGGACGTGACTACCTACTTCTATTTGTGGACGGCCGTCCCGGAAACTCTCATCACAATCTATTCCGGTGGCAAGGAGCGATACCGAATCGCCGGCGACGGCGGGGGTGGCATCGAACAGTGGATTCGCAATCGCCGCGATTTCGGAGGACCCGGTTCGAAAAGCGAGCGCCTGCCCGCTGGAATTCAACGTCAGAAGACCCGGCGCAGCGGCACGGATCGTCGTCGCGATCGGTTGGGAGCGCAGGACGCCGCGTCGAACAACGATCTCGAGGGCGGTTCCGGGTGGTTCATCGGGACATACAAAATCGATCCGATTGGAGGAGGCGAACAACAGAGCTGCTGTCGCGCCGTTTACCCAGACCTCGCTTCCGCTCAACTGATGGGCGGCGCCGGTACCATCGAACACGGGCTCCCGGTCGTTTGAAAAGAACCTGCCGTTCAATGCCGCGGCCGATCCAGGCGTACACGCTGGTGGTGCCGTGGGTCCGGCGACGTTCGCAAGCGAGTCGAGCTCCGGTGCGCCGGTAATGCCGAAACCGTCGACGGCCGGGGTGGAGGGCTGGCGCCGCGCATTGGGTGCTGCTGCGATTGGAATAGACGCCGCGGCGCTCGCGTCGTCTAAAGCGATGTTCAGGGTCGCGATTTCAGGAGCCGCGGCAGGTTGAATCAGCGCCTCAAAACGAACCGCCCGCTGCCGGGCGCGCACTCGCACAATGTCGGGCACCCCGACCAGCGGCGAACCACTGGAGACTCGCAAACGGACGGGAGTTGCCGGCGGTGGCTGCAGGCTAACCTCACAGACGGCGGTTCCGCCGGATTCGGAGGGTTGCGCGCAGGTGAGGTTCATGGTCGTAGCCGGCGGCGCAATGGTGAGCGTTGCGCTCTTCGACGACGATCCGAGCGTGGCCACGATAATCAGCCAGCCGCTCAGCGTCGGGCCGGCCACGAAGGTGAACGCGGCGCTCGCGGCGCCCGCCGCGACGGTTACAGATGCGGGGACCTGGATTCCGACGTTGCTCGACCGCAATGAGACCAGCGTCGTCGAAGCCGTGGCAGCGGATAGGTTCACAACGCAACCGCCCGACGAGGCCGGTCTTACGGAGACAGGGCTACAGATCAAAGACGTGAGTGTGATTGCGGCTCCGGACGTTACCGACAAGGTTGTCGTCGCGCTACTCGCTCCGTAGGCTGCGGTCAACGTGATCGTTTGTGGCGTGGGAACGGCGGCCGTCGCGGCGGTGAACGTAGCGGTAGTGCCGTTGGGTGAAATGGTGACGGACGCAGGAACGGTGAGGGTCGGGATTCCGCCAGAGATGGTGACATCAGCGCCGGCTGCGGGTGCCGGCTTCGTCAGAATCACCGTACAAATTGTGCTCGAGTTGGGCGCTAGCGTTGCGGGCGCGCATTGGAAAACCGATATCAGTGGAGGACCGCTCAGTGAAAGTGCCGCGGTTTTCGAAGAGCCGGCCAGCGAGGCCGTAACGGTGGCTTTCTGATCGGACGGAACCGTGGCCGTGGTCGCAGCGAACGAAGCGCCGGCGGCGCCGGGCGGGACGATTACCGTCGCGGGGAGCGAGAGAACATTCGGGATGGCGCCGGAGATCGACACCAACGCTCCCCCAGAATCCGCAGCTTTCGACAGCGTCACGGTACACGCCGCGGTGGCGTTCGACGGAAGCGCCGCTGGAGCGCACTGGAGCGAAGAGACGAGCGCCGGAGCATCGAGAGGAATGGTTGCGGTACGGACCGATCCGTTGAGAGTCGCGGAAACTGTAGCGCTCTGGTCGGTTGCAAACTGTCCTGCTGTCACGACTGCGGCGCCCGTGCTCGATCCGGCAGCGATCGTGACGGTCGACGGGGCGGTCACACTGCCCGTCGTCGTAATGGCAACGGTCGCACCGGGGGGAACGGCGGCGCTGCTCAACGTGATGACACAACTCGCGGCAGCACCGGGACCGAGAGATGCCGGATTGCATGACAGCGAGTCGACGTTCACGGGCGCCAACACCGTGATGGTGCCCGGGCTTCCATAGACGGCAGCGGAATTCCCGCCGGTATCGGCGCCGAGCGTGCCGCCCACGGCGAGCGCCTGGCTGGCGGGTCCGGATACGATCCCGGAGATGGTCGCTACAACTCCGTTCCGGATTACGTTCGTGTTCATGCCGTAGGCAACACAGGTATAGAAGCCGTTCGCGGATCCACAAGAGAGTGTCTTGCCTTGCGCGGTTAACGCCGGCCCGGCGGCGATCGAGATATTGGGAAGCGCGGGGGGAGGAGTAATGGTCCACTGCAGCGCGGCGATCGCGCTTGCGTCGGGCGCTGCGAAGGTGAGGTCGAGTGAGACGGCGCTTCCCGTGAGAGCGGTCGTGGAGGAAGCAGAAAGCGAGGGCTGGGCTGGCAACGTCCACGGCGGGAAGAGAAGCCCGAAAAGGGAAACGATGATCGCGCGGCTGAATGTTCGCATAAACCAGAGGAACCGCCCGACTGATGGGCAGGTCCCAATGGTTTATCGGCTTCCAGCGATCATGTCATTACAGTGTTTCACCGAAAATAGTTTCGCGTCTTCGGAGTAGTCCTGCTCGGAATAGTCCTGTTGCTGTTCCGTCGCTGCGCGGCACGTGTAGAGAAAAAAAACAGGGAACGTGGTGTCTGTCCCCAGGTTTTAGGAGCGCTTGGTTACGAAGGCGGCCAATCCGAATAGCGCGGTTCCCATTAAGAGAAGCGTACCGGGTTCGGGCGCGGCGGCCGGGGGGTCGAACGTCAGATTATCCAAACCGAATTGCGGAGCGGCGTTGGAAAAACTAATTACCGCTTGCGAAAACGGCGTCCCCGAATAGAAGAATGAGCCTTCGGAAATCGTGACGATCGGCGCTGTATCGCCGCTGATCGTCGCCGCCCCGGGAATCGCAACCGTGTAGGCATTTTGGATGAAGTTGCCGGACGCCATCGCGATATCGAACTGCAGAAAGTCGGTTGGGAAATCAAACGTTAAGGTAAGCGTCCCCGACGTGTCTCCCAACAGGAGGGGATCGGAAACGAGCGCTGCCGAACCGCTGGTCCCCACCGAACCGTTGTACACGGCGGAGCCGCCGGAGAAATCAAACAGCACACCGGTCGTGTGCAGATTGTTGACGTTGATCAGAGTACCGGTGCCGAGTTCGTCAAAATGAATCTGAACGGTTGCAGCGACCAATGCCTGTGTAGCGCAAAGAGCTGCGAGCACAAAATGTCGTATCTTCATTACCTTCTCCTGACGGACGTATCAACGTCCTTCGACAGCGATCGACACCTCGTTACTCTGAGCGAGCGTGCCATCATAATGGGCGATATAAAGGCGCACGGGCAAGCTGTCGGTGGTAATCCCCTGAGGTACCTCGAAGGTTAGCTCGCACGCGCCCGCATAACCGGGAGCGGTTTTAATAGTTTGCGGCGAGAGCACTCGCCCGCCCAGCTGTAACTGCGGCCTCCCCGATTGGAAGCTGTCTTCGCAGTGGATTCCGGTCGCTAACAGCGAAACGAATTCTCCCGCGAGGGCCGGCTGCGCAGGATAGATGGGATTGGGAAGAGCCGCGACCTCCGCAGAGCCAGTGTTATAGGCAAGCGCCTGGCCGGAGCCGGTCTCGTCGACCGCAAGGATGCCCGGGGCGTCGGCCGCCATGACGGCAGTGAGCGGCTTTGACGACCGGGTTCTGCTACGGACAACGATTTCGAGCGCCGAACCGGCGGGCTGCTGAGGACACATGAAGTCGATACGGCCGCCCGATACAAACAGAAGCGTGGCGGGAGATCCGTTCACGAGGACTTGGGCGCCATTTAATTCGAGCGAGGTTGCGGAATGGTCGGCGGCGGAAGTTTCCGAATTCGTAAGAAAGTTGCCGGTCAGCGCCGCGGCGGCGCCGGAGACGCATGCGGCCGGCGCGCCCGATCCAGCCACGTTCATGAGACCGGCGATTTCCGGCGTGCCTGCTCCGACGTGAATGCCAACCTCCCTGCTGGTGGAGATCCCGAATGCATTGGTCGCATGCACAACGACTCGATGGTCGCCGGTCTGGGTCGCCTGAGGCGACCACGTCAGATCTCCGGTTTCGGGATCGAAGCCGGCGCCCGGCGGCAACTGCGACGCGGAGAGAGCAACCGGTAATCCATCACCGCTGGAAGCGGAGATTTGCAAATGGACGTTCGACCCGGCGGCAGCCGTTCGGCCACCAGCGATCCGCAGGGCCGGTGCGTGCGATGGCTCAATGGCGACGGACGCCTGAGCGTTGCCGTCTTCGGAATCCACGCTGACGATCGCGTTCTCCGCGGTAACGGAATCGCCGATCACGGCCTGAAAGCGAATCGATCGTTGTCCGGGCCGCATCGACAACGCGGCGGGCGGCGTAAGATTGCGCGAAGAGCTGGACAACCGGAAAGCGGCCTGGTGGGTGGACGGCCGTCGAAGCTCGAGGTTACAAACGAGCTGGCCGCTCGCCGTGACCGGGCCCGGGCAACTGAGCGAGATCGCCGGCGCCGCTTGCGCCGCAATCGTCAGAGTGGTGCTTTTGCTCGTCGTCCCGAGTGCCGCGGTGATAATGAGCCATCCACTCAACGTGCTGCTGGTGGTATAGGCAAATGTCCCGCTAGCGCCGGTAGCGATCGAAACTGCGACGGGGACCTGTAACCCTGTGTTGCTCGACTTCAGCGTGACGGTAAGCGGAGAAGCGGTAGCGCCCGACAGGCCAACTGTACATGTTCCGGAGGCGCCGGGCTGGACTGAAGTCGGGCTGCAGGTCAGCGTCGAGAGAGTCGGCGCCGGAGGCGGCACGGTAAGAGAGAGGGTGGTTGTCGTGCTGCTCGCACCATAAGCGGCCGTAACAACGGCGCTCTGAGCGGTGGCGATTGTGCCCGCGGTCGCGGTGAATGTTCCGGTGGTCGCCGCGGCCGCAATCGTCAAAGAAGGCGGCAGCGTCAGGATATTGGCAATCGCGCCGCTGATGGCGACGGAGGCGCCACCGGCTGGCGCGGCCTTGGTGAGGGTGACGGTACAGGTGGTGCTTGCGTTGGAGGCGAGAGTTCCGGTGGCGCACTGCAAGGAGGAAACGAGTACGGAAGCGGAGAGCGCGAGGCTCACGAACTTCGAGGAACCATTCAGCGACGCGGTGATAGTGGCGGTCTGATCGGACAGGATAGAGCCGCTGCTGGCGGTGAAGGTTGCGGTGGAAGCGGCAGCGGCGATCGTAACGGACGCGGGGACAGTCAGGACGTTGGCGATTGAGCCGCCTATTGTGACAGCCGCGCCACCCGCCGGAGCGACCTTGGTCAGGGTGACGGTGCAGGTGGTGCTCGCGTTCGATCCGAGAGCCCCCGCCGCGCACTGCAGCGATGAGATCAGGACGGGAGCCGAGAGCGTGAGATTCACGGGGGCCGAGGAACCGTTGAGCGACGCAGTAACGGTGGCCGTCTGATCGGAGGTGATCGAGGCAGTAGTGGCGGTGAAAGTTGCAGTGGAGGCGGCCGCCGCAACTGTCACGGAGGAGGGGACGGTGAGGACGTTTGCGATCGCGCCGGCGATCGTGACAGCCGCGCCACCGGCCGGCGCGGCCTTGGCGAGGGTGACGGTGCAGGTGGTGCTTGCGTTCGATCCGAGAATTCCCGTTGCGCACTGCAGGGAAGAAACGAGCACGGGAGCGGAGAGCGTGAGATTCACGGGGGCGGAGGAACCGTTGAGCGATGCAGTCACGGTGGCGGTCTGATCGGACGTGATCGAGGCCGTAGTGGCGGTGAAAGTTGCCGTAGCGGCCGCCGCCGCAACTGTCACGGACGAGGGGACGGTGAGGACGTTGGCGATCGCCCCGGCGATCGCGACAATGGCGCCGCCCGTGGGAGCGGCCTTCGTTAGGGTGACGGTGCAGGTGGTGCTTGTGTTCGAAGTGAGAGTTCCTGTTGCGCATTGCAGCGAAGAAACCAGCGCGGAAGCAGAGAGCGCGAGGCTAGCGGACTTCGAGGAACCGTTCAGGGATGCAGTGATGGTGGCGGTCTGATCGGATGCAATAGAGCCGCTGGCCGCCGTGAAGGTTGCCGTAGTACCGGCGACGGCGACCGTAACCGACGCGGGAACGCTGAGGACACTGGCAATCGCCCCGGCTATCGTGACAGTAGCGCCCGTGGGAGCGGCCTTGGTCAGGGTTACGGTGCAGGTGGTGCTCGCGTTCGATCCGAGAGCTCCACCCGCGCACTGCAAGGAAGAAACGAGCACGGGAGCGGAGAGCGTGAGATTGACGGGCGCCGAGGAACCGTTCAGCGATGCAGTCACGGTAGCGGTCTGATCCGACGTAAGGGAACCGGTGCTGGCGGTGAATGTTGCGGTGGTCGTGGCGCCCGGAACCGTTACGGAGGAGGGAACGGTGAGGACGTTCGCGATGGCGCCGCCGATGGTAACAGCAACACCGGTGACCGGAGCGGCTTTCGTGAGGGTGACAGTGCAAGTGGTGCTTGTGTTCGAAGCGAGAGTTCCCGTCGCGCACTGCAGGGAAGAAACGAGCATGGAACTGGAGAGCACGATGTTCACGGACTTGGAGAAACCGTTCAGCGATGCAGTGACGGTGACGGTTTGATCGGAAGTAAGAGTACCGGAAGTGGCTGTGAACGTTGCGGTGGTGGCTGCCGCCGGGACTGTCACCGAGGAGGGAACGGTGAGGACATTGGCAATCGCCCCGCTTAGCGTGATAGCGGCGCCGCCGGTGGGAGCGGCCTTGGTCAGGGTGATGGTGCAGGTGGTGCTCGAGTTGGAAGTAAGAGCCCACGCGGCACACTGCATGGACGACACGAGCACGGAAGTAGAGAGCGTCAAGGGAAAGGACTTGGACGAGCCGTTCAGTATTGCAGTGATGGTGGCGGTCTGATCGGAAGTAAGAGTGCCGGTAGCGGCCGTGAACGTTGCGGTGGTGGCCGCCGCCGCGACCGTTACGGATGACGGAACGGTGAGGACATTGGCAATTGAGCCGCCGATCGTGACAGCGGCGCCGCCGGTGGGAGCGGCGGTTGACAGGGTGACGGTGCAGGTGGTGCTCGCGTTCGACCCGAGAGTGCCCGTTGCGCATTGCAGCGAAGAAACCACTGCGGCAAGGTTGAGCGAGAGCGTGGCGCTGCTCGAAGAACCATTGAGCGAAGCAGTTACGCTGGCGCTCTGAGCGGTGGTGAACTGGCCGGCTGTAGCGGTGAACGTGCCGGTATTCGAGCCCGCCGCGATCGTGAGAGAAGCCGGTACGGTGATGCTTCCGGTAGATCCGAGTGTGACCGCCGCGCCTCCCGATCCGGCGGCGGCACTGAGCGTCACGGTGCAGGTGGTTAGCGCGCCGGGTCCTAGAGCAGTCGGATTGCAGGTGGTGGAGGTGATTGTCGGAAGGGCTGTCGCGACGACTATGGAGCCGCCACTGCCGGTAATCGTAACGGCGCTTCCGGCCGGATCCGAGCCCAACGAATTGCTCACTGCGATGGTGGTTGTGCCGGAGACAGTCGCGGAAAGGTTGGCGACGATGCCACTCCCGATCGCCGTCGTGTTCATGCCGCTTGCGATGCAGTTATACCCGCCGGCCAGGGGCGAGCATGTCAACGTCTTACCGGCCGCGGTAAGCGCGGGGCCGGCGGTGATCGACATATTCGTTGCCGTGGAAGGATACGTCAGGGTCCATTGCAGCGCTGAGATACTTACGCCGGCGGTGGAGAGGGAAAGAGCGACCGACCCGGCGCCTGCCGAAGCAATACTGGAAGAAAGAGTGAGGGACGACTGGCCTAGAGCGGTCCACGACGGAACCAGAAGACCGAATGCAGCAGCAGCAAGCCTTAACAGCAGGAAGTTTCGCATGAACGGCTCCGGAGGAATGACCTTACCAGACGGACTGGTAAAAGTCGTTCATTTACTTAGTTATGCGGGCGGTGCTGCTATAGGGAGTAAGCCTTCGGTAAACCTTTGGGAGAGAAAAATAACCTTGGAAAGCTGCAAGAAGGGATAGGGTCGATTCGCTGGGCGGAAGCAGTTACGACGTTAGCTGAGATCGGCTGAACGGGGCCGGGCCGCCCGGGATAATTTGGCGAAACTCCCGTCAGGAATGACTCCAACCCTGCGCCAATGGGCCACTTCTTTGCCGGTGCTATACGACAGATTCAGATTCTCTACCAAAATCTTGAGTTCTTCTTCGCTGTCGCACCAGTAGCGAACACCTGGGCCGGATATGCCAGGGCCGCCGATGAGTCCTTCAAATCCACCGTTTGCGCTCGATCGAATGCTTGTGAGGTGGTACATGGGGTTTTCCATAGGGATTGAGCAACGGCAGCGGTGGCCCATCGGACACCTTCACTTCGATAGCCGGGTGTGCACTTCCATAGCCGTTTCCCCTTTGCAGGAACAAAATGCTTTAGATCGACGGCAGTTTGGGCGGGTGGTCTCAGAGTTGCTAACGTAATACTCCAATGGATCGCTGGGCGCTGACACATCTTCGTACGCTTGAGGCAGAGAGCATTCACATCCTCCGGGAAGTGGCGGCGGAGTTCGCCCGGCCGGTGATGTTGTATTCGATCGGGAAAGATTCTTCCGTGATGGTGCGGCTGGCGCAGAAGGCCTTTTATCCGGCGCCTTTTCCGTTCCCGCTGCTGCACATCGATACGACTTATAAGTTCGACGAGATGATCGCGTTCCGCGACTCCTTCACACGGGAGCTCGGCGCGAAGCTGATCGTCCATACGAACCGGAAAGCAATCGACGACGGCGCCTCCCCGTTCCGGTTGGGAACGCAGAAATGCTGCGCACAGCTCAAAACGCGCGCCCTCCTGGATGCGCTGGCGGAGGGCGGATTCGACGCCGCATTCGGCGGCGCCCGCCGCGACGAAGAAAAATCGCGAGCCAAGGAACGCGTCTTCTCCTTCCGCGATCAGTACGGCCAGTGGGACCCGAAGAACCAGCGGCCGGAGTTGTGGAATCTGTTCAACGGCCGCATTGATAAAGGCGAGAGTATTCGTGTCTTCCCGCTTTCCAATTGGACCGAGCTGGACGTCTGGCAATACATCCACGTGGAAAACATCCCGATTGTGCCGCTGTATTTTGCGAAGGAGCGGCCGATGATTGTTCGAGGGGACAGTCTGCTTCCGCTGGAGCATGGCGCTCCCATGCTGCCCGGCGAAAAGCCGCAAATGGTGCGCTGCCGGATGCGCTCTCTTGGCTGCACCTACTGTACGGGCGCCATTCGCTCCGATGCGACGACGGTCCCGGAAATTATTCAGGAGATGATGCTGTTCCGCCGCTCGGAGCGCGAGAATCGGATCATCGACCATGATCAGGATGGCTCGATGGAGTTGAAGAAGCGGGAGGGGTACTTTTAATGCAGGCGGTCCGGCTTCAACCAGAGCCCGTTTTGGACGTCGAGAGTTTCATAAAACAGAACGAGGAGAAGGACCTGCTGCGGTTCTCCACCGCGGGCAGTGTTGACGATGGAAAGTCCACGCTGATCGGCCGGCTGCTCTACGACTCCAACGGCGTCTATGAGGACCAGCTGGCGTCGGTGCGGCGGTCGCCCATTAACCGCTCGTCCGGCGCGTTCGACCTGGCTCTGCTGACCGACGGCCTTCGCGCCGAGCGGGAGCAGGGCATTACGATCGACGTCGCGTACCGCTACTTTTCGACGCCCAAGCGCAAGTTCATCATTGCCGATACGCCAGGCCACGAACAGTACACGCGCAATATGGCGACGGGAGCATCGAACGCCAATCTCGCGGTGGTGCTGGTGGACGCGCGTCACGGCGTGTTACAACAATCGCGGCGACATGCATTCATCGCGTCGATGCTGGGTATTCAGCACATCGTAGTCGCCGTGAACAAGATGGACCTCGTCGGGTATAGCGAAGAGGTGTTCCAAAACATCTGCTCGGAGTTCGCGAACTACGCATCGCGCCTGCAGGCGCCCGATCTCCACTTCATCCCAATCAGCGCGCTGCACGGCGATAACGTGGTGCAGAAGAGCCAGAAAATGTCCTGGTTCGAAGGAGCGAGTCTCCTGCATTATCTAGAGACTGTCCACATTGCGAGCGACCGCAACATGACGGAGATGCGGTTCCCGGTGCAATACGTGATTCGGCCGAATCTGGATTTTCGCGGGTATGCGGGCCAGGTGGCGTCGGGCGTCATTAAACGCGGCGATCCTGTGATGGTCCTGCCGTCCGGACGAACGACGCGAGTGAAGTCGATCGTCAGCTACGACGGTGAACTGCAGCACGCGTTTCCGCCGATGTCGGTGACGTTGTGCCTGGAAAACGAAATCGACATCAGCCGCGGCGACATGCTGGTTCCTCCTTCGCATTCGCCCCACGTGACGCGGCAGATCGACTCGCGGCTGGTGTGGATGCACGAGAAGCCGCTGGAAGTGGGCCGCAATTACCTGCTGCATCACACGACGCAAAAGGTGGCCGCCGCCGTGGAGGCGATCCGCTATCGCATCAATATCAACACTCTCGAAAAGGAGAGCGGAACGGCGCTGGGGCTGAACGATATCGGCGCGGTGGTGATCCGGACGCAGAAGCCGATCTTTTGCGATCCGTACAGGCGCAATCGCGTAACCGGCAACTTCATCCTGATCG
>JAICJH010000136.1 GCA_025928545.1 Bryobacteraceae bacterium | reverse complement strand
GGGAGTGGGCGCGGTAGTAAGACATGTCAAAGGCGACTTCGTAACGGCGAAGGAGTTCGAGGAGATTGCCGTTGTCCGCGATCTCGCGGAAGGCAAGAGCGGTGTGGACGGAGGGTACCTGGCGATTGACGGCAATCGCGACTTCATCGCCACACTGCCGCTGGACGACGGTGGCGTAGGCGACACAGCCTTTTTCGAGACACATGGCTCGCTTGCGCTTCCACTCGGCAGCCGCCATTTTCTCGATCAGAATGTCTTCCGTTTCGGTGGCGGGCTGCATCTCTTCTTTGAGGCTCTCGAGCAGGGCGATGAACTCCGCGGGATTCTCCTCGGTGTAGACGACGGTGTCCGCCAGTAATGCGTGCCGGATGGCGTTGCGGGCGGAGCGAGTTTTGCCCTCGGGAGTACGGGGTCCGGAGGAGAAAGCGGAGTTGGCGGCGGAGGCAATTTTGCCCTCCGGCGTGACCGGGCCGTGCGACTTCGCGCCATTGGCCCGGCTGGCATTGATCTGAGCTTCTGATCTCACGACCGCATCGTGGCACAGGCGGAGAGCGGAAAACGCAAGGCGTGGTTGTAACTGACTGATCCGCGGAGGAAGATAATTTTGCTAAGCGAGCGAGCCTCTTGCAAAAGTGCGTGAGGCAGAAGTGTAGTTGAAACAAGCGGTTGGAAAAATGATTTGAAAGCGGGGTTGAACTGCGCTAATTTGGTGTCGCCAAACAACCGTATCAGTGAAGCCAACCCCACATGCAGCTTAACCCGCGACAACTCGTTACGCAATTCGCCCATATGTTGCAGGCGGATTTATTCCCTACGCTGGAGACCGTCACCGGCCCACTCAGCGCGCAGATGCAGTTGCTGAGTGCGGTGGTGGCGATGGCCCCGCTGGAACGGATGTTATCGGCGCGACGCTCCTGGACGGGCCGTCCGGCCAGGGATCGGGCAGCGCTGGCCATGGCCTTCATGGCCAAAGCAGTCATGAATCTGCCGACCACCCGGGATCTGATAGCACGGCTGCACGTGGATGAAGCATTGCGACGGTTTTGTGGCTGGAGTAGCGCGCGGGCGGTGCCGCACGAATCGAAATTCTCCCGCGCATTCGCCGAATTCGCTGGGACGGAACTGCCGCAGCGATTGCATGAGGCAGTCGTTGCCGCCACGCAGAAGCAGCGACTGATTGGACATATCGCGCGGGATTCCACGGCGATCCCAGTGCGCGAGCGTTATCCGGAAACGGAAAAGCAGAAGGCGGCGCGAGCGACGCGGAACAAGCGCGGCCGGAAAAGAAGGCCCAAAGGCAGTTTTGGCAGAGCAAAGGCCTCCGAGCGTGGAACCCGTATCCAGCGCCAGCGCCACCAGAAGCTGGATCGCATGCTGAAAGATCTGCCGCGGCAATGCGATATGGGCATAAAGAAGAACACACAGGGCCACAAGCACCATTGGCGCGGCTTCAAACTGCATCTCGACGTGGCCGACGGACAGGTTCCCATCAGCGCCGTGCTCACCAGCGCCAGTGTGCACGATTCACAGGTCGCCATACCACTAATGACGATGACCTCGGAGCGCGTAACGCACCTCTATGAGCTGATGGATTCAGCCTATGACGCCGACTCCATCCATGCGCACAGCCGGCATCTGAACCATGTGCCGATCATTGCGCCGCATTCGCGGCGTGGCACGAAGAAGCCTTCGCAATTGCAGAAGGTGTTTCCCGATAAGCCAACGCCGCAACTGACGTGGGCGCAGGAGGAACGATACAAGACACGGACCATGAGCGAACGCGTGAACGCACGGCTGAAAGACGAATTCGGCGCCAGTCAGATTCGGGTGCGAGGAGCGGCAAAGGTCATGGCGCATCTGATGTTCGGAGTACTGGCATTGACTGTGGATCAGTGGCTCAGACTCAGTCACCACTGACTAAGAACGCTTCATAAAAGTCTGTAAAAAACCGGATCGGAAAGGCTTTCTGGAGAGGCCATGCCATAGCATGCCCGAAATTGGCATTTTAATCGACCCTGCACGTCTGAAACTCCCGAAATAACGAAAAATGATTCGCGGCACGCACGGAAAGCAGACCTGCATGGTTAATGCCGCTTGTCAACCCCGTTGTCGCCGAGTTCTGCAAGCGGTTCACTGGATTGCTGGCATTTTTCGGCGGATCAGGGGACGATGTTCCGACCTGCGCGATGGATAACGGAAGCACGTTGATCATCGGGGGATGGACGAACTCGAAGGACTTCGCCTCCAGACCAGCGCTGGGAGGCACCGATGGATTCATTCTCGGGCTCGATATCCGCAATTTCGGCGCCTTACCCCAAACAGTTCTGATCGGTGGGAGCGGCGACGACAGAATCAATTCGATCGTTCTCAACTTCTTAGGGATTTACTTCGCCGGAGATACCAATTCACCGGACGTCAAACTCAATGGAAATTCGCTGCAGACGAAGCTTGCGGGTGGTTTCGACGTGCTGTTGGGCGCCGGTTCGCTTTTCGGACCACAGGTGAGTGTAAGTTCACTGGCTTACTTTGGCGGAAGCGGCGACGACAGCGCCGAAGCAATTGCGCTCGATGCGCAGTCGGGAATTCTGATCGGGGGGAAGACCACGTCCAAAGATTTTCCGCTAAAAAATGCGATTCAAGATCATCTCAACGGCAAATCGGATGGATTCGTGGCGCGGTTGAGTTTACAGACGCCTACTCCGGGACTTAAGTTCGGCACTTATTTTGGGGGATCCGGAGATGACGACGTCCGATCGGTGGCGAC
Source organism: Bryobacteraceae bacterium (assembly GCA_025928545.1). Classification (GTDB taxonomy): domain Bacteria; phylum Acidobacteriota; class Terriglobia; order Bryobacterales; family Bryobacteraceae; genus BOG-234. The sequence goes on along the minus strand of JAICJH010000136.1, from coordinate 2,011 downwards.
CTGGTTCGATAACGCGAGCCTCGAAACGGTGTATCTGGCCGGAGTAACAGATTCGCTGGACCTGCCAACCGTCAAAGCGTGGCAGCCGACGTTTGGTGGAGGCGATGCGGACGGCTTTGTCGCCCGTATAGATTTCGAACAACCACACACGGCTGAGGGCGGGGTGATTCAACCGCCGCAGTGGTCGATACCTGGCCGGGATCCTGTCCGGGGGCCACTTGCGTTTAGTACGTATGTCGGTGGATCGGGGCACGATGAGATCACGGCAATGGCGAACAGCGTTTCGCTTCAACCACTGGGCGGGCAGGGATGGCCAGTGATCGCCGGCTTCACGACGTCAACGGACCTGAAGGTGACGAATGCGCTGCAGAACAGTTTGTCGGGTTCCGAAGACGCCATTGTTGGATGGCTGGACGCTTCCGGTGTCATGCAATCGCTGTCCTATTTTGGCGGATCCGGAGCGGATCGCGCCCTTAGTCTCACGTTGAGCGGCACCAATGCGACCATAGCCGGCGATACCACGTCTGACGACCTGCCGCTGCCGGCGCGGAACAATTCGCCAAGCGTCTTCACGGCAGGAAAGGATGGCTTCGCCGCAACCATCAGCCTGTCGACGTTTACGATCGGAAGCGGCGCGCCCGTTTATTGGGCGGCGAAAGATCTGGCGACGCAAATATCCGGGTATGCGTCACCCGATATTCCAAGGTCTTCTATTCTGACCGTGGTCAGCTCGGATCCTTCCGTGGTGCAGGTTTCGTTCGATGTTTCTGTTCAAGGTGCGGCGACGATCTCTGCGCCTCTGGGATCCATCGCCAGCCAGCCGAGCTTTTACCTGATTGGGATGACAACCAGCGGCAGGGCTACGGTCACGGTCACGATGGATGGGTTTCCGCCATTGCAGATTCCGGTCAGGATCGGCGAGGCTGTTCTACAAACAGGATTAGCGGCAGTGAACTCAGTGGCGGCGGGATCGCAGGCATTCATTTTTGCGCAAGCCGCGGTGCGAGACCAACAAGGTGTGCTGCACTTTGCTCAGACCGGCCCGAACTCAGAGCCAGTCGTCGTCAACGTGAGTGTGTCCGATCCGTCGATCGCGTCGTTGAGCGCATCCAAATTCACTCTGCCCGGCTCCGTCCAACTCGCGGGCATCTCAGGTGGAAGCGTGTCGGTGACGCTCTCAAGCTCCGGCTTGCCGGTTGCGGGGCCGAATCCGGCGATATTCAACGTGATCTATCCGCAGTTCACGCTGCTCGGGGCGACCATCGGGAAGTACCTTGATCACCGGATGTTTTTTTCGGGCACTGGTTCCGGCACCGGTTTGGCGGAAACGTTGACAATTACCAGCAGTGATCCGTCGAAGGTGTGTCTGCTGGATAGTGGGGGCTGCGAAAGCTCTATCCAGGTGACGGCTGCGAATTCCACATTTCTCGCGCGCGGTCTGGAGGATAGCGGAACAGTTCAATTGCAGTACACCAGCGCCCACCTTGGCAGCGGTTCGGCGGCTGTGCAACTGGTCCGTCCAAAGATCTACGCATCTCCTTCCCTGGTGACTCTGACACGCGGCAATACTTATCCTGTTCAATTCGCGTATGGACCGACGGGTACGACAGTCGTGGATGTCCTGTCGTCCTCGGCTCCGGTCGTGACGGTGCAATCGTCAGACCCCAGCGTAGCGTCGATCACACTCGTCAACGGCGGTTTTCAGATCAAAGCTCTGACGTTGGGACAGACAACGATCACGGTGAGTGCACCGGGTTTCGATTCACCTGATCCGACGCAGGTGACGGTCACGAACCCTCCTCTGGCACAGGGCAGCTATACGGCGGGCTTTCAGCAGGGAGGACAAGTTGTTATTGGAAAAGATCTCCAGACGTCCATCAATCTGAATCTGCCGGGTGGCCTGACGGCGAAGGTAACGAGTTCGGATCCGAGTCTGCTTTTGGTTTCGACAAGTTCCACGGTGGCGGGAAGCCCGTCGGTATCAGCGAACATCAGTGTGTACTTGCAGGCG
>JAICJH010000065.1 GCA_025928545.1 Bryobacteraceae bacterium | reverse complement strand
GCCGGTTCGGACACTTGCCCCACGGATGCCATCGGATGCGCGTGAATGAAGTTGCGCATACCATTTTCAATCAACACGAAATGACCCCACGCCCCGAGATAAGGCTCCAGACCGACGGTGGAACTGAGGCGAAATGTCAGGGTTTGATCGACACCGGCGCGAATCGGCGTCACGGTGTCCAGTCGCGCCGCAAGCCCCGCCGGCGCCTGCCGGGATGTGGACGTGACTTCGAGAGGAATCGCGCGCCTGGCTGGCCCCGCAACGTGAACGTCAAAAGCCTCAACCCGGGGCCCTTCGCCGGGAAGGGTGAATTCCGCATAGAGGCGGTAATGGCCTCCGTGCTCAAAAGTGTGCGCGACCCGATAACTTTCTCCAGCCGTCCGCTCCGGATGAATATGACTGAAATCGCTCATGTCTTCCGAAACGACAATCAGATGAATCGGCTTTTCGTGCACGTACTCCAGCGCGCGTGCGGCGAAATCAAAAACGAAGGTCACTTGCGCGTCCGACTGAAGATCAGCCCGGCTTGCCCCGAAACTCAGGCCCGCGCGCTCGCCCAGCCGTACAGTCGCGAGGTCATCCGTGGGCAAGTGCCCGTAATAGTGGGTACCGAGGACATAAGGAAATGCCAGTCGCCCCTGCGAATCGGTGGAGACAAAATACGCGTATGTTCCCTCCGGGTATTCAGGCGTGACAGCATAACGTCCGTTGTAGTTGTCCAGATCGCCCACGCCTTCTACGAACTCATAGTCTTCCGAAAATGTGCCCAGGGGATTGTTTGAATCTACAGGTGGCCCGTATTGCCCGGGCGTCAACTTCGTTCCGTCCGGCCAGGTTGTCCGTTCCGCGATTGCCCTCAGCCGGTAGCCGGAGCGCATCCGCTTCACGCTCCCGTTTTTCGCATCGACATAGCCCCAGGGCCCGTAGATCGGATATCCATCGAGCGCGAAACCGATGATCGGCGAATGGCGGGAGCCGTCGCTGAGCAATTTGGCCAGCATCGGCGTCATGCCGCTGTGCCCGGTTTCCACTCCCCTTTCAGAAATCAGGTCGTAGTGCCACAGATTACGTCCTTCGAACGAGTCGGATTCCAGGTGGTTATCGATCGGCACGCCATTGACAAAAATTCCTGTTGGCCCCGGAGGCAGGCTGGTATGCGCGTGGGATTCCGGCGTTGGCTGGCGAGGCAGAACAATCCGTACATCGCGAATTTCGTTGCCGGGGTTGACTGGATTGGAGAGGAGGCCGAATTGATAAAGGGACGTTCCGGCCGATCGAATCTCGACCGACGATTCGCCGCAAGCGACTTCATGCACTTCGGGCAGGATTCGGGTTAGTGTCGGAGTTGCGCCAGGTGGTCGCTGTGCCCGGATCCAGGCAGTACAGACCGGTTGTGCGCACGCCGCCACAGGGAACAGCAGATAGATCGGCCAGGCCCGGCGCATGGCCTATTCTAACGTCGGCAGAAAATGGATGCCACGTGGAAGCGAGTGAAGACTGAGTGGAAGCCAGCAAGACCGGGTGGAAGTAAATGAGATAGCGCCTTCTCCATGCGCACGGCCAAACATCCCGTACAACTACTGAAGAGAGGCGCTGCAGAAATGGCGACGGACCCGGCGCACTTCAGCTTTGCTTGCGAAAGGCGGAGATCGCCTGAGCCAGAGCGATTCCCAACAATGCGCCGGTGACCAACAGGCTTTCGATATTTACCATTGCCACACCGTTCATGGACGGCATTCCCATTGTGCGTTTCAGAAAGATGATCGCCACGATGGCGGGGACCATTACACCAATAACAATTTTCTTGCGCGGTTGTTTCATACGTTTATTTGCACCTCGTTTTAGCGTGCCGCCGGTTTGCAGGCCGACGGTTGTACGGGTTTCATTATGCCGAAACTAACTGGTGAATTCCAGCACTTTTCGCCCTTATTAACCAAAGGGATTAACCGCAGGTATATACTTTGGCCTACTTTCGGCCGACTGTACGCGGCATGAGATACTGGACAATTCCGCCCCTCTTCGTATGCCGCAACAGCAACCATTTGAGATCGTGAGCGCCCATAGCCCGGACTCCGACGACGCCTTCATGTTTTATGGCCTGGCTACGAAAAAAGTCCGCTCTCCCCTGTTGAATTTTCGCCACGTCCTCTCGGATATTGAAACTCTGAACAGCAAGGCGCGGGAGGGTGTGTACCATCTCAGCGCGATTTCCTATCACGCCTATCCGTACATTGCCGACAAATATGCGCTCATGGCAAGCGGCTCCAGCGTAGGCGATGGTTATGGCCCCCTGGTGGTGACGACGCACCCCATGGAACCCGAGGACATCAAAGGTAAGAAGATCGCGATTCCCGGGTTGCTCACCACAGCCTACCTGGCCTTAAAGATATTCGAACCCGATTTCACACCGGTCGTCGTTCCCTTCGATAAGATTCTGGATGCAGTCCAGGAAGGCGCCGCGGATGCCGGCCTGATTATTCACGAAGCGCAGCTGACCTACAACAAGTCGGGATTTCACCGCGTGCTGGACATGGGCAAGTGGTGGAAAGAAACATACGGCCTGCCACTGCCGCTCGGCGCCAATGTTCTTCTGCGGTCGTTACCGGATCACATAAAGACGGAGTGCTGCCGGATGATGCGCGAGAGCATCCAGTATGCCCTGGATAACCACTCCGAAGCGCTCGAATACGCGATGCAGTTCGCGCGCGATATGGAGCCACGGCTCGCCGAAAAATTCGTCGGCATGTACGTCAACCATCACACAGTCGATGCCGGCGAGGACATTCCGAAGGCGGCCCGTCTGCTTTACGATAAGGGTTTCGAGGCCGGCCTCATCCCTCACAAAGTCGACGTCGACTTCATCCGTTAGATATTACAGGGTTTCCGCTCGATTGGCCCTCGAAATGCCCTAGTCGGGGCGCATGCATTCCTCGTTCCGACAGGCCCTGGATTTTTTCCTCCAGCTTGGAATTTTCGGGCTCCTCCTGGTAACTATCGCTGACGATTCTTTTCTTTTCCTTCCCATAGGCGGCGACCTGTTGGCTGTTATCCTGATTGCACGTAATCACAGCCTTTTGGTGCCATGCATTCTGGCAGGGGCCGCTGGATCTACGATCGGCGTCTTCATCCTCGATCTGGTCTGCCGGAAAGGCGGCGAAGCCGGCCTGAAGCGCTTCGTCAAGCCAAAGCTTCACGAATACCTCAAGCGTCAAATTGAGAAGCGGGCTGCGCTGGCGCTCATCATTTCGTGTTTATCTCCGCCGCCTTTTCCATTTGGGGCCGCGATTGCCGTGGCAAGCGCACTTCAGTATCCGAAAACGCGACTGCTGCTGGTCGTCTTCAGCGCGCGTGCCGTTCGTTTTGTTCTGATCGGCTGGTCGGCGTTTCAGTTCGGCCCGCAGATCATTCGGATCGCGAACTCATCCGGCTTCCTGTGGTTCATGGCGGGTTTTATCGCCTTCTGCGTGATTGGAAGCGCCATGTCAATCATTCATTGGGTTCGGATCGGCCGTGAGAAGGACCGGCCCGTATAGAAGCAAACCCGCGGTCTATAGAAGGCGAAAGTTCACTTCGATCTGTGCGCGAACTTTCACCGGCACGCCCTTGTTCTTGCCTGGGCTGAAGCGCCACTTCTGCACCGCTTCGATGGCCTTTTCGTCGAGCCCCATTCCAAGACTTTTGACGACTTTGATATCTTCCGCCTTGCCGTCCGTGTTCACCACGATGGAAAGCATCACCGAGCCGCTGTACTTGGCTTTGCGGGCTTCTTCGGAATATTCCGGATCCACTTTGGAAAGCACGGACGGCGGGGTAGTGCCGTTGCCGACGGAGTAAATTCCGTTGCCATTGCCGCCAAGTCCACTTCCGGAACCGTTCCCGACTCCCGTGCCGCGGCCGTTGCCGATCCCGCCGCCACTGCCGAACCCTCCGCCGCCGCCAATCGCGCCGAGCGGGTTCCCGATCGCGCCCGTCGGAGCCGCCCAGGCATCGGGAGGGGCAATGAGCGACGCGTCCATCGTAAGCGCAGGATGCTCGATCGTGACAAGCGGAGGTGTGAATACTTTGGGCGCAGGCCTCGGCAGCGCTGCCTTCAGCGCAGGGAGCGGGGAGCGCTGGCCACCCCCGGCATTCTTCACTTCCGTCTTCACGGTCTGGACGGGCGGAGGCGGAGCCACCAGAACCACGTTCTTGATTGCCTTCTGGACTTTATCGTTCGTGCCGATCAGGATGAGGCTGGCGAACACGACGCCGTGGAAGAGAACCGAAGCAGCAACACGTTTCGGATTCGTGCCTTCTCCCCAAATATCTCTGACCGCGACAGGCTTCGAAGTCAGTTCCAGTTCCGGCAGTTTTTCAGGCCGGACCAAATCGCGAATGTTGCCAAAGATCGTTCTGTACCAGGGAATTTCCGTATCGGGCGCCAGCAAGCGAGCCAGGTGATCTTCCGCCGTCACCCTATGCGGAGTTGGTGAAGTGTAGGCGATGCGGGCCTGGACCGACGCCAGGGCAGCGCCAACATCCACCGGAACTTCATCGGCAGCCGAGGACAATTCCGAAAGCCAAGCGTTGACGCGCTGGTGTGTCGCGACCACCCGATCAAAAGCCGCACGGCACTCGGGACATGACACCATATGGCTCTCCACCATCTGACGAAGCGGAGTCGGCCCGGATTCTTCCAGGTATCCCTGCAGGTCGGATTCATTCAGACAAGCCATTATTCTGCCCTCCCGTAAAGACTCACATATTCCTTTTCAAACTGCGCTTTAGCGCGCGAGATCAGCACGTATAGAGAATTCGGTTTCACCCCCAGGACGGCGGCTATTTCTTTGCAAGTGAACCCGCTGCTGCCCATCAAAAGTACTTGCCCCTGAATCGGCTTCAGCTGTGCAATCACGTTCCGAACTCGCTCCCTCTGTTCTTCTGCCAACAATTCATAAAGAGGATTTGCGGTGCCGATGTTCCGTGTCTCTTCCCGTTGCGCCTGCTGTTCCCGCCGGGTACGGCGTGAATTGGCGCGCAATGCATCAAGGCCCAGATTCACCGCCGTGCGATATAACCAACCCGCCAGATTTTCTTCCGCCCTGTTTTGGCTTCGATGCTGGTGCAGCCGGTAGAAAGCATCGGCCGCCAGTTCTTCCGCCTGGCCGGAGTTCCCCACCAGCCGCAGCAGCGTTCGCACGAGCCTAGGATAGTGCTCGAGGAATAGCCGTTCGAATTCGCCGTCCGAAGTCGGCGCTGCGGTAGTCTCAGTTGTCATCCCTGACGTCAATCGGGGTCCCGCGCTCATAAGCACCGCCTCGTGATCTTGCCACACACCCATTAAACGCCGCCTGACGGAAATTCCTAACGCCGGCTTCTGAATCCTGTTGCCGGGCCCCCTAAAGCAACCGAAAGTTCACTTCAATCTGTGCCCTGACTCTCACAGGCACTCCCTTATTCATCCCAGGCCTGAAGCGCCATCGCCGAACAGCGTCCACGGCTTTTTCGTCCAGCCCCAAACCGAGACTTCTCACCACTTTGATATCCGCGGCCGTACCGTCGGCATTCACCACGATGGAAAGCACGACCGTGCCGCTGTATTTTGCTTTTCGTGCCTCTTCAGAGTATTCCGGATCCGCTTTCGTGATCACCTCGGGCCGTGAGGTGCCGTTGCCAACCGCAAAAATTCCGCGATCTCCATCGCCCGCTCCAGGACCGGTGCGGTCTCCTGTTCCAGAGCCGTCGCCGTCACCCGGACCTCCTTTACCACCAGAGCCTGAAGCGCCTCTGAATGCCCCAAATGGATCTCCAATGGGACTCGCCGACGCAGGCCATGCGTCCCCAGGCGCGATCAGCGACTCGTCCATTACCAGGGCGGGATGATCGACCACAGGAACCGGCGAGTGGAATATTTTTGGCCCGGGTTTCACGAGTTGTTCGTGAAGCGGCGGCGAGGGCGAACCATGTCCACCGCCATCGCGCTGAAGGGACCTGTGCTCAATCTGCCTGATTGGCGGCGGTGGCACAAAGAGCGCGGTCGCTGAGACGGGCGTCCGCACAGCCTGAACCGTACCGAACAACATGAGTGCGGCAACCGCACCGGCCTGAAGCACAAACGACGAAACGAGCGCACGCGGATTGGTGCGCTGCCGAAAGATTTCGCCACCTAAAATCGGGCGCGAACCCGGCTCCATGCGGCGCAAAGCAATCTTCGCGTCAATAACGAGCAGCTCGGCCGGAGCGAGCTTCGCCAGCCATCCATTCACGCGCCGGTTCGTCGCCGCGAGATGGTCAAATGAGTCACGGCATCGCCGGCAGGTGCTCAAGTGGCCCTCCACCACGCCGTTGATCGGCGGGGGCCCAAGCTCTTCCAGATAACCCTGCATCATCGCCGCATCTAAACAGGACATCGTATTGCCTCCACAAGAAGTGCTGTTCTATAAACGTCCTGCGGAGGCGAATTCTAACTCGCGATATCATCGGCATGCGGGGGTGCCAATGAGCGAGATACTGCCGGCCATTTTCTTCGGCCACGGTAATCCGATGAACGCGCTGGCTCGCAATCCGTATACCGCGGCATGGCGGGAAATCGGCACCCGCGTCGCGAAACCGAAAGCTATTCTGGCGATTTCAGCCCACTGGTATGTACCGGGCACCGGAGTTACGATCGGGACGGCTCCGCGCACAATACACGATTTTGGAGGCTTTCCCCGCGAACTGTACCAAGTGCGCTATCCGGCGCCAGGCGATCCCGATCTCGCGCGCCGTGTTCAGGCCATGCTGGCGCCAACTCCGGTCATGCTCGACGCTTCGTGGGGTCTCGATCACGGAACATGGTCGGTGCTCGCGCATGTCTATCCGAACGCCGAGATTCCCATCGTGCAGTTGAGCATCGACGAAACCAAACCTGCCGCTTTTCATTTTGAAATCGGAAGGAAACTCGCTCCGCTCCGCAGTGAGGGCGTATTGATCGTCGGCAGCGGCAATCTTGTGCATAACCTGCACGCCTATGCCTGGGGCGCGCATAAGCCCGATCCTTACGACTGGGCCGTCCGGTTCGAGAACGATTCGAAAGATTTGCTTCTGGCGGGAGACAACAAGCCGCTCATCGATTACGAACAACTCGGGCCGGATGCAATGCTTTCCATTCCAACGCCGGACCACTATCTTCCGCTGCTCTACGTAATGGGCGCAAGGCAGAAGGATGATGCTGTGACCTTTCCGGCTTCCGGAGTCGACGGAGGATCGATCTCGATGCTGAGCGTCGAAATTGGAACGAACGGCTGCCGATTCTGCTTTGCCTGATCGCGAACCTCTGCTTCGCGGCCCCTCCCGTTATTTTCGACACCGACATGGGAAACGACGTGGACGATGCGCTCGCCCTCGCGATCCTTCATGCGCTGACGGATCGCGGCGAATGCGAACTGATCGGCGTCACGCTGACGAACGCGAATCCCGCCGCGATGCCGTACATAAGAATGATCGATGACTTCTACGGGCATGGCAATCTTCCGGTAGGTGTCGCAATCAAAGACCTGAAGGGTGGCGACGGTGACGGTTACATGGCGCAAGTTCTGCGGACCATGCACTACGCCGCGAGCGACGCCGCGGAGCCGGCACCCGGACTCCTGCGCCGTTTACTGCGAAACTCAACCGCTAAAGTGATCCTCGTTCAAACCGGCTTCAGCACAAATCTCGCGGCACTGATGGAGGCGCCGGAGGATATGGCGCTCGTGCGCGAGAAGGTAGCGCTCGTGGTTGCAATGGCCGGCAACTTTGCCGATGGCGCCGCTGAATACAACGTACGAATCGATGCACCATCCGCAAAGGCGGTCTTCGAACGCTGGCCAACGCCCATCGTCTTCAGCGGTTTCGAAATCGGACGCGATCTGCTTTTCCCTGCCGCGAACATCGAACACGATTTCTCGTATGCAAATCCGCATCCGGTGGCTGAGTCTTACCGTGCCTACAAGAAAATGCCATACGACCGGCCCACATGGGATTTAACCGCGGTGCTCGAAGCGGTGCGGCCTGGCTACTTCGGCCACTCCGTAAACGGCTCAGTCGCTGTGGAACCAGACGGCGTGACGCACTTCAACTTCGGCCCCGGCAACAGACAATACCTGCAAATCGACCCGGCCCGCCGCGCGGAAATCCTCTCCGTTTTCGAACTTCTTTCGAGCGAACCGCCCCACAAACGATGAGTGGCACCGTTGTACACTCGGCTATTCTGACTCCGCAAACGGAACCATCCAAACACAACCCGCCGTGGCTATTCGGCATATTGGTGCTTCCCTACGGTTTCACGACTTCTGTGACGGCCCTTCTGATGCCTTACCTCCTGCGAAAGGTTGGCATGCCGGTGGATCAGATTGCGAAAATCAGCGCCGTGGCAATTCTGCCCGCGATATGGGCATTTCTGTGGTCGCCGCTGGCCGATACCGGATTGCGGAGGCGATCGTGGATTATCGTTTCCTCCGTAGCCAGTGGCGCTACAGCCGCGGCCGCGATCTTCGGTATTCACGGCTCGGTCGGGCTTCTGACGGTATTGCTTTTCCTTTCTAACGCTTTCAGCGGCCTTCTCAGTTCTGCCTGCGGCGCGCTGCTCACTGCGATGCCGGAATCGATGCGAGGCCGCGCGTCCGGTTGGTACCAGGCCGGCAATGTGAGCGGCGGCGCTATCGCCGGCGGCCTTGTCATCTGGCTGGCGGACCATGCCGCGGTTCCGACGGTTGCGTTCGCGATCCTGGCCGCGATGGTGCTGCCGTCTCTCGCGGCTTTTGCGATCGATGAAGCCCGGCCCGTAATCAGAGCTATCGGCCCGCAACTGGCGGGTATGTTCCACGATCTTCGCGATCTGCTTCGTTCGCGCCGAACCTGGCTCGGGTTGCTGTTCTTCCTTTCGCCGGTCGGCACGGCGGCAGTCACGAATCTGATTTCCGGCGTCGCTCGGGATTATCATGCGTCGGGCAACGAAGTTGCTCTGGTCACGGGAGTTGCCGGTGGACTTCTTTCGGCCCTCGGATGTTATATCGGCGGCGTGGTCGCGGATAAAATGAGCCGGATGGTCGCCTACGCTCTCGCAGGCGGGCTGACGGCTGTCTTCGCTCTCTGGCTGGCTCTCGGCCCGGCGACGCCGTTGACCTACGGCGCCGGTTACGCCGGTTACTCCCTGGCGGCCGGTTTCGCCTACGCCGTCTACACGGCGTTCCTGCTGGACGTGGTCGGCAAGCGCCAGCATGCGGCGGCGTTCGCTTATTCCGCGTTGAATGCGTCTGGAAATGCGTCCATTGCCTACATGACCTGGCTCGATGGCGTGGGATACAAGCACTGGGGGGCTCGCGGGTTGATGGGTACCGATGCGCTTGCCAACGGAGCGTTCGGCATCATCCTGCTGCTGGTGGCAACTTTCGCCGGACACCACTGGCATCATCAACGCAACGAAGCGGCTTTGCCGGCGGACTCCTGATTATTTTCTTAGCCTGGCGCCCCAGACAGCGCCGCTCTGAATCCACTTCCTGAAGACGGTGATTTCTTTCGATGATAGTTTCGGCCCCGGGGGCATCTGCAATTCACCCCCGTGGCGCAACGCAATCATCAGCAGACTGCCTGCGGGCTTGCCTGGAACAATTGCCGGCCCATGCGCGCCGCCACGCAGCAAACTCTCCCTGTCGAGAAAAGAAATGTTGCCGTTCTTCAGCTCTTCGTTATGGCAGCCGAGGCAGTGTGTTTCAATAATCGGCGCCACGCGCTGATCGAAAAAACGCCCGTCGTCAGCCTTCGCCCCGAGAAAGAGCAGGACCAGCGGAAGCATTGCCTACTTTTTCATGCCGACGCCGAACTGATTGCCCACACGAACTACCTTGCCGTTCGCAATAACGACATCCAGCAGCTTTTCGCTTTGCACCTGACGGCCGGTTTCATCGGTCAGCGTGGCAACAATTTTCTTGGTCGCGATATCGACCACTTCGCCGGTTGAGGAATAGACAAAGCGGCCATCGAGACTGGTGCTGAGCCAGCCGACGCAATCCCGCATCTTGAGATCGGTGGTCTGCTTCGGCGGCATGACGGTGTTGTCGAAGACATGAATCGCGCTGTTGTGGCAGTCAGCGAGCCAGAGTTCCTTTTCATCGTGGGTGAGAGCAATGCCATGGGCCGGACAGCCATGGCGTTTGACATCGCCCTTTTCGAACCCCTGCACTTCCACGTGATAAAGCATTTTGCCCGTCTTGAGATCGCCGATTTCGAAGCCAAGCAACTTGTTCGTATTTACATACACGAGTGACTCAGCGCCGTTCACTGTAAAGGGGCGAATGAAATCCGCGAAAGGTCCGACCGTCGCCGTAACAGTGTGGGTTTTCGTGTCGGCAATAGAAAGCATGTTCGACTTCAGTCCCGCGAGATAAACGTGCTGACCGTCTGCGGCGTAAATGGTATTGTGCGAGCCGGACTTCGTTTCAATCGTCGCGATAACGGCGCCGGTCATTGCATCCACAACGTGCCATTGCGGGCCTTCCAGTTGGGGAACGTAGAGAAGTTTGCCATCGGGCGAAATGGCCATGCGATCGCAGCCGCCTTCGTAGGTCTTGTCCCATATCGTCTTGCCGGAAACAACGTCGATCGCGATCATGCGATTCAGCGACGTGACGTAAACGCGACCCGTCTTCGCACTCGCAGCGATCCCTTTGACGTTCTCCGGTTCCTTGCCCTCCGGCACTTTCCAGGTCGGGATGCGCTTGACGAATTTGTAATTTTGATCGATATCGAAAACGAGAATCCCTACGCCGCCGTATTCCACATAATTTCGAGTACCCGGACTTGCGACGTAAAGGTAGTGATGCTCCCCTGCCGCCGCAGGCCGCGCGGCCGAACGGGGCGCCTGTTGCGCCAGAGAAACTGCCAGCGCAACTCCCAGGAAACCTGCAATCGAATTCGTTACCTTCATCGGTGACCCTCCCCAAAAACCATGGTCATGATACTACGGCCAGGCCAGGGATAGACTGGAGAATCCGAAAAAACGGACCCAATGCCAGATCCCAGCAAAGCGGAATTCATCGGAGCAATAGACCAGGGAACGACCAGCACGCGCTTTTTAATCTTTGATCGCGCGGGCCGCATCGTTGCCAGCGCGCAAAAAGAACACGAGCAGATCTTCCCGCAGGCGGGCTGGGTGGAACACAATCCGGAAGAGATCTGGCAGCGGACGCAGGAAGTCATTGCGGAAGCGATGGCACAGCGAAGTCTGCGCCCCGCCGATCTGGCGGCTATCGGCATTACCAACCAGCGCGAGACGACTCTGCTGTGGAATCGAACCACCGGCAAGCCCGTCGCCAACGCCCTGGTCTGGCAGGATACGCGTGTCGCCGACTACATCGCGGAATATTCCCGCGACGGCGGACCCGACCGATTCCGCGCGAAGACAGGTCTTCCGCTGGCAACCTACTTCAGCGCTCTCAAAGTACGCTGGATCCTGGAGACCATTCCCGGCGCGCGCAAGCAAGCTGAAGCGGGCGACCTTCTCTTCGGCACGGTGGACACTTTTCTGCTCTGGCACCTGACCGGCCTGCATCTCACGGATTGCACCAATGCCAGCCGCACCCAATTGATGGACCTGAAAACCCTCGACTGGGACGATTCGTTACTAGCTGCATTCGGTATCCCGCGGGCTGTTCTTCCGCAGATCCGTTCGAGCAGCGAAGTCTATGGCAATGCGAATCTCGCTGCCATTCGCGGCGTGCCGGTAGCGGGCATTCTGGGCGATCAACAGGCGGCTTTGGTGGGCCAGACCTGCTTCAGCCCAGGTGAAGCGAAGAACACCTACGGCACCGGTTGCTTCCTGCTGATGAATACCGGAACGGAAATTGTTCATTCGCGGCACGGCTTGCTGACAACGGTCGCTTTCCAGTTGCAAGGACAACCCGCCCACTACGCACTCGAAGGCAGCGTCGCAATCACTGGCGCGCTGGTGCAGTGGCTTCGCGACAATCTTGGTCTGATCTCGAAAAGCTCTGAAATCGAGACGCTCGCTGCCCAGGTAACTGACAACGGAGGAGTCTACTTCGTTCCCGCGTTTTCCGGTCTGTACGCGCCGTACTGGAAACACAATGCGCGCGGCGTGATCGCGGGACTCACCCGGTATTCCAACAAGAGCCACATTGCGCGCGCTGTGCTCGAAGCTGCTGCCTTCCAGACACGCGAAGTGGTGGATGCCATGGAAAAGGATTCGGGCGTGCCCCTGACCGTGTTGCGAACCGACGGCGGCATGGTCGAAAACGAGCTGCTGATGCAGTTTCAAGCTGATATTCTGGGGCGCGGCGTTGTTCGTCCTGCCGTGAAGGAAACCACCGCGCTCGGCGCGGCTTATGCCGCGGGACTCGCTACCGGCTTCTACGCCAATACCGACGACCTGCGCGCCCAATGGTCGGTGGACCGCACCTGGGAGCCCCAAATGGAAGCGGCGCAGCGAGAAAAAATGTACGGATTCTGGAAAAAGGCCGTTACACGGACCTTCGACTGGCTGGAGGAATAATGCCCAACGGTGCTTTCGGTGAATTCATGGGGACTCTGGTCCTCGTCCTTTTCGGCAACGGTGTTGTTGCGAACGTGTTGCTGAAGAAATCGAAAGGCGAAGGTGGCGGCTGGATGGTGATCGCCACCGGTTGGGGCCTGGCAGTGATGGCCGGCGTCTTTACCGCCATCGCCTGCGGAGGCGAAGGCCATCTGAATCCGGCGGTGACGCTGGGCGCCGCGGTCACGTCCGGCGATTACAGCAAACTGCTCGCCTACACACTGGCGCAGATAGCCGGCGCCTTTGTAGGAGCGTGCCTGGTGTGGGTGCACTATATGCCGCACTGGCGCGAAACTCCGGATACGGATTTGAAATTCGCCTGCTTCGGTACCTCGCCCGCAATTCGGAGCCCTTTTGCAAATCTGATGAGTGAAATCATCGGCACTTGCGCTCTCGTAGTGATTGCCGGTGCGATCTTCTCGAAAGCAGTGGCCGCCAGCGGACCGGTGGCCGGGCTGGGACCCTGGCTTGTCGGGAGTCTGGTTTGGGCCATTGGTCTCGGGCTCGGCGGACCTACCGGCTACGCGATCAATCCGGCGCGCGATCTGGGACCGCGCCTCGCACATGCCATCCTGCCGATAGCGGGTAAAGGTGGTTCGGACTGGGGCTATGCGGGAATTCCGATCGTCGGGCCTGTGATCGGGGGTATTCTGGGCGGATTATTTGTCCGCCTGGCTCATTTCTAGAAATCGAACCATCCGCTGCGGTACGCGATCCACCAACTCAGGATGAAAATGGGAACGGTGGCGGCGAGCCCCCACCAGAGCGGCAGCAGGAAATCCGCACCCAGACTCAGCACCCCGAACAGCAACCAGAACATCCTGCGTTCCATGCGCCAAGTCTACATGCGCATCAATAGCCAACAGTGCCGCGACGCGCCATTGCTATCCTCACAGCATAGTTCCGATGCCTTTCCACGCGAAATACGGCTTGGCGGCGTGCGTTGCCGTTTCCGCCCTCGCCGGAACTCTTCTCGCGTTTCAGCTACCTTCATTCCGTGAATATCCGGGGGTCGAATATCGGGTCGGCGATATTGGCCTTCCGCCGGACTATCGGGAACAGACTGAATGGACGTTTGCCCGCCTCATGTATCCGCTTGCCCCCGGTGGAAGATATGTTCGCGGCGGCCGCAACGGCAACGGAATCTGGTACGAGGGCAACTCGATCTGGACTCAGGATTATCCGCGCGCCGATCGTCATTTCGCTGAGGCTGTCCGCCGGTTAACCCGCATTCACACGCGATCGGTGGAGCAGCCCATCAATCTGGACGATGAAGCCGTTTATGATTGGCCCTGGCTCTATGCCGTCCAGCCCGGCCATTGGCAGCTAACCGATTCTCAGGTGAAGACCATGCGCGAATATCTGCTGCGCGGCGGTTTTTTCATGGCGGACGATTTCTGGGGCGCCAACGAGTGGGAAATTTTCATGGAGACGATGCGGAAGATTCTGCCCGTCAGCGAGCCGGCGGATCTCAGCAATGACGATCCGATCTTTCACGTCGTCTACGATCTCGCCGAGCGCTATCAGGTGGGAAGCGAGGGCTCCGCGCAGCGCGGCGTGAGCTTCAAGTGCACCAACTGCCCGGATCGGTGGATGGGGATTCGCGACGATAAAGGCCGCCTGGTGGTCGCGATCACCTTCGAATCGGACATTGGAGATTCCTGGGAGTGGGCCGATGCGCCCTATTATCCGGAAGTGTATTCCCGCCTGGGCATCCGCATCGGCGTGAACTACATCGCTTATGCGATGACTCACTAATGTGGGACTCGTATCGGCCGTCGGCATTGTCGGCCGTTGCTGCCTTTATCGAGGCGGCAGTATTGAAACCGCGCCGGATCGGCACTCGCCTGCGCTGACAGTACAGGCCCGTGGCTTCAGGGCTTTATCGAAACATGCTCGTACTTCGGTAAGTGCGCCGCCGCGGCATGAAACCCGGAATGCTCCTTCGGGAAACGATGGGTTCGATCCGGCAAACTGCTTTTCAATCTGGCCAGGGCTTTCCGTCCCGGCGACTGTAATCGCCGAGATCTGCACAGGAATCTGCACCGCCGAGCGCGCCAGCATCACCTTCGTGAAGTAATCGTCCATCGCCAGCCCGGTGCATGTCCCGTGCGTCGCCCATTCGTGCTGGATCAAGCCAGGGCTTGGGATGTAAGAAAGGAGTTGATTCACCAGGCCCCTCGGTACTTTCTTGGCGGGCGCGCACGATTCAGGACTTCTGCCTGAGTTGGCCTGCGGCCAAAGCCCGTGAACTACGAATCCCTGATTCCTGCCAGCTGCGCATTCGCGCGGATTGGCCGCAGCCTCTGCGGCTTGCGAGCAGAATTCCGGCACCCACGAAAGCGAGAGCACGTAGTAATCGAATACCCCCGTCGGCTGGGCAAACCGTCTGCCGGATTGAGCCCAAAGGCATGCGGCGGATGCGGCCAACGCAATTGCCAATGCGACCCTGCGAGCCGTGGCCATCGATCACATTTTACCGAAGCACTTCGGAATGGCAAAATCCTGGCGCGTTCCGTTTCCAACGGCAGAATTCCGTCATAGCAGTGCCGCGTAACTCGCTGATATGACGAATTCGGACTGTTGGCCCACCGGCTGCATGATGCGGATTGCAGCATCGGGCGCAACGATTGCAAACCCAAACCGGCATGATGCCGGTAATCAAAAGCTCTAAGGATTAGAAAATGTCGATATCGATTCAAACCAACATCGCATCGCTGAACGCTCA
This sequence comes from Bryobacteraceae bacterium, assembly GCA_025928545.1. Taxonomy (GTDB): domain Bacteria; phylum Acidobacteriota; class Terriglobia; order Bryobacterales; family Bryobacteraceae; genus BOG-234. Next base: position 21,741 of record JAICJH010000065.1, on the reverse strand, counting down.
ATACTATATCGGCCAAAACCAGAAGTTTCAGAGCAACGCGATTCAGCAACTGTCTTCCGGCTATAAGATCAATTCGTCAGCGGACGACCCGGCGGGCCTCGCGGTAGCCAATGAGTATGCGGGCCAGATTACCCAACTGACTGCCGGCGTGCAGAATTCGGCCGACGGCGTCACTACTTTGCAGATCGCCGACGGCGGACTCAATAACATCTCGCAGATACTCGGCCGGCTCCAGACGCTGGCAGCCGAATCGGCCTCCGGAACGTTTCAGGGAAGCCGCGCCACGGTGAACAATGAATACCAGGGGCTGCTGTCCGAACTCAATCGCCAGGCCGCGAATATCGGTCTGAATACCGGGGGCGTGAACAACACCAACCTGTCGGTCTATACGGGCGGGGGCGCGACTCAGGGCGATTCGCAGATCTCCGTGGATCTGAGCGGCGCCAATAATGCCGTGGACGCTACTGCTCTCGGCATCGGGACCACGAGTGTGGCGGGAGGCGGAACGGGCATTGGCGGCAATTCCGTGAATCTCAACAACACCGCAACCACATTCCTCACGGGCACGAGCCAAAGCTTCACTTTTCACGAAAACAGCGGCTCCGGCAATCAGGATCTGACAATCACTGTGGCTGGTGGAGGCGGGGGCCTCAGCGGCACCCAGGTCCTCAGCAGCCTTAATAATCAGTTGCAGGCTTATGGCATCACAGCGTCCATTGGAAGTACCGGCTCGCTCCAGTTCGGCGGGTCCACCGCGTTCACCGTCAGTACGGTCGCGGCCGGCACCGGGCCGATCTCAACTACTGGCTCGGCTGCAAACAGCTCCAATTATTCCATTGACGCGCTCGCTCCGGCAGTCACAGGTAGCGCGGAAACGTTCACGGTACAGAACTCCGGAGGCACCTATAATATTTCCCTCGACGCAACTACGGGCGCAACGCAGGCTTCCGCACTGACTGCAATCAACAACGCGCTGGCAGGGAGTGGGATTTTTGCCGTTAAAGATACAGCCGGCACTGGCCTGACGCTGCAAAGCAGTGGCGCCTTCAGCATCACGGAAACGGCGCTGGCGGGGGCGGGCACCGGTGCTTTCGCGGGGCTGGGCGGTCAGTCTGTTACTGCCGCATCTCCCGGCGCATCCAGCACTGGAAACGCGCTGGCCGCACTGGCCGCGTTGACCACCGCCATCGGCAATCTGGGTCTGGTACAGGGTAAGGTTGGCGCCGGCGAGAATAAGCTGCAGTATGCAACCAATCTGGCGCAATCTCAGATCACGAACTATTCAGCCGCCGAAGCCGGCATCCGCGATGCGGATGTAGCAGCCGCCGCTGCCAACCTGACCAAAGCGCAGGTGCTGCAACAAACCTCCCTCGCGGCGTTGTCGCAGGCCAATTCAGCTCCCCAGGCGGTCTTATCGCTCCTTAAGAACCTGGGCTAAACCACCCCGCGCGGGGCTGGAGGTTGACATGAAAGTCGGGTGGAATGGAGGATAGTAGCTGATTCGATTGCCGCAACCATGGTGTCCCAGGGGGCGTCTCACTACCGTATGCCACGCTGGATCGCCACGCTGTTTGCCCTCACATTGGCCCTGAGCCCTGCGTTCGGGCAATTCGGTGGAATACAATTGCCCGGCCGGAACGGCAGAAATTCGGGCGGACAACAACGCCCCGGGGGTTCGCAAACCAACAAAGTCTCCGGCCCTTCCGAAACCCTGACCGGCAGTCTGCGGGATTTCTCTTCCACTACTCTTGTGATCGACACCGGTGACGACCGCATCGTTCTGGTCCAGATTCAAAAAAGCACCAAATACCTGTCCACGATGGGTAAGGTCAAGGCATCGGATTTCGAACCCGGTGACCACGTAACCATCGAAGCAACCCGGGACGATACTGACCATTACTACGCGAACTCGATCACGATGAATAAGAAAGGCAGCGCCGCGGATAAGGCTGCTGCCATGACGGCATCGAACACGTCATCCGCGTCCGGCGGCGGCAGTGCCGGAATGGCGGGCGATACCGATTCCGATCCTGATCGCCCTCGGCTGCGCCGCTCTGGTTCCGATGGCGACTCAATCTCAAATCCTCAGCCCGCGCCGTCCGTTCCCTCTCGAACTCCAGCCGTCGCAAGCGCTCCCTCCCAGCCGGTGGCGGCTCCGCGCGGCATATCCGGGTCGGGGTCCGACACCGGCAGCGCGACCATCAGCCGTCGTCCAGCCGTGTCCTCGCCACCTGTTCCCGGGCCTACGGTCGTGGACGATTCCGGACCACCCGTCCTGCGTCGAAGCTCCGGGGACGCACCTGCCGCATCCAGGCCCAGCTTATCCGCCGAGGATGTGAACGGAGTGACAAAACCGCCAGTGTTTGCTCAATCCGGGCCCGACCCGGCCGCAGGTTCGGCGGCACGTCCGGCGAATGCGGACGACGACATCATCGAACAGGCGCGCAACGCCGCGTTTACCTTCTCCGATACTCTGCCAAACTATGTGGTCAGACAAATCACCAACCGCTACGCGACCGGCAGCGCGAACCGCGGTCGCACGTCCTGGCAACCGCTCGACATCGTCACCACCGATCTTGTCTACGAAGAGGGCAAGGAGCGCTACACGAACATTATGGTGAACGGCAAACCGACGAAGGATATCGAGCAGACCGGCTCGTGGTCCGAAGGCGAGTTCGCCAGCATGCTTCAGGCTGTCCTCTCACCTGCGACCGATGCGGAATTCACCAACCGGAAATCCGTTACGATTGCCAACCACCCCGCTTATCGCTACGACTACGTAGTGACGCACCAGCGCTCCACGTGGACGCTGCACGCCGACGGACACACATGGAAACCCGCATACGCAGGCTCCGTCTGGTTCGATAAGGCAACTTACCGTGTCCTGCGGATCGAACTCGCGGCTCGCGATCTGCCCCGCGATTTTCCAATGGATACAGCCGAATCGTCCATCGACTATGACTTTGTCCTGATCGGCAGCCAGAAAGTCCTGCTGCCTTCAGCGGCCGACTCCCTGAGTTGCACTCGTGGTTCCTCGGACTGCACCAGGAATCATACGGAGTTTCATAACTACCGGAAGTTTGGAGCCGATACCAACATCACTTTTGAGGGCGCGGCAAATCAGTGACCCCGCGCCGCCTCTTCATTCTGGCAGCGTTCGCAATCGGGCCGGCGCTGATTTTGGACGGCCAGCCCGCAGCCGGCAGACGTCCTCGCGATTCCAGGTGCGACGGCACCTTCCCCTATCTCAACGCTCAGGTCTGTGTGACATCGGGGCAGGATCCCGACCTTCCATGGAGCGGCTACGGACATGACCCGCAACATTCCGGAGTCTCGCCAACAGCGGCGCAGTCGCTCCACGCACAACACTGGCAAACTCCAGTCGATGAAAACCCGCCCGGTGGCGGAGCGGGCGAGCTCTTCGCACATTACGGATCGCCTTTGATTACTGCCGCCAATACCGTCATCGTGCCTGTTGCCACGGAATCCGGCGTCTACGAACTTCGGGCCTTCAACGGTGCAACCGGCGCAAGGCTTTACACGCTGCCTTCCGACTACACGCCTCCGCCGCACAGCTGGGTGCCGCCTTATGGGCCGGTACTGGCCGCCGGCACGAGAATCTATTATCCCGGCGCAGGCGGAACCCTTTACTATCGCGACCTTCCGAATTCTCCCTCCGGCCCAAACAGCAAGTCTGGTGCGACAGGCCAGTTAGCTTTTTATGGTATGACTGCGCCGGACGGCTACACCCTGAACCAGACGGTTTACAACGCCACAGTGCATATATCGACTCCGCTGACAGCGGACAGATTCGGTAATGTATTTTTCGGCTTCACCGTTTCAGGCGGCAATCCGGCAAACCTTGTGAGCGGCATCGCGCGCATCAATACAGCCGGAAAAGGAACGTGGACGTCCGCAGTCTCGCTGACGGGCGACAGCGCGGCGAGTCAGATCGCGCAAAACTGTGCTCCCGCCCTCAGCAACAATCAGACTCTCGTCTACGTCACGACCTCGAGCCAGGACACTCTCGGAGAAGGCTACCTCGCCTCTCTTGACGCCGTCACGCTCCAGCCAGTGAGCCATATCCGCCTGTTCGATCCGCGCGGTGATCCGGCAACGGTGTCTTCCGATAGTTCTTCGGCCCCCGTGATCGGCCCCGATGGGGACGTGTACTTCGGTGTGCTGGAATCTCCCTGCTGCACTTCACATAACGACCGCGGCTGGCTCCTGCATTTTGATTCGGCCCTCACCACGAATAAAATCCCTGGCTCTTTTGGGTGGGATGACACGCCCTCCGTGGTGCCCGCCGCCATGATTCCGTCCTATACCGGAACGTCGCCGTATTTGCTTCTCACCAAGTACAACAACTATGCGGATACGGGGGGCGATGGCGACAATCGTCTTGCGGTGCTCGATCCGTTCGCAAGCCAGCCGGATCAATACTCTGCATCGCAGGTCGCGGTCATGAAGGAAATTCTTACCGTGGCAGGCGTCACGCCGGATCCCTCACTCCCAGGCGTACGTGAGTGGTGCATCAACTCCGCCGCGGTGGACCGTGTGACGCGGTCAGCGATCGCGAACAATGAGGACGGTACTGTTTACCGCTGGGATTTCGCAACCAACACGCTGAGTGAGCGGTTGAGTCTCACGTCAGGCCGCGGTGAAGCTTACACTCCAACGGCGATCGGCCCCGATGGCACTGTCTTCGCGATCAACGACGCGATCCTGTTTGCGGTAGGAAATTAGCGCGTCTCCCACTCGCTCTCCACTTTCGGGTCCAGCACTGCATTCGCACCCTGAACCACGTAGTAGGCCGCATTCGCCGGCCGCACTTTTTCCTCCTCCGGTGAAACCGCATTGTCCAGCGGAACTATGGAAACCGGCTGTTCAATTCCCTGGTCGATTCCGCGCTCCCCCACTCCGCGTTCAATCGTCTCGAACACAATAGTAATATTCCAGTGCGGCCTCGGTGTCAGATATTCTTCGATCAATGCAATGCGCCCGTGCAGCCGGTCACCGGCATGAACAATATTCCCCGCCTGCTTATCCTTAATCGTTGTCCGGATTACAGCTGTAACAGGATCGCCGGTAGCCGCAGTGGCGGTGTCGATGGCCGATTGAAGACGGATCCTGAGCCGCAAATGCGGAGGAACGGGTGGCGGTGTACTCGCAGCCAGTGCATTGGCCGCCGCTCCAGGCCTGCGGCACCCTGAAAAATAAGTCTCGCTACGCAGTTCCGTCCCGTCCTGGAGAATCGTTTCGGCTAAAGAACTGTGAGGCACAACGATTTCCCGATCTCCCACCCGCGTCGTCGTGTAATCGGTCGTGTATTGGATCCGGCACGAATTTCCCGAGTTTCCGACCGTAAGTGCGATCCGCTTCAGTTCTCCGGATCCCGGCATGACAAACAGGGATCCGCGCGCCGGATTGGCGCCGGTCGGCGTGAAGCCAAATTCCGGAAGCCTGCCAAGGCTGCTCTGGCGAACGCCCAGCGATTGAAACGCTCCCGCTTCCGCAGCCGCGAGACCGCGAAGAAACATACTGAACTCGCCGCTCCCCGCCGCTGCCGCGCTCAGAACTCCACCGATGTCGGGCACTTCGAAGCGGCGGCGCTCGGTCAATGCAAATTCTTCCGCCGCAGGACCGGAAGTAACGTCCAGACGCAACCTGCTGCGCCATTCCGGGTTGCCCATGGGGGTATTCGCGGCGGCGGCAATCAATTCCCCGCAGGTCGCATTGCGATTCGCCGTCCTGGGGGCGTAGCGCGTGCGTTCTATCGACTCCATGCAGGTAACTCCCCGCAAGTCGGAAACGTCGCTTGCAATACCCGCCCGAACTTTACCCAGGAACAAATCCGCCGCAGTATCGGCGGCAACCACCAGCCCGACGGCCAAACCTGTCCCCGCACACACGATTAGTAGTCGCCGGACACGGCGATGCTGGAAAAACATGCTGAATATCAATTTTAGATCGGACCCTTCTTTACTGAGGCGCGCCAGAAAACGTAAAGGTTGCGGAGAAAATGTCCAGCCTGGAATTGCGCCGTGCAGGCCTCACCGAACATCGCCAGGTTACCATCACCTGAGGAAACGCCGGGAGCGCAAGGGAATCGGCTGCGCGGCGTACTTGGCGCGGAAAGCAGTGCAAAGAAAGGGGATTTGGTGAATTCACACAGCGCGGATGCCGACCACTGCAAGCCGGACCGGGGGAGCCGCAACCGCGTCTATCTTTGGGTTCTCCTTGTCGCGGCCGCCGTCTATATCGGCTGCATGATATCTCCGCCATCCCTGATGGACGACGTGGACGCGGTGCAGGCGCAGATCGCACGAAACATGCTGACCTCCGGCGATTGGGTGACCGCGCGCCTCGACGGGATCCCCTACCTCGAAAAAGCGCCGCTGATCTACTGGATGATCGCCGTCTGCTTCAAACTCTTTGGCGCAACCGACGTTGTCTCCCGGATTCCCGTGGTCTTGTCGGCGATCGGCCTCGCATGGTTGACCACCGCCTTCGCAATGTGGGCCTTCGGCCGTCGCGCGGCGCTGTATGCCGGCCTCTGCATCTCCACGTGTTTCGGGCTGTTCCTTTTCACTCGCATTCTTGTGCCGGACGTCATGCTGACAACCAGCATTGCGCTGACGATGTGGGCTTTCCTTCGGGCTATCGATCAAAATGAAGCGCGCCCGCGCTGGTGGGCCTTCGTAATGGCTGCGAGCCTGGGGACCAGTCTGCTCTTCAAGAGCCTGATTGGCGTTGTGTTCCCGATCGCCGCTGCTGCAATTTACCTGGCCATTACCCGGCAGTTTTTCGATACCCGAATTCGCAAGGCGCTGCATCTCTGGAGTGGGTTGGCGATTGCCCTGGCCATTGCCGCGCCGTGGCATATTCTCGCCACGCTGCGCAATCCACCGCATTTTGAATTCACTATGCGCAGTGCGGCCGGGGAATACCACGGCTTCATGTGGTTCTATTTCATCAACGAGCAATTGCTTCGTTTCCTGAATATGCGTTACCCGCGCGATTACGACACCGTTCCGCGGCTCTATTTCTGGCTTTTTCACCTTCTTTGGCTGTTTCCGTGGAGCGTCTATTTTCCGGCAGTCGCCAAACTGAACTTCAGACCTGTCGATCGTGCCGGGCAGACCCGGCTCCTCGCTCGTTGCTGGACGGGATTCATCCTGGTATTTTTCACTTTTTCCACGACCCAGGAATACTATTCCATGCCCTGCTATCCCGCACTCGCATTGCTGATCGGCTCGGCAATGGCTGCCGGGGGCGATCTTATTCGGTATGGAACCCGCGTTCTTTGCGCCATCTTCGTGCTGGCTGCGGCGGCCTGCATCACGCTGGCAGCCCTGTCCTGGAATCTTCCCACCCCTGGCGATATCTCGCAGGCGCTGACTGCCAATCCCGGCGCCTACAAACTTTCCCTGGGGCACATGGAAGACCTCACCATTGCGTCATTCGCCTATCTCCGCTTCCCGCTCCTTCTGGCCGCAGCGGCTTTTGCCATCGGCGCCATCGGCACCGTACGCGCTTCCGACCGCCGCGCCTTCGTAGCCACAGCCGTCATGGCAGTCGTTTTTTTTCAGGCTGCCCGGATTGCCATGGCCGACTTTGACCCTTACCTCTCATCACGGCCTCTGGCAGAGGCTCTGAAAAAGTCTCCTGAGGGCAAGCTGATTGTCGATCACCATTACTATGAGTTCTCGTCGATATTTTTCTACACCAACCGGGATGCTTGGCTTCTCAATGGCCGCTTCAACAATCTGGTTTACGGTTCTTACGCCCCCGGTGCGCCCAACGTTTTTATCGATGACGGCCAGTGGAAAAGCATGTGGCTGCAACCCGAGCGAAGTTATCTGATCGTCACGAGTGAGGCTTCGGCCCGGCTGAGACAAATGGTCGACCCTGCGGCCTTCATAACTGTCGCCAGCAGCGGGGGCAAATTACTGCTTACAAATCACGCGATATTAATAAATAAATAACGATAGCCTTACTAATTCCTTACGACTCTTAAAATCATTGACTAATCCTTACAAATTAACCGGGAACTGTATTGTTTGCAACGTTTTGGCTATGTTTTTATTGACGGCGTCTCAAAAGCCACATTAGACTTGGTGAATGCCTACTGGCCGCGAGATATTTCTCGCAATTGCGGCAATACCGGTAATTTACTACCTCATAGCTCTCTTTAGTTCGTGGCGGTATTTCGCTCAGCCGGAAATCACTCCGGATTCCTCATTCACCCCGCCGGTCAGTATCCTGAAACCGATCCGCGGACTGGACAAAGACGCTTACGAAAATCTCGCTAGTTTCTGCCACCTCGATTATCCGGTCTACGAAATCCTTTTTTGCGTCGATGCCGATGATGAAGCGGTGCTTTCCGTGTTGGCGAAGCTGATCTCAAATTTTCCGAACTGCAACATCCGCGTGCTGCACGGGTCCGGCCGCAGGGCGACTAATGACAAGGTGGCTAAGCTCGCGCGTCTGGCGGGCGATGCGGCTTACGAGTATGTGGTTATCAGCGACAGCGATGTTCGTGTACGCCCCGACTATCTCAGGCAGGTAATTGCTCCGCTGCGGAATCCCAAAGTGGGTGCGACGACATGCATCTATGTCCCCACCGAGGTAACCACATTTACGGACCGCCTCCAGACGGTCGGCATGATGTCCGATTTTTATGCGGGCGTTCTCGTGGATTGGCAATTGGAGGGCATCAAATTCGCCCTGGGCCCGACGATTGCCACCACACGAGAGCGGCTGAGTTGTTTCGGCGGGTACGCTGCGCTGGAAAACCGGCCAGCCGATGATCTGCTCGTGGGCCGCCTGATCGCCGAGCAGGGCCTGGAAGTTGTGCTGACCCGCTACGCGATTGAGACCGTCTGCGACTACGGCTCTTTCCGTGAATTGCTCCACAAGCGCCTTCGCTGGATCGTGGTTATGCGCCACATGCGCCCGTGGGGACATTTCGGTTTAGTTTTCACACAGGGGTTGCCTCTGGCTCTGATGAGCGTAGCTTTATACCCGTCGAAGATAATCGCAGCCTTGTATTTGGGGGGGTACCTGACGCTTCGGATGGCGATGGCCTGGACGATTGGAATACACGGCCTGGGCCAGCGCTTTCTCTGGAAGGAACTGCCCCTGATCCCCGTTTGGGACGCGGTGGCGTTCATGATGTGGCTGACGAGTTTTGGCCGCAACAGTATCCGTTGGCGGGGCGCCGACTATTACATCCGCGAGGGCTGTCTGATTCCGGCCCGCGTCAGCCAGTAAGTCAGCTATCCGCCTGCGCGCTTCAGAAGTTTCTCCGCTTCCTGACGCGGCGGGTCGTCCGGGGTGAGGTCGGCTTTCAGATAATCCTGCAAAAGACGTCTCGCCTGTTCCAGATTGCGATGATTCTCAATATTCGTCCGAGCCTGGGCAAAGGCGATGCCAGGCTTATTCGGCGCCAGCTTTCGCGCCTGCTCAAACAACCTGTCGCTCTCTTCGAGCAATCCCCGTTTAGCCACAAAGCGCGCCAGATCCACCACTCGACCCGGATCTTTGGGAGCGAGGTCCATGGCTCTTCGCAGATGCCTGTCGGCAGCGGCCCAGTCATTTCGTTTCTCTGCAATCTGCGCTAGTTCGAACTCGGACTCGGCCGGCCTTTCTGTCACAATCGACCGGGCTGCCGCTTCCGCTTTGTCGACGCCTCCTCCCAAAAAGCCGGGGGCATTCAGATAATAATCGAACAAGTCGTTTTTGGCCTCACCGTTGTGGGGGTCGAGCGCTACGGCCTTCTCGAAACTTTGCCGCGCCTTCGAGGCATATGACATCGAGAAAAGAGACCCGCCTTCGGCACGCCGTCCCCAGGCCCGGCCCAGCCAGTGTTCGATCTCGGAATTGGACGGAGCCAGCGCCCGGGCCTTTTCAAGAGAATCCGTAGCCTTCCTGAAGTCGCCCATCATGAAGTGATTCTTGCCCGCCAGGAGGTAAGTATCGGAATCCGGAGCGGGATCCTGCGACAGAATCCGAAGGGAATTCTGGTAATCGGTGCGCTGGTAGAGCGCATTTGCGCGAGTTACGACATCCGGCGATGCGGCGGCAGACGCCGCCAGCAACAGAAAACAGCCCCATGTACGCATCAGCTGTTTTCAGTGTAAGACCAACCCGGCAGCCGCCTCAGATCACATGCAGAAGCGGTTCGTGGGTGCAGAGTGGGTCTTCAGCCAGAATACTGCCCGATGCTTCAAAGGCGCGCGATCGGGAGCCCCCGCAAAGCATGTGGTATTCACAGGCCCCACAGCGTCCTTCAAACTTCGTCGGATCGTGCAAAGCCGTGAAGGCAGGCGCGCCACGATATATATCTACAAGACTGTCCTGTCGGACATTGCCGGTAACCAGAGGCAGGAATCCCGCCGGACAAATTTCGCCCGTGTGCGAAACGAACACAATTCCATGGCCATCCCGAATGCCAAAGCTTCGATACGCGGCGCTTCGTTTGATTTCCTCGCCCGTCTTGCCCTCGGCCCGCATTTGTTCGATTGCCACTCGCCGATAGGAAGGCGCCTCTGTCGTAGCAACAACGAAAGGCGCGACCAGAGACGTCTCATAGATCCACGTCATGAGCGTTTCGGCGTTTTCAGCGCTCAGTGGCTGCAAAACTTTGCCGCGGCCGACTGAAATCAGGAAGAACAGGCTCCAGCGTGCAACCCCGAGTGATTTCAGCAATTCATAGACGCCTGGCAAATCGGAGGCAGTCTCCGCGGCCACCAGCGTATTGACCTGAAGCGGCATGTTCAGATCCCGTGCCCACTTCATTGCCTCAATGGTGCGGTCGAAAGTGCCGGGAACTCCGCGGATAGAATCGTGCCGCAGGGCAGTCGAGCCATCGAGACTCAGCCCCAGGCCTTCCACGCCATGCTCCTTCAGGCGTTGCAGCATCTCGTAGGTAAGGGCTGGAGTGGCAGCCGGTGTAATGGATACACCAATCCCCATCTTGCGCGCTTCATCGATCAATTGGAAAAGATCCGGGCGCATCAGCGGATCTCCGCCCGTCAGAATCAGCTGAGGTTTTGGGTCTCCAAATTCAGTAATCTGGTGAAGAAGCTTGACACCTTCGTCAAACGTTAGTTGGTCCGGGTGCGCACCAGGCACTGCTTCGGCGCGACAGTGGCGACAGGCGAGAGCACAGGCGCGGGTGGTTTCCCAATAAACGTTAATGGGTGTTTTGGCGTAATCGCGCGGCGTATGGTGTGCCGGCGAGCCGGAATGTCGGGTTGGCTGGGGAATCACAATCCCTGTTTGGCACGTTCGGTACCACCAGCCTGCGCGAAATTACGGCTTAAATGCGCTATTTACGGGCTTTTTGACCTGTTCGCTGCGCGTTTTCGCGCTATGCCAGGCTTGAAGTGCGCGATCCAGCGCTTCCGATGACTCGAAGCCCCGTTGGGCCGCTTGCAAGTCGTCCGGACTGAGTCTCGTCTTCGGTGGAGAAAAATCGTCGTGGTGCAGGTTCCCGTTTTGAGCGATCATGTTTGTCCGAGACGCGCGTTCGCCTCGATAACCGCATTGCATTCAGCGGACCATCTGCCGGATCACTTCTCTCGCGATGGATCGCTGGTGCCTGCGTCCTTCAAATCTGTTTGAATTGATAGAGTTCCAAAGGCACCGTCGCCGTATCCAAAAAATGGAGCCATGGCCCTTTGCGCGGCAACACGCTGAAACTGTGCCGGAATGAGTGCCCGGGGGTGGCAAAGTTTACCCGTAAAGCTCACCCGCAGCCGTCAGCTTTGACAGGGGGCGGTCCGGCCTGATCGCCAGCCAGCAAATCGCCGCCATAAAATACAAGCCGGCCAACACATAAAGCGGAATCGCCCAATTGGAAAACGCTCGCACGAGATACGCCAGCACAATCGGGCTCAACATTCCCCCGATGTTTCCGGATGTGTTCATCGCGGCACTCAGGACGCCGGCACGATGCTCCCCGATATCGATGCAACTGGCCCAACTCGGAGCCAGGGTAAACATCGACGCGGCGGCGGCAATCGCAATCAACACCGCGGCGGTGCGCGCGTTGGGCGAACCAGCCGCAATCACCATCGTGACTCCGGCGATGGCGTACCCCGCAAAGCCGACGGAACAACGCCCGAACCGCGTACCGAACCGCTTCGTGAGCCAGTCTGTAGTCAGACCGCCGAAGATATCTGCCACCACACTGAGCATCAATGGAAATCCGGAAAAAACCGCCAGTTCCGCCTTGGCGAAGTGTCGAACGTCGGCGAGATATGTGGGCAGCCAGGTAATCAGAAAATAGAACCCATAGGTATTGGCCACATACATCAGGCAGAGCACCAAGGCACTCGGGTGGCGGAAGACCGCCGCAAACGAACTGGCATCGTGCTTCTCATGCACCGGCAGGTTTCTCTCCCGCAAAATCATGTCGCGTTCTTCAGAAGTTATCGCGGGATGATCGCCTGGTTCGTCGCGGAACCAGCTGTACCATCCCGCTGCCCAGAAGAAGCCCACGCTGCCGCAGGCAATAAATATCTGCCGCCAGGAAAGAAAGCCGGTCATCCACAGCACAATCGCCGGAGTGACGGCGCCCGACAAGTGCGCGCCAGCAAAAAACAAGCCTTGCACGATACCCCGCTCGCGAGCCGGGATCCAGCGCGAGAAGACCCGTGCCGCGTTTGGCCACGCACCCGCCTCGCCAATCCCAAAAAGAAAGCGCAGCGCCAGTAAAGACGGATAGCTGAATGCAGTCGCGGTCAGGATGGTGAATGCGGACCACCACGCCACGATTCGCGTAACCACGGCGCGGCTTCCGATGCGGTCCGCCCACCATGCGGTGGGTATTTCAAAGGCTGCGTATGCCAGCGTGAATGCGCTGAACGCATAGCTCATCTCTACCTGTGTGAGATGAAATTCTTTGGTAATCGCCGGCGCGAGGACAGAAATGCAGACGCGGTCGAGATAAGTCAATCCCGCGAGCGAGGCGGCGATTCCAATCAACGTGTATCGGACAGGAAAACCGGCACTGCCGTCGGAAGACATTGAGCCAGCATACTGCAAGCCCGCTGTCCATCCGCCCAAATGCCCTGACCGGTACCGCCGTTCGTATTATTCAGTCGGGCGATATTCTGGCTCTATCACATGTTTGGACCAAGTGGTTGTATCATCATGCAATGGCCGGACCACGACGCCTTCCCGCCGCGCTCATCGTCTTGCTTCTGCTCGCCTCCGTGGCAGGCGCTCAAAAGGCAGAGACATACAAAGTCCGCCTGACACCTGTTTCCATGGATGCTGCGATGAAGGTCAACATCGCTGGTTCCGGCACCGCAACGGCAACTCTCAATTCAGCGAAACTTACCATCAGCGGCACATTCGAGGGCTTGCTCGGACCCGCGACAACGGCACAAATCCATCGGGGATCGGCGACGGGCGTTCGGGGACCCGTCATCCTCGACCTCACCATCTCTCCAGCGACCGCCGGAACGGTGACCGGCAGTTTCGACCTTACACCCGATCAAGTGGAAAGCCTGCGAAAGGGGCGGCTCTACATCCAGATCGCCAGCCAGAAAGCCCCCGATGGAAACCTGTGGGGGTGGCTGCTGCCATGAATCGCGCCTCTCGAATTGCCGTTTCGGTGCTTGGGCTGGCTGGTGGAGTCTGGGTCCTGATTGCCCAGCAACCAGCCCAGGGAGGCTTTACGGCGGCGCAATCGACAGCCGGGCGCACCATCTACGATGCCCACTGCGCAAGCTGCCACATGCCCAATCTGGAAGGCCGCGGCGAAGCTCCACAACTGGCGGGATCGCAGTTCATGAATATGTGGAGCAGCCGTTCCGTCCACGAACTGCTCGCTTTCATACAGGCTTCCATGCCGCCGCTGAGCGCCGGCAGCATTTCAGAAGCGGATTATCTCAACGTAACCGCGTTCATACTGCAGGCGAATGGAGCTGTTTCGGGAAATCAATCGCTGACCGCAACCTCGGCTTTCACTCCGGCCAGCCTGGTGACGGGCAGACCTCCCGCCGTTCCGGCCGCCGCTTCGGGCGCCGGGCCTGGCCGCTTCGGCCGTGGCGGCGTGGCTCCCGCGCGGGGACTTACCGTCGCGGGGACCGTAAAGAATTACACCCCGGTCACGGAAGAAATGTTGCGCCATCCCGACCCGGCCGACTGGCTGATGATCCGCCGCAACTACCAGGCGTGGAGCAACAGTCCGCTCACCCAAATCACGGCCGCAAACGTGAAAACCCTCCAGTTGCAGTGGGTCTGGGCGATGGATGAAAGCGGGGCGAATGAGCCAACGCCGATCGTGCACAACGGAATCATGTTCCTCGCCAACACCAGCAACATCGTGCAGGCGCTGGACGCCCGTTCCGGCGAACTCATCTGGCAGAATCAGGTGGGGCCTGGTGTAGGAGTGGGCGGCACCATCGCCATGCGAAGCCTGGCGCTTTATGAGGATAAGGTGTTCGTGTCCACCACCGACGCGCACATGGTGGCTCTCGATGCCCGGACCGGCAAAACCGTCTGGGATTCCCCGATTTCGACAAAGACGAAAGATTTCACCACGACCAGTGGCCCCATTGTCGTGCATGGCAAGGTTCTCGAAGGCCTGACTGGCTGCACCCTCTACCGCGAAGAGAACTGCTACATCAGCGCGTTCGATGCCGAAAGCGGAAAACAACTGTGGCGATTCAATACTGTCGCGCGCGACGATCAGCCCGGCGGCAACACATGGAACAATCTTCCGAACATGTATCGGGCCGGCGGTGATGCATGGATCACCGGCAGTTATGATCCGGATCTGAACCTTACCTATTGGGGCGTGGCGCAGGCCAAGCCGTGGTTGCGCGCAACACGCGCTACCGGTGGCGAGAAGGCGCTCTATTCCAGCTCCACGCTGGCATTGAATCCGGATACCGGTAAACTCGTCTGGTATTACCAGCACACGCCCGGAGAATCGCTCGATCTCGACGTCGGCTTCGAACGCGTCCTGATCGATCAGGGAAACCAGAACATTCTGCTCACAGTGGGTAAGGACGGCATCCTCTGGAAGCTGGACCGCAAGACCGGCAAATACCTCGATTTGAAAGAAACCGTATTTCAAAACGTGTTCGCAAATGTGGATAAAGCGGCCGGCACGGTGCAATACCGGAGCGAGATCCTGGAACAGAAAACCGACGAGTGGCTGCAATCTTGCCCCAGTACGGAAGGTGGACATAACTGGCAGGCCACCAGCTACAGTCCGGAAACGGGACAGATCATTATTCCGCTCAGTCAAAGCTGCGGCGAAGTCAGGGGCCGCGCCGTAAATCTTCAGGAAGGTGGTGGCGGGACGGGCGACCGCCGATTCTTCGAGATGCCGGGAACGAACGGGAACCTCGGCCGGCTGGCAGCATTCGATGTGAAGACAATGAAAGAGCTGTGGCACTTCGAGCAACGCGCTCCTTTTCTGACGGCAGTGCTTTCCACGGCGGGCGGCGTCGCTTTCGTCGGTGATCTCGACCGGACTTTTAAGGCCGTAGACATCAGGACCGGTGCGATCCTGTGGAAGACGCGGCTGGGAACCACGGTTCAGGGTTTCCCGGTGTCATTCAGCATTGGAGGAAAACAGTACATAGCCGTTACGACTGGCAACGGGGGAGGCAGTCCAAGAGTTGGACCCAACGTAATCACCCCCGACATCCACCCGCCGGCCAGCGGCAATGCCCTGTACGTGTTCGCTTTGCCGGATAAGAATTAGCCCCAGGGAGCGAACTAGGTAACCTGCCCTTTTGCCGAGCCCTCCGTTCGGGTCATGCATCCCATATAAAATAGGAATTCATAATGGTTCGTGACGGAATTTACTATGCGCTCGGCTTCACCGCCGCCGGCGTCCTGATTTCATGGCTGCTTGGGACCGGCGCCGCAGTACCGCTGTTCTTGCTCGCGGCCTTTTGCGCCTGGTTCTTCCGCGATCCCGAGCGTCCTATACCCGTAGGCCAGGTGGCGGTTTCTCCTGCCGATGGCAAAGTCGTCACCGTAGTGAAGGAAGACGGCAGAACACGCATCAGCATCTTTCTCAACATCTTCGATGTCCACGTAAACCGCTCGCCGATTTCCGGAGTGATCACCGATTTCGTTTATCAGAAAGGCAAGTTCCTGGTAGCCAGCGTGGAAGCTGCATCGACCGACAACGAACAGACAATCATCACAGTTCGGGCCAAGGACGGCACCCAGGTTGTTTTCAAACAGATCGCGGGATTGATCGCGAGGCGAATTATTTTCACGAAAAAACCCGGTGACCTGGTACAGGCCGGCGAGCGTATCGGTCTCATCAAGTTCGGCTCGCGCATGGACGTCATTCTCGGACCGGAGTGGGCCATCGAAGTCGCTCCCGGAGCGCGTGTCAGTGCCGGATCCAGCATCCTGGCGCGACGCGGCGGTGAAGTAGAGTTGCCTGTCGCCATCAAGGCGGGACTAAAGGAACCGGCGCTTTGCCAGACCTAAACCAACCTGTAAGGCGCCCGCCTCCGCGCGCGGCTTACGCACTCCCCACACTGTTCACGGCCGGTAACATCTTCCTTGGATATCTGTCGATCGTTCGCACGATGCAGGGGGCTCTGGCTCTCAGCGGAAATCCAACACTTGCCCAGCAGGATTTTGAAGTGGCGGCGAAGACCATCGGTTTCGCCGTACTTCTCGATGGCCTCGATGGCCGCATCGCCCGCATGACGAACACCACCAGTGAATTCGGGCGTGAGCTCGATTCCCTGGCCGACGTGATCAGCTTCGGCATTGCGCCAGCCATTCTGGCTTATGTCTGGGGCGTCATGTTTGTCACTGGCTCCGTGGGCGCGTTCACGCTCAATCATCTCCAGCGAATGGGCGAATTGCTCGCATTCGCATTCCTTGCGTGTGGCGCCGCGCGCCTGGCACGCTTCAATATACAGAAAAATCCGATTCCTACCAACCCCGGCGCGCCTCATCGAAAATATTTTGTGGGGCTGCCGATTCCGGCCGGCGCGGGGATGGTTGCGACCGTGATTTTCGCTGCCGGAAGCAATCCGCTGACCGATATCGGCTGGTCGGTGGCATGGCTCGGCCTGCTGGCGCTATTGTCTTTTCTGATGGTCAGCGCGTGGCGTTACTGGAGTTTCAAAGAGCTGAACCTCATGCGCCCAAGATCGCCCCTGATGCTGGTGCTGATGTGCCTGGTCATTTACGGCATCTGGAATTGGTCGCAGATTGTGCTGTTGCTGTTGGCGGCTATATACGTTTCGAGCGGCATCTTTATCCGCCTGGGCGGAATTGTCCGGCGTCTTGGAAAATCGAAACCGAAACCCACTCCCGATCCGGAGGCCCAGATTGGCTGACATCATTGCACTCGTAGGTAGCGAGACTCTGCTCGGCAGAGAGGTTCGCGACGTCTTCGGAGAATCGGCGCTCGGCGAACAATTACGCCTCCTCGCCAGCGACGAAGATGAAGAACAGGTCCGTATCGGCCATATCGGCGATACGCCGGCCATCCTGAATCCGCTGGATCCCGCGGAAGTGGAGGACGCCGCTGTAGTGATCCTGGCGGGCACGCCGGAATCGACGCGGGTGGCACTCGAATCCAACCCTTCGGGCGTTGTGATCGATTTGACCGGCGCGGTGGAAGAAGACCCCGAGGCCCGCGTGCGCGCCCCCCAGATCGAGACTGCGGACTACCAGCCGGAGTACGACGGTCCGCAAATTGCCGCTCATCCGGCCGCTCTCGCGATTGCTTTGGTGCTGTGCCGGATTCACCCCTCATTCCCGATTTCCCGATCCATCGTTCACGTTTTTGAGCCGGCCAGCGAGCGTGGCAAGAGCGGCATTGACGAATTACAGCGCCAAACTGTGAGTTTATTGTCTTTCCAGCAATTGCCCAAAGATGTCTTTGCAGCGCAGCTCAGCTTCAACATGCTGGCCAAACTTGGCGAAGAAGCCAAAGTTCAGTTGCACGATGTGGAAGAACGAATCGACCGGCATCTCGCCACGCTGCTCGAACGCGCCGACACCGGCCTTCCGATGCCATCGATTCGTCTGACTCAGGTGCCGGTGTTCCACGGTTACAGTCTTTCGTTCTGGATTGAATTTGAAGACGCTCCGGACGTGAATTCGATTGAAGAGGCGCTGTGCGGTGACTGGATCGATGTGCGCTCCGGCGATCTGGAGCCGCCCGACAATGCAGGAATTGCCGGGCAAAGCGGAATCTCGGTAGGGGCCATCACGCCCGATAGAAACGATGGCAATGCGATCTGGCTGTGGCTCGCCGCCGATAACCTTCGCCTCACGGCGGAGACTGCGGCGCTGATTGCCAGAGAAACGATATGAAGCATGCGGCAAAGCCCGAGCTTGCCCGTATAGCCGCCGCGCTGGTGGCCATTCTGCTCCCGGCGTGTGGCTACCATGTAGCCGGACAAGCCAGTTTATTGCCCAAAGAGGCGAAGACAATCGCAATCGTTCCATGGGGAAATGCCAGTGTGCGGTATTCGCTGTCGAACTATCTGGCCGCATCGGTTTCGCGTGAGTTTGTCTCGCGAACCCGATATCGAATTGTGCAGGATCCGTCGAAGGCCGACATTGTGTTTTATGGAACCGTCGCCAACATGGTCACCGGAGGCAGTTCGCTTTACGACAATACGACCGGCCGCACCACCGCGGGACAGGTCGCCGTGTGGATACAGTTCAAGCTCGTGGATCATTCGGGTAAGATTCTGATCAACAAGCCAAGCCTCGAGTTCCATCAGGAATATGCCATCAGCACCGATCCAGGCCGGTACTTCGACGAAAGTGAAGCCTCCCTCCAGCGTCTCAGCGCCGATGTAGCCAGGACGGTGGTCAGCAACGTTCTCGAACAGTTCTGAAGCCTCTGAATCGATATGACTCCGGCCCAGTTTCTCGCGCGCGTAAAAAAGAACGACATACCTCCTGTCATTTTGTTTCTCGGGCAGGAGAGTTACAACCGCCGCCGCTGCCGTGAGGCACTGACGGCGGCCTGCGCTCTGGAACCGGAGCAGATCGATATGGCGGAATCCTCGCTCGCCGCGGTGATCGACGATGCGCGGGCGATGTCGCTGTTCGCATCGGAACGATTGATGATTGCGAAGGCTGCGGAGACCGCGATGCCGCGCACCAGCCGGGCTGCCGCGGTAGCGGATGACGACGGAGACGATGATGACGACGCCGGTGCGGCCACGTCGGGAAAGCGGGCAGCCGCGTCCGGCGAAGAGGCCCTCCTTGCGGCTTATGTGAAGAGCCCCACGCCGGGCGTAACCCTGGTTTTCGAGGCTACACGCTGGGATTTCGACGGTGACGACAAGACGAAAACCGAGCGGGTCCGAAAGTATTACGGCGCGATTACGGAAGTTGTGGAGTTCCGCCGCTTTACGCCCGACGAGGCCCGCATGGAACTCGACCGCATGGCGCGCGCGGCCAAAATAGTTCTGGAGCCCGCCGCCGCCGAGGCCCTGGTCGAAGCGCTGGCTGCTGACGTTGGCCGCATCGCTGTTGAACTCGAGAAACTTCGGCTCTATGGCAAACCGATCACGGCCGAAGCACTTCCGCTGCTTGTTCCCGACGCCAGACAGAGCACTATTTTCGCGTTGGTGAACGCGCTCGGCCGCCGAGACCGGGCGCGATCGCTCGAGGCTCTCGATTCACTTGTGCGCGAGGGCGAGTATCTGCCGCTGGCGCTGACTTTCCTGGCCGGGCAATTCCGGATGGCGCTGGTTGCGAAGGAAGCCAACATCAAAGGTTCGTCTCAGGTGCAGTCGCATTTCCAGCGCGCCGGCGTGCCGATGTGGGGATCGCGCGCCGAGCAAATCGCCCTCACGGCGTCGAAGTTTTCGAAGGTGCAACTGGAACGCGGGCTCTCGCTGATTTTCGATGCCGATCGCGATTTGCGCAGCGCCCGGCCCGATGACCGGACAGTGATTGAAAACTTCGTTGTGCGCCTTTGCGCCTAAGACCTGGCTAAGACCAGGCTAGGAAGCCCGTCCGGATAACACCTGGGGAATGGTGCGCAGAATGATTCGGGCATCGAGCCCCAGCGACCAGTTATCGATGTATTGCATATCGAGTCGCATCCACTTCTCGAAATCCACCTGATCGCGGCCTTCCACGGCCCACAGGCTCGTCAGACCGGGTCGCATCCGCAGGCGACGCCGCTGCCAGCGCTGGTATTGCGCCACTTCACTTGGAATCGCGGGACGGGGACCCACAATCGACATGTCGCCGCGCAGCACGTTGAACAACTGCGGCAATTCGTCGATCGAAAAACGCCGCAGCCATTTGCCCACCCCTGTGAGCCGGGGATCATTCGGGATCTTAGTGACAATTTCCTTTGGGTTGAGATGTGCAACTTCGCTGAGCCTCTCCTCGGCGTCAACAACCATGGAGCGGAATTTGTACAGCGTGAACGTGCGTCCGTTGAGACCGCAGCGCACCTGTTTGAATACCAGCGGGCCGCGGGATGTTGCCTTGATCAGAATGGCCGCCGCCAGCACGACCGGGCTCAACCCGATAGTGAGGGTAACGGCAAGCACCACATCGATCGCACGCTTGGCGAGCAACAGCACTTCGTCGTCGGGTGCTGCCGAGAAGGTGAGCAGCGGCGTAGCGCCTAAGCGCTCGAGTTCCACATTGCTGTTGACATGCGGAAAGAAATCGACCGCAATCCGGCTACAGATGCCCTCTTCATCGCACCAGAGAAAGACTTCTTCGAGCGCTGCCAACTGAGCGGAATCCACTGCGAAGTGGATTTCATCGATTACCCGCTTCGAGAGCATCGCACGCAGATCTTCCACAGGAAATACGGGATAATTGCGGACTGCGAGCGCAGCAAATTCTCCCGGAGGCGTCAGAAAACCGGCAACCCGCACTCCCTGTTCGTAGTAGGTCTCCAGATTCTTCGCCAGCCGCTCGGCCCGCTCGCCAAGCCCGACGATCAGCACGTGACGCTGTGTGCCGTTGCCGAGCAGAGGCACCAGATTGCGGGCCGCGATGCGGAAGCTCGCCAGCAGAAACCAGCTGATCGCAAAAAAGAAGAACAGGAAACCTCGGGCCAGCGGGATATCGAGCGCGTGACCGAAAACAAGGAACAGGATCAATGCCATGGCACTGTATCCGACCTGGCGAAGGCATTCTCGCAGGATGGTGCGGATGCGTGCGGAATCGAGATGGCCGCTGACGTTCAGCCAGTAACCGGCGGTGACCCATGTGATGACACTGAAGGCTAGCAACAGCGTCTTGGTGTCGGACTGCAGGAAGAAGCGATGAGAGAACGGCAGCGACTGGCGCAGCGTGTAGGAAATTTCAAATGCCGCAGCTGTAAGAATTGCGTCGGATAAGCCAAACAGAATCTTTGTTTTACGCTGTTGGCTCCGAAACATGTCGTTCTGCTTCACCAGCGTATCACGCAGCAGCGATGTTGTGTGGGAGGTTTAGGAATTCCGTGAAAAGGTTCGGCGGATATCGGGTTGCAGATGCTAGAATAGACAATTCGTGGACGCGTAGCTCAATTGGCAGAGCAACTGACTCTTAATCAGTAGGTTGTAGGTTCGATTCCTACCGCGTTCACCACTTCTTCCGCAAACTGCGTGGCTCTACACACTTAGTGGGGGCAAGCTTTGCCTCCGACCGATCTAAGAACACAATACCTTAACCCTGAGCCTGTAGTTGTTGAAGTTCCTGAATCCGTAAGCCTGCCGCTGCAAAACCTCCATTTTGGTATGAAAGCCT
>JAICJH010000018.1 GCA_025928545.1 Bryobacteraceae bacterium | reverse complement strand
GCGGCTCGCGGTCCCGCAGATCTGTGATGAAACTGATCCAGCGGAACGGCGACAGCTTGAGTACAGCAGTGGTCACGAGAACAGGAACCCGGCTGCCGTCTTTACGAATCAGCTCTTTCTCAAATGGAGTGCAGGCGCCGACTCGCAGCCCTTCTTCATGCGCCAGTTCATCCAGAGGTATGTACTCGGCCGGCGTCAGGTCGGGCCAAACGAGCTTGCCTGAAACCAGGTCTTCGCGCGTGTAGCCCACAAGATTCAGGAAGGCGTCGTTTGCCTCAGGCACTCGATCGAATTCGCCCGAAACCACGGCGGCCCTGATCGTCTCAGCGGGCGTGGGCCGCGGCCCTGGGCGGCTCAGACTCAGCTTTCTGTCGCGTTCGTGGCGGTCGGTAAAATCACGAACCACTCTGGCAAAACCCCGCAGCGTCCCGTGCTCGTCCCTCAGACTGACAGTGATGGCGCTGGCCCAAAAACGAGTACCATCCTTTCGGACGTGCCAGCATTCGGTAGCCATGTGACCGCCGGTAGTAGCCCGCGACAGCTCTTCCAGCAGCTGCGGCCGGAGCGAATCTTCGGCGGGGTAAAGAAAAAGCGTGCTCTGTCCCAGCACTTCGTCAGCCTGGTAATTGTAGATACGCGAGGCGCCGGCGTACCACGCGGCGATGTGGCCTTCCGCGTCCAGCAGGTAAAGCGCGTAATCCCGAACCCAGGAAGGAATTCGAGCTTCAGCTTTACTCGCGTCTTCAGCCTCCGCAGCCTTCTGTTCATGAAGCACGAGAACGTGCCTGACGGGCAGGACGTCTTTGCGCGCCAGATACGCGAGGTTCCGGACGGTTCCATCCGGTGTTGCCAGGGCCAGCACCCCTTCATCAACGTCATTTTCGAGGAATGCGCGCCAAAGCTCCGAAAGCTGGGGACGTGAGGAGGGTGTCGCTAACTCGTCTATAGGCCGGCCTATGAGCTTCTCTCTCGGAAGCCCCGCCAGTTTGCTCGCGCCGGTACTGATTTCGCGTGACTTGCCGTCGTTATCCGCAATCAGAATCGGTGAGGAAGGGCAGTAGACAACCGCCCGAAGCAGAAGCTCAAGTTCCTTCGGTCCGTTTTGAAGCAGCCACTCGTTTTGCGTTGCTTTTCGGAGTCCACTTTCCAATCGGCCGCCCTTCTTTTGCCGAAGCAATTTTTCATGCTACCACCGCCGCCGGTCATGACGGTACTACTTTCAGTGGGATAAAACGCAGCCCGCGCGCGCTGACCATATATGGTCACGTGACCTGCCGCAGTCACCCGTTTGAGGCCCCCTGAAGCCACTTTTACCTAAGGACAAACGACATATCCCGCGTATCTTGCCTGGTGTTCCATCTGCCATGGAGAGGCGTGGGACGTGTGTGTTGCCGATTGGCGGAAGTTCACCAACCTGCTCACCAGGTCCGGGAGATAAGCGTGCGACAACGAGTCATACCGATATTGGCCGCCACGCCGGCGACCCCGAAGCCGGTCGACGGCAGCCGGCAGACGAAAGCCCGTGGCCTGGCGGTCCTGAACTCGCCGCAGTTAAATAAGGGCACCGCCTTCACCGCCGAAGAGCGCAGGGATCTGGGCCTGACCGGACTTCTGCCTGCGGAGATCAGCAACCTGCGAACCCAGGCGAAACGAGCGTGGCTCCATTATGAAGACTTGCCCGATGAACTCAGCAAAAAGCTGTATCTGACTTCATTGCACGATCGGAACGAGATGCTTTTCTTTCGGGTCCTTGCCGAACATCTTCCCGAAATGATTCCCGTGATGAACGGTCCCGGGGCGCGTCCATCCCCGTCACTGCGTGCCGATTTCCGGCAACCTCGTGGCGTGTATCTTTCGATTGACCACCCGGAAGCCATCGAGCAGGCTTTTCTCAATTTCGACCAGGACGACGCCGGTATGGACCTGATCATGGCCACCGACGCCGAGCGCGTTCAGGGGATCGGCGACTGGGGAATCGGCGGTATCGAAGCAGCGGTCAGCAAACTCGCCATTTACAGCGCGGCTGCCGGCATCGATCCCGCCCGCGCAATCCCCGTAATGCTGGATGTGGGAACAGACCGCCGCAGCCTGCTCACTGATGCCCGATACGCGGGCAATCGTCATTCGCGCGTCCGGGGCGAGCGTTACAAAGATTTCATCGACAACTACGTCGCTGTCGCCACAAAATTATTTCCGAAAGCTGTGTTGCAGTGGGTCGGGCTCGAGGCGGGGAATGCCAGATTCATACTGGACCGGTATCGGGATCGGGCGCCCGTTTTCAATCAGGAAATCCAGGGCACCGGAGCGATCGGGCTTGCCGCGGCAATTTCGGCGGTTCGCGTCTGCGGTACACCGCTGGGCAAACACCGCGTCGTCATTCACGGCGCGGGCACAGCCGGTATCGCAACGGCCGACCAGATACGCTACGCCATGATGCGCGAGGGACTCTCGCCCGCGGAGGCTTTTAATCGATTCTGGTGCGTGGATAAAGACGGTTTGCTGACTGCCGGAATGGGCGCGGGTCTGCGCGATTATCAGCGGGCGTACGCGCGCCCGGATATCGATTGCGAAGGGTGGAAACGCAATTCGGAAAATCCGAATATCGATCTCGCGGAAGTGGTGCGGCGCGTAAGACCCACCATGTTGATTGGCGCCTCCACCGCCGCCGGCAGTTTCACCGAAGACGTGGTGCGCCTGATGGCAAAGCATACGCCGCGGCCCATCATTTTTGCGCTCTCCACCCCCGCGAGCCAGGCCGAGGCGCACCCGGCGGACCTGATTGCCTGGACCGACGGGCGCGCTCTCGTTGCCTCCGGTGCGCCGTTTGCACCGGTGACGCACATGGGAGTGACCTACGTCATCGCTCATGCGAATCAGGCCCGTCTATATCCCGGTGTTTGCCTCGGCACGGTGGTGTCGCAATCCATGAGGATCAGCAACGGCATGCTTTCCGCCGCCGCCAACGCACTTTCCAGCCTGGTCGTGGTCCGCCAACCGGGTGCCTCGCTTCTGCCGCAAATCGACGATCTGCGAAGTGTTGCGGTAAGCGTCGCCGTGGCGGTTGCAGAGGCCGCTCAGGTGGAAGGCCTTGCCCGGGTCCGCTCCCGTGACATCGTGCAGGAAGTCAGGGACGGCATGTGGAGCCCGGAATACCGCCGGCTTCTGGCCTCGTAACGAATCGCCTCACCGAGCGGAATCAGAATCGCGATGAGACAACAGGCGGGTTGCCGATTGCATCGGGCATTCTTTCGGCTCGCACGATAAAGCGCGTGGGGGCCGGGCCGACGTAATAAAACGGATAACACGTTACAAGCGTCAGAACTTCGCTTCCGTCGGCCATCAGCACCGAGACGTCGTCCGGCTTGACGATTTTCGTCGAAGTGACGCGATACCGGTATGTGTCATTCGGAGCCACAATTTGAATGACGTCCCCGGAATGAATGTTTCGCAGGGGGCGGAAAAAAGTGTCACGATGCGCGGCGATCCCGATATTGCCGATTCTCCCCGGCAACGCGGTTCCCTCAATGTGCCCGGCCGCGCGCTCCAGCGCCGCTGCGTCTGTGCCTTCCACCAATGCCACGGAAACGCCCAACCTCTCCACTTCGACTTTGCCCAGCAGGGCGCCCGGCTCAGGAAAGGGTTCTGCCAATTCGGGCTGTACGGCAGCGGCAATCGGGCTTGCAGTATGCGCAGTGTAGCGGACGCGGTTCAGATCCGCCTTGGCCTGCCGCTGAAATATCCACGCGCCTGCCATGACGTAAACGCAGTAACCCAGAAGGACGAATGAAAATGCAAACAGAATCCGCTGAGACCAGCGCGCTGTCATTTAATAGCCTCGCTGCGTGGCGCACTGGCGTCCGCGGGCGAGTCGGGAGCGATATATCCGGTGCGTGTCCGCACCACCAGGTCTTTGCCCGCGGCGCGAGCTGTCACGCGGACACTGCGTTGTCCACCGGCACGCGTGCTGCCGGAAACGTATCCGACAGCGTATTGGTGACGGATATCTTTCGCAATATCCTGACAGTTTGAAACAGCCTCGCTGAATTGTGGCGGGAAGAACGCTTCGCCGCCGGTCTCTTTCGCAAGACGGCGAAGCACTTCCGGATTCTCATCCGGATCGTCAGCCTCAAAAATGCCAATTGTATAAATGATGGTGTTCAGCAGCGCAGCTTTTCTAAGAAGTTTTGGCAAGGTTTGAGTGCTGGCGTTATCCCCGCCATCGCTGATCACGAGGAGCACTTTCTTATCGCGGCTCCCCGCCTGTAAGCGGTCGAGCGCCAGATCGATCGCGTCATACAGCGCGGTTTGACCAGATGCGGGGGCTGCGAGAATGGCGGCCTCCAGTTGGTCCGCCCGATTCGTGAAGGGTACGGAAGCAGGCAGGCCGAGCGTGACATGCTCGTTGAAGTTCACCACAAACAACTGATCTTCTGTGTTGCTGAGCTGGACGAAAGCGTTCGCGCCTGCGATCACATCCTCCATCTTGTGAACCATACTGCCGCTGTGATCGATGACAAGGCCGGCGGTAACCGGGATATCTTCATGCTGGAACACGCGAATCGACTGGAGAACGCCGTCTTCGTAGATCCGGAAATTTTCCTGACGCAAATCGGAGGCGAAGCCGCCTTTTTTGTCACGCACCGTCACCGGCAGGACAACAAGGTTGAGGTTGACCGAAATCCGGAAAGGCGCGGCAACGGGCAGATTTTGAGGGCTGGACACAACCGGTACAAGAAGGAGGACGGCGAGGAGGAGAGAAGCGGCCTGCATTGGTTTTATCGGCGTGAATCGGCGTGAATCGGCGGCCATTTGGGTTTCTCCGCAACGGGGCGTAAAAGCGCCGGGCAGGAGGTTACTCCTGACCGGCGCGTGTGAAGTACTTAGCTGATGGTCGAACGGATCTGCCGGACGGCAAATCCGGCAAACAGGGTAAGCAGGCCGAACATGCCGATCAGCGGCAGGTTGCCGGCAGTCTTGGGCAGCGAGGCCCGCATTTCGGCTGGCGGCGGGGGTGTAACGACTTCGGCGAGTTGCACCGGTGCACCTGTCGGCTGGTAGGCCATGACCGGAGCCGTTTTCATCTGGGCTACGTAAGGCGCATCCGCCGTGAGCGGCACAGCGACTTCGACCGGAAGTTCTTCCGCCACGAACAGGACGGGGGTTTTGGTTTCAGCGGCGATGGCTAACGCCTTAGCCTTCGGGTACACAAATTCTTCGCCCCACTGGCGGCCCGGATAGAACCATGCGCGCAGTGCTTCCGGCTGTCCGGCCGGTCTTTCGCGGAACGTCACGACGGTTTTATCCGTGGCCTTGAGCCGGAAGTTCGGAATAGCCATAATCGTTGCGTAGCAAACGGATTCGTCCTTATTGAAGATCTGGACGATGTGGCGGTCAGTCTGCGAATTGAGAATCTTGAACACGTATGTACCCGCGGGCAGAACGCCCCAACCGGCAAGGTGGACGCCGGGGATTTCGACGGGCCCGCTGAACGTTATCGTTGTCTTTCTGTTCCAGTCATCGGCCTTTGCCGCGGGCGTGAACATCGCGCCTGCCACCAGCGTCAGACAAAATACTGTGGGTAGTACCTTAAGAAATTTCATGTTTTGGTTTTTCTTTCTTTACCTGAATCGAATTGCGCCGAACTGCATTGAGCTGAACTCTTTTGTGTGATTCACACGCTGAGAAGGATGCATTCGCACACCCATCGCGGCCAGCGGGGCACTTTCGTGTTGTTTCATGAACTTGCAAATCGGCGCCGCAATTCGGTCCCGGAATTTTGACCTTATTCGGTCATGCGCGTCACGAAGGATCCGCGGCGGTCAATTTGCCATGACCGCAAATGGTGCTCAATCCGTCAAATTCAACATGACCGCAAGTAGCGGTCAATTCAACATGACCACCGGTGGTCAGGCTGAGCTGAAACGGTCACCCCAATTGTTATCGGGTTGAGCCCTGGCTGCGGCCGTTCCGTCGTATTTCCCCATGTATATGGCATCCGCCGGCCACAAAGGCTCAGAGTGCTCCGGACGGTCACCGGCGTGCCTTTATGCCTTCCATGAAAATGAACTTAAAAAGTTATGTTTGCGTTCTCGCGATTGCCGGTTCCCTTGGCAGCACCGGTTTTGCGGCGGACAGAGAAGCAAAGGTTGTTGACCGTATGAACGCCTCGGTCGAGACCCTTACAGAAATGATGCACGCCTCGGATAAAGGAATTCCTCAGGAACTCCTGGATAAGGCGAAATGCGTGGTCGTGATTCCGGGCATGAAAAAGGTTGGCTTCATTTTCGGTGCGAAATACGGCAGCGGCTTTGCGTCCTGCCGCCGAACCGGCAACGTGGGATGGAGTGCTCCAGCCTCCCTGCGTGTTGAAGGCGGCAGTGTTGGGTTCCAGATCGGAGCTTCGGAGACCGATATCGTCCTGCTCGTCATGAACGATGGCGGCATGCGGCATCTGCTCGGGGATAAGTTCACCATCGGCGGCGAGGCCACTGCGGCGGCGGGCCCCTTGGGCCGGGACGCAAGCGCCCAGACCGATGCCATGATGCACGCTGAAATGCTCTCTTATTCGCGTTCACGTGGTCTGTTCGCCGGTATCTCGCTCGAAGGCGCGACGCTGCGTCCGGATGCTGACGCCAACCGGGAACTCTACGGCCGCGTCGTAACGAATCGTCAGGCTTTAACCGGCACGGTGAAGACTCCGGCCGCCGCTCAGAGCTTCACCCACTCACTCACTCGCGAATCGGCAAGACGCGATTAACAGGCCTTTATCGGCGGGAATCGGCGCGAATCGGCGGCTATTGCTGGGGTTTTCAGGGATCGAATGTTCATACAATTTGAGAAGCCACAATTCACAGGCCTGTTTGGCGCTGCAACGCGACTGGCGGTCCTGCTGCTCGTCTCGTGTTCCTGGGCGTGCGCATATTCGGTGCTCACACACGAGGCGATTGTGGATTCGCTCTGGAACGAGCCAATCCAGAAGATGCTGCTGAAGCGATTTCCGGCGGCCTCGCCGGTTGAACTGAACGAGGCCCATGCGTATGCCTACGGCGGCTGCATCATTCAGGACATGGGCTACTATCCGTTCAGCAGCAAACTGTT
Source organism: Bryobacteraceae bacterium (assembly GCA_025928545.1). Classification (GTDB taxonomy): domain Bacteria; phylum Acidobacteriota; class Terriglobia; order Bryobacterales; family Bryobacteraceae; genus BOG-234. The sequence goes on along the minus strand of JAICJH010000018.1, from coordinate 93,777 downwards.
CAGCGACCTTACCCACTACGTTCGAAGCGGCGATTTCGTCATGGCCCTTCTGGACGACTCGCAGGACGTGAACGAGTACGCCTTTGCCCTCGGCGCACTGGCGCATTACGCGGCGGACGTCAGCGGTCACGGCCTCGGCGTGAACCCCGCTGTGCCCCTCCTTTATCCGGAACTTCGTAAGCGATTTGGAGCCATCGTGACTTACGACGATAACCCGCTTTCCCACATCCGGACGGAGTTTGGTTTCGACGTATTGCAGGTAGCCCAGGGACGCTACGCATCGGATCAGTACCGGGCATTCATCGGATTCAAAGTGTCAAAGCCCGTGTTGGAGCGGGCCGTGATGGATACCTATGGCCTCGAAATGAAAGACCTTTTTGGAAGCCTCGATCTCGCCCTGGGAACCTTTCGTTACACCACCAGCTCGGTGATCCCTCAAATGACAAAGCTGGCATGGGAACTCCGAAGCCAGACCATTCTCAAGGAAACGCCCGGCATAACGAAGCGAAAGTTCCTGTTCAATCTTTCGAAATCCAGCTACCAAAAGGATTGGGGAAGCCAGTATCGGCATCCCGGAATCCGGGGCAGAGTATTGTCGGCTCTGTTGCGGATCATGCCGAAATCCGGACCTTTCAAAGGGCTCGCATTTCAGGCTCCGACTCCCGAAGTGGAAGTGATGTTCATGAAGAGCTTCAATGCCACCATCGATCAGTATCGCGGCATGCTGGCGAACGAAAGCACTGACAAGCTCGATCTGCAAAATCGCAATTTCGACACCGGCCGGTTGGTTGAGGCGGGCAGATATATGGGCGCGGATCTCGCTTATGACCAGCTTCTGGCGAAGCTCTCCGGCAAACAATTCGCAGGCCTTACGAACAGCCTGCGGGCGAATATCCTGACCTACTATGAAGCCCGGCAGGCGCCCGTAGACACGGACGCGAAGCACACCGTCGACTGGAAGAAGACTCTCGTGGAATTGGACCAGCTCCGGCTCGTGCAACCGGACGTCATTGCTGCCCGATGAGTGACCGCCGGAGGTCGCCTGCAAGAGCCTAATCGGCGTGAATCGGCGTGAATCGGCGGCTATATGGTTTTTCCACCACCAATCGCGCCCGACCTTAAAAGGACTCATGATCATGGCTATCGAAATTCAGGAACTCGAAGTCGCAACGGATTGCGTTGTTTCACCCGATGTCACCGCCGAAGTCGGCCGCGAAGCCGCACTGCTGAAGACGGGCGCACTGCAAAACGCGATCTTCAACAGCGCCAATTTCTCCAGCATTGCCACGGATGAAAAAGGCGTGATTCAGCTCTTCAACGTGGGCGCTGAGCGGATGCTGGGTTATACCGCAATCGAAGTAGTCGATAAGATCACGCCGGCGGATATCTCGGATCCGCAGGAAGTGATCGCGCGCGCTGAAGCTCTGAGCCTGGAGCTTGCCACCCCCATCACGCCCGGATTTGAAGCTTTGGTGTTCAAGGCCTCGCGGGGTATCGAAGACATCTACGAATTGACGTACATCCGCAAAGACGGCAGCCGGTTTCCCGCTGTTGTTTCTGTTACTGCGCTGCGCGACGACCTGGGCGCAATCATCGGTTATCTGCTCATCGGCACCGACAACACTGCGCGTAAACAGGCCGAAAAGGCTCTTCTCAAAGCCGGGGCCCTCCAGAACGCGATCTTTAACAGCGCCAACTTTTCCAGTATCGCTACCGACGAAAAAGGCGTCATCCAGCTCTTCAATGTAGGAGCCGAGCGGATGCTGGGCTACACCGCCATCGAAGTAGTGGACAAAATCACCCCCGCCGATATTTCCGATCCACAGGAGGTGATAGCCAGAGCCCGGGAACTGAGCCATGAGCTTGCCACCACCATCACACCCGGTTTCAATGCCCTGGCCTTCAAAGCCTCGCGCGGCATCGAAGACATCTACGAACTGACTTATATCCGCAAGGATGGCAGCCGATTTCCCGCCGTGGTGTCTGTTACCGCGCTGAGGGACGATCTCGGCGGCATCATTGGTTACCTGCTGATCGGAACGGATAATACGGCCAGAAAACAGGTTGAGGCCGAGCAGATGATTCTCGATCAGCGCCTTCGCGATCAGCAGTTCTACACCCGGTCTCTGATTGAATCCAGTATCGATGCTCTGATGACGACGGATCCGCGGGGCATCATTACAGACGTCAACCAGCAGATGGAAGCGCTCACCGGATGTACGCGCGATGAGTTGATCGGCGCTCCTTTTAAGAACTACTTCACAGATCCGGAACGCGCCGAAGCCGGAATCAAACGCGTACTCAGCGGCAACAAAGTAACCGACTATGAGCTTACGGCGCGCGCCCGCGACGGCAAGGAGACGGTGGTCTCCTATAACGCGGCCACGTTCCACGACCGTGACCGGAAGCTCCAGGGCGTGTTCGCGGCTGCGCGGGACGTGACAGAGCGTAAACGCTTCGAACACACCCTCCAGCAGAACAATGTTGAACTGGAGCGGGCGATGGCCGCGGCGGAAAAAGCCAACCTTGCAAAATCCGACTTTCTTTCGAGCATGAGCCACGAGCTTCGCTCACCCCTGAACGCGATCCTCGGTTTCGCCCAGTTGATGAATTCGGATTCGCCCGCGCCCACCGAAGCGCAGGTGGCCAGCATCGACCAGATCCTGCACGCGGGCTGGTACCTCCTGGATTTAATAAACGAAATTCTGGATCTCGCGCAGATCGAATCGGGAAAGCTCGCGCTTTCAAGAGAGCCCGTTTCGCTTTCTGAAGTCATGGTGGAGTGCCAGTCCATGATTGAGCCCCAGGCGCAAAAGCGCGGTATTCGCATGACCTTCCCGGTCTTCGCGGCTCCCTGTTTTGTGGACGCCGACCGGACGCGCCTGAAACAGGTGCTCATCAACCTTCTCTCAAATGCAATTAAGTACAACCTGCGGAACGGGTCGGTGGTGATCGAATGCGCAAACCGCGGTTCAGGGCTCGTGCGAATCGGAGTGCGGGACACCGGCGCCGGCCTGCCGCCTGAAATGCTGCAACAGCTATTCCAGCCCTTCAATCGCCTGGGGCAGGAGCGGGGCACCGAGGAAGGCACAGGCATCGGCCTCGTGATGAGTAAGCGTTTGGTCGAGTTGATGGGTGGCGAGATCGGCGCCGACAGCGCCGTGGGACTCGGCAGCGTGTTCTGGTTTGAATTAAACTCCGCCGCCGAGAACGTGCTGGAAATTCCCGCCGAGCCGCTGCCCCACGTACCCCCGCACAGCGCAGCCGGCACCGCGTCCCATACGTTGCTTTATGTGGAGGATAATCCCGCCAACCTGAAGCTTGTCGTGCAATTAATAGCGCGCCGCCCCGACATCCGCCTGCTGAGTGCCACCGATGGACAGACGGGCGTTCAGTTGGCGCGGGAAAAGCAACCGGACGTCGTCCTGATGGATATTAACCTTCCAGGCATCAGCGGCATTGAAGCCCTGGCCTTGCTTCGCGCCGATCCGTTGACGGCCCACATTCCCGTCGTCGCGCTCAGCGCCAATGCGATGCCCCGTGATATCGAAAAAGGGCTGCAGGCCGGATTCTTCAGTTATCTGACCAAGCCCATCAGAGTCCTGGAGTTTATGAATACGCTGCAATCCGCGCTGGACTATGCACGCATGCAAACTATCGGGGAACCAATAAAGTGACGGGAACAAACGATACGCTGCTGGCCGCCAGGATTCTGATCGTCGACGACAAAGAGCCGAACATCCGGCTGCTGGAAAGGCTGCTGTCCCAGGCCGGCTATACATCTGTTCGTTCCACCACCGATCCCACTGAGGTCTGCGAACTGCATCGGGCAAATCGATTTGACTTGATTCTGCTCGATCTTCAGATGCCCGTAATGGATGGCTTCGAAGTCATGGAAGGCCTGAAAGCGATCGAAGGCAATGGCTATCTGCCCGTCATTGCGATCACCGCGCAGCCGGCACACAAATTGCGCGCTCTCGATGCCGGAGCCAAAGACTTCATCAGTAAGCCGTTCGATCTCGTCGAATTGCGTGCCCGGGTTCGCAACATTCTGGAAGTACGGCTTTACAGCAATGAGCTTTCCGGCACGATCAAAGTACTTGAGGAGATGCGGGAGGCTCTGCGGATCAAAACACTCGAAGAACAGAGGCTGAGGGACCGCGAACTGAATCTGGCGCAGCAGACTCAGGAGAGCCTGCTGCCGGCCGCGCTCCCGGCCTGCGAGAACTTTGCCTTTGAAGCCTACAGCCAGCCCACCCGTTATGTAGGTGGGGACTTCTACGATTTCCTCCAGCTCGAATCGGGGCAATGGACCGGAATTCTGGCCGACGTATCCGGCAAAGGGATACCGGCTGCGCTTTTAAGCTCGATGACGCTGGGAGCGCTGAGTTCGGAATTTCGATCCGGAGTTGCATCTCATGAAGCCCTGGCGCGGGTGAACAGGCTGATCCGTGAAAGATCGATGCCGTCACAGTTCGTGACCCTGTTCCAGTTCCTGCTGAACCCGGATGGCGCGGGCGAATTTATCAGCGCCGGTCATAATGCGGTGTATCTTCACCGCACTGCGACCGGGCGGATTGAACAGCTGGAATCGGACTCCCATTTTCTGGGGATGTTCGATTTCGCGACCTGGCAATCCCGACCATTCCATCTCAATACAGGCGATACCCTGATCGTGTATTCCGACGGTTTGACGGACGCGGAAAATCCGAGCGGCGAGACCTTCGGCGAGCAGCGACTCCAGGATGTAATTCGCCGCCATGCATCCGGCACAGCGCTGAAAGAGGGTATCCTCACAGCCCTCGCCGCGTTCACCGAAGGCGCTCCGCAGAACGATGACATCACTTTCCTGTTGGTCAGGAAGAGCAACTAGGCCAGAGCAATGAAATCCTGGGTCCCCACGCCGGTTTTTTGGTAGGATCACGTTGTGGCGCTGATTGACGAAATGCGGATGGATCGGTCGGCGATCTCCGTTGTTACTACCCCGACACCCTCCGACGCAAAGCAATACTGGAAGACCCGTACGATCGCGGAGCGGCTCGACGCTCTGGAATTGATCAGGCAGATCCTGAATAACTACGACCCGGATACCACGCCATTTCAAAGAGTTCTTGAAGTGACTCGATGCCCATAGCGCGCGGTTTCTGCTGACAGGCGTTTACGCCGTCAACGCCTTCGGGTACGTCAGAAACGCTGTCGATATGGATGTCTGGATCGCCATCGACGCGGACAACCAGAAAAGAGTGCTTCAGGCAATTCGCGAATTCGCTTTTCCTAATGCACCGGACGATCTCCTTATGAAGGATGACGCGATGGTGCGGATGGGACAACCTCCTCTTCGTATCGAAATTCTGAAGAAGATCACGGGTGTGGAATTCGAGGAGTGCTGGGCTCGCCGGATGACGATCGATTATGACGACCTGAAAATTCCGACGATTTCCCTCGATGATCTAAAACGTAACAAACTGGCTTCCGGGCGGAAGAAAGATCTGCTGGATCTGGAAGAATTGCCTTAACGTTTTCTTCATACCGCGGACTCCAGGTAAGGCCGGACCACATTGGGGACCCTGCAAAGCTTTGCGAAGCGATGGATCTGGTCCACCGTAGCCTTGCGTGTACGCAGTGCATCTCGCAGCGCTTCAATCGCAACGTCGACGCCGGGTTTGTTTCTGTGGTGGTCAACGCCTTCGACCAGAGCCGGCCCGGAGAACCGAACCACGCGAAGTGCCAGCGGCTCTGCGACCGGCTTGTGGACCTTGAAATCAACCGCATCCACACTTGGTGCGGGTCCTGCGTGGTCAGGCCATGAAATCGCAACGCGGATAGAAGGCAGATAGCGTATGGCGTTTGGCGATGGCGAGGATGCGCTGTGCGCCTGTCATTTTGCGTTACATATTGTCTTATCGGCGTGAATCGGCGTGAATCGGCGGCTAAATTCTGGAACGCCCAACTCCCACACCCTCAATAACATACAAGCAACAGTCAGCAAAATCCCGTCAACCCGATTTTCGTTGACAACGAAATAAAATCCCCCTATCCAACTGAGCCAGAACACCTTACGCTCAAGAACACACCTCCGCTAACCCCGGTTTCCTGACACCATATTGTAGAGTCGAATCGGATAATGACAATGCGACGCCTGCAACCAATCAACGCTTTCCCGGAACTCGCCACCCCGATCAAGCCAGTCAGCCCCTCGGGTCCAGCTCCAAAAAAAATGCCGGTGCCAAGCGAAGCCGCCACCCTCAACAAAACAAAGGAACTCCAAAAATTCACGAACCCACGCGAACCCGGAACCCATATACCGGCCCCACCCCGCCGCCATCAACAGCAGTTTCAGCGCGTCATGCGTGAATCTACTTTTGTCATAGCACTTGACAATAACACACTCATATTTCATAATGGCTACAGAGCTGCCAATCAGCAGCTCGAGGCATTCTTACTCTAAGGAGCACCCAACAACATGGGCAAAATCATTGGTATCGACCTCGGAACCACTAACTCCGTCGTCTCCGTCATGGAAGCCGGCCAGCCGACCGTCATCGCGAATCAGGAAGGCACCCGCACCACCCCTTCCGTCGTCGCTTTCACCAAATCCGGTGAGCGCCTCGTCGGCCAGGTCGCCAAACGCCAGGCCATCACCAACCCCGAGCAGACCATCTTCTCGATTAAACGGTTCATGGGCCGCCACTACAGCGAAGTCAGCGAAGAAATGAAGATGGTCCCCTATAAGGTCGTTCGTGGCGATAACGACGACGCGCGCGTGGACATCAGCGGCAAGCTGGAATCTCCGCCCCAGATCTCGGCCATGATTCTCACCAAGCTCAAGGAGGCCGCCGAAGCCTACCTGGGCCAGAAGGTGACCGAAGCCGTCATCACAGTTCCCGCTTACTTTAACGATGCCCAGCGCCAGGCCACCAAAGACGCGGGCAAAATCGCCGGTCTCGACGTCAAGCGCATCATTAATGAGCCAACTGCCGCCGCCCTCGCCTATGGCCTCGATAAGAAGACCAACGAAACCATCGCCGTTTACGATTTCGGCGGCGGCACCTTCGACGTCTCCATCCTCGAAGTCGGTGACGGCGTAGTCGAAGTGAAATCCACCAACGGTGACACCCACCTCGGTGGCGACAACATCGACCAGCGCATCATGGACTGGATCATCGACGAGTTCAAAAAGACCGAAGGCATCGATCTCTCGAAAGACAACATGGCGCGTCAGCGCCTGAAGGAAGCAGCCGAAAAGGCCAAGATGGAGCTCTCCACGCTCCTCGAAACCGATATCAACCTGCCCTTCGTCACCGCCGATGCTACCGGCCCCAAGCACCTGCTGATGAAGCTCACCCGCTCGCGTTATGAGCAGATGTGCGAAGACATTTTCCAGCGCTCCGTCGGCCCCTGCAAACAGGCCATGAAGGATGCCAACGTGACCCCGGACAAGATCGACGAAGTCGTTCTGGTCGGCGGTTCCACCCGAATCCCCCGCATCCAGACCATCGTGAAGGAGCTCTTTAATAAGGAGCCCAACAAGAGCGTCAATCCGGATGAAGTCGTCGCAGTCGGCGCCGCCGTTCAGGGTGGCGTGCTCGGTGGCGAAGTCAAGGACGTTCTCCTCCTCGACGTGACTCCGCTCTCCCTCGGCATCGAAACCCTGGGTGGCGTCTTCACGAAACTGATCGAGCGCAACACCACCATTCCCACCCGCAAGGGCGAGACCTTCTCGACCGCGGCCGATTCCCAGACCTCGGTCGAAATTAAGGCCTACCAGGGCGAACGCGCCATGGCCAAAGATAACCGCCTGCTGGGCGTCTTCTCGCTGGTCGGCATTCCGCCGGCCCCCCGTGGAGTCCCGCAGATCGAAGTCACCTTCGACATCGATGCCAACGGTATCCTCAACGTGGTCGCCAAGGACAAAGCGACCAACAACGAGCAGAAGATCACCATCACTTCCTCCTCCGGTCTCTCCAAGGAAGAGGTCGATAAGATGGCCCGCGATGCGGAATCTCATGCCGCGGACGACCGCAAGTCGAAGGATCAGATCGAGGCTCGCAACCGTGCCGACGCGATGGTTTACAACGTCGAAAAAACGCTCAAGGAGCATCGCGATAAAGTCGGCGATGCCGATGCGAAATCCATCGAAGCCGCTCTGGAAGATGTCAAGAAAGCCATGGGCGAAAACGATGCGGACAAGCTGAACGCGGCCACCGACAAACTGACGCAGGCCAGCCACAAACTGGCCGAGGCGATGTACAAAGCCTCGTCGAACACGCCTCCGGCCGATGGGCCGCAGGGTGCTCCTCCGCCTCCGGACGACAAACCGAAGGAAGACGTGGTGGACGCCGAATTCGTAGACGTAGATGACAAGAAATAAGGCATGGCCTCTCAGCCCAAACACGACTACTACAAAACGCTCGGCGTAGACCGCGGCGCTGCGGATGACGATATCCGCAAGGCCTACCGGAAGCTCGCCCGGAAATATCACCCGGACCTCAATCCGGGTGATAAATCCGCAGAAAGCCGTTTTAAAGATGTCCAGGAAGCCTACGACGTTTTAAGCGATTCAAAAAAACGCGGGATGTACGACCAGGTCGGCTTCTACTCCGATGCCGGCTTCGCTGCCGGCGGCGGAGGAGCCCCTGGTGGAGCACCCCGTGGCGGTCCCAACATGGATTTCGGCGGCTTCGACTTCTCCGAAATGTTCCGCGACGCTCAGGCCGAAGCGGAACGCGGCCGCAGAGGTGGAGGCGGTGCTCACCCTGGTGGTGGAGCAGCCGGCGGAGGTGCCTTCAAAGACATCTTCAGCCAGTTCTTCCGCGGCGACGCCGGCGGCAATCAGCCCGAAGCCGCCCCCGAGAAAGGCGCCGATCTCGAATACGGCCTCAATATCAGCTTCTGGCAGGCCATCCGCGGCACCCAGACGAAAATCGAAATCACGCGCTATGAGCAGTGCGGGGTCTGTCACGGAACCGGCGGCAATGAAGCGGGCTCCATCAGTTGCCCGCAGTGCGCCGGTACCGGCAACGTCCAGCAGATGGCGGGCAACATGAAGTTCAACCTCACCTGCCCCCGTTGCAACGGCAAAGGCCGCATCAAAAACGCGTGCCCCGCCTGTCACGGTGATGGACGCATCTCCCACAAGGAGTTCGTCGAAATCCGTATCCCGGCCGGAGCCCAGCATGGCTCCCGGCTGCGTGTCCCCGGCAAAGGCAATGCCGGCACTATGGGTGCGCCTTCCGGTGACCTCTACATCACCACCAACGTGGAGCCGCATCCCGTCTTCCGGCGTGAAGGCGATAACATCCACATGCAGGTTCCCATCACCATCTGGGAAGCCGGCCTCGGCACCAAGATCGAGGTCCCGACCATCGACGGCAAGACCCTGCTCAAGATTCCGCCAGGCACGCAGAACAACCAGAAATTCCGTCTGCGCGATCGCGGCGTACCCAACAGCCGCAAAGGAACCAAGGGCGATCAGATTGTGCAGGTCGTCCTCAAAGCGCCTGAAATTCGCGACGAGAAAACCAAGGAACTGTTACGCGAACTGGCAGAGCTGCATCCCGAAGATCCGCGAGCGGGCCTTTGGACCGAGGAATAGGAGGCGAATAAAACGATGCGCGCGAAATCCAAAGCAGCCTACATGATTTCGTCGGTGGCCGAGCAGTATTCGGTCCACCCGCAAACACTTCGTCTCTACGAGCGTGAGGGCTTGCTGAAGCCTTCGCGCAGCGATGGCAACACCAGGCTCTATACCGAGGAAGACCTGGAGCGTCTCGAAGTGATCCTCCACCTGACTCGCGACCTGGGCGTAAACCTGGCGGGGGTGGAGATCATCCTGAACATGCGCAATAAAATGGAGGCGATGCAGAACCAGATCGAAGAGTTCGTGCAGTCGCTCAACCATGAGTTGGCGAACCGTCCCCCATCGGCCCGACAGGGCGAATCGAACTCGCTGGTGCCGGTCATCCGGACCGCGATTTTCACGAGGACGAAAAAGACTTAACGGTAACCGGACCGCCGCAATATTTCGCGGCCCTTCCCCTGAACTAAAAACCGAACGAACTCCCGGGCAGCCACTTGATTCTTCGAATGCGCCACAATCCCGATCGCCTGATCGAGGGGCGCGTGAAGTGTCTCGCTGATCGGTATCACTTTCCCGCCTTCCTTCATCACCAGCGAATAGGCCGTAAACACCGCATCCGCATTGCCGGACGATCCATACTGCTTCGCCATGCTGATGTTATCCGCATAGACGATGCGAGGCCCCACCCGATCCCATATCCCGAGCTTCCGGAGGCTTTCCCGGGCAGCGGCTCCGTAGGGAGCCAGCTCTGGTTTGGCCAGGGCGATCACTTTGGCCTTCGGCAGATCCTCGATCCGGCTGACACTCGCGTTCGGACTCCACAGCGCCAGTATCCCCGTCGCATACACGGCCCGCGAGCCGGCGACGATCAGGCGTTTCTTTACCAACTGATCGACATGCTCCACATCGGCCGCCGCGAACACGTCGAATGGAGCTCCCGCGTCGATCTGCATCGAGAGCTGGGCGGTGGAGGCGAAACTGAACACCGGATGAATCCCGGTCGCCGCTTCGAACGACCTGCCGACCTCCTGAAACACCCCACTGAGGTTCGCCGCCGCCGCGACAGTGACCTCGCGCTTCGTCTGGCCGCTGACGATGACGGCAAGCGCAATCAGGCTCAGAAAGGTCTTCAAGTTTTGATTATCCCCCGATTCTTTTTGGCCACCCGGCGTAATACTGTTTTAAGACACATGGACGTGGATTCACTGCTGCCGCCGCTGTTTCGTTTTGCCTACCGCATGACTGGTTCCGTCGCGGACGCCGAGGATATTGTTCAGGAATGCTTCCTCGAAGTGCTGAAGCCCGGATCGTCATACGACGCGAAGCGCGCACCGCTGCTGACCTATCTTTTTGGCGCGGTCCGGAATCAGGCGCTGAAGCGGCGGCCAAAGCCATTCGTGGCGCTTGAGACCTCCCACCGAAATACGCCGGAGAGCCTGGCTCTGCGGACGGAACTGGAACAGGTCGTGGCCCGCGCCGTAATGGAACTGCCGGAGGGCCAGCGGGAAGCGCTGATCCTCTCGCACTATGAACAGCTTTCGCTGGCTGAGATCGCCGGCGTGATGGAGATCGAAGTGACGGCGGTGAAATCGCGCCTGCAAAGGGCGCGGGCCCATCTGAAGGAGACGCTCGCCGCCTACGCGCCGGGCCCGGAGAGAAGACGATGAACGATTCAGAACTCGATGACATGCTCAATCAATGGGACGCGCCGCCCGTGCCAAGAGGGTTGCGCGAGCGGATCAGCCCCGCTTCCGCGCCCCGATCCCGGTTCCGCCTGCCCTCAGGTATGGTCTTTGGACTGACTGCCGCAGCCGCGATGTTCCTGCTGGTTGTCGGGGTCGCATCTCCCCAGACCTTCGGCCTGGTGCCCTCCGCGCGCTTCAATCTGCTGACGGAAACCCACGAATTTAAGCGCGACGGTTCATCCACCATCACCGAATACCGCGCCTCCACGGCCCACAACGGCGCAGAGATCATTCTTGAACAGACCTTTCCCGATAACGCATTTATGACGATCCATCAGCGTTTCTTCAACCTGATGCATCGCATGCTCGGTCTGGAACATACGGCCCCGGCTTCCATGGCGAGCGATTGCTCGTATCCGGAGCACGCGGTGCTCGGCACTGAGGTTCTTCTCGGCTACCAGACCACCAGGCTTCGTTACACCGGGCCGGACTCCAGTGACGGCCGATATACAGAGTGGCGGGCGCCGCAGCTGGATTGCATCAAGATGAAAACGACCTGGGAGAAGCTGGTCGGCGGAGAATTCAAACTAGCCGAAGAGCGGCGGCCTATGACAGTGAGGATCAATCGCCCACAATAGGAGGCATGGGACCACTAAACGGAAAGACCGCCCTCGTCACCGGCGGATCGCGCGGAATCGGGCGCGCCATTTGCCAGGCTCTTGCCAACGCGGGAGCGGATATCGTCCTCAACTATCACAGCAACCGCGCCGCGGCTGAGGAAACCGCAGCCACGCTCAAAACCAAAGTCCGGCTCGTGCAGGCGGACATGGGCTCGATCCATGACATCGAAAAGATGTTTGCCTCGCTGGGCGATCTCCGTTTGGATTTCCTGATCAACAATGCCGGAATCTGGCGACACACTCCGATGGGCTCATCCACCGCGGCAGGCGTCGACGAGATGCTGAACACGAACCTGCGGGGACCGTTCTGGGTTACCCAGTGTTGCCTTCCCTTGCTGAACGATGGAGCGCGGATCGTGAACATCTCCTCGGTGGCAGGCAGGATTGGCGTAGCGGGCGGCCGAAGCCTCTATGGCGCCACCAAGGCCGCCCTGGATTCGCTGACAAAGAGCTGGGCTCTCGAACTTGCTCCGCGAAGGATTCTGGTCAATTCGGTGGCGCCGGGTTATATAACAACTGATATGACGTCGGACTTTTTCAAGGACCCCGCAATGCTGGAGATGGCCCTCAAACGCCAGCCCATGGGCAAGATCGGGACGCCGGAAGAGGTCGCCGACGTAGTGCTGTTCCTTTGCTCCGAGGGTGCCCGCTTCGTCACTGGCCAGTCGATCAATGTCAGCGGCGGGTCGGTGATTTAGTTTAGGGTAGAATTCCAACTGGAGCCGAACATGACACCGACTGAAGCCCTGCAACTGGCGAAAGACAATGGCGCGAAGCAGGTTGATATCCGCTTTGCCGATATCCCCGGTCTGCAGCATCACATCTCTTATCCGATCGGAGAACTGAACGAAGGATCGTTCACCGACGGCTTCGGTATCGATGGCTCCAGCATCCGCGGCTGGGCGGCGATCAACGAAAGCGACATGCTGCTGATCCCCGACGCCACCACGGCCTTCATGGATCCCTTCATGGAGACGCCCACCCTGGTGATGATCGGCGATGTCCGCGATCCGCTGACCCGGCAGAACTACGAGCGCGATCCGCGCTGGATCGCCAAGAAAGCAGAGTTGTACCTGCAGAATACGGGCGCCGGCGATACGGCGTTCTTCGGCGCGGAAGCGGAGTTCTTCATCTTCGATAACGTGCGCTTCGATCAGAACGCGCACTCGGGTTTCTACTTTATCGACGCGGAAGAAGGACGCTGGAACTCAGGCCGCGAGAACAACAATCTCGGCTACCGTCCGCGCTACAAAGAGGGATATTTTCCGGTGCCTCCGACGGATCATTATCAGGATCTGCGCTCGGAAATGGTCAACACAATGGAGCGCTGCGGCCTGGTGATCGAGTGCCACCACCATGAAGTCGCCACGGCGGGACAGAGCGAGATCGATCAGCGGTTCAACACACTGGTGAAGTCGGCGGACAATATGATGACTTACAAGTACATCGTCCGCAATGTGGCCAATCAGTACGGCAAGACGGTGACCTTTACGCCGAAGCCGTTGTACGGGGATAACGGCAGCGGAATGCATGTGCATCAATCGATCTGGAAAGATTCGAAGCCGCTGTTCGCCGGCGACGAGTATGCCGGGCTCAGCCGGATGGCGCTGCACTACATCGGCGGCCTGCTCAAGCACGCACGGGCGCTCTCGGCAATCATCGCCCCGACCACGAACAGCTATAAGCGCCTGGTTCCCGGTTATGAAGCGCCGGTCAACCTGGCCTACTCGCGGCGCAACCGCTCGGCGGCCTGCCGCATTCCGATGTACTCGGCAAGTCCGAAGGCGAAGCGCGTCGAGTTCCGGCCGCCGGACCCTTCGGCTAATCCTTACCTGGCGTTCGCCGCCCTGCTGATGGCGGGTCTGGATGGAGTGCTGAACAAGATCGAGCCAGGCGAACCGCTCGACAAGGATATCTACGATCTCACGCCGGAAGAAATGAAGTCCGTGGCATCCATGCCAGGGTCGCTCGAGGAAGCACTGGGCTGCCTTGAAGACGACCACCAGTTCCTGCTGAAGGGCGATGTCTTCACGGAAGAACTGATCGAAACCTTCATCGATTACAAGCGCCGCAACGAGGCCGATGCGGTGCGGCTCAGGCCGCATCCGTATGAGTTCTCCTTATACTATGACATCTGAGATGTCGTTTTCAGGAATTGTATAATCCCCTAAATTCCTTATTTTCATGGACAAACGACTCATGCCTCGTTCGTATGAGTCGGATTCAATAAATCTATTTCGTTTGTTGTTTGCACATCCGTAAACTAGCTTCTTGAGGCTCGGATGCGCAGTACACGTGTCCGTCTCATGTCAACCAACAAAGGGAGAAATCACATGAGAATATCGATTTGTCTGCTGGCACTCGTGTCGTTAACAGGCCTGGCTTATGCGGAAGATCCGGACGATCAGGCGCCAGCCACGAGCACAACCGCACCGGCAGCCGCGCCGGCAACACCTCCGGCCGCGCCACCGAAGTACGGCGGGTTCGTCTTCAGCGGGTTGATTGACGGCTACGCCACGGACAACACGAACAAGCCGAACGTGCCCGGGCTCGGAAAATACAACCAGCTCCAGAACTTCGACATCATCAGCGGACAGGGGGAACTCAGCCTCATCAAGTTCACGATGGATAAGTCCGACTCGGTATTTGGTTTTCACTTCGACGTGGGCACCGGCGAGACCATGCGCCTGATTCACTCGACCGATCCGGCGGTGGCGGATCACAAAGCCCTCCGGTATTTCGAGCAGATGTACCTGATCGCCAAGCCCAAGAACATGCACGGCACTGAAATCGACTTCGGAACTTTCGTGACATCGGCCGGCGCCGAAGTTATCGAGAGCAACGCCAACTGGAATTACAGCCGGTCGCTCCTGTTCGCATGGGCCATTCCGTATTACCATTTTGGCCTCAAGGTCACGGCCCCGGTCAATAAAGTGCTGACACTCGGTTTCCAGGTGGTCAACCCGTGGAATGAAATCGATGGCGGTCACCGTTTCACGAATCTCGGCGTGACTGCCGCTGTGACGAAGGGAATTTATGCCTGGAACACGAACTATTACGTCGGCCCGAACAATCCGGTAGCCACCGGAACGCCATCCAGTGGCATCCGTAATCTGGTGGATACAACTTTGCTGGTTACTCCCAATGACAAGGCCACGTTTTACCTGAATGGCGATTACGGGCGCAATAACGACCCGTTCGGCGGCCATGCCACGTGGGGCGGAATCGCCGCGGCCGGGAAATACCAGATGACGAAAAAGGCCGCTGTCTCGGCTCGCGCCGAATACTTCAAGGATGCGCAGGGTTTCTCCACTGGAACGAAACAAAACCTGGGAGAAATAACGGCTACCGGCGAATACAAGATTCACGACATGCTGATTATTCGCGGTGAAGCGCGGCACGATTCATCGAGCGAGCGTTTCTTCAACAAAGGGACGAAGCCAGCCGCAGCGTACGGCGAAACGACGCTGACGGTGGGCGTGATGGTTGTGTTCGGACCTTACAAATAGACTGAACCGGATCAATGAACGAAAGCGGCGCCGGACTTCGCAGTCCGGCGCCGCTTTCTTATTGTGGGATGCTGGAGCGAGTTGGAGCGACGCCATTGAAATCCGCGGAACACTGGGACGCCGTCTATCGCAAGAATTCACCGGACCAGGTGAGCTGGTTTCGTCCGCACCTCGAAAGTTCGCTGAACCTGGTCGCCCGGGTCGCCCCGGATCACGGGGCCGCAATTATCGACGTGGGCGGCGGCACTTCCACTCTGGTGGACGACCTGTCGCGATTGGGGTACAGGAACGTTACGGTGCTGGACATCTCGGAAACCGCACTGAATATTGCGAAGGAAAGGGTCGGCGAAGCGGCGGAGTTCATTCGCTGGTTGCAGGGCGACGTGACGGAATTCAGTCTGCCCGCGCGGGCATACGATGTCTGGCACGACAGGGCGGTGTTTCACTTCCTGACGGAAGATGCGCAGCGCGCGAAATATGTTAAGAATGCCGCGTCGGCGGTCAAGCCTGGCGGGCACGTGATCGTGAGCACTTTCGGTCGGGAAGGACCGGTTCGATGCAGCGGGCTGGACGTGGTTCGATATGACGGGGCCGCTCTCCAGCGGGAGTTCGGGCCGCGATTTGTCACGGTGGAGAGTTTCAACGAATTGCATGCCACGCCATTCGGAACGACCCAGCAGTTCCTGTGCTGGCACGCCATTCGACAGGATTGAGACGGCAAGCTTCGACGGGGCTCACGAGAACGGGGTAGCGTACAATGGTTTTTACCCCAACCAATTCTAAAAACCTGGAGGACATTGTTGGATTCTGCAATTCTGGCTCTGGAAGACGGTACAGTCTTCGAGGGCAGGAGCTTTGGTGCGCCCGCCGAACGTAGCGGCGAAGTCGTCTTCAATACAGCCCTCACCGGTTACCAGGAAATCTTCACGGATCCCTCGTATACCGGGCAAATTGTCATTCTCACGAACCCGCAGATCGGCAATTACGGCACAGCAGTTTCCGACAATGAAGCCACGAAACCTCACATTGAGGGTCTGGTGGTGCGAGAGTTCTCCGGGATCACCAGCAACTGGCGTTCAGATACCGAAGCGCGCAGTTTCCTTGCAAAATCCAATATTCCCGTCGTGTCCGATCTGGACACGCGCGCGCTGGTACGCCATCTTCGCAGCCGCGGAGTGATGCGCGGCGTGCTTTCGGCAATCGAAAAAGATGCCGGAAAACTGGTGGAAAAAGCACGGTCGATTCCATCCATGTCCGGGCTGGATCTTGCGACGCGTGTTTCCACCCCCGAAAGATACGACTGGAACGAGGGGATCGGCCAGTGTTCGCCATCGGACCTGACAGGAATGAACGCGGAGCCGCATTTCCACGTTGTCGCGTACGATTTCGGAATTAAGCAGAATATTCTGCGGCGGCTGGTGCATTCAGGCTGCCGCGTGACGGTTGTGCCTTCGCTGACATCGGCGGAAGACGTCATGGCGATGAAACCGGATGGGGTATTCCTCTCAAATGGTCCCGGCGACCCGGAACCATTGCACGATCAGATTGCGAACGTGCGGAAACTGATCGGGAAAACACCTATCTTCGGAATTTGCCTGGGGAATCAGATTCTGGGTCTGGCGCTCGGCGGAAAGACGTACAAGCTGAAGTTCGGACATCGCGGCGCCAATCATCCGGTACTGAATCAACTCACCAAGCGGGTGGAGATTACGTCGCACAACCACGGTTTTTCCGTCGATCCGGATTCGCTGAACATGAACGACGTCGAGATCACGCACATCAACCTGAACGACCAGACGCTGGAAGGTTTCCGGCACCGGAAGGAAAAGGTTTTCTGTGTTCAGTATCACCCGGAAGCGGCCCCCGGACCGCACGATTCTCATTATCTTTTTGACGATTTTGTGAAGCTCATGGCGGAAAAATAGGAATCGATGCCGCGCAGAAACGACATCCACCGTATCCTCGTTATCGGGTCAGGTCCGATCATTATCGGCCAGGCTTGCGAATTCGATTATTCCGGCACTCAGGCGGCGAAGGCCCTGATGGCGGACGGCTTCGAAGTGATCCTCGTCAATTCGAATCCGGCGACTATCATGACGGATCCCGAGATCGCGACGAGCACTTATATTGAACCGCTCAGCAAGAGCTATCTCGAAGCGATCATCGCCAAGGAACGGCCGGACGCGCTGCTTTCGACCGTGGGCGGACAGACCGCGCTGAACCTGTCGGTGGAACTGTTCGAATCCGGCATCCTGGAACGCTACGGCGTTGAACTGATCGGCGCCAACGTCAACGCGATTAAAAAAGGCGAAGACCGACTTCTTTTCAAGGATGCGATGCGGAAGATCGGGCTCGACACGCCTTATTCGCAGCTTGTCACCGACGTGGAGGGCGGCCTCGCGTTCGCGGCAACCCACAAGTATCCGGTAATCCTGCGGCCCAGCTTTACGATGGGGGGAACAGGCGGCGGAATCGCCTACAATCGCGAGGAACTGGTCACGATTCTGGAACGCGGTCTGGATCTTTCGCCGGTACACGAGGTTCTGATCGAAATCAGCCTGTTGGGTTGGAAGGAATTCGAACTGGAGGTTATCCGCGATCTCGCGGACAACGTCATCATCGTCTGTTCAATTGAAAATTTCGACCCGATGGGCGTGCATACGGGCGATTCGATTACGGTGGCTCCGGCGCAGACGCTCACCGATCGCGAATACCAGATGATGCGGGATGGCGCAATTCGCTGCCTGCGTGAAATCGGCGTCGATACAGGCGGCTCCAACGTACAGTTTGCGATCAATCCGAAAGATGGCCGGATGGTCATTATCGAAATGAATCCGCGGGTGTCGCGCAGTTCAGCGCTGGCTTCGAAGGCGACCGGATTCCCGATTGCGAAGATTGCCGCGAAACTGGCGGTCGGGTACAGGCTGGATGAACTTCGCAACGACATCACGAAGGTGACGCCGGCTTCGTTTGAGCCGACGATCGACTACGTTGTGTGCAAGATTCCGAAGTGGGCGTTTGAGAAATTTCCGGGCGCCGATACGACGCTGGGCACGCAGATGAAATCGGTGGGCGAGGTCATGGCGATCGGGCGCACTTTCAAGGAAGCGCTCGGCAAGGGTATTCGCAGTCTCGAGACCGGGAGGAAATTCGGAACCGATAACTACGATCCAGAATTGATTCCGCAGAAATTAATCACTCCAACCCCGGACCGTCTGAACTATCTGCGATTCGCTTTTGCGCAGGGGTTCAGCGCGGAAGAGATCCACGAGATGACGTCGATAGATCCGTGGTTCCTGGAACAACTGCGACAGATTGTTGCCTTCGAACAGGGGCTGAATGGCGGCTCTTTGGAAACGGCCGAGCGCGGCCTGATACTCGAAGCCAAGCGGCTTGGAGTATCGGACGCACAACTGGCGAATTCGTGGAAGTCGACTGAAATCGAAGTTCGCAATCGGCGCAAAGAGCTGGGCGTGAAAACGGTGTTCAATCGCGTGGATACCTGTTCCGCGGAATTTGAAAGCTTCACGCCGTATCTGTATTCGACATACGAGACATCGTGCGAAGCGGAGCCGACAAAGAATAAGAAGGTCATGATTCTGGGCAGCGGACCGAACAGGATCGGACAGGGTATTGAGTTCGATTACTGTTGCTGCCATGCATCGTTCGCGCTACAGGGCGAAGGCGTGGAATCGATCATGGTGAATTGCAATCCGGAAACGGTTTCGACGGATTACGACACCAGCGACAGGTTGTATTTCGAACCGCTCACGCTTGAGAACGTGCTGAACATCGTGGATACGGAGAAGCCGGACGGCGTTATCGTTCAGTTCGGCGGACAGACTCCGCTGACGCTGGCGCTGCCGCTGAAGCGGCTCGGCGTGCCGATTATCGGGACGGATCCGGAAAGCATCGATCTGGCCGAAGACCGGAAGTTATTCGGCAAGCTGCTGGACGAATTAAAGATTCCGGCGCCCGAGAACGGCACGGCAACGAATGTGGAAGAAGCGGTCGCGATTGCGAAACGCATCGGATACCCGGTTCTGTTGCGGCCGAGCTATGTATTGGGTGGGCGGGCCATGGTCATCGTTTACGACGAGGACAGCGTGCGCCGGTACATGCGGGAGGCGGTGACGTTCTCACAGGACCGTCCGGTTCTGGTGGATCGCTTCCTGGAAGACGCGGTCGAAGTGGATGTGGACGCGCTCTGCGACGGCGAGGACGTTCTGATTGCCGGGATCATGGAACACATTGAGGAAGCGGGCATCCATTCGGGCGATAGTTCCTGCGTGCTGCCACCCGTTTCGCTGGATGGGGCGACGATCCGGACAATCGAAGAATATACGGTTGCGCTGGCGCGCGGGCTCAATGTCATTGGATTGATGAATGTGCAGTACGCGATCAAGGACAGCAAGGTCTACGTGCTGGAAGTGAATCCCAGAGCATCGCGAACAGTACCGTATGTGAGCAAGGCGACGGGCGTGCCGCTCCCAAAACTGGCGGTGCAGCTGATGCTGGGGAAGAAACTGCACGAAGTGACGGAGCATCGCGGACGTTTGCCCGTGCCGCTGAAATTTGTGAAGTCGCCTGTGTTCCCGTTCAACAAGTTTCCGGGCGTGGATCCGGCGCTGGGTCCCGAAATGCGGTCCACAGGCGAGGTGATGGGCGTGGGGCAGAATTTCGGCGAGGCCTTCTCAAAAGCCCAGCTGAGCGCCGGTGCGCCGTTGCCGGATAAGGGTACGGTTTTTATCAGCGTGAACAGCCGGTATCGGAATGAAGTGGTGCCGGTCGCGCGGCGGTTTGCGGAACTCGGGTTCGATCTGGTTGCCACGCGCGGGACTGCCGCATCGTTGAAGCAAGCAGGGTTGAGCTGCAAGACCGTTTTCAAGGTGAATGAAGGGCGTCCGAATGCGGTTGATCTGCTGAAGGCGGGAACCATTCAGCTGATTGTGTACACGACGACCGGCGCTCTTTCGTTTGAAGACGAAAAATCGATCCGGCGGGCAGCGGTGCAGTATCGGGTGCCTTGCATAACGACCCTGAGTGGTGCGAAGGCGGCAGTGGAAGCTGTGGCGTCCAAACAACGGGATCCGATCCGGGTGTGGAGTCTGCAGGAGATCCATGAAAAGCCTTTGGTCGCAGATGCTGACGCTGCCGATCACAGATAAATGCCGAGAAACCCAAATGGCCGCCGATACACGCCGATCAGCCTTTTGTTTTAAGGCCCCTTGACGAACGGTTCCAATAACGCCGGGCGGTCTTTTTGTATGGTTACCCGCCACGCTTTTCGTCCTGCGTCGTAGTAGCGAATCAGCTCGCGATTCTTTGCGTCTCCCATGTCCCGCGCGAACACGATTCTTGAATGGTCTATATCAGGCTCGTTGTAGACCCATTCTGAAGTGTCGTAGTTTGTCAGGTTGTAGGTGACGAACACTAAATGATTGCCGGGGATTGATTGCAATCGACGGACTATTGGTTCCCGATCGCGTAGCCCGGTTTCCACACAGCACCACGAAAAGAAATTCGGATCCACACGGGTGGGGTGGGTTTCGCGCGCCGCGAGCAGGAGACAGAATACCGGTAAGAGCGAGCAGACGATTGCCTGCCCAACTTTCGCGGAGCCGAGGTGGCACCGCCAAAGATATCGCAAGCCCTGGACGATGAACAACACTATGACCGGAGCGATGGGCGACCAGTAGTGGGGATAACCGCTCTGCTCGGTGATTACGGCCAGGGCAGTTACGGCTCCCGCGACCCATACGACCCGGGTACGTCGAGCGCGTAGAATGCGGCCCGTGAAGAAAAAGACGGCACTGAGAGAGATCCCGAAAAAGAAGCGCCACCAGACGGCATATTTCAGGAACAGTCCGACGTGGATTTCAGATGCGTCGGTGATGTTGCGATGTTCCCGAATTTCAAAATCGCGATACAGCTTCAGGTTAGTGTCGGTCAAGCGAACGGGGAGGACCCTTGTCCACGGCAGAGTCAGGGGCCAGCCGTAGGTTGTTTGATTCACCTGATAGGGAAGGGTGACGGCGTTTCCTGTTACGGCCTTAAACTGGCGAGTCATGAGGTAGCCGGAGACGCTCAACACCACAATCGCAATCGCGAAACATGTGGCGATTCGCGAGGCGCTGCGTTGGTTCGCTCGATACAGATTGAACAGAATCGCCATTACGAGAACAGCGCCGAGAACAGCGCCTTCATATGGACGAGTGTTGGCTAGCACGACCAGCCCTGAAGCGAAGATCAAAGCAGGCAGCGGCTTCCAGGTCGCGACTAAGCGCGGATATGCGCCGAGCACCATCGCCCCGCCGAGTGCTCCCGCGCTTCCGCCCCAGTAGCTATCGTTCCAATAACTGCCGCCACCGATTCGTACTGCGACGAGCAATCCGCCGAACAGCGCCCACCCTGGCGGGACCCACGCACGGAGGAACCAGGTGACAGCCCCGCAGAACAGCGCGGTTGAAAGTACGACGCCCCAGAACATGTTTCCGAAAAGCAGTTCGCCCGCCGCGAGGAAGCAGGCTTGTCCCGCCATATACATGGAGCTGTAGGTGGGTTGCGAAAGGATATGGATGGATTCGAAGTGCTGCCAAAGCGGATGCGGTGGATTGGCGAGCCTGCCGAGCAACAGCGTCTTTGCGAGAAGGATGTGGCTGAACTCGTCTGGAACTACGGGATGCGGGATGGGAAGCCAGGGGAGCAGGATGACTCGCAGCGCGATGGACGCGAGAGCGGGGAGGAGAAATGCGAATGCGGATTTGCGACAGGCGCGCTGGAGGCCGTGGCACCATGCGGGCGGACTGGAGGTCCACGCGAGGCGATTGCCGAGGATTGCGACGGCGGTGAGGACCAGGACCAGAAGGAGAGCTTCGAGCCAGAGGGAATCGATGTTTCTGAGGACGAGGGCGCAGAAGATGGCGGGCAGGGCGAGCAGCAGATTTGCGGGGTGAGAGCGGCCTGGCCTGCGGGTCATTTAGTTCAGCTTAGCGCGGGATATGGAAAGTAAAGAGGGCGATGCGAGGCAGGCTGCCGGTGCATCGCTAACAAAGGATAACCACCGCGTACTCGATACAGTTATCGCTCCGGCACGTAGCGAATGCATAGTTGCAAACGCTCCGTTCCTGTTAACCAATGACGTATTGTGCCCCTGGTACCTGAGACCTACAATTACCGATATATAACGGATTGCTCTCCAGTAAACGGAACACAGGTGAATACGCATGAATCTACTTAATGAAAAATTCTTCGTTACTGGCAGCACGGGTTTTGTCGGCGCGTGTCTGACGAGAAAACTGGTAGAGATCGGCTGTGAAGTTCATGTGCTTGTCCGGGAGAATGCCAGGCGATGGCGGTTGCGCGGAATTGAAGACAAACTTCATATCCACGTCGGCGATCTGAACGATGCGGAACGTTTGCGGGATTTGGTGGGCGACATCCAGCCCACGATTATTTATCACCTCGCGGTTCACGGCGCTTATCCCACACAGAACGACGCAGACCAGATTATCCTCACCGACGTATTCGGCACGTGGAATCTTCTGAAGGCCTGTGCGGAAGTGGACTACAAGGTCTTCATCAACACCGGCAGTTCTTCCGAATATGGTTCGAAGCAGAGCGCGATGCGCGAGTCGGATCTGCTGGAGCCCAACAGTTACTACGCCGTGGCGAAGGCGGCGCAATCGCTGGTGTGCCAGCACATGGCTACGGCAGACCGGCGCCCGATCAACACATTCCGTCTATTCTCCGTGTACGGTCCTTATGAAGAACCGACGAGGCTGGTGCCGACGCTGATCCGCCGCTGCATGGACGGGCGCTCGCTGGATATGGTGTCTCCCGACACGGCCCGCGATTTTATTCATGTGGATGACGTGGTGGCGGCATACCTGCAGGTGGGGCAACTGAATCTGCAATGCGGCGAAGTTTTCAATATCGGCACAGGTGTGCAATCGACGATGCGCGAAGTGGTGAAGGCAGTGATGAATTCGACGCATTCCACCGTCAAAGTGAGCTGGGGCAGCATGCAGGCGCGGAACTGGGACACGGAAACGTGGCTGGCCGATATCAGCAAAGTCCGTAAGGTTCTGAAGTGGGTTCCCCGGGTCAGCCTGGCGGCGGGAATCGAGAAGACGACCGCATGGCACAGAGAAATGGAACTCAGCGCGGCGACAGAGGCAGGCGCGAGCGAGCGCAATCTGCGCCAGGCGGTCTGCGCATGATCGCCACGACATGCGCGGTTTGCGAGACGGACACAGCCGACAGAGAAGTTTATGCCGATACGCTGAGCGCCGATGCAGCTACAAGCCAGCGTTTCTCCGCGCGGCGTACGCCGGATCGCGTGCACTACAGGATGGTGCGGTGCGATAACTGCGGTTTGCTTCGATCGAATCCGATTCTTTCCGACGAAGAATTGGCCCGGCTTTATCGCGATAGTTCGCTGACCTACGAGGACGAAGTGGCGTTCGCGCGCCGCACTTACGGCGAATACCTGCTGCGATGTCTCGCAACGTATGCACCCGATATCGAACTGGGTTCAGCGCGGCTGCTGGAGATCGGCTGTGGCAACGGCTTCTTTCTGGAACAGGCACTGGCATCGGGGTTCCACGATGTAGCGGGAGTAGAACCTAGTCTGGAAGCGGTGCAGATGGCATCGCCATCGGTTCGCGGCCGGATTGTTAACGACATTTTCCGGGACGGCCTGTTCGCTCCCGGGCAGTTCGACGTCATCTGCGCCTTTCAGGTGTTCGACCATCTGCCGCATCCGAACGACGTGCTGAAGACCTGCCGCGAGGCACTGCGCCCGGGAGGGCTGGCGTTATTTATTAACCACGATGTGGGCGCCTGGACAAACCGATTATTGGGCGCGCGTAGTCCGGTGATCGACATCGAACATATTTATCTGTTCGATACCGATACGATGCCGCGTATTTTTGAAAAGCACGGTTTTGAAGTTCTCGACGTGTTCCCCGTTGCGAATACTTATCCGCTGCATTATTGGATGAAAATGGCGCCGGTGCCGGCCAGCTGGAAGACGAAAGTAATTCCAGCTCTGAAGGAGACGGGCCTCGGCCGCATGGAACTCTCCTGGAGAGCCGGTAATCTCGGGCTGATCGCCCGGAATCCGCAGGTGACGCTATGAATGCCGATTTGCTGGCGCTGGCAAAGGGGCTTGCATCCACCGGGATTCGCCCATCCGGAATGGCGGCGGCGCATCTTACCGAGATCGCGCGGGAAGTGCGGGCGAAGGTGCTGCGGATGGCACATTCCGGCAAGACGCCGCACGTTGGTTCGGCGCTTTCCTGCGTGGACATTCTTGTGGCTCTCTATTTCGACTGCATGCGGGTCGATCCGACGAATCCCGATAATCCGGCGCGCGACCGTTTCATTCTGAGCAAGGGCCACGGGTGCATGGCTTTGTATGCCGTCCTGGCGCAGCGCGGGTTTTTCCCCGCTGGTGAATTGAAGACTTACGCGCTGGACGGAGGGCATTTCCCGGAACATCCCGCGGTGGGCTGCATACCGGGGATCGACCTTGCGACCGGCTCATTGGGGCATGGCCTGTCGGTAGGTGCAGGGCTCGCCCTGGCCGCCAAAATCAACGGACTGAACTACCGCACTTACGTGCTGCTGAGCGATGGCGAATGCGAGGAAGGCAGTATCTGGGAAGCCGCACTCTTTGCGCCCGCCCGGGGCCTGGCGAATCTGACGGTGATCGTGGACTACAACAAATGGTCGGCGATGGGGCGGACAATGCACCGCGTCGGATTTCTTTCGAAGAAGTGGGAAGCATTTGGCTGGAACACGGTTGAAGTCAATGGCCACGACACGCACGCGATTATCGGAGCATTGCGCAAGACGCCTGTCGGGCAACCGCTTGCAATTGTGGCCCACACAGTGAAGGGCAAAGGGGTGTCGTTCATGGAAGATAACCTCGAATGGCACTATCGGCCACCGACCAGCGCGGACCTGGAGCGGGCACTGTGCGAATTATCCGCGCGCGATGTCAGAATGCATCGCCAGATGGTGATCGCGTGAGAAATGCATTTATTCGCGGTCTCACTTCGCTTGCCGCAGCCGATCCGTCAGTCGTGTTTCTAACGGCGGACCTGGGGTATAAGATCTTCGACGATTTCGCAACAAGGTTTCCAGGGCGCTTCATGAACGCCGGCGTGGCGGAATCGAACATGGTTGGTGTGGCCGCGGGGCTTGCGCTCGGCGGATTCCGGCCGTTTATTTATTCCATCGTGCCCTTCGCTACACTGCGATGCTTTGAGCAGATTCGCAACGATGTCTGTTATAACCACGTTCCGGTAACGATTGTGGGTGTTGGAGGAGGTTATAGCTACGGGCCTAACGGACCGACGCACCATGCTCTTGAAGACATTGCCGCTATGCGCAGTCTCCCGAACATGACTGTGATTTGTCCTGGCGACCCGGTAGAGACGGAACTGGCGGTAGCGGCCCTTGGCGCACATCGCGAACCAACTTACCTGAGATTGGGGCGGGCGGGCGACCCGGTAGTTCATCGGGAGCCACCACAGTTTCAAATCGGCAAGGCGATTACGATGCGGAGCGGAAGCGACTGCACGCTGATCTCGACCGGCGGTATGTTGCCAGTTGCCATGGAGGCAGCGGTGCTACTGGCAAATGATATTTCCTGCCGGGTGGTCAGTATGCACACGGTCAAGCCTCTGGATGAAGTGACCCTGAGCGAATGCTGCCGCGAGACCGAAGCGTTGTTCACGCTGGAAGAACACAGCCGGATCGGCGGGCTGGGATCGGCCGTTGGCGAATGGCTGTCGGACAACAATCTGCAGTTTCCACTGCACTCTTTCGGCACGAGAGACAGCTTCATGCATGTCAGCGGGAGTCAGGAATACCTGCGAGACGATCAGGGGCTTTCGGCTCCGCGGATTGCCGCCAGAATTGCCGCTCAATTGAGTCTCGCTGTCGCCTGCTGAGGCCCTTATGCTCACTAAGAAAATGATTTCGGTGGTTGTTGCCTGTTACCGGGATGCCGGCAGCGTGAACGAAATGTACACGCGCCTGAGCGCGGTGCTGGGGCGCGTGACGCCGCGCTTCGAAATCATTTTTGTCAACGACAACAGCCCGGATAATGCGGAAGAAGTACTGACGGAACTGGCGGGGCGCGATCCGCGGGTGGTTGTCATTTCGCATAGCCGGAATTTTGGGTCGCAGATGGCGTTCACGAGCGGGATGAAGCAATCGAGGGGCGACGCAGTCATCCTCATGGATGGCGATCTGCAGGATCCGCCTGAAGTCATACCCGACCTGGTGAACAAGCTGGAAGAAGGCTTTGATGTGGTGTACGGCGTGCGCGAGCGCCGTAAGGAAAGCTGGCCGATGGAAGCGGCGCGCAAGCTGTTCTACCGGATCTACCGAAAGCTTTCGTATATCGATATGCCGCTCGATGCCGGCGACTTTTCCGTAATGAACCGATGTGTGGTGGACAGTTTGCTGCTGCTGCCCGAGCGAGATCGGTTTCTGCGCGGGTTGCGTGCCTGGGTTGGATACCGCCAGACAGGAGTGCCATATTTTCGCCCTGAACGTTTTTCGGGCGAATCGACAAACTCTTTCGGCGATAATATCCGCTGGGCAAAACGGGGGATATTGTCCTTCTCTTACCGGCCACTGGAGATGGTGTCGGTTTTGGCAATCATGGTGACAGGGCTGGCAGGTGTGGCGGTCCTGGGCTATTTCCTTGCGTATTTTCTGATTCCCAGCGCGCCGAAGGGCTTCATGACTTTGCTTGTTGCGGTGCTCTTCCTGGGCGCGGTTCAACTGCTGAGTCTGAGTGTGATCGCGGAGTATCTGGGCAAGATTTTCGAAGAAGTGAAGCAACGCCCTCCGTTTATCGTCAAGAATGTTTTGAATGACCCTGCCCGCGCGGACCATTCGAATTACACGATTGCGCGGCTGACCTCTCTCCCCCGAACTGATGTAAGCGAAATATCCAGCAGGAACTGAGGATATGGAGAAAAACGCGGGCCACGCGGATGGCGGAGTGCTGGTGGCGGAGTGCAACACCGTCGAAGTGCAGGTAAATCCCGGCTTTTCCCTGCGTGCGGAAGTAGCCAGAGGCGGCGATCGTGCTCTGTGGTCGGCATTCGCCGTTCTCACCATCACCTACGTTGCCGCTATAGCGCCGTCGATCACCGAGAAAATGTGGTTCGACGAGCTGTTCACATACTACATCTCCGGCGCCCCCACGTTATCGCGTCTGATGGACGCTCTGGTTCATGTAGACCTGAATCCTCCTTTGAGCTATCTGCTGGTGCGGTTGTTTCACGCAGTCTTCGGCTCGTCAGAATTAGTTACGAGACTGCCGTCGGCGCTGGGATTTTATGCGGCCAGCATGGCTACGTTATTTTTTATGAGGCGCAGAATCGGCATTCTGTGGAGCACTGTCGCAATCCTCCTTTTCTGGTCGACGCCATACCTGAGATATGCCACACAGGCGCGGCCTTATGGACTTCTGCTTGGTTTTTTCTCACTGACATTAATCTCTTACGACCGGGTGAATTCTTACGGCCGGAATTCGTGGGCTGTGGCGGGAATCTGGGCCGGGAACATCGGTATGATGTTGTGCCATGTGTTCGCACCATTTTCGATATTTCCGTTCTGTGTGGCGGAGGTTGTCCGGTGTGCTCAGCGCCGCCGTCCGGACTGGCGGGTCTGGATGGCCTTGCTGGCGCCGATATCAATCGGCGCACTCTACATTCCCGCAATTCGCACTTTTGAACGTATCTATTTCCCGGATCTGTATCAGGCATCATTCCTGCACGCGGTCTATTTTTTTGCGCGGCTCTCGATCTTCTATGCGTTGCCGGCTATAGCCGCTGCATTGCTTGCGTTTGCGGTGGTGCCCTTTTCAACAGCCCGGATGCGAAAGATTCGCGTCGGCTCGCCGGATATCGCCTGGGCAGTCAGTCTGTTGCTGGTTCCGGTGATCCTGAACGCTGTGCTCGCACGAACACAAGGGGCTTTCTGGGAACGGTATTGCATTACCAGTGCCCTTGCATTCGATCTGTTCGCTGCCGCGGCACTTGCGCGGACGACGCGCTTTCGCCGCGCCTCCGGCGTAGTGGCTGCTCTCGTGTTGTGCGGGTTTATAGTCGCAAGGCCCTACCCCCCGGATCATGGAATCCCCGATGCCGCGGGTCTGAAATCAATCCGACAGAATATTCCACTCGTGACGGCGAGCGGACTTACTTTTCTCGAGATGGACCACTATGAGAGTGAGGATTTCAAGTCCCGACTTTATTACCTCGTCGATCGGGAGGCTGCCATCCAGTATGCCCACTCGACCATCTTTGAGAACTTTCCGTTGCTGACACACTATTTCCCGATCCGCGCACACGTGGCTGTCTACTCTGCTTTTGTCAGAGCGAATCCGCGCTTCCAGGTGATTACGCGGCGCGCTTATCGCGAGGCGTGGGTGCTTGAAAAGCTGCGCCACGACGGTGCACGCGTTACCTTCAACCGTCTGCTCAGGGGGCCAGTCGGGGAGGCCCAGCTTTACGACGTCGAGAGCCCCGAAACAAGAATTAACTAAAAGGAATCTCGACCTCCGCTACCGCCCCATGAGAGAGTCTTATGGTGACCGCCGGGACCAGGCAATCGAAAACAGCGCACTCAGGCCGCAAGACTCGCGGTGGCACGCAATCCTGTGAGGTGATTCCCTTCCCGGTATTTGAAAACTACGGCGATGAGATTGTCGATTGGCTTTCCGCGCTGGGGCATCGGAAGCCGTCAGCCCGAACCGTAGCGCGCGTCGTAAAGTCCATGCGGACTGCAATCGTTCAACTGGAGCGCGTGCGGAAGAGCGGGCGTCATTGCAATCTGGCGAGTTTTCTCCGGCATGCGGCGGATGCGCTCGAGGCTTCGGAGTGGGATGGAGCGCGTTACGTGCTGAAAACCGCCTCCGCGCTGATGACGGCACGTCCGTCAGTTACGTAGTGCCGCTGAAAGTGCCGAGGAGGCGTTAATTGGAATGGTTGCCGGATAACTGCTGCGCCCGTTGAAATAGACGATCAGCGATTGCGCCGTCCCGGCGGGTTCATCTGGTTTCAACAGAAAATTCACTTGCCAGATTCCTGTCGCCGGTTGCGATATGGAAAGTGTTTTGTGCGAGAGACCGTTCACGCCGACCGTCACCTGTGCGGGATCGATCTCTGTACCATCCGGCGCGAAGCCCGACAGGTTCACGCTCAGCAGATCCCCCGGCTTTCCGGGAGACGACGCGCCGATCGGGTTCCCGTTCGTGTCCTGAATACTTGTCACTGAAGCGGGTGGCGTGTCGATATTTACTGCCACGACATATGAATTCAACGCGCCATTGAAAACTTTCAACTGCGCCGGCCCGGCAGCGATATCGGCCGGAATCTGAAGATTCACCTGAGTGGGGGAGCTGAACAGAATATTGGCCGCTTCGCCGTTGAAAGTCACGACGGTTGCCGTGTTCGGCACGGCCAGGTTGGAACCGTACAGACTGACCGTAGCGCCGGCGTAGGCGCCCGTCAGTCCAGGCAAGGCGTTCGTCAGCAACGGAACGGTTGCGGGCAAGCCCTTCACGGCAGCCGATATGTGGAATCCCGCGGGCGCAGTGGCCATCTGGAAGCCGCTGAACACGCTGACATCCGGGCTGGAAAGAACGGCTCCCTGCGCGACAGATACATCCGCGAGCAGATGATTGGGGCCGAGGACGAAGACCTGCCTGACGACGATGTCACTGGTTCCGAAACCGACTGCGGTTTGTCCGGAGACGAAATTGAAGCCACTGCCCGTAATTTCCACCATGCCTTCAGCGCCGGCAGGCAGGGAAGCCGGACTGATAGAAACGATTGTCTGAGTGGGAGCTGTCCCGTAGGTGAAGGTGGCGGGATTCGCCACCTGAAGGAATTGCGAACTCTGGCCGTCCGGATTGTATAGCGTCAGGATGGCGACCTGCGCGTTGGTACCCGCGGGAGGTGTAACCACGGCAGTGCTGATGGCGCCGGCGCTGAGACCTGCCTCGGCTGTGATGCTGGCGGTTCCTGCCTTCAATGACTTAATGGTTGCGGGAAGTCCATCGAAATAGACGGAACTGCCCGGCATCCAATTCGTTCCAGTCAGCGTCAGAGTGCCATCTCCGTTAGCCGACACGGACTGTATGGCCGGAGGATTCTGTTCGGTAAGCCGCACAGCGGAGGGCAGAACGTGCATAAATCCTGGCGTTGAGACGATCAGGTGCTGCGGGCCCGCCACGCCAAACAGGAAGTAGCCGACATCCAACGCAAGATACGTGTACCCGCCAGCCTGATATGGCCGCACGCCGCCGCTTTGAATGATCGCGGAATCACCCATAAAAGCCGCATCGAGGCCGGGCGCCTGTCCGTTTGAACCGAGACCCACACCGGCCGCCGCTACCACCGCGTTTTTGGCCAGTCTGTTCAGGTACGCGGGTTTGACCGCGATAGTGTTGTTGTTGTAATAGCCATAGACCGAAACGTCATACACGGGCAATGCCGCCATGCCGGCGACCTCGATATTCACGTCGTCCGTCACAGTACCGGCCTTTACCGTAACCGGTACGGCCGCCTCAATGTCGGTTGTTCCAGGATAAAAGAGCGCATTGGTGGGACCCGAGGCCGGAATGACAGTGCCATTGGGATGGCCGCTGTCGGCATACCAGGGTCCTTTGACGTCGGCGTCCGGCGGAAGGGCATGGGCGTAGATGAAGTATTGTCCAGGTGGTACACCGTCGATCTGGAAGGTGCCGTCGGGATTGGTGAAGGCACTGATGGCGCCGGAACCGGCGCGAATCGCCACAACCGATTCCATGTGAACGCCATTGCCGGAGGTGGTGATGCGCCCGCCAATACTTCCCGTTTTCGCAAGGCTTTCGTTCGGATAAAGGACGGATATACCCGCAATGTCGTCGGCTTCGAGGGGGTTCATCAGCGACGTGGAACGAGTGGTCGCCGTCGACATGGTGGAAGAAGTGAACGTGTGCTGAAGACCGAGAGCGTGTCCCATCTCATGCACGACGGTCATGTAGAACGATTCGCTGTAGCTCGGCCCGGGAGCAATGGTCTGGTTCAGATTCAGATGGATTGCCGCGCGGGTAATCGGGACCCAGGGGTTGGCTGAAGTCTCCGCGGCAGGAATCACCGGAGTGGCGAGCATGGTCGGACCGCCGTAGCCCAGGAGGCCGGGCGGGAGGTCTTCGAACACAACATCCGCCGCCGGGGTATTCTGCTGGGTCTGCGGATTCTCGAAACCGCCGAACCCAACGCGAAGATCCGACGAGCTCACGCTGTTCCATGCCTGTGCCGCCTGGCGAATCTGACCGATAACGGAAGCGAAATTATCGTTGGCGCCGAAGGACGTGGGGCCGGATTCGGAAACGAAGAACCACACCGTTTTGTTGGGGAGGGCCGCAACGTCGAACTTCGCAGGGGCCTTGCCGGTCGGTACGAAATAAGTGAAATAGTAATAGGCCGAGGCGGGAACCGACGAAAGGGCTACCAGCGCTGCTACGGAAGCCAGGAGAGGGAGCACGCGTTTCATCGCGCCTTCTCCGCGGCGTTGGGCGCCTGGCGTACACGGGTCTTCATGTCCGTGAGCCGCATGCTGACGGCGTGATCGGCAACGGCGCGGCCGGATGCATCCAGCATGAGTTCGCCACTCTCGCGCCGGCTCGCCAAAACCGAACCGTCCGACTGGGCGGTGACCTGAAACACACCTTGGGTCAGGCCGAGGGTGTGAACGATGCCGGTTGTGGGGGATTTCCAGAGGAACAGGACGTATTCGGCGCCGACACGCAACTCAGGGACGCCAGGGAAACTCTGCTTTTTTCCATCCGCCGCGCCACCGGGCAACATGACTTCGGCAGGCGCCTCGCCCTTCCAAACCTCGGTGACGCTGAGCTTGTAATGCGTATAGATCGCGGGACTGCCCGAATTGGAGACCACTGCCGCAGATGCGCCCGTGACCTGCGCGCGAACTACACTTGTAGATAGTTGACTCATCTGATCCATGGACAGCTGCTGCAATGTCGCGCCCTGGGCGGCAATTGCAGTCAGAACCAGCGGTAGAAAAAACAGCTTTTGGAGCATTCGGATACATGTTTGGGAGCAAGTCTGTACCCCATCGGACGGTCTGATTCCATGAGAGATAAGGTCTCCAGCCCGGGCCGGATGTTCCAGCGGGACACGGTGCTGGGACAGGCTGTCTCAGTGTGCTGAAACCTGCGCGGGCTACGGATTTGGCTCGCGAACTACGAGGATCGGCAGATTGAGAGCGTGCCGCACGGGGTCGATGGTGGTGCCGAAGATCAGATCCTTGATCCGGCGGTGGCCATGCGCGCCCATGACCAGCAGATCCGCGGACATTTCACGCGCGTAGGCAATAATCTCGGTGCCTGGTTTGGAACCGTGGCGAATGGCCGTTTCAACCTCGATTTTCATTTCAGCCAGTGAGCCAACCAGACGGTTGAGGTATTCCCGGCCTGCCTGCACCTCGGCGGTGGAAGATTCCGAGCCATACATCTGGCTGGTCACGCCTTCTTCGACATGGAGGAGATATAACCTTGCGCCATCCCGCTGTGCCAGACCGGCCGCATGGCTGAGAGTGAGGCGGTCAAGGCGGGAGTGATCGAGCGGCACCAGAATACGCCTGTAACGCTGGACCGTCACCAGATCGCGCGTCTGTTCTTCCACGCCGAGAGTGGCCGGCTTCGAATGCGATCGGCGGTAGGGTTGGGTCATGATCC
The DNA here is from genome assembly GCA_025928545.1 of Bryobacteraceae bacterium. Taxonomy (GTDB): domain Bacteria; phylum Acidobacteriota; class Terriglobia; order Bryobacterales; family Bryobacteraceae; genus BOG-234. The sequence continues at coordinate 60,544 of JAICJH010000018.1, read as the reverse complement.
AGCCCAGCAGGCCCAGCAAAGAGACGCAGAGAGCTACCGAGACCGTCCAGATCAGGGGCGCGAAACTGCCGGCGCCGGACGCCCACTCGGAAATCGATTGCCCGGCGAGCCAGACATTCAGGCTCAGAACAACGATTGCGGTCGCCCAGCCTGTGGCGCGAATTTTCCAGCCGCTCGCGAATTGGCCCATACGCTGCGGATCGTTCGTGAACTGGAGCAGGGGAATAATCGCAAAAGGCAGTTGCACACTGAGAATCACCTGACTCAGCAGCAGCAACTGAAATGTTCCGTGGCTGCCCGCGAGCCAGATCACGATGAACGCCGGAATGATCGCAAGCGCCCTGGTTACCAAACGTCGCAGCCACGGACGCACCCGGATGTTGAGAAAGCCTTCCATGACAATCTGGCCCGCCATGGTGCCGGTCAGGGTAGAGGATTGACCCGAAGCGAGCAAAGCCACTCCGAATAATTTGGCGGCCAGCACGGTCCCCATGAGCGGCGCCAGCAAGACATAGGCCTGCTGGATCTCGTTCACTTCCTGGTGGACACGAAAGAAGATGGTTCCGGCCAGCACAAGGATGGCGGCATTCACGAACATGGCGCCATTCAGAGCCACCACGCAATCCACGAGATTGTAGCGGCAGGCCGCCTGTTTCTGCTTTACGCTGTTGCCGATGCGGCGTGTCTGCACAAGAGCGGAGTGCAGATACAGATTATGCGGCATGACCGTAGCGCCCAGAATGGCAATGGCGATGTAGAGGGTGTGACGATCGATGGTTGGAATCAGGCCGGCTGCGACTCCTGCGTAGTCCGGCTTTGCCATGATGATTTCCACCGTGAAACAACCGGCGATGACCACGATCAAGGCGAGGATAAAAGCTTCCAGGTACCGTATACCCGCCTTCTGAAACCACAGCACCAGCAGAGTATCGAGCGACGTGATCGCTACGCCGGCGAGCAGGGGAATGTGAAACAGCAGATTGAGCGCGATGGCCGCACCGAGCACTTCGGCAAGGTCGCAGGCGACGATTGCGATTTCGCAGAGAAACCACAGCGCGATGTTGACTGGCCGCGGATACGTTTCCCGGCAGGCCTGTGCGAGATCTCGGCCGGTTACGATGCCGAGTCTGGCGCTCAGCGTTTGCAGCAGAATCGCCATAGCGTTGGACATGACCAGCACCCAGAGCAGTCTGTAGCCGAAACGCGCGCCACCGTCGAGATCCGTGGCCCAGTTGCCGGGGTCCATATAGCCGACGCTGATCAGGTAGGCGGGGCCGGCAAAGGCGAGCATGCGGCGCCACGTAGAGACCTGGTCGGTAGCGACACTTTCGTGAACGTCGGAAAGGGAGCGCGTCGAAGATGCCGAAATATTAGGCATGGCTAAATATAGTTTAGCGCGGGCCAATGCGGGCGCCCGAGTTCGCAAGAATCAGCGGAGATTATGCGGGGCGGGCGTTGCCGCAAGCGGCAGATCCGGCCTCAGACCTTAAGCACATCATCGCGGCGCGCTACCAATTGATAAAGCGCTGGATTGACGAAGAACCCGAGCAGCAAACTGGAGATCGGTCCGGCTACCACCACAATGGCGAAAGGCTTTTGGGTATCGCTGCCAACGCCGGTCGCCATAGCGGCGGGAAGCAGCCCGAGGCAAGCCACCAGCGCCGTCATCATGATTGGCCGAAGCCTCATTAATGAAGCAGCCAGCGTCGCATCGTGGATACTCATGCCTTCGAGGCGCAGCTTGTTGATGTAGCTCACCAGGATCACTGCCGTCTCCACCGAAACGCCCAGCAGGGCCAGCAGGCCCAGTACGCTCGAAACGCTGAACGGCGTGTGGGTGAATTTCAGCGCCAGCAGAGCTCCCACGGGCGCGGTGAGGCAGACACCCATTACGATCATCATGGGAAATTTGAAATTGCCATAGAGAGCGAAGAGGAGCATGAATATCAGCATGACCGCGAGCGGCCCGATGATGGCGAACTGAGCTTCTGCTTCCAGCAACTCGCCGTATTCGCCGCCCCATTCCAGACGATAGCCCTGGGGCAGGTGCACGGCGTTAGCTACAGCTTTTTGCCCATCTTTGATGACACCTTCCAGATCGCGGCCATTGACTGAAAACTGAACCCCGATGTACCGCGAATTGTTTTCTCTGTAGATGAATGACGCGCCGGAGGACTGGTGTATCGATGCCAGCTCCGAGAGCGGTATCTGCTGGCCACCAGGCGCCGGCACAAGCAAATTTCCAATCTGCCGTTCTCCGGAACGGTACTGCGGGTCCATACGGACGACAAGGTCGAACAGCTTCTCGCCCTGGACGATTTGAGTTGCAGGTGTACCACCGATGGCGGCTTCGACGACGCTGCCCACGTCATCGACATTGATGCCGTAACGAGCGATCTTCGGCCGGTCCGGAGTGATCAGCAGGCTGGGCTGGCCCAGTTCACGTACCACTGTCAGTTGCTTGAACCCCGGCGTGCGATCCAGCGTTCGTTTAATCTCGACCGCTTTGGTTTCGAGCACGTTCAGATCTTCGCCGTAAATCTTTACCGCCAGCGCGCTCTTGAGTCCGGTCAGGGCTTCATCCACGGCGTCTTCGGCGGGCTGCGTGTAGTTGAAAATGACGCCGGGGAACGTTTCGAACTTCTTCTCCAGATCGGCAACGAGGTCGGCCTTGGTGTGTATGGAACCGGTCTGCCAGGTTTGATCCTTGTACGGCCGAAGTCCGACGTAAAACTCGTCGTTGAAGAAACCCGTGGCGTCGGTCCCGTCATCGGGACGGCCCAGTTCTGAGCCCACCACCGTGACCTGCGGATAGGTTTTCAGGATGGCCATGATCTTCGGGGCGAAGGCGCTGGACTCCTCAAATGAGATGGTATAAGGCATGGTGGCGCGCACCCAAAGCGCGCCTTCATCCAGATGAGGGAGGAACTCGCCGCCAATCTGCGGAATGAGTGTGAGGGTGGCGGCAAAAATCAGGACGCCCGCGAAGACCGTTACTTTCGGAAAGCGCAGGCAAGCGCTCAGCATCACTTTGTAGATATCGCGGACCCATTCGAAAACAGGATTCCGGCGGTCTTTCACGCCGCTGGTGAACCAGAATGACGCCGCTACCGGCACGATGGTCAGGGTAAGAACGAGCGCACCGACGAGGGCGAACGCCATTGTGTTGGCCATGGGGCGGAACAGCAAGCCGGCGGGTCCGGTCAACGCATAGATCGGCAGGTATCCGGCGATGATGACGGCCACGGAATAGAAGATTGGGCGATCGACATCGTGCGCCGCGATAATCAGCACGTCGCGCAATTTGTATTGCTGGCCATGCCTCAGCCCGAGTTCGCGATAGATGTTTTCCACCATCACGATGGTGCCGTCGATAATGATGCCGAAGTCGATGGCTCCGATGGAGAGCAGGTTGGCGGCATCGCCTCTGGCTTTCAGGAAGACGAAAGCAAACAGCAGCGCGAGAGGAATCGTCAGAGCTGAAATGAGGGCGGCGCGAACGCTGCCGAGAAAGAAAATCAGAACGATCACCACCAGCAGCATGCCGCGCAAGAGATTGCCCTCGACGGTGTCGGTGGTAACACGAACCAGATCGCTTCGGTCATAGAACGGGCGGATCTTTACGTCGGGTGGCAACACCGACCGGTTCAGTTGTTCGGTCTTCTGCTCCACCCCTTTCAGAACATTCTGTGTCTGCTCTCCGCGCCTCATCAGGATGACGCCTTCCACGGCGTCCGGATTCTTCTCAAAGCCAAAAATGCCGAGGCGAGGCGCGTTACCCATCTCCACGCGGCCGATGTCTTTGATCCGGACGGGTGCACCATTATTGGCGCCCACGGGCACTTCGCCGATGTCCTCCACAGTCTGAAGCAGGCCCAGTCCACGCACGTAATTGAACTGGCCACCCTGAGAATAGAAGCCGCCGCCGGTGTTCGAGTTATTCGCGGAAAGCGCGGTGACCACCTGAGCGACGGGGATATGGAAGTTGTAGAGTTTGACGGGATCGAGCAGAACGTGATATTCCATCGTGGGGCCGCCGAAGCCGGAATCGTCCGCTACCCCAGGCACGCCCCGATAGGCGCGGGCAATGGTCCAGTCGTCGATGGTGTGCAGTTCTTCCGGCGTGCGGTCGGGACTCTCGAGAACGTAGCGGTAGACCAGACCGCTCGGACTGAACAACGGCTCCATTCCCGGCGTGATTCCGGCCGGAAGAGTCGCATCGGCGATTCGTTGAAACGCCACCTGCCGAGCGAAGTAATCGTCGGTACCTTCCTCGAAAGTCAGAATAACTTTGGAAAGTCCGTAGAGCGAAACCGAACGCATGACCTTCATTTTTGGGGTCCCGTTCATGGCAAGTTCGAGAGGAAGCGTGGTCAGCCGCTCGACTTCTTCAGCGGCGTGACCAGGCCATTGCGTGATGAGGTCGACGCGGGGCGGGGAGAGGTCTGGATACGCGTCGACCGGCATCTGGAGGAAGGACCAGGAACCGGCGACGATCAGCATGACGACAAGCATCATGATGAGGAAGCGCTGTTGCAGGGCGAATTTAACGATACGGTGGATCATATTGACCTGAGCGTTTCCTTTACTGCTGCATCGAATTCCGGAACTGGAGGAAAAGACTGCCGTTACCCGCGACGCTTTCACCCTCCTTCAGGCCCGATTTAATCTGCGTTTGGCCGCCCGAGGAATCGCCGGGCACCACCAGGCGGCGAGCGAACTGATTGTTGCCGGCCAGGACGTAAACAAAAGGCTGATTCTCCGTATCGCGCAGGACGGCGCTGTCGGGAACAAGGACTGCGTTTTCGACCGTGCCCGCATGGACCAGCGCCGTCACGTACATGTCCTTCTTCAGCCTGTGGTCCGGATTTTCAGTTTCGATTCTCTCCTGCAGGGTTCGTGTGGCCGGGTCCATGGACGGCGCGATGTAAGAGATCTTGCCGCGAAATGGCTGCGAATAAGCATCGGTGCTGATTTCGGCGATGTCGCCTACGTGGACCGTGCCCATGTCCGCCTGGTAGACATTCACTAGAACCCACACTTTGCTGGTATTGGAAATCGTGAAGCACTGCGTGGTTCCGGCCTGGAGAAGTTGACCTGGACCGACAAGGCGCTCTACGATTTCTCCAGCGGCCGGCGCGAGAACGGGAATTTGCAGTCCGGGCGTTCTGACATCGGGATCAACGATGCCGAGCGCGCGCAGGGCATCGCCACTGGCTTCGACATCGGACTGCGCGACATTGCGATCCGATTCAGCCTGTTCGAGATCTTTTTGAGCGATAGCTTTGTGCGCATAGAGATCTTGCGCCCGCGAATACGTTTTTTCGGCCAATTGCCGCACATCGCGCGCTTTTTGATAGGCGGCACGGGCAGCGGAATAGTCAGGGCTGCTGACGTGCAGCAGCGGCTGGCCGGCTTTCACAAAATCGCCTGGGGCGACCAGAATTTCGCGCACCGGCCCGCCCACGGAAGAGAACACAGGCGTGGTAGCGAGGGCATCGTAGGCCACGGTACCGGTGAACCGGAGGACGCGGGGGATAGCGGATTTCACCGCCTTTACGACCTGAACGTGCGCCATCTGATCGGCCGGTACGGAGAACAGCGAGGCTGTGTCAGCCGCCGTTTCGGAAGCGGCAAAGGAAGTCATTTGGGATGGCTTGTCCGCTGTACGGTTGCAGCCGGCCAGCGCCAGGCCTATTCCCAGCGCGACAGCCGGAAATGTTCGCGCGATCGTGAAACTCTTCAGCGTTTCGTTCATTGCAGTGTCCTTGTGCCCGCGGCCTGACGCAGTTGTTCGAGTGAAACCATCCAGGCCGCGAGAGCCTGCCGGTAGGCGAGTTGGTTGGCGCGATAACTTCGTTCCGAATCCAGAAAATCCAGCAGCGGCGCGGCGCCGTGCTGATACGCGTATTCCGAAATATCGCGCGATTGTGTAGTCTGATCCAGATAACCGGACCGGTAGAGTCCCACGATTTCATCGTTGGTGTGCAGGCCTTCCCAGGCATTCACAACGTCGGTCATTACCTGCTGCGAGGCTTCCCGGTATTGCTGATCCGACTGCGCGACAGCAGCCTGAGTGCGGGCGATCTCACCCTGATTGCGGTCGAAGAGCGGCACATCCATATTGAAAAAGAACGCCGCGGAGTTTTGAGCGCCCACATGAGAATAATTGAAGCTGACGCCGAGATCGCGCTTGCTGTTTGCCTGGGCGAGCGACACCTGACTGCGGGCTGCGATGACGCTCCGCTGCGCCGCCACCAAATCCGGCCGGGTGCGAATGGCCAGCGCTTTCATGTCTTCGAGCGTGGCCTTGATGGGCTGATAATCGAGTGTTCCCGTAACGTCATAGTTTTCCGGCACGGATTCAAAGCCGAGCAGCTGACGCAGCCCCGCGAGCGCCTGCACTCTGGAAAGCTTCGCCGAGGAAACATCCTGCTGAAACTGCAGCAACTGCAACTTGATCTTCAGCAAGTCGCCTTCGCTCATATCGCCCGCCTTCACACGGGCTTCACTGATATCGATGGTCTGCTGGTAACTGGCGAGATCCTGCTGCGCGAGATCAAGCATGGATTCGGCGAGTAAAACAGCTATAAACTGCTGGCCGACGTTGAACTCCAGTGTGCGCTGAGCATCGAGTACCTGCGACCTTGTCACATTCGTCTGATCCTGGGCGGCCCGCAGGCGGTTCTGCCGTTTTTGACCCCGCTCAAAGGTATAGCCGACGCCAAAATCGAACTGCGCCGTGTCGTTGAAATAACCGGGTTGCCCGAATTGGGAAAGATTAAACAGCGGGATGAACTGCGAATCCCAGGAGAGAGAGGGATTGGGCCTCAGATTGGCCGTAACTTCCTGAGCAAGACTCTGGTTTACATTGGAGCGCGCGGCTTCGAGTGCGTGATTGTGCTGCGTCGCCAGCTGAATGGCTTGTTCCAGAGTGATGCGTGCGGCAGGGACTGGCGGAGGCGCTGTCTGCTGGGCGTATGCGACGGCCCCGCCAATGAGCATCAGAATCGCGCACGAAGATCTTTCCAAACCACGGCGGCATAACGCCAGCGGAATTAAGCCCTCGAAAAATGGTTCCACAATCTGCCTCTTTCCCACGCGGCCCGTGAACGGGCCTGCGACTTATTGCGGGAAGGCAGGAAGGAAGATCGGCAGTGATAGATACGCGAATGCCGGAAACGGCGCCGCGCATGCGACACGCGGCGATCCCGGCGATGGGCAAATAGTAGTTCTCACGAAACGGTCTTTCTTCCAGTCAACCCGCACAATGCAACCTGAAACTGCGCCGCAATTACAGCAGGACGGGAGGGCCGCGGGTGAGACTGGTCAGAATACTACGGGATTCGAGCGACGCGACGGCGATGGGCGCCGACAGAATGCTCTGCAGCTCCGGCCCGTGGATGACGTGGATTACGGCAACCTGCCGCGCCGTCAGATGAGCCGTATGGCAGACGTTGCACTGGTCAACCGGCTCTTTGAGGTGCGAATGGGCGGCGGAAACAGACGCGGCGGACACGCCCAGCATCGCCGCGATCGCGAGGATCACGGAGAATATCCGGAACGTCCTGAGCGTGCTGGAAATCACACGAACCATACCACACGAAGATACCACTACTTGCCCGGTCCCGTCTGATTCGCCGGCTGTTCTTTCGTTTTGTCTTCGGAAAGCGGAACATCGGCGGCCGCGTCGTATGTGATCGACGTATCGGCCGAATATTTGCGATACTGACGCCACTCAATCTCATTGCGGCTCGCGACATGGCCATCGCGCATTTGCACCTGGGATCGCAGCGGAAGCAGGAAAGTCTCAGTGCCGATCTTCTGGTAGTCGTAATCGACCGTCTGGTCGACATCCTGCACCGGGAAACTGGCCGGGATGTCCGGGGTGATCGTGATACGCAGGATGGCGTTAGTGCCCTTCTGGATATAGACCAGGCCATGGAATCCCGCGGTAATTCGCTGCTCGTTCTGGTACGAAATCGTCTCCTGCGAATTCTGCTGTTCGACCCTGTACTGATAAACATGGGTTAACTGCCCGCGGAGGGTGCCCCAGCGGAGCCAGTGGAAATCGGTGTTGGTGGCCGGCTCAAATACTTCCGCAAGCAGGGTGGCCCATTCGCCGCGTGAAATGGAGCCGCCCAGCGTCTCCCAGGACTTTCCGATCAGCGATTCGTCATTGCGCTGGTTCAGCTCATAGTTTTCCTTGTGATCGAAGAACGTCAGTTTTTCCACGATGCGGTCTTCCGGAGTCCAGGAACCTTCGGAGCCGATCTGAAAATGCATATCGACAGAACGTCGCGTCACCTGGAGGCAGAGGAAATCCGGCAGCGATTTCACGTAGCTCAGGGCGAAGGTCCGGGCTTCCTGAAGTACTTGTTTCTTTTCCGATTCAGACGGTTCGCGGGGTCCGGTCGCCTGGGGGGTGGTGATCACCATTTTCGGAGGGGCCGGATTGAGAGTGGCCGACTGCGACACCAACAGGCTAAGCGCGGCCACCGTTTTGGGCCCGGCGCCGGCTGCCTGCAATTCCTCGACAACGTTTGGGCTGAGCCTTTCGGACATCTTCACTTTCGCAAGATACCCGGCGACGTCTTTATCCTGATTTTTCAGCTGGATGGATGACTTAACCGCTTCGACAAGTTTGGCCACCGTGAGGCTTTGCTGGGCGACCGCGAGAAGGCCAAAAATGGCCATCAGACACACTGAGGCCGTGACTCGCGGGAAGGAAAACCGCATACTTTTATTGTCGCACCGGACGCGGATTTGGTTTCAGCGATTCGGACCGCACAGGCTCTATTTGCCCGCGGCCGGAGTGTCGCTGTCGTCGAACGTCAATGTGGTATCGGCCGAATACTTTCGGTAGCTGCGCCACCGGATATCGTTCCGGCTGCCGACCTGCCCGTCCCGCATCAACACCGTTGAAGTGGAGGGGAGCAGATATGTCCGGTCGCCGATTTTCTGGTAATCGTAATCCACCGTCTGGTTGACGTCCTGGATGGGGAAGTCCGGCGGGATGTCGGGAATGACGGTTACCCGCAAGATCGCGTTGGTGCCTTTTTCGACGAAAACTTCACCGGCGATACCGGCAACAATTTTCTCCCGCTCTCCACGAGCGACTGTCTGATGTGAATACTGGCGCTCAATACTGTAGCGGTAGACATGGGTCAGCCTGCCGCGCACCGTGGCCCATCTGGTCCAGAGAAAATTCGTCTGAGAGGATGGTTCGAAGATTTCAGCCAACAGAGAAGCCCAGTCGCCAGTGGAGCGCGCTCCTCCGAGCGATTCGGAAGTCTTGGCGACCACAGCCGTCTCATTATGCATGAAAAGTTCATAATTCTCTTTGTGATCGAAGAATGTCAGTTTTTCGATCACCCGGTCCTGGTGGCTCCATGAACCTTCGGCGCCGGCGCGATAGTGCGAATCGATTGACCGGTCCGTATCTTCAAGGCACAGAAAATCGGGCAGCGATTTGACATAGTCGAGCGCCCCCGCGCGCGTTTTCTCGAGTACCTGGTTTTTTTCGGCGGCCGGTGGTTCGGGTGGCCCGCCAACCTTTTCGGCCACGACCGTCTTCACGGGCGACGGCAACGCGGCGGATTGTTTTACCAGCACAGCAAGAGCGGCGACAGTCTTTTCTCCTGCGCCAGCATTTTGCAAGTCGCCCATATCGCTCAGGGTGAATTTCTCGGTTAACCTGAATTTCGAGACAGCCGCAGCCACGTCTTTATCCGGATTCTTCAGTTGAATCGCAGATTTGATAAAGTCGGTGAGCTTCGCCACAGTGATGGGCTGCTGCGCCGCCGCGCTGCCGGACAGCATGAGCAGGAGACAGACATATTGAAGCGCGCGCCGGGGCAGGGATTGCATGATCTTATGATCGCAGTTCCCGCAAGGCATCGGCGGCAATCCAGCGGGCTGACGGAGTTCCCTGTGCCCGGATCCTCTCCGCACAGGCGATAGCCGCTTCTCTCAGTGCCGCATTTCGCTTGCCGATACTCCGGAGTGCCCAGTTAAGCGCCTTCCTGACGAAATTCCTTTCGTCAAAGGCATACTTCTCAATCAGAGGCAGCGCGTTCAGGAAGACGGAATCCTCCGCGGCTTTGTCGTGAACCGCAATCGCGGCAGTCATGGAAAAGGCTGCCCGCCTGACAAACTCATCCGGGCTGCGAGCGAACTTTTCAACCTGCGTCCAGGCGTGCGGGGAGCGGTCGAACAGATTGCAGCAGCAGGCGTCGCAAACATCCCACGACGCGAAATCGCGCGCCCAACGTTCCATCACCCGTGGGGTGATCTTCCCTGGATCGCCAACCAGGCTGGCGAGTACGAGGGCATCATGGATTCCCGTTTCCCAGAGAGCTTCGGCAAGACGCTGGTCGAGTCCGTGTTCACGCGTGAGAGTGCGGGCCAAGGTTCGCAACTGAGGCACGCTCAGCCCGATCATGCGTTGCGGCCGGATTCCGTAACGCCGCATACCTTCGATTTTGGCTTTGAGATCGACTCCCCCCGCGACGCGGTGCATTTCGCGAAGTATTTTCGCAACCGCCGGAGCGTCTGCCCCGCAGCGTTCGTCTTCCGCCTCTCCGTTCCGCATCTTCACCCCAAAGTCGATTGTTCCGGGCGGCGGATATCCCAGCATGAGATTATCCATGCGACTCCGAACTCATCCCATCCTGAGCCAGACCGGTCGTACGATTATTGCAGTATTGAGCGCGGCTGCAGCCGTTGCCGCTGCCCCGACCGCGAATGCTGTTGCCGCCAACCCGGCCGCCTTTGACGACCTGTTGAAGGAGGGTCGCGCCGCTTTCAGCGCTTCCGATTTCGGTCGTGCCGAATCCGCCTACAACCAGGCGTGTCCGGATGAACTTGTAAAAACATACATGGTTTCAAGAGCAGTCACTTGTGAGAACCTGCTCGGCTCGCTGGATGAGGCCCGGGGGAATCTGATTCGCGCCGAACAGCGCTTCGTCCACGCTGTTGCGGTTGCAGAGCAAGCTGGAGAGGCTTACCGGCCACTCTACTGTGCCAAACTCATCGATCTCGGCGAGCATTATCATCGCCAGGGACGCATGAAGGATGCGGAAACCTCGTTGCGGAAGGCGCTTGAGATCGCCCGCGGCGTCAATGAACTCCCCGTGGATGAACTCAAATCGGTTCTTCTCCCGGAGGCACTGATACGTCTGGGTGGTTTGTTTTCCGATACCACTTACCCGGAACGCGGACGCGCTCCGATTAACGAAGCTCTCGCTTTGATCGCCATGCCTGGTTACGATGGCCAGGCGAGACCCCCGTCTACTGAAGTCGCCTTCGCACATGGGGCGCTGGGAATGATCGAACTGGCCGCCGGCAATCGCCCCGAAGCGGAGACTCATCTACGCGAATCGGTTGCTCTTGCAACGGCAGCCTTCGGCGAAGAGCATCCGGCGACCGTCGCCTACCAGATGAATCTCGCGTTGGTACTGATTTCGGAGGGCCATTATGATCGCGCCCGGCTGATCCTGAGACGGGCCCAATTCGTGTTGGAAGCCCGCGGCGGAACGCCGGGACTGCAACTTGCCGTGATCTCCGCCGAGTTGGCGGATGTAGCGGGCGGCGAAGGGAAGCTTGCCGAAGCAGTGGATTACGCGCAGCGGGCCGTCGACATCCTGAGTTTGCAGGCCAGGCCAAACGCCCGCACCATGGTCACCGCGGAGATTACTCTGGCGGGCATTTATCTCAGGACTCACGATCTCGCCTCTGCGGAAAAGATCCTGCCCGGAGCGGTGGAGACCCAGCGCGCTCTCGCGGTCAATCCCGACACGCTCGCGGGCTCGGTACAACTGCTGGCCAACCTGCGGGCGCAGCAGCACAACTGGCGATCGGCCGAAGCGCTCTATCGCGAGGCCATCAGCCTCTATGCAAAGCAACACGAGCAGCCCAACCCGGCTGCGGTTCCGGTTATGCGCGCGCTTGCAGACGTTCTGAAAAATCGGGGCGGCTCGAAAGAAGAGGTGCGAGCTCTTGAGAACAAAGCGAAAGATATTCTTCGGGCTTCATCCGTAAAATCCGGTGCGGCATCCGCTCCGCGTGTATGAGAAGCCCGAGTTGAACTCCGGCTTCTCGCCCCGCCTCTGCGCAGTTCCGCCCCCGGATTGTGGCTTTTCACCCCAAAGCCCTATGCCGTCGCCGTCCACGGCAGCACACTATGATTGGTATACGCGCCCGCACATGCCGTCTGCGGCAAAATCGCAGGCGTGTGCAAGGGGCCCAATTGAAGACAATTCGACGCAGGCGCGGGAATCGGTCGAACGCCACGCTCATAATCGGTCTGGCGGTGTTGACGGCAGTCCCGCTGGTTCAGAACGGAAATGCGCAGACGGTCAGCGGCGACCTGACAGGCACGATCCTGGATAAGAGCGCCGGTGCGGTCGCAAACGCCACCGTTCAGGCGGCGAACACGGGAACCGGCGTTCAATCCACAACTCAATCTGCTTCCGACGGCACCTACCGGTTCACCGATCTTACGGCCGGAGACTACAGTCTCGCCGTGACTGCCCGCGGGTTTCAATCGGTTTCCGTCAAAGGCGTTTCCGTGGCAATCAGCAAGACTGCCACAGTCAATGTGACGCTGCAGCCGGGGCAGATCGCCTCCAGCATAGATATCATCGATTCCCCGGTCAGCATAGACACCACCACACCCACTATCGGCACCACATTCGATGAGCGGGATGCGCGCGATTTGCCCGTCTCAACTATTGGTCCCGGTGCACTGAATCTGTCGCTGCTGACAGCCGGCGTCGCCTCGAATGGCGGACTTCAGATCGGCACCGGCCCGTCGGTGGGGGGAATGCGGCCCCGAAGCAACAATTTCACCGTGGATGGCGCGGATAATAATAACCGGGCTAATACCGGCGCGCTGGCAACTGTACCCAACGATGCCACGGCAGAATTCACGTTATTGCAAAATCAGTTCGGCGCTGAGTTCGGCCACTCTTCGGGTGGGCAGTTCAATCTGATCGTCAAGACCGGTACTAACGATCGACACGGCAGCCTGTACGAATACCTGCAAAACCGCGATCTGAACGCGCTCGATCAGTTGTTCGCCAATTCGGGAACACTTTCGAACCCCCGTTTCGATTCCAACCGCCTGGGTGGCACGATGGGCGGCCCGATTCGCCGGAATAAATTGTTCTATTTCGGCAATTTCGAGTATGCGCCCGTTGGACGGGCATCGTCCCCAGGCGGAATTCTGACCCCGACGCAGCAGGGGTACGCGGCTCTTGCAACGATCCCCGGTCTCAGCCAGACCAATCTGGGCATCCTCAAACAATACGCTGCCCCGGCACCAGTCGCATTGACGGATAAGACGCAGTACCCGCTGGTGAGCGGAATCCCAATCGCCGTGGGGATTCTGCCGGTGGTTGCTCCCAGTTATCAAAACGGTTACAACGCGGTGGCCAGCGGAGATTATTATGCTTCATCGTCGGATCGAATCAGCCTTCGCTATATCATGAACCGGGTAAATCAGATCGATAACGCAGCCAGTCTTCCGGCCTTCTTCCTGCCCCAATCGACTGGCGATCATCTGGCGGCCATTACCGAGAACCACACATTTTCAGCTTCGCTGATCAACGAACTCCGCATCGCGTACACGCGGTCCGTCAACAGTACTCCCTCCGGCGATTTCAAATACCCGGGACTGGACCAGTTTCCGAATATCCAGATTGCCGATCTCGGCGGCCTGCAAATCGGTCCCGACATCAATGCGCCGCAGTTTCTGGCTTCGAACACTTACCAGATGGCCGAGAACATCACCTGGTTGCGGGGTCGCCACACTGTTAAAGCCGGTTTTGGCGCGCAGCAGGCGATTGCTCCAACGCGATTTTCTTTCAACGTGCGCGGCGACTACGAATATGGCTCGCTCAACCTCTTCCTGCAGGACATCACGCCCGACGAGGTGGCACAGAGGACCGTTGGTAATCCCACGTACTACGGAAATCAGCACAGCTTTTCCGGCTACGTGAATGATTCCATTCGGCTCACCGGGCGGCTTACGGCAAATGTGGGTGTTCGCTATGAGCATGCAAGCGTGCCCCTGAGCGAAACACGGCAGGTGCTCAACTCGATTGCGAGCGTGCCCGGCGTGCTGGAATTCAATTCCCCGAAAACGCAGTACCTGAATTTCGCCCCGCGCCTCGGCCTGGCATGGTCGCCCGGCAACTCGGCCAATACTTCCATTCGCGCCGGCTTTGGAATGGCGTACGACGTCCTCTACGACAACATCGGCATCAATTCCCCGATGCCGCAGTTTGCCACCACGGTACAGGAAACCGCCCAGGCAGTTCGCGGGTTCCTGGCGAACGGAGGCATCTCTCCAGGCTTTGGAGGCGGCACGTTGACGGCCGCCCAGGCTCGCGCGCGCACGTCGGCTCACATCGCCGACCAAAAGGCGCCCTACGCGATTCAGTGGAATATCGGAGTGCAGCATGTGTTCGCCCGGGACTTCACTTTCGAATCGCGCTATGTGGGTACCCACGGTGTGCATCTCGATATGCAGACGCGGCCCACGGTTTTCTCGCCGGTCACGCCGACAAATTCCCTGCCGACTTACCTGCATGCGCCCAGTCAGGCCGCGCTGAATGCGCTGACCCTGAATCTCGACCAGTTGGCAGCAGTTCCAACCGTTCTTCCGCAGTACGCGGCGGCCGGGTTTACGAGCGCAGGTCTGGTGGAATACGCGCCTCGCGGTAACTCCATTTATCACGGCCTCGCTACCCAAATGACCAAACGCTACTCGCGACATCTTCAGTTCATTGCCGCGTGGACATGGAGTCATCTGATCGACGACAGCACTGCGGATTTCTTCACCACCGTTCTGACTCCGCGTCGTCCGCAGGATTCTCAAAACCTCCGGGCAGAGCGTGCCAACTCGGCGCTGGATCACCGCCACCGCATCACCTTCGCGGCCGTATATGAGATCCCGGCTTCCTACGCCCGCGGGAAGGTTGCGAAAACCTTGCTGGGCGACTGGTCCGTGGCGCCAATTTATACGTGGGAGAGCCCCGAATACGTCACCGCGCTCAGCCAGACGGATTCCAATCTCAACCACGACTTTTTCTCGGATCGCACTATCGTCAATCCCGCCGGCGTGGACGGCACGGGCAGCGACATCACCCCGCTTACCAACAGTGCAGGCAAGACCGTAGCCTACCTTGCCGATAATCCGAATGCCCGATACATCGTCGCCGGGCCTGGGGCGTACGCCAACGGAGGCCGTAACACGCTGGCTGGACGTCCGATCAACAACCTGGATCTGAATCTGCTGAAGGACATCCGGACAAGCGAAAGGATGCGCGTGCAGCTTTCGGCGCAGCTGTTTAATGCACTGAACCATCCGCAATTCGTTCCTGGCTTCACCAATCGAGCAGACAATCCGGCGAATCCCAATTTCAGCGGCAACGATTTCAATTATCTGACGCCAGGCAGCCCGGTTTTCAACAAACCGGAGGCGGTTTTCAGCAGTAACGCCCGCGGCATTCAGATTGCGCTGAAGCTTTTGTTCTAAGAAGAAAAACAGAGGTCGGCGTTGGCTGGCGGGTGGCTGGGACGCATGGTATCGAATCCGACAATCCAGAGACTTCTTTCGGAACGAAAGCGATACCTGCGCGTATAAGTACCAAAGCACGGCAATACGATGAAGCGTGTTGACATCTCGCCGCAGGCACTCTACAAGATCGGCATTATATTTGCCGTCTGGTCGGCTTACGGTTTGCTGTGTTCGTGGCAGGCGCACTATTGGTACGCCTTCACGCCGATGCCGAAATCGTGGCCGGAGTGTTTTAAGTCGGAACTGACCTACGCCTATTCGTGGGGAATCGTAACGCCCGTCATTTTATGGTGGTCGCAGCGATTCCGCCTGGAAGGCCCGCGCTGGCCGCGGCATCTGCTGGCGCATGTCGGGCTTCTCGTGATTCTGGTACCCGCCATAAAGATTTGCTATGACCTGATCGTGCGGCCGCCTAACTCGGCTTTCTACATGTTCAGCTGGGCGAAACTGCTTCGATCTGTCGAGATGACTTTCGACACAGGCACGCTTCTTTATTCGGTGGTAGTCGGCGTGGAGCACGCTTTCGTTTACTATCGCCGGTATCAGATGGGCTTGACTAAATCGTCGCAGCTGCAGACTCAGCTGGTGCAGGCGCAGTTGCAGGCGCTTAAAATGCAGCTGCATCCGCATTTTTTGTTTAACACGCTGCACAGCATCACAGCGCTGGTGCATGAAGACCCGGAGCTCGCCGAACGCACCATTGCGCGTCTAAGTGAGTTGCTGCGGCTGTTTCTGGCCAACAGTACGATCCATGAGGTCCCTCTCAGTGAGGAATTGCGGATTCTGGATCTTTATCTTGAAATCGAACGGGCGCGCTTCGAAGACCGATTGCGCGTCATCTATGACGTCCCGCAGAGCCTGCGTGACGCCATGGTTCCGAATCTCGTCCTGCAGCCGCTGGTGGAGAACTCAATTCGTCACGGTGTGGGCCGGCGCTCGGAACCTGGCTGGATCGCGATTGCCGCGGAGCGCTACGCCGAGACACTCGTCCTGCGCATAACAGACAACGGCGCAGGATTCGCAGCCGGATCGAAAGACCCGGAGGACCAGCCCGTGCATCAGGGAATGGGCCTGGGGATTACCCGCGGACGGTTGGAGTCGCTTTACGGACCTCACCAGTCGCTGGTAGTACGGAATGTTCCGGCGGGTGGAGTGGAAGCCCGCATCACCATGCCATTTCGTCAACAGAATTCATCAACGGGGAATGAAGCCGATGCCCAATTTCAAAGTACTGATCGTGGATGACGAGAGGCTCTCGCGGCGGCGCGTGCGACGCCTGCTGAGTCTGGAGCCGGATTGCGAGATCACCGGCGAGTGCGCCAACGGCGTCGAGGCCGTGGCCGCGCTGAAACAACTGCGCCCCGATATTATCTTTCTCGATGTACAGATGCCGGAGATGGACGGTTTTGAAGCCGCGCGGGCTATGGCGGAGGCTCGACCGCTGGTGATCTTCACATCGGCCTACGATGAGTATGCGCTGCGCGCTTTCGAGGTTCAGGCCTTCGATTATCTGCTGAAGCCGTTCGACGGGCGCCGTTTTCGCGAATCTCTGCAACGTGCCCGGGCCAGAGTCGAGTGCGACAGATCGGGTCAGCTGGATCGCCGTGCGCCTTCCCCGCCCGAACTGCCGGTACCAACCCGCGTTACGCCGGACCGGATTGCCGTCCGCAACAACGGCAGAGTAGTTTTCGTTAAACTCACCGACATCGACTGGATCGAAGCTGCGGACAATTATGTCTGCCTCCATTGTGGGCGCGAGACCCATATAGTTCGCGAAACTATGAACGAACTGGAGTCGCGGCTGAACCCGGCGCAGTTCATTCGGGTTCACCGGTCCTCCATCGTGAATCTGGACCGCGTGCAGGAACTGCAACCGTGGTTCCGTGGCGATTATCGCGTCCTGTTGCGCGACGGCACGCAACTCACGCTGACAAAGAATCACCGGGAGAAGCTGGAATCGCGGCTGCTGCTGGGAGTCTAGGCGGATACTGAGCCGCGCACAAAGCAAGTGGTTTCCAGAAGTTTTCAGCATCCTGCCGGGCGGCAAGTCGAATCGTGCGCGGCGGAATCCCTGAGCCATGGCGGCTGCGTCAGCATTCGGCACGGCTAAAAATACAAGGGAACTATAATGATCCTCTGGGCTCTCGTTTGCCGTGAACGCCGTTCTGCACTGAACCTATGCGCCAGTTATTCAGAGCCTTTATCCCCGCCAGCATCGTCGGTCTTGTCCTTTCCGAAATCACGCTGATCTTCCTTTGCTATATCGCGGGCTCCTGGCTGGTCATGCGGTTTATCAACCCGAACCTCATCGTTTCCACGTTCCTGCTGTATGAAGGCGGGCTGCCCCAAATTGCCGTTGTCACGCTGTGCCTCGTTGCCGGTTTGTATTTCCAAAACCTCTACTCGAACGTCCGGATCAAGTCGTCGACATTGCTGGTTCAGCAGGTGTGCCTCGTGATCGGGCTGGCCTTTCTGATTCAGGCGTTGTTTGCCTATATCCGAAAACCGGAGTGGAGCCTGCCGCACTGGGGAATGATTTTCGGCAGCTTTCTGGTGCTGGTTGTCATCCCGGCCGAGCGTCTCTTTTTCAGCAGAGTGCTCTTGAAATACATAGGATTTCAGCGCATCCTGTTCCTTGGTTCCTCCGCAATCAGTCGGGAGATCGCGGCCCACCTTCACGCATGCCCCGAGATTGGTATGACTGTCCTCGGCTACCTGGATGACTGCGACACCTGCGAGGATCTTCCGGGCGGGAATATTCTTGGCCGGATTAAAGACCTGACCAGCGTCGCAGAGACTCTGAAGCCAGATCGGGTAGTCGTGGGGATGACGGAAAGAAGACGCGAGCTCCCTATGTCCGAAATGTTGCGCCTCCGTTTTTCTGGTATTCACTTCGAGGAGGCGGCAACCACCTTCGAGGCGGCTTTCGGCCGGGTTGCCACCCGCGAGATGCGCCCGTCGCGACTCGTCTTCTCCGCCGAACTTGGCCCCAAAAGAGGAAGTCTTTTCTGGCACTCCCTTTATTCCATCCCGATTGCGATTGTGCTTTTGATCGGGTTCGCGCCCGTGATGCTGCTCGTCGCGATTGCCGTGAAGCTGACCTCGCGCGGGCCCGTTCTTCACCGCCAGGTTCGGGTTGGTCTGAACGGCGTGCCGTTCACGCTGTACAAGTTCCGTTCGATGTATGTCGATGCAGAGGCCGCATCCGGGCCCGTCTGGGCTACCAAAAAAGACCCTCGCATTACATCTCCCGGCCGATGGATGAGGGCGCTCCGCTTCGATGAGCTTCCGCAACTATTCAATGTGCTTCGTAATGAGATGGCGCTGGTTGGCCCAAGGCCCGAACGCCCTGAATTCGTCAAATCGCTGACCGAGCAGATACCTTATTACAACTATCGTCATTGCGTCAGACCCGGCATTACCGGCTGGGCTCAGATCAACTTCAAATACGGCGACACCCTGGCGGACGCCATCATCAAGCTGGAATACGATCTCTACTACATCAAGTATCTGTCGGTCTCACTCGACTTATTTATCATTGCCCACACCATGAAAGTGATGTTGTTCTCCGAAACCGCCCAGTGATCCAGACTTAAATTCGAAAGCCGGACAGCCATCGCTCGAAATCGACTTCTGTTGCCACACTGTCGTCCAGCATGCGCGGCAACCGATAAGGTTCTGTCCCGGCTGCGGCGAGTCCCGGCTCGCAGGTGGTTGCGGTCCGCACCCCCGATTCCTTCAGCCATCCGAAAAAACGCGGATCGTAGTCGCCGCTGGGATAACAAAAATGAACCGGCTCGCGCCCGGTGAATTCGCGGATGCACGCAGCGTTGTCCCGGATTTCTTTCGTGAAAAGCTCGCGGTCGCGAGGCGTCCTGTGCCGATGGGTATGGAGTTCCATATCCATGCCGGAACGCGCCGCCGCGCCCACTTCATCGGGCGTCATGAGTTGCAATAACCGCGCCCTGAGGATGCGGTTGTAGTCCACACCGCAGTCTTCCGCTATCGACCGGACGATCTCATCCTTCGCTGCGGACCCCATCCCGCGTGCCTCGGAATACCGCAGCAGACTGGTTACGACCGCCTGGCGCTCCCCGTAATTCCGGATCGAAGCAACCCCCGGTAATCCGAATTTCCTCAGCTCGATGGTGCTCTTTCCGGATTTCCAGAGCACGTAATTCACGATGAGATTGAACACCGGCAATCGGTGCCGGCAGTAATGAGTCGTCAGATAAAGGGTCGAAGGAAAACCGAATTTCCCGAGGAGAGGCAGCGCATGAACATAAGAATCCACAAACCCATCGTCGAAAGTAATCGTGACGCTCCTCGGTGGCAGCGATCCACGGTGTAATCGCTCCACGGCCTCACCCAACGGCAGCACGTTCGCTCCAAACTGACGAAGCAGTTCCAATCGTCGCTCGAAGCGGGCGCGCGAAATAAAAAGATGCCCCAGCCATTGGTCCTCATCGTCGAGCGCGATCCCGTGATAACAGAGGATCGACAATCGACGACGCCTGCTTTGTGAATTCGCGGAGATCGAAAACAAACCCGCCGCTCGCGCAGATCTCAGCAGCCCCTGTGACAAGCCCCGACCCAATTCCCGTACCGTCATGCGGCGCGGCAGCCTGGGACCGTTATTTCGTGAATTTCAGAATGCGCCATAAAAACAAAGTCGCCGCTCCACGATATGAGCTTTGCCATTAACTTAGCGTACCCGGATCGCCTCTGTCCATCGCGAACACCGGACTTCCGCACCCGGCTTAATCCAATGATTCGATGAGCGCCGCCAACGTGCGAGTCTGATGCCGGCAATCGAAGTTCTCGTCGAATGCCGCCGCCGGCGTCACGGCATCGGACGGCAGCGAAAAATAGTTCTCCACCACGCTGTCGAACTCTGCCTGAGGACTTGTTGCGAATGCACAACGATAGGGAATGCCGCTCAGGGCCAGCACTCGCTCAATCGGAGTGTCCGGCGGTATGTACGCGAGGATTGGCCGCCCGATTTGAATGTAATCGAAAAGCTTGCCAGGTACCTGAATGGCGGATTGAGGTTGTATCAGCAACAACCCGTCCGAGGTCTGCATCATTTGGTTCGCTTCCGCCTGCGGAATCTCATGAGGCGATACCTGCAGCCAGCCCTGCGACTGGGCGCGCTTCAGAAATTCTTCCGGCGGCATCGCGTGAACATCCACGGTACCTGCGAGCTGAATCCTCAGCTGTGACGCGGAGAGGCGGCCTGCGTCAATCAGGCGCGCGATCGACTCCAGCAGCGGAGTGATATTGCGTCCGGCATATAACTCGCCCACGTGACTGTAAACCCGGTGACTGCGCGCAGGCAACGGCAGCGGCCCGATCCTGCGTTCCGGATCGAAACCATTCCAGATCAGATGAATGCGACTCGCGAGGGACGGAGAAGCGTCTGCCCACTCCCGAACCATCGCATCGGTGTTCGCAACCACTAAACTCGCCGAATTCAGAATCGTATTCTCGGTCCAGCCGGAAGCTAACGTGTGACTCCGGCGTAAGCCTTTGAGCCACGGGCTGAATTTCAGTGGATCGCGAAAATCTGCGATCCATGGCAGACCTGTCCGACGGGAAAGACGCCAGGCTGCCAGATGCGCTCCCAGCGGAGGAAATGTCGAGAAGATCGTAATCCGGGCATCCGGATGCAGTTTCGCAAACCGCTCGGCGGCATCGCTTGCCAGCCGGCTCCACTGTATTCCCAGCATCCCCGGTAAAAATAACTTACGAATGGCTCTTTCAATTTGCCAGCCGATCCCTTTGCCTGGGCTCGACAGAAAAGGGTCGGGCACGTACTCAGCGCCGGATTCGGGTACCGACGACTGATCGGCCGCCGTGATCACATGGCATCGATATCCGAGCTCCTGTAAATAGCGGCAAAAGCGATAAGGACGCCTGCCGCCAACGGAGTTCTCAGGAGGAAAGTGGTAGGCGAAAATGAGAACGATCCGTTCAGACATTCAGTTTTGATTCTTGCAGACCCCGTATTCTCAGATCCAGCCTTTCCACGCGTACCAGATCCACTTCGCGGTTTCCTCAGCAAGCTCGAATGCGATCGGCCAGCGCTGCCCCCATTGATTCCATCGCTTACCGGCGTCGGGAATCGGGACCGGCACTATGTTGTGCAAACCCAGCCGCGCGGCGACTCGCGCAGCTCGTCCGGAATGGAAATCGCTGGTCAGAAAGCCATTTTCTCCCGCAACGTTACTCAGCAACCCGCGGGTGTTAAGAAAATTTTCTCTGGTGTTTGAAGACGCGGAATCCACCAGAATGGCGTTCGCGGGAACTCCCTGCCCTACCAGATAATCCCGCATTGCCCACGCCAGCGGAACAGTCCCGCCAGCCTTACCCGGCCCGCCGCTAACGATCAGAGACCTGACATTGCCGGTGCGCCAATAGCGGGCAGCGTAGTTCACGCGCAGATAAGTGGAATACCCAACGAATCCGGGATCCTGTTCATCGGCCGCCAACACCAGCAGGACTGGAGGAATGCGATCCGGCCAGGCCGATTCCAGACGCACGATCCAAAGTTTTTCCACCGGTGTCCAGGTGAGGACGATAAAGAGCACCGAAAATGCGCACGCCGCCCGGCACAGCACCCGGTAAAGTCGCTTTATCTGTGAACGTTCCTGCGGCATTCTTTCCACTATGGCAGGATTGCCCCGCCCCAAAACGGGGGCACGCCGGGTTTCTGCGTTCGCCTGCACTGGTCCACAACGCGAATCCCGAGAAGAAGCTTTGCCTGCTTCTGGGTGGAGAGAGGTCGCCAAGAGGCGCGCCTCCGAGCGACGTGCGCTAATTTAAATATCGGGCACCTCGTGATCTTTCTAAGTCATCAGACTATTATCGGAGAGTATTTTGCCGCCGCGGATATCTTTGTGCTGCCTTCTTACTCGGAGCGGTCGATCATTCCCCGCTCTTTTTTCGGCAACATTGCCGGTTTCCTCCGTGAGCCGATAGAAGCCAGCCAATGACAATCCGAATACTGGCCAAACGGGTTATTCAGGCATGTGCCATCGCTTTGGCTTTCCTTCCGGCGGCATTCTCCGCGTTCGGTCGTCTCCATGGTGTATACACGCTCTTTGCGCATGCGTACGCTCTTGTACCCGGCTCACCAGGAAACTTCCTCAGAGCGGCGTTTTATAAGCTCACTCTCCGGGCGTCGTCAATCGATGTAACCATCTCATTCGGGTCATTGTTTTCTCAGACCGGCGTCACTCTGGGACCCAACGTCTCCATCGGTTGCTACTGCGTGATTGGCAACGCCACGATCGGAGCACGCACGCAGATTGCTTCGCACGTTGAGATTCCGAGTGGCGCGCGCGAGCATCACCGTGCCACCGATGGCAAACTGGGCGGCCTCGTGTCCGGCGGCGGCGCCATCATCGGCGCGGACTGCTGGATCGGCGCATCGGCTGTCATTCTGGCCGAGGTCGGAGCGGGCAGCACGATCGGCGCCGGAGCGGTTGTCGTGAAGCCCATACCTCCCGGCTCGACCGCAGTAGGCAACCCTGCCAAAGTCATCTCTCCGGCCACATTCACTGCCGATGCGGGTTCAGCGTGATTTTATCGAGGCCCGTGCCTGTCCTGATCATGGCCAGGGAACTGGATCAGGGCGGTGTAGAACGCGACGTAGCCAAGATTGCAATCGGCCTCGACCGGTCGCGTTTTGTACCCCACGTTGCCGCGTTTTATCCGCACGGCATGAGATATGAGGATTTGCGCGCCGCGGGTGTTCCCATCCTCCCCGTTCCGCTGAAATCGCTGTTGTCCCTGGACGCTGTAACCGCAGCAGTGCGGATGCGCCGCTACATCCACGAGCACCGTATTCAAATCGTTCATTGCTACGATGCGAGCGGCGTGTTCGGACTGCCGGTCGGCTGGTTCTCGCGTGTTCCTGTCCTGATCGGAAGCCAACTGAGCTACCGTAATCTGCTTGACGCCCGATCTCAAAAGCTCCTTCGCTTCAGCGAACGATTTGCGGATGCCATTCTTGTCAACTGCGAAGCCATGCGCCGCCATATGGCCGAAGACGAACATGTGCCGCCGGACCGGATTGAGGTCTGCTACAACGGCGTAGAAACCGCGACTTTTTTCCCGCGTCGCGGGTCACGGCCCGAACAACTCTCGGACGCCTCCGTGGTCATTGGCACTGTTTGCGCTCTGCGGCACGAGAAGAATCTGCCGCTTCTGCAGGAGGCATTTGCCCAGGTCTTGCCGCAACAGCGCGGCATGAGGTTGGTTGTTGTCGGAAGTGGCCAGGAACTTCAGGGGCTTCGCCAGAATGCGGCTCGACTCCAAATCGCCGACGCCAGCGTCTTCATCCCGGCCACTCCTGAGGTGGCGAAATGGTTGAACGCGATCGATATCTTCGTTCTGCCCTCTTACTCCGAGGCCTTTTCCAATTCCCTTCTGGAAGCAATGGCGTGCGGATGCGCGGTCGTTGGTTCCAATGTGGGCGGAACACCGGAACTCACAGGAACGGACGGTCAACGCGGCCTGTTGTTTGAGAGCGGAAATGCAGGCGCTCTGGCCGCACAGTTAAGAACGTTGGTTGAGAACAGGGAACGTCGTCAGGCGTTGGGCGAGAATGCATCCCGATTCGCAAAGGAGAGTCTGTCAATAGAGTCTGCGGCGCGATGCACAGCCGAGATCTACGACAAATGGCTGGAACGGAAGTCTGGTCCCAAGCCGAACCGGGGCTGAGAGAAGCGGCACTCCATTGGGCCAACGCTTGTCGAGGCCCGCAAGCCTGATGCATTTCGACCTCGGGCTACAATTTAAGACGTGCTCGTCCCATTCGGACAGCCCGATAGTGCATCTTACTAATGCCACGCGCTGCAATTCGTATTCTGACGATATTGGAGGCCTATTCGGTCACAGGCCCCGCCAAGGCGGTGCTTGAGTTCGCCCGTGAAGCAAGGAAGGCGGCTGAGCCACGGATCGAACTCTCTGTGCTGACATTTGTGAGGAGCCATTCCGATAACGAATTCATCCGCGCTGTCCGTGCTGAAGATATTCCAATCGATATTGTTTACGAGCGCGGACGGTTCGACACGGGCGTCTTTGCTCAGATGCGGGCCGCGGTAGCTCGGCGGAAACCCCACATCATCTGGACCCATGGTGTGAAATCGCATTTCCTGATTCGCCTGTCGGGACTGCACAAGCAGGCCCGGTGGGTCGCGTTCGATCACGGCTACACGACTACCAGTTGGTCGGTGCGGCTGTACAATCAGTTGGACAGGTGGTCCCATCTGGGTGCCAGCCGCATAGTGACGGTGTGCCGTCCCTTCGCGGCAAGATTAGAGAGTCGTGGTATCGACCCCCGGCTCATCCGGGTAGAACACATGCCGATCCGCTCATCAGCCGGGGAGGCCGCCCCGGCAGGCAGCGAACTCCGAAACAGGCTGCAAATCGATGAAGGGGCGACGGTCTTGCTGAGCGTTGGCCGTCTTTCCAGAGAAAAAGGTCATTCTGAACTTCTCAAGGCTTTCGCCAGTGTCCTCCGAAACAATCCGCAAATTCGCCTGTGCCTGTTACTGGTGGGAGATGGCCCTGAAGCAATCCGGCTGCGACGCCTGAGCGCAGAACTTCATCTCGACAATCACGTCCATTTCATGGGACATCAGAATTCAGTTCGCGTTTTTTACGATGCTGCCGATATTTTCGTGCTCCCGTCACACTCCGAGGGCTCTCCGAACGTATTGCTGGAAGCCATCGATGCCGGCCTTCCGACTATCGCTACAGCGGTGGGTGGGATTCCTGAAATCGTCACCAACGAAGCGAGCGCATTGCTGGTCCCCCCCGGAGATGTCGATGCTCTTACCGCCGCCATCAGCCGGCTGGTCACCGACAAGTCGCTTCAGGACCGGCTGCGGAAAACAGCAAAAGTTGTTTTGAGCCACCATTCACCCGAACGATATTTCCAGAACATCTCGGCAATTTTCGAGGAAGTGATTGACAATGCCGGAGTTGGAAACCGGAGATGAGAATCTCCGTCATTGTCCCCCTTTACAATAAATCGGCACACATTCTGCGCTGCCTGGAATCGATCGCCAGGCAGACCTTCACTGACTTCGAAGTGATTGTGGTGAATGATGGTTCCACCGATGACAGTGGAAACCTGGCAGCGTCTTTTCAGGACCCGCGGTTTCGTCTGGTCACTCAGAGTAATGCCGGACCCGGGGCAGCCCGGAATCGGGGCGCCTCGGAGGCCCATGCCGGGATGCTGGCCTTCCTGGATGCCGACGATGAGTGGTTGCCGGAATATCTGGCGAGTAATATCGCGGCACTTGAGGCGGCGGGTGATTCCGTCGCGGCCGTTGCGTGTGCCTATTTGGAGTCTGGTGTGGATTTCCAGTCGATGTGGAGATCGCGCGGTCTGGTCGACGGCCCCTTAACCGCCGCAAGAATCATGAACCCGCTTCTCCTCGTCTATGCCGTGGCGTACATGTCACCCTGGAACACAATCGTGCGAACTGCGGCCTTTCGCAGACTGGGTGGCTTCTACGACCGTACGCGGGCTGTGTACGCGGAAGATGCGTGGCTCTGGGTGCAGGTACTTCTGAATTATTCCGTGCTGATCCGTTTGTCACCGCCTCTTGTGAAGTTCCATCGGGAAGCCTCCGAACTGAGCGCGAATCTTCGCGGCGCAAGACCGGTTGAACCTTTCTTGCTTTATCCTGACGCAATCCGCCAAAACTGTCCGTCTGAAGCGGCGTCGTTATTGGACGCATTTCTTGCAATCCGGGCATTCAAGACGGCTTGCATGCTCGGCTACTGGGGTCAGTGGCGCGAAGCCAATCGCTTACGCGCTCAGTTTGGAAACGCGCGCAACTGGAAACTTCCATATTATTGGCCCGCCCTGGTCTCCTCGTCCCCTCTCGCTCTGGTGTTAGGCAACGCATGGAGGGCTTTTGGAAGAAAGATTCCCCTTGGCGATCTCGAGCGGTTCCGGGCCGCAGTGAACCGGCGTTCATAATCTCCGAAACCGGCTAAGTCCAGCGGACCATAGTTGCGCCCCAGGAGTAGCCGACGCCGAATCCGACCAGCATTGCAACATCACCCGGACACAATTGCCCCGCGCGTACTGCCTGGTGCAACGCAACGGGAATCGACGAAGAAACTGTATTACCGCAATCGCTCATCGCAACTACAAATTTCTCCGGTGGCAACTTTAGCCGCTTCCGCAGGTGATCCAGCATGAACTTGTTGGCCTGGTGAAATACAAATACGTCAATCTGCTCCAGGCTGAGACTTGCCTTCTGAAGCAACCGCTGCATGCAATCCGGTACCGCCTGTAGAGTGAAGTTGAAGATCTCGCCACCGTTCATGAACAGGTTGTTGCCGCTGCGAATGTTTCCCTGTTCGTCGGTGGCTTCGATTCCGGTTTCTTCCGAGCGTGGCCGCCGCATGCCCCCCGAGGGCACAATCAGATTGCAGGCCCCGCGGCCATCCGTGCCGTAGACAAATGGCCCAATCCGCGGCGTTTCCGACTCTACAGATTGAATCAGGGTCGCAGTCGCGGCGTCGCCGAAGATAGTTCTCACGCTTCTGTCCCGCGGATGAATGAACTTACTGTAAGTATCGGCTGTGATCAGCAGGACTTTCGAAGCCTGCCCGGTGGCGATCAGGCCTTCAGCTTGCCCAAGGCCGTAAATGTAGCCGGAACAGCCAAGGTTATAGTCGTAGGCGCCCGCTGACGTCGGAATGCCAAGTCTGTCCTGAATCAGGCATGCGGTGGTGGGCAGGAAGTAGTCCGGACTTTGCGTGCAATAGAGAAGAAAATCGATATCCTGCGGTGCGGCAGCGCCGGAGTCGAACAGCTTTCGCGCGGCTGCTACAGCGAGGTCGGATGCGGCTTCATCGGCCGCCGCGATATGCCGCTCCCGGACCCCTGTTTTCGCATCAATCTTCTCCACGGACCATTCCGGAAACTCCGCGGCAAGATCCTGCGTCGTCACGATCTTTGCGGGCAGAAAATACTCGATCGCCGAAATAGCTCCGCATCTCATCGCAGGCGTACGCGCAGATCAGCGCTGTTTTCCAGTGATGAAAGCATATCTTCATGATATTCTAATCGAGAATGTCGAGAGGCGAATTCTTAAGTCACATGCACGAGATTCTGGATGTGGAACCTGGAATTCTGTCGGGCACGGAAAAGCTGGAAGATCTCGAAGAATGGAATTCGATGGCCATGGTCAGTTTCATTGCCTTTGTGGATGAGCACTTCGGCAAGACACTGTCTCCTCGCCTTTTTTCAACCTGCGTAACTGTAAATGATCTGGGCAACCTCGCGGGTGTCGAAAACCCTGCCGCCTGAGAAACGGGTCTGCGAAAAATGAGCTTCGCAAACCGGTTGATTCTCAAAATCAAGCGATCGAAGAGCCCTCCCTTCCGATTTGCAAAAGCTGTTTTGCGCAATCTGCAGGACCCGACTCTCCGGCCCCTGCCGGCCACTCTGCGGCCCGTCCTGCGCATTTTCTATGAAGTTCATTTTCTGGTCATTGTCGTATTCCGCTCTTTGATGACCATCTGTTACCGAAATCCGCTCTTCCAGGGACGTTGCGCGAGCTTTGGACGCCGCGTGAAGATGGACGGCCTGCCCTTCGTCAGCGGGCACGTCGAGATTCATGTGGGCGACGACGTCGTTTTCGGCGGAAACGTGACCATTGTGTCCGGGGCTGTCTTCGATCAGCCGAAACTCATCATGAAGGATCGGTCCGAAGTGGGCTGGAATACAGTTATCAGCATCAACAGCGAAATCATCCTTGAGGAAGACGTCCGTGTCTCGTATGATTGCCGCATCTCCGATTCCGACGGTCATCCCAGACAGTCCGATCGGCGCGCAGCGAACGAGCCGCCCGATCAAAAAGATGTGAGGCCTGTACGGATCTGCCGTCATGCCTGGATCGGGAACGGCTCTCACATCATGAAGGGCGTCACTATTGGTGAGGGGGCGATCGTTGGCGCTAACAGCGTAGTCATCGGGGATGTCCCTGCTTATTCGCTGGTATTAGGGAACCCGGCTGAGATTCTCTTCAGAAACTTCGGCCTGCCGTCCACGGCGCGCAGGAACAAGAAGGACAAACTCAATGAGCCGAGTATCCCCCATCCACAACCAGAGTCGTTCCCGTAATCCAGCGGGCCGTGTCGGCCAGCAGAAACGCTGCGGCTAATGCTACGTCTCTTGCCTTTCCCAGTCCCAGCGGATGTTTCTCTTGAATGATTCTGAACTGATCGTCACTCAGGTTATCCCGAAGGCTTTCGATCATTTCAGTCACCACGTAGCCCGGCGCGAGGCAATTCAACCTGAGCCCTTCGGGAGCGATTTCCATGGCAGCGGATCTGGTGAATCCCATCAGCGCGGCTTTGCTGGCTGAGTATGCCGTTATTCCGGACTGCCCCGCCAGACCGGCGGCTGAAGCCAGCAGGACCGCGCTTCCGCCGTTGACGGAACATCCCTTTTGCCGGAACGCCTTCACGAGCATAATCGCGCTGGTGACGTTTGTCCGCAAAAGGTCCTCGATTTTCGCCGCCGTAACAACGCGCAACGGAATCGTCTGTTGAATCCCGGCACTATGTACCAGACCGTGAAGCGGGCCGGTTTGAAGTGTAATGCCTCTCAGCCATGCCGGGATGGCCTCGCAGTCGGAAAGATCGAAGACTTCCACGCGGTGGCCGCTGCCCTGCATCTTGCCGAGCGTCTGCTCCAGCCGGGCCCGGTCCCGGCCCGTCAGGATTATCTTCGCCTCCAGTTCGCTCAACACAATGGCGGTCTCACGACCGATACCGGACGATGCCCCGGTTACGAGGATATTGCGCTCGCGCAGAAGTAATGGGTTGGAAGTCACGAGCGCATCTCAGGAAACTTCTGAACCGGAATACTCGATAATTTCGGGGAAAATCCCCGGGCCGCAGGTGAGCAACGCCGCCGCCCATGAGAAGCCGACACCGAATCCGGCCAGCAGCAGACGGACCGGGCGTTCGCGGAGCATTTCCCGCAGATCTGACGCCCCCATTGCAACAGGAACCGACGCGGAGCTGGTATTTCCATAATTCTGCATCGCGAGAATGAATTTGTCCTGCGGGATCTTCAGACGCTTGACCAGGTGCGCCAGCATGAACGCATTTGCCTGATGGAAAACAAAGGCGTCAATATCGTTCATTTCAGCGCCAGACGCCAGCAGTATCTTCGAAACCATCGCGGGTACACGTTGCAGCGTAAAACTGAAAACCTCGGCGCCATCCATATAAAGTTCCTCATCGCTGCGTACGTTCCCATTCTCGCGCGGCGAGCGGATAGAAGACGAGGCGTTCTTTCGGTCCCTAAAACCACCTGAGGGAACAATAAGGCTCTTGTCGCCTGACCCATCGGAACCCATTTCGAAGAACATGGGAAGGGCATCGGGATCCCGTTCCAGGGCTGTTGCGCTTCCCGCATCGCCGAACAGGAATGCAACCGATTGGTCTTCCGAAGACGTCAGCTTTGAGATCGTATCTCCGACCAGCAGCAATACTTTCCCGGTGACCGTTTGCATCAGACTCGACGCCAGCCACAGTCCGTACACATAGCCGGAGCAGCCCAGATTGACATCGAACGCGTAACAACTGTCGGACAAACCGAGACGCCGGTGCAGGGAAAAGCTTGTCGCTGGCAGCACGTAATCGGGAGTCTGAGAGATAAATATCAGACCCGTGATTTCTTTGCGGTCCCATTGAAGACTATCCAGAAGGCGCTGAGCGGCCGCATAACAAAGATCCGATGTACAAACCGTTTTAGGAGCAACGTGGCGAGTCAGAATCCCTGTATTCCGGCTGATCTTCTCACCCACTTCCGGGGCAAAACCTGTCTCGTCCCGTGGCGTGCGGGATTCCGCGGGAACCGCGCAAGCCACGCCCGCAATCCGAATACCGGAGACTCCAGCACTGGCCATAACTCACCATCCTACATGTCCCGCCAGTCCCAGCGATCCGGCTCTGGCTGTTCCTGTCTCGCGTGTCGCGGAGCCAGCGGGGTCATGTCTGGTCCGCCGACTGAGCTTGATCCGCAGCTATCATGAAGGTCGATCATGCCTGATATCCGAATTGTCCTGATTGCCGGTGCCCGCCCGAATTTCATGAAGATCGCGCCGCTCATGCGGGTACTTTCAGACGACCCGGCATTCGACCCGATTTTGGTACATACCGGCCAGCATTACGACCAGAACATGTCCGGGCAGTTCTTCAGCGATCTCCGGATTCCGGAGCCCCGCTATCATCTCGAAGCCGGAGGGGGTAGCCACGCCGTGCAAACGGCGGAAATCATGAAGCGCATCGAGCCGCTGCTCCTCGCGGAGAAGCCCCGCGCCGTGCTGGTTGTGGGCGACGTAAACTCCACCGTTGCCTGCGCTCTCGTTGCGAAGAAACTTGGCATCGAAGTCATCCATGCGGAAGCGGGTTTGCGGAGCTTTGACCGGTCGATGCCCGAAGAGATTAACCGCATAGTCACGGACTCGATTTCCGATCTTCTGCTCGTGACCGAAGAGAGCGGACGTGAGAATCTTCTGCGCGAAGGGGTGAAAGAATCGGCGATTCATCTGGTGGGAAATCTGATGATCGATTCTCTGCGTAGCCATCTCGATCAGGCGCTGAAGTCCGATATCGCTCAGCGGATCGGAATGGCGGGCGGGAAATTCGGCCTCGTTACATTGCACCGGCCCGCAAATGTGGACGACCCGGCTCAGCTTGCTGAGATCACCGGAGCGCTGGAAGCGATCGGTGCGGATCTGGAATTGTACTGGCCCCTTCATCCCCGCACTCAGTCACGCCTGAAAGAAAACGGACTGGTGCTGTCGCAGAGGATCCACCTGATCGATCCCCTGGGCTATATGGACTTTTTATGGATGCAGGCGAATGCCTCCGTGATCCTCACCGACTCGGGTGGAGTGCAGGAAGAAAGCACAGTGCTCAGAGTTCCATGTCTGACGTTACGCGACAATACCGAACGACCTGTCACCATTACCCGCGGAAGTAATCGCCTGGCGGGGACGCGCAGGGAAACCATCCTGACTGCGTGGAAGGACCTCCTCGCCCATCCCATCACCGGAGAGATTCCGCCTCTTTGGGATGGAAAAGCGGGAGAACGATGCCTCGCCGTTCTTCGTCGTCATTTCGTCGGGTGATTCGGCAGCGATAGTCTCAGCGCGTCGGCTTCCAGAGTTTATCGGGAGCGATAAACAGAATTGAGCCGGCGCAGAAAGCCGCCGCCATCAGGGTGACAAAGGTTCGGGCAGGCGAAGTGATCCTTTTGAAGCCTCCATTACCTGCCACAGCCGCATCCAGCGCTGCGATGGCGTAAAACGTCCCTTGTGTGCCAAGCGCGATAAAGGAAAGCGGCTTGGGCAGCCAGTACGAGGAGACAATCGTTGCCGCCAAAGCATAGGGCAGCAGCAATCGTCCGAACTTGTGCGAAACGAAATGGATCCAAAGCCGGTGGTTAGGAATGAGGAGGCGCGGAAACAGACCGGCGATTTGATAAACCCCCGCCAGTGTCCGTACCTTACGGCGGAATTCCGTTTGCAGCGATGCCGGCACATCGAAGGCTTTCGCAGCTGGCTCCCATACCACCCGGAATCCCTGAAAATACGCGCACAACGGCAGGAAAACGTCATCCACAAGGACTCCCCGCGGAAGGGGCTTCGCCAGCGCCCGCCGCATCGCATAGATGGCTCCTGTGGCGCCGGGCACGGAACCGACAAGGCTCTGGCGGGCGCGAATCAGTTTCTCATATTTCCAGTAGGCCCCCACACTCAACTCCTCATGTGTTTGGCCGTCCTGAATAATCAATTCTCCGCTGACCACCCCCACCTGAGGATCTGCGAAACGGGCGATCAGAGCGCGAAGGCTGTCGGGATGAATTTGCTGCCGTACATCAACGAGGAAAAGGATTTCACCTCGCGCGACTGCCAGCCCGGCATTCAGTGCCGCTGCTTTGCCCTGCTCGCGCAGTTCGATAACCTGCCGCGCTGGCCCCGCTGCCTCGCGCGCGAATGCAGCGGTCCCGTCCGTAGAGTTGCTGGAAATTACGATGATATCCAGCAATTCGCGTGGATAATTCAGCTCACCCAGGTTCCGAAGCTTTTCCGCCATCCAGCGCTCACCGTTATGGACCGGCAGCAAAATGGAAACCGTGCGGGGAATAAATTGACGTATTATCGGGGATGGGAAGAGTCTCGACCAGATCTCAAGCAGTAGTGGATACCCGGCGAGGACATACGCAATAAAGACCACGCTGAGAATAAAGACGGTCACGACTTGAAGTTAAGAGTAACATCGCTCTGAGTCCTCGGGTTGAGGTCGCCGGAGTCCATCTTCGTTGATCCCGGCACATCCTGCGAGGATCGCCATCATGCGGCGTCGATTGCACACTCTTCCGCCAGACTTGAGGCGAGCTTCGAAAAGCAAAAGCGAGTGATGCTGGTCATATAGGATAATTGGGTTTTCAATGACACTTTACGGTAAAGTTCGGGCCGGGGCGCGTCTTGCCGTCGAGCCTTTAAGGGAGAGGCGCGAGCGGCGGCAAAAAGTTCCTCTCTATACCGGCATCCACTCGAATCTCGATAAGGAGCGCCACCTGAAGGAAGCCGCGGACTGGCTGGTGCGCGCCCAGGATCATGGTTCGGATCGCGGCGTTTCTTACGGTGCCCGGCTCGGCGAAGGCTTCATTGACGCCAGTTACCCGGAGACGACTGGCTACATTATCGACACTTTCCTGGCGCTGGCGAGGCACTTTGGCGATGATGGTTTTCTGAAACGCGCTGTGGAAATGGGAACCTGGGAGGCCGCTATCCAAATGGATTGCGGAGCCGTTATGGGCGGGATGTTCAACACCAGCCCCACGCCGGCGGTCTTTAATACTGGAATGGTCTTGCTGGGCTGGGCGTCTCTTTTTCGCGAAACCCGCACCGAAATATTCCGCACTGCCGGCGATCGTGCTGCGCAGTGGCTGTTGGAAATGCAGGATTCCGACGGAAACTGGATTCGCGGTAATTCGAATTTTGCGAATTCGAGGGCTACGCTCTATAACGTGAAGGCTGCCTGGGGCCTCGCCGAAATCGGGGCTGCAATCGGAAACCCGAACTACGTTTCTGCGGCTGTCCGCAATGCTGAATACGCGGTTGGGCGGCAACACCCGAATGGATGGTTTCCCGATTGTTGTCTCGAGGACCCCGAGCGACCGCTCTTGCATACAATCGCTTATTCGATGCAGGGGCTTATTGGAATCGGTAAGCTTGCCGGCAGGCGGGACTTGATTGATGCTGCTGCACGCACCGCGGATTCATTGCTCAGCCTGATGGACGGTGACGGGTTCATACCTGGCACAATACGATCCGACTTCACGGGAGCGGCCGATTGGTGCTGCCTGACCGGGACCGCCCAGACATCGATTGTCTGGTCAGAACTGGAACGGATTACCGCAAACGGCAAATACGGTGAGGCGGCCGAAAAGGCTAACCGCTATTTGATGGCCCGGCACGATATCGATAATCCGGATCTGTCGGTGCGAGGTGGAATGGCCGGTTCCTGGCCAGTCTCGGGCGCCTATGGACAGTATTTGATTCTGAACTGGGCTACTAAATTTTTTGCCGACGCGCTGATGATGCGCAATGGAATCTGATCCACCGGAATTCGATGCGTTTGCCGGGCAGTTCACGCCTGCAATCTGGTGATCGGCCGGGCAGTTCTTCCCGATCGGGGCCGAGGCGGTCCAGTCAAAGACGCAGTAATGGATGGTTGGCCCATCCGGTCGCGTAGCCGAAACTCCTCATCCGCCGCCCGGGAAATCGCAACTGCGAGCCCACCGAGAAAGGGACCGTAAAACAAATATGCGAAGTTCAGAAAGCCGATAGCCACATAAAACCCGGCGCTGCCTACGAAGAGACAGAAGGCTGCTCTCTGAATATCCATGCTGTCGGGGCGCATCTTTGCCTGTTTCAAAGTCTTGTCGAAGAGAAGAATGGTTGAAAGCGCGCCCGCGAGATAAAACAGTCCTGCCGGTATTCCGCACTCACTGGACGCCTGTGTGTAACTGTTGTGCGTATCGTGCCAGTTTCCGTGGCTTGTGCCGCCGATTTGATTATGACTCCCCTCATAGAGTCTGAATTGACCCGGGCCGACCCCGAAGAGCGGAAATTGAAAAGTATATTCAAAACTTTTCTTAAGCAGATATTGGCGGCTGACCGCGGATGCCGTGGCTTCGGTGGCGACTCCATTTCCGGTATCGTTCGACGAGAAATTTTGAAGCCGTTCCAGTGTATCGCTTGGCAAGAACATGAGGAGAGAGACAAGGCCGATCGGCGCGATAACCGCGACGGCGATTTTCTGCCGCGCAGAGGCGCGCACGAAAAAAAGCAGCAAAGCAACTGCGAGAGCCACTTCAGCGCCGCGCGATGCGGTTTTGAGGATATATAAGATTCCGACGCCGACAGCAATGAAAGCCACAATCCGCCTGACTTTGGATTTTGAACTCAAGCCAACCCACATCAGAAAGGAAATACCGATAATCAGGTGGGCAGCCACGTCGTTGGAGTTCGAAATGGTACCGCCTTGCACGTCCATACGGCTGGATGAGTCGTCGACCTGAAAATAATGGGCGGTCAGCAGATAGCAGAGTGCGCCAAAAGCTGCGGCCGACACCATCTTCTCGCATTCCTCCCAGGTAAAAGTGAAGCAGGCGACAAAAAAAAGCAGAGGCAGATTGGCGCGCATATAAGAAGTCACCACCTCAAATGAACCTCCTTTCCATGAGCTGAAAGGAAGAGCCAGCAGCATCCAGAGAGCGAATCCGCACCAATATAACGCCGTACGGCGGTCAAACGCATGCTTGAAACCGCCGCAAATGAACACACCGATCAGGAGCGGGATGCCAACGATATTCATCAAATAAAGATTGGCGTTGAGTAAAATCGACAGTGTTTGATGCAGCATGCTGAACTCCAGAAAGACGAACACCAGGCTCAGCCGGAATAACATGTGCCGCAGCGGGTTGGTTACTTCATCCGGAGTGAAAGCGCTTTCAACGGAAGGTTGAACGTTCTGTTTGACCGCGGGAGTTCGCCGAACAGAATGCGGGGTCACTGGTTGGATAGCCATAAGAGCTTAGTCCGAAATCGATGACCGAACCCGGTTTGCCGCGGACCAGGCACTCCGTTCGGTGGCGAATATTCCTCAACCCATGTTACTCCGTGTGTTCCCGAGCACTCCGGGAAAAACAATGGTTACATCCGCAGCAGCCCTTTCATGGGAATATATTTCTATCGGTAGAACCGTAAGGACTGCACCCATGCGTCGCGTAAGGACGTTCCTCGTTCATTTCACTGGTCTTGTTATCGTCTCGATCGTGGCCCTGCCGTGTCAGGCAGAAACTTCCGGCCCCCGGACATGGCAAAATGATCTGACCCCCATCGCGGTTTCGGACTGGAATTACGATTTTGCGGCGCACCTGCTGGAGCGGGCGGGATTCGGTGGAACACCCGAAGAGATTCAAGCTCTTGCCAAATTGACTCCGGCCCAGGCCGTCGCGCGTCTTGTCCATTTTGAAGGGGTCCCAGCCGGCAACCTGCCGCCGTTCGAGCATTCCGGAATTCACGATCCCGGCCTCGAGCCTTTTCCTCCCAGCCGTCCCGCAGTCACCGATATGGCCAAGGCGAAAGGAGAAGCGCTTGGCATCAAAGTGAAGGCCGGCGGCAATCGCCCTCTGCAACCGATTGTGGATGAGTTCTTCTACTGGCTACGGGCCAGCGCTCTCGAAACAGACCGCGTGGCCTACTGGTGGGCGAACCGGATGGTGGCGAGCCCGCGTCCGTTTCAGGAGAAAATGGCGCTGTTCTGGCACGGACATTTCGCCTCTAATGAAGCAAAAGTGCGCGACTACCGGAAGCTTCTGGGGCAACTCGAACTGTTTGAGCGACAGGGCACTGGGAATTTCAGAAATCTGACCCTGGCGGTGGCGCAGGATCCCGCCATGCTTTCGTTTCTCGATGCGGGCGTCAACGTAAAAGGTGCATCCAACGAGAATTTCGCCCGGGAAATTATGGAGCTGTTCACCATGGGCCCCGGCAACTACACCGAGAAGGATATCCGCGAGGCGGCCCGCGCGTTCACTGGTTGGAATTATGTAGACCTGAAATTCGTTGTAAACAAAGACCAGCATGATGACGGCGAAAAGACGTTTCTCGGCAAGACGGGCAAGCTGGACGGCGTCGACATCATCGACCGGATCATGGAACAACCGGTCACGGCTGAATTTGTCTCGGCCAAACTGTACCGGTTTTTTGTGCGCGACGATGTGTCTCCGGAAATGAAGAAGCAGCTTGGCGCTTATTTCCGGCAGTCTCATTATGAGATCGCCCCGCTGCTCGAGAAAATCTTTCTGTCGCGCGATTTCTACAGTCCCGCGTCTGTCGGAACGCACATCAAGAGTCCTGTCGAACTGGCTGTCGGCACTTACCGGAAACTCGGTCTCGCCAGCGTCCCTGGAGTGCCCGATTTTAATTCTGAAACGGGGGCACTCGGACAGCAGTTGTTCCAGCCCCCAACCGTGGCCGGTTGGGCGGGCGGCAACAGCTGGATCACTCCCGGGCTCCTTCTGGAACGTGCCAATTTTGCCCGCGACATTCTCTTCCCGACGATAAGCTTTCTGCCGCCGGACCGGTACACGGGCAGCGGCGAAGTACGCCGGGTGGCTGAGCGTATCCGCGAAGGCATGGACATAACCGCCGCGACCCAGGACGAATCGAAGAGCGGCGGCATGGCGGAATCGAACATGGAAGCGGATCGCGACGAGGAATTCAACACCCGCTATGGCAGCTTCCGGGGCTCGCAGATGGCGATCGAGCGCGTCAAGCCGATCGCCCGCGACGCCGCACCCACCAATCTGACCCGCATGATCGTCGCCGCGAACCTGAAGACTTCCGACCAGGCCGTCGACTACCTGATTCACCGCTTCATGAGGGTCGCGCCCGACGATTCCACAAAAAAGAGACTGAGCGCATTCCTCACTAAGGAACTGGGCACATCGGACATGACGATCGCTCAGACTTACATGGAGCAGCCGTTGCGGCTGCTGCTGCACCTGATTATGAGCCAACCGGAATTTCAGTTGAGCTGAGGAGAAAGATATGAGCAGAACCCGCTTCTCGTTTTCGAATGCCAGCCGCCGCGATCTGCTGCGGGCGGCAATGTACGGTGTGGGAGTCAGCGCTTCCGCGATTCCCAGCCCGCTGTTTGCCCAGGCCGCGGCAGCGCTGGCTTCACAGGGTAAGTCCGATGGAAAGATTCTGGTAGTGCTCGAACTGTCCGGCGGCAATGATGGACTCAATACCCTGGTTCCTTATGGCGACGATGCTTACTATAAACTTCGGCCGAAGCTCGGGCTGCCGGCGAAGGATGTCCGTAAGATCGACAATCATTTCGGCTTCAGCGGCGGCATGGCCGGTTTCGAGCGGCTTTACAAGAACGGCAATCTGGCGATCGTGCATGGCTGCGGCTATGACAATCCCTCGTTTTCGCACTTCACTTCGATGGCTTATTGGCACACGGCCGCGCCGAACAGCGGCGAAGAGTATGGGTGGTTCGGCCGTCTCGCGGATACGATGGATAACAGAAACGCGCCCAACTTTCTGGTGAATATCGGTGCGCGGCAGTCCCTGGCTGTCCGCAGCAAGTTGCATACGCCGGTGGTGTTCGACGACCCGAACCGGTTTGCGCAGGAGAAGTTTTTCGACGAACGCGACGTGCTCGACGCCGCGCCGCCGACCGCAAAGGTGGATAACCCTACCCGGCAGTATCTGCTCGATTCGGCTCGCAGCGCGCGGGACGCATCCGCGCTCGTGCGAGAGGCCTGGTCGAAATATCATTCGCCGGTCGATTACGGGGTGGTTGCGCTCGACCTGCCGAAAGTCGCGGCGCTGATCGACGCAAAGATGCCCACGCGTCTGTATTACACGTCCTACAGGAATAATGCGTTCGACACGCATGTGTTCCAGGGCGACCTGCACAAGCGCCTCCTGACCTACGCCTCCGACTCGGTGGCGGCGTTTATGAAGGATCTGGAGCGGATCGGACGTGCCGACGACGTTGTGGTTATGGTCTTCTCAGAATTCGGAAGGCGGGTACCGGAGAACGTGAATCTCGGGACAGATCACGGCACCGCCAACCTGATGTTCGTGGCCGGCAAGAAGGTAAAGGGCGGACACTACGGTACAGTGCCGAGCCTGACCAAACTCGATAGCGGCGACAATCTGATTTACACGACCGATTTCCGCCGGGTTTACGCGACGATGATCTCGGGCTGGCTGGGACTGAGCGATACGCGCCAGGTGCTCAACGGCGATTTCCAGCCGTTTCCGATGTTCTAAAAGATCAGCTTCATGCCGAACTGGATCTGACGGGACTGCGTCGCAATCGATGTAATCAGACCAGCCGTCGGACTGATTGCGCCGCCGGAAAACACCGTCGCATTGGGGGTCCCGTAGTTGGTGTGATTCAGGGCGTTGAAGGCTTCCGCGCGAACCTGCAAATGGGTTCTCTCGGTGAGCGCCAGATTCTTGAAGAACGAGATGTCCGCCGTGGCGAGGCCTGGGCCCGTATAGACCCCTCTCCCAAGATTGCCCCAGGTACCGATCCCAGGCAGAATAAACGCATTCGGGTTGTACCACTGCTTCGGGTTACCCGTTACGACGTCACCTGTGAATGCGGGGTTCACCGACGGGCGATCCGGATTTCTGGTATCTCCGTCACCGGAACGGTTCGAGCCTACCAGGGGAGTAAACGGGAAGCCACTCAGCAGGGTGGTAATGCTGTTGACTTGCCACCCCCCGACGATTTTCTCGGCAAGACCGTTGGCGCCGGTGAGGAATTTCTGACCATGGCCAAAAGGCAATTGATAACGGAACGAAATGCTGGCCTGGTGTTTAACATTCAGGGCGGAGGGGCCCCAGTCTCGGCTCAGGTCGCGTGGATCCATCACCATCTGTCCCTGATTGTTGGATTGCGCGATCGTCAGACCCGAATTCATGTCGAGGTTTTTGGACCAGGTATAGTTGGCGCGAACTTCAAAACCCCGGGTCAGCCGGTGGACGACATCGGTCTGGAGCGCGTTGTAGCGATTGTTGCCTTCGGTGTACCAGAAGAAGCCCGCACCCAGATTGGGATTCGGTCGGGTAGCAACCGGAATATACTGTTGGCCCTGCAATACCGATCCTTTCGTGGTGCCTGGCGTTCCGCCGGTGACGCAGGTGGCGGTGGCGCAAATCTGCGGCGCAATCGTATTGGGATCGACGCTGATGAGACCGTGAACGGCGAAGGATCCGACGTAAGCAACGCGCAGCGAAGTGCCTCTGGCGATCTGCTGTTCAATTGCGAGATTCCATTCGTTCACCGCGAGCGCTTTCGCGTCGGGCTGAAGCCCCTGCGGGGCGAACTGGCAGGAGGGAACCGAACCGGGGCCGCAGGCAGGAGGTGCCGTCTGGACGATCGGCAGAAGAGGAAGCAGCGGTTGATTTGCGAATGACATGCTGCCGTTCGCGGGCGGCAGGGAATTCATCAAAAAACTAAGGGCATCGATCATCGAGTAGTAGATGCCGTACCCGGCCCGAAGCGCCGTATGGCCGTTGCCGAAAACGTCCCACGCGAGCGAGGCGCGGGGCGAGAACAGCTTCTTCATGTTGTTCTTCGTCAGAATCGAGCTTCCGACGATTGGATCGGTCTTCAGCACACCGCTGGCATCGGTAATATAGTTCGCGGCGCGGTTCGAAACTTCATTCCAGCCGGACGTAAATTCATGGCGCAGGCCGAGTTGCAGGGTGAGGCGCGGAAAGAGCCGGATAGAGTCCTGCGCGTACCAGGCGCCGTACCAGCTTCTCCAGCCGAGTTCGTTCGCGTTCGGAATGACCTGAAATGTAGTCACATTGCCCTGGAGCATGGTGGTCAGACTTCCAAAGGTCGCGATGCCGAGTTGGCGGGAACCGGTGTTCTCGTTGTCGCGCAGACGCTGAAACCAGACGCCTGCGCTGAAATGATGTTTGCCGTGCGTGGACTGGATATCGTCGGCATAGGTAAAAAGATTGCGGCGATTCCAGGAATTGGACGCGTTATTCGGACCGGCCGCCGTGATCACATTCGAGCCGGTTGTGGTCACTGAACCCGTCACGGTGACAGACCCCGCGGGCAGACCCTTCACGAACGAGAGCCCCGCAGGGAACTGAGTGGTCAACAGGGGATCGTAGTTGAACGCGGCGCGGGTAAAACCGAAGGTCAGCGTGTTGAGCAGATTGGGCGAGAAGATGTGCGTTTCCTGAGTGCTCGCCACCTGGCTGGTCAGGGTCTGGGCCGCGCTGAACAGCGGGTCTGGTTGCGGCAGGATGCTGTCACCGGTATCGATCGTGTAATACAGAGAAGCGGAATCGTGATCCGACAAGGTGTAATCGACGCGCGTAGTGCCGAAATCTTCGTGGATCAGCTGCTTCGGATTATTGAACGAATAGGCGGTGCCTGTAGGCACCACCAATCCGGCGGAATTGGTCTGGGTGATTTCGGGACCATTAACGGCCGGCCACAGTGCCATATAAGGGAGCATCCCCGTGTTCAGATTGGCTACTTTGGCGTAAACTCCGGTGGTTGCGTTCGGCAGGTTGCCCTGACGGGCCTGATCGTCGGGAACAATGCTCACGCTGGTCAGTGCCAGGGACTGCCGGAACCCCTCGTAATTGCCGAACCAAAAAAGCTTGTTCTTTCGAATGGGTCCACCGAGAGCGCCGCCGAACTGATTGCGCCGGAAAGGTGGCACGTAGCTCTGGTCGAACGTATTGCGAGCGTCCAGGGCGCTGTTGCGAAGAAATTCGAAAACGCTGCCGTGAACGA
Source organism: Bryobacteraceae bacterium (assembly GCA_025928545.1). Classification (GTDB taxonomy): domain Bacteria; phylum Acidobacteriota; class Terriglobia; order Bryobacterales; family Bryobacteraceae; genus BOG-234. The sequence continues at coordinate 19,035 of JAICJH010000018.1, read as the reverse complement.
CGTTTCCACCCGACTGGGTAACGATTTCAACCTGGGCGCCGGCACGTTTGCCGTACTGTGCACCGTAGGTATCGGTCAGGACGTTCACTTCGCGAGTGCCATCGATACCCAGGATCTGACCGCTGACACCACCGGGCGTTACGGCAAGCTGGCTGGAGCCGGAGAGTTCGATGCCATTCAGGTTGAACTGGTTGTCACCGGGGCGGCGTCCCGCGACGGAAAACGTATTGCCGTCGCTCGTTGTAGTTTGCGGACTCTTGAGCGCGCTGTAGTTTAAGGCGCCAGGGTTAGTCGTAAGCAGAATGTCGAGGCTGCGCCCGTTCAACGGCAGATCCTTGACCTGATCTTCGCTCACCAGCCCGGAGATGGGCGAAGTTGTCACGTTGACGGTGGGTGTTCCCTCGATAACATCGATCTGCAGTTTTTCGATACCGACGGCGAGCCGCAGATTGACGGTGGCGTCCTGGCCCACAACCAGATTGATGCCTTTGCGGTCTACAGATTGAAAGCCGGTCTTCTCCGCATGCACTTCCGTGCCGCCCAGGGATAACGAATCCACTCGATAGTTTCCTGCCTCATTTGTAGTGACAGCGCGGGTTGCGCCGGTTTCTACGCTTTTGACCGTAATGCTGGCGCCACCGATCCCGGCCCCGGAGGGATCCTCTACTCTGCCGGAAATCGACGCCTTCACCTGCCCGAAGGCCGGAACGGCGCCCGCCAGCATCGCGATTATAACGGCCACGCTACCAGCCATCGCCCTGAAACCGCGCGAACCCCGCGGGTCCAGTTTATTCAAGGTGATTTCCGTGCGTGAATTCATACCGTCTCCTGATCTAATACTGTAGCGCTGAAAATAAAGCGTGTCATTCGGCCGTGTCCACAAAGAGGGCGCCGGCCCATCCGCTGTCCTGAAATTCCTGAGGGCGGGCACTGAAGACAATCTGCGTCCGTCCGACCTTAAGATGAGACTCGGTTCCGTGGACGGAAGTTACTGCTATCAAAGGCTCTACTAAAGCGAGATACTTCAGAATAGCGTAGAATTCATCCTCTTCGGTAGCTGCGAGGGTGAATCCCTGGGAGCTAAACAGTACATTACTGTTACCTGTACCAAGGTAAGACACGAGGTAAGCGCACCTTTCGACGCCAATCTCGAAGGTTCGGCCAGCGCCGGCTTCGGTTCGGCGGTCGAGAAAAATCTCTATGATGCCGTTTTCGTCCGTGGAATACTCGCGAATGTGGTGGACGCCGGTGTGGGCTGAGCTTTTCCAGTCAATGTGGCGCGCACTGTCGCCTGGCTGGTAGGGCCGGATGCGGTAGAAGTCCCGGCCAAGACCGCGAATGGCCATTTCCAGTTCGCCGGCAGCGTTTTGATCGAGCAGGTCGCCTGCGCCGGAGAATGGTTCGAGAGCGGGATAAACGATGGTTTCCCGCTGTAGTGCCAGAGTAGTCGTTTTGCGGAGGAAACCGAAGGGAAAACGTGTCGCAATCAGGAAAACGTTCTCTTTGTGCCGTCCGCGATGGGGGAAATTGACGTCAACCGACGCTTCCACGGTTGTGCGACCGGGAATCACAGGGAAATATACCGGGGCGGTCAGGATTGGCAGCGAATTCGACAAGGGGCTGCGCTGCCCGATCAGTTCCAGCGCGAAAGAGGGCGTGATCCGTTTGAGATTCCGCAGCCGAACGCGGGCGGGTGCGGCTGTTCTGGCCCAGACATGCTCCGGAAGCAGCAGTTCAAGTTCAAGGCCTGAGAGCATCAGGCGGCTCAGGAAGCCGGAGACGAGGAGGATAGCCAGCATCGCTGAAAACACCAGAAACAAAAGGTTGTTGGCGGTGAGGAACGATGTGAAGCCGACCAGAAGCAGCGCCAGAAAATAGAGTATGCCGCCGCCGGTGATCCGGTAGCGAACGCGGTGCCGGATGGCGTCCTGGAAACGTTGCAGCTTGATCTTCATTTTGCCGCCAGTAAGGGCAGAATGCCGTTTTTACAAAACGAACTGGCGGTTGGGCGATTTGCCGATTCGAAAAAAGGGACCCATTTGGGAGGTAAACCGTTTATTTGCAGTGCGGATTGAGGATGGGCTTTAGCTGAACGCTGAAAAACCGAAAATGGCCGCCGATGCGCGCCGATACACGCCGATAAGACCTTTATGATTCGACGGATCTGGCGGCGTTGCATCGGCTGTAGTTCTTCTCCTTTTTGAAAGGTAGCATCCCGGACTGCCGGTTTTGAGGCTGGTTTTTGGCAAGTCGCTGATAAAGAGCCAAATAGAGTTCGAAGTTCGACAAACTGGCTTTGGCTTAAGTCCACGATGGATAATCAGTCAATGACTTACTATGGAGCAAAAGAACTCGCCCGATCGTTTCGCACGGTCCGGGAGAATACGCTTAAGATCGCCGGCGAGATTCCGGAAGATAAGTACGGATTTCGTCCCGCGGAAGGCGCTCGGACAGTAGCGGAGACTCTGGTACACATCGCCGTCATGTCGCGTGTGCAGGAACAGATCCACGTAACACAGCACCGCAACAGCCTTGTGGGTTTCGATTTTTTCGGGCTGATGGGTGAGTTGCAGGCCGAAGTCAAGACGCCCCGTACAAAGGCGCAGGTGCTGGAACTGCTGCGCAGCGAAGGCGACAAGTACGCCGCAATTCTTGAAGGAGCGTCGGAGGCTTTTCTGGCGGAACAGGTCGAGTATCCGGAAGGCATGGAACCTCGCACCAAGTCGCGATTCGAAATGCTGATTGCTCCGAAGGAACACGAGATGCATCATCGCGGGCAGTTGATGACGATTGAGCGGATGCTCGGCATCACTCCACACCTGACGAGAAGCATGGAGGAGCGGATCGCATCGATGCGGGCAGCGCAGAGCGGCCAGTAGCGGTTGGGAATTCATCCATCATTTTCGGGCAGGGCCGGGCCAAAGTCGATGGGGCAAGAGATAGGTGAATCCGAGGAATTCTTCCCAGTGCGTGGAAGTCCGGGTGAAGCCGTGATCGAAGCCTGCATCGAGCACGAGGTTTGGCCGAAGCGCACGGGAAATCGCCCAGAGGTTGCCTGTCGCATCCGAACCGAGAAACGGTTGGGAGAAATGCCAGATTTCGCCTGAAATGGTGAATTTTTTTAACGGGTGAGAAATGGAAAGCGTCTGCGCCAACTGAGCCCGCCGTACGCCGGATTCGATTTGCTCCGCAATGATGAAGTTGGCATCGAGATGGAATCCGGCCACATCGTCGCTGAAGAGAAGAGTGCCGCTTTGCCGAAAAGTTCCGAGGTCGAGTTCCGGGGCTGGGCTCTCATAGACGCGGCGAATGTAACTCACGGCAACAGTGGGACGCAGGGCATCATCGGATTTGCCCTGAACCAGAACACCCTGTGCCCCCAGGAAAACTTCACCAGCATGGATTTCCTTGTCTCCGCCCCGGCTGTTGCTGCTGTGGATATACGGCTCGGTCAACACCAGGAACTGCAACCTGGGGATAACGGTCAGTTTCGTTACCTGGTTGATGCTGATACGGGTGCCGAATTCCGGCGACGTGACGGCTCCGAGACCGCCCGTCTCGAATTGAAGGTAGCCGACGGGGGTTAACGTGGCTGGAGTGGAGACTGTCGGTCTCGCGGGGTTGGCCTCCGGAATGGCATCGATTGTCTGAGCGATGAGCGGTGCGGTGAAGAGCAGCAATAGCGTAAAGGTCGACGTTCGCGCGCGCATGAGTCTCTTCAAGGATACGCGACTTTGCCGTGATAGGCTGAGTTGACTATGCGCAGACGTGCGTTTATCCGGATGGAGTCCGCTGCCTCCGCGGCGCCGGGTTACGGTCTCGCCCAACGCCGCGATGCAATGGATGGCGTGACGCTCGACGCCGCCGCGCGTGCCTACCGCGTGCAGCCCGGCGGCAATATCCAGGCGGCGCTCGAGGCTGCCGCGAAGGATCCGGCCAACAAAACCGTCTACGTCCACGCCGGAACCTATCGCCCGGCGGCGCACGCGCAGGCCCTGATCTGGTTCAACAGGAGGCACGACGGCATCACTCTCGAAGCGGTCGGCGAGGTGGTGCTGACTGCCGCCAATCCTGAGATCGCCGACAAGAAGGCGCCGAGCTTCCCGGCCGTCGTCACTCACGTCGTATATTTCGGCGACGGCATTTCGACGAAGACCGTGCTGCGCGGCTTTCGCATCACCGGCGCGAACAATTACACCAATGGCACCGGCCAGCACTCGCCGATCGAAGCCGATGACGTGCCCAAAACCGCATTCTTCTTTATGGATGGCGGCGGCATCAAGGTCTATGCGCGCTCCTATCCGACCATCGAGCGGGTCGAGGTGGTGGACAATTACACCAGTCCGTGCGGCGCCGGCGTATCCGTGGAGCACCTTGGCCAGCTGCTCGGCGGTGAGGTGCCGGACGCCGCGTCGTTTCGTGACTGCATTTTCCGCAACAACCGTACGCAGATCACCGGCGCGGCGTTCGATCTCCTGAAGTTCAGCCGCGCCAGGCTCGAAAACTGTCTGTTCGTCGGCAACATCGGGAATCTCGGTGTCGACTACATCGGCTTGCTGACCGGTGGCGAGTATCACGCGGAGAACGGCTCGGGCGCGATGACAGTGTTCGACGGGTCCCGTGCTGAGGTCAGCCGCTGCACTTTCACCGGCAACTGCGCCGGCGTTGACGACAACGGCACCGGCAGCACTTACGTGAAGTCGATTTTCTGGAACAACACGTTGAAAGGCGGGATCCCGACCGGAGCGCGGTACGAGATCGACATCACTGGGGGCGGCGGGGTACGGGAGTCGTTCATCCATGGCGAGACGAACGACCTGCGGGGGACGATTGATCGGAAGGTGAATACGTTCGATCCGCCGGATCCGCGGTTTGATGCGCAATTTGTGCCCCACGCGCCGGAGTATGCGGGCGTGGGCTACCGTCCGGTGCCTGTTGGATCGCGCGGCCGCAGCGGCGGGTAGCTAGTTCTCAGTAGGAGGTTCGACGTGAGTCACCTTCCAGGTCTTTACCGGTAGAGTTGTCGGCGTAATGCGCAGACCAAGCTTGTCCCGTAACATCTGGAGAGCCCCCGCTACGAAAACGGGCGATCCAAAGCCAGCCGCGTTTTCCTGATCATCGCCGGGCCATCTCAGATTCAGATCGTAGTAGCCCTTCAAACCGGTTCGATCCACCACCGGCTGGCCAAGGGAATTCGTTAAGGACACCGCCAATCCGGCCATAGTCGCCGTGGACCCTGTGATACTCCCCGCTCCATTCTTTGATGCATTCGAAAATACATACCCGGCTTTTGCGGGCGGTATGGGCGCACTGACCTCGCCGATCTTAAGCCCCGCGGCACCCACTTCCAGCATCAGACCTTTGTGGTCCCGCGTTTCGGACTCTATTTGCAGGTGAAAGCGATCCGATAACATCGTTCGCATCATTAACCGCAACTGCGCAACATTATCCTCCGGGCTTGCCGCTGAGTAGTCGTCACCAGCCTTAGCCGAGATGGAGTAGGCCGTATTTTCGGCCCACTTCGGTAGTCCGAGTACATCTTCTCCGGTGTGCACGTCATATGCAAAACCGATCATGAAGAGGAGCGGAATGTGCGAATCCATGAACCGGCCGCCGGGATATATCGGACTGAAGTCCACCGATCGTGGCGGATTAGGCGCATCCGGTGGCACAACGCGTATGGCTACCGTATCAAATCTCTTGACTGCATTGTCCGACTGGGCCACGGCAGGCACTACCAGTCCCAGAATTGCCGCCACCAGTCGCTTCCAACTGTTACTGCTCATTTTGGATAGACCCTGACCGTTGTTAATCAGCTGGTTGCTGATGTGTTGCTGCTGGGATGTTACCACCTTTGCCGTCGATGCAGCGCGGAAAAGCAGCACGCAAAAAAACCGGTAGAATAGAAGCCATTGTGTTTATGATCCGGCGTGGGCTGAGAACTTTTCTTATCGCAATAGCAGCGTCGGCATTCCTGTTGACCGCCGCACCGGACTTGCAGCAAGCCGCGTCCACACCCGAGGTCAGCACGCACGAGGAAGTGGCTGTCTTCCAATCCAGGGTCACACTGATCGAGGTTCCGGTGGTCGTGCGTGACAGGAACGGCCACCCAATCGGCACGCTTCGCGAGGAAGATTTTCAACTTTTCGACAAAGGCAAGCCCCAGGCCATTTCAAAGTTCTCCATCGAGAAATCTGGCGGGGGTAAGGCGATCGCGGTCGTCAGAACTCCGGAACCGAGGGAATCTTCCGAGGGAAAAGCCGACCCACCTTCATTGATCGCGCCTGACCATTTTGTCGGCTTCCTGTTCGATGATGTTCATATCAAGTTCGCGGATCTGGTGTATGCGCGCGAAGCCGCGCAGAAATTTATCGCATCCACCATGAAGCCGGCTGACCGCGTAGCCATCTTCACCACTTCTGGCCAGACTGTCGTGGACTTCACGGAAGACCGGGATTTGCTCAATAAGACCCTGTTCAAGCTTGCGGTGCACCCGCTCGGAAGAGCCGTCGCGGAAAAATGCCCCACCCTTAGTGTTTATCGGGCCGATCAGATGGTTAACGGGCATGACGCCGACGCAATCGCCCTCGCGGCCGGGGAAGTTCAGAGCATCACCTGTTATGGCCTTATCGAATATCAATCTGCGGTGGACATCGCGATGGGCCACGCGCGTACCGTGCTGGAGCAGGGCAGGATCGAGACGAACGCCGCTATCGTCAGCCTGAAAGACGTGGTTCGCAGAATGTCCGGAATGCCGGGACTGCGTACGCTGATCTTCGCATCGCCCGGTTTCATTTTGAGTCAGGACCAGTCCTCGGATGAAGGGCCGGCGATCGATCTGGCTATCCGATCCGGCGTTGTGATCAATGCGCTGGATGTGAAGGGAGTTCACGCGCCTGCCATGTTCAGCGCCGAAAACAGGGGAGCAGATGTCCGTGGAGGAAGACTGGACCGGGCCGACGACGTGACTACTTCCGGAACTTTGGACGACCTGACGTCAGGAACGGGCGGCAGATCCTTCCACGGTAATGATCAGACGCGGGGCTTACAGGAACTCGCAACCGCGCCCGAGGTTTTCTACCTGCTCGGCTTTTCACCACAAAACCTCAGACTCGATGGCAAGTTCCATTCCTTGAAAGTCAGTCTGAAAATGCCGGCTGGTATGTCCGTGGATGCCCGCCGTGGCTACTACGCGCCGACCCATCAGGCGACGGCCGAGGAAGATGCGAAAGAAGAGATCAGCCAGGCGCTGTATTCACGGGACGAAATGAACGAAATCCCGGTCGAGATGAATACCCGGTTCTTCAAAGCGAGCGAATCGGAAGCCAGACTGTCTGTGACCTCGCGAGTCGACGTCAGAAAACTGCGCTTCCGCAAAGCCGATGGCAGGGACGTCAATGACGTGCGAGTTGTTTGCGCTCTCTTCGATCGCAACGGGACCTTCGTTCAGGCCGTGTCAAAGACGATCGAGATGCGGCTGCTGGAGGGTGCGCAGCAAAACGACAGGCTCAGCGGTGGAATTTCCGTACGTTCCGATTTCACGGTTCCCCCGGGTACTTATGTGATCCGGCTGGTGCTGCGGGATGCGGAAGGTCAGACGATGACCGCGCAGAACAGCGCGGTGAGAATACCTTGACTAAACTTCACCTTGTCATGGGTGCCATGACGTTGCTCCTGGCCGTCAATGCGGAGGCCCAGAAGAAAAGCGCACCGGCAATCGACAGCGATGGCGTTTTCAGCAGCGATTCCCGTCTCGTTCTCATCGATTCAATCGTCACGGACAGAAAAGGCGCATATATCGGCGATTTGACCCGTAAGGACTTCAAGGTTCGCGAAGACGGCAAAGAGCAGACGCTAACCAGTTTCTCGTACCTGACCGATGAGGCGCCGGATGCCGAAAAGCGTTACCTGGTTCTTTTCTTCGATAACGCCAGTATGCCGCAGACAGATCAGCACTACGCCAGGGATGCGGCAATGAAATTCATTGGATTGAACGCCGGATCCAACCATTTGATGTCGATAGTCGAATTTGGCGGGACAGTGCGGGTCACGCAGAATCTCACCGGCGATATGGATCGGCTGAAGCAGGCCATTATTGCGCCGAAATTATCCGTTGCTTCGGCTGGCGCGCCGGGCGCCGTCGGCATCATCAGTCGAGCCGGATACAATGCGGCGAGCGCGCTGCCGGAGGCTCTGCGGAACGTCGCGAAAGGGCTGGCGAAGGTTCCTGGCCGCAAAACGATCGTCTTGTTTTCGGAAGGCGGGAGCGTCAGCCAGGATCTGATGAAGCCCTCGATTGAGGAATGCAATCGCTCCAACGTCGCCATTTATCCGGTCGACATCCGGATGCTGGCGGGCAAGAACCAGAGGAGCAGCGTAGGCATCGCCGAGATGGGAAGATCCAATCCCGGTCTCCCGCAACCCGGCGGCCAGAGCGATCTCAGTGCGCCGGGCCCGTCGGATGCACTTTACAGTCTGGCTCAGGGCACCGGCGGCTTCGTCGTTTCCGGACCTGGCCAATTGCCGGACGATCTGGCCAGAATCGCTAAAGAACAGAGCCTGTATTACGTCCTCGGATATCTGCCGGCAAAAGAGGTGCAGCCGGGATCTTGCCACGCTATCAAGGTGGATGTGGATCGCGGCGGCGCCCACGTGCGCTCCCGAACCCGCTACTGCGACGGAATCAACCCCGCGGTGGTGGTCGGAACCTCCACCGAGCGCGATCTGGAAGCACGTCTGAACGCGAATGCCGCGCCCACTTTACACGCCACGATGCAAACTCCGTTTTTCTACATCGCTCCGAACACCGCGCGAGTCGACCTGACGCTCGCTATCCCTGGTTCCCAACTGAAATTCGCGAAAGACAAAGGCAAATTCACGGCAAGCTTGAATATCATCGGCATTGCTTATCTTCCCGATGGCGGCGTGGCTGCGCGTTTCAACGACACTGCAAAGGTGGCCCTGGACGATCAACGTCAGGTAGACGAATTCGCGTCCCGCCCCTGGCGCTTTGAAAAGCAATTCGAAATGGCATCGGGCGCGTTCGATCTGAAGGTGGCATTCAGTTCAGGTGCGACCGGTTTTGGCAACGTCGAAACACACCTGGTCATCGATCCGTGGGCGCCATCGACGTTCCTGCTAAGCGGGCTGGCGATCAGTGAATCGACGCTTCCCGCCAGCAGCCCGGTATTGGGCGCCGAAGTGGATTTGTTCGGCGACAATGTTCCTTTGGTCGCCAACGGAGTGCAATTCGTCCCCTCCGGGACGAATCGATTGCAGAAATCCAAAAAGGCCTTCATTTACGGAGAAATTTATGAGCCGGCACTCGCCAATCCGGATCGGAAGGGCGATCCGGGCGTGGGCGCGCAAATGACAGTGCTCAACGCCAAAACCGGAGAAATTGTAAAACAAACTGGCTTGACGAGCCTGAGGCCGGAAACAGTGGCGGGAACTTCGGCGGTACCGTTTGGCATGATGCTGCCGACGGACGAGTTGTCGCCGGGGTCGTATACCGCGCAAATCACCGGGCAGGATGCCGCCGGCAACCGTTCCCTCCGCAGGATCGCATTTGAAGTAGAGCCCTGATATGCGGAGGTTAGCTATGCTCCACACCACTCACTGCTTTTTTACATCGCTTCTGATCGCAGCCGCGCTGTTGGCGCAGGAACCCGGCACACCGGCATTCGACGCCAGCGCCAAAATGGTGCTGGTTCCGTTCCATGTCCAGCAGGGTAAGTACTTCGCCGCGGATCTGCAACCTTCGGATGTCATCCTGCGTGAGGACGGACATCCCCGGCCGTTCACTACTTTCGAAGGTCCCAACACTCCGCATCCGCTTCCGCTGGAACTGATTCTGCTTTTCGACACCACCCCACTGCCGGAGCCAGAGAAGGGACCCGCTGGCCTGACCGCCAATCTGCGCAACCTGAAACTTGACCCGAAGGCCGATTACAAGTTCCTCGACAACTGGGATGAATCGACCACCCGCCCGATCCTTCAGATGAACGGGATGGATACCCGTCTGGCGGTCTATCATTTTTCCGGTCGGCAACTGGAGCGGCTTTGCACTGCCAGCAGCGACCCGCGGGAGATTGTCCGCGCTTTTCACTCCCTGCTCGATCCGATCCCCGATGGCAAAGGCGAACTCACGCTGCTTCCCGGCGACAACATTTTTAAGCCGATGTCTGGCCCTCCTCCTCAGTTTGGCTGGCTGGGTGAGTCGATTGTCGGCGCTCTTAAGGATGCCGCCGCTTCTCCGGTCCATGCACGCCGGTTGCTGATTGTCTTCACCGAGGGAATCAGCGCAACGCTTTTGAAGCAGGACTTTTCCAGTGTTGTCGATCCTGCGCTTGCGCTGAGCATCCCGTTCGATACGGTGGTCATGGATATGAATAAGCAGGAACAGCATCTTCGCGGCAGGGGCCAGGCAGGGGCGCTGGCGATGGCTGATCCACCCCCATCGTCAGGCGACTCGGGAAATCCCGGGGATATCGCCGGCGGATGGTACAAAGGCTTTCTACCGCCGATCACCCAGGCGGGGGAAATGACCGGAGGCCAGACGTTCGTTCCGCATCAACTCGATCGGGAGACGCTGGCAAGAATTCTCTCGGTCACGCGAGATACTGGGCTGTCTCAGTACGTCGTGGGCTTCAGCCCCGATCCGGCAGAGAAAACGAAGAAGCACTCGCTCTCGGTGGCGCTCACCTCGAAATCCAAAGGCAAAGTGGTCGGCGGCGAGAAGAGCGGCGTGAAGTATTAGACCAGGCGCCACCCAAAGGCGAAAGATCTTTGCGTCGACAGCTGCTCCTGGCACGATTCCGATTTCACAATGGATTCACTCTTTCACATCCTGTACAATGTGAATCGAATTTCAGTGTCAACATGGGCGCTATTGTCAACACCGCGCTGCTGAAAAAAGAGTACCGGGACTACCTCAACAAGAAGTTGGCTGCGTTGAAAGCTGCGCGCGCGGCGAAGGAGAAGAAGTAGATCGTGCCTTTCAAACCAGGTTCAATCGGGGTGATCGCCATCATCGCGGCCATTGCTGTCGCGGGCGGGATGGCTGCGGACAATCTCCCGACCAACGATGCACCCAATCCATACAAGACGATAACCAATTGGGCACATTTACCCGATGGCAGGAAGTGGGGATCAACGGCCGGTGTGACGCCTGGACCGGATGGAAACATCTGGGCCTATGATCGCTGCGGAGCCAACAGCTGCGCGGGTTCCGATCTTGATCCGATTCTCGAATTCGATCCTTCCGGCAAGCTTCTGCGCCACTTTGGCAAGGGCCTGTTTGTTCAGCCTCACGGGCTGTCGGTCGATAAGGATGGCAACGTTTGGGTGACGGACGACCAGGCGAAAGATGGCAAGGGCCTGCAGGTCTTCAAATTCAGTCCCGATGGCCGCGTGCTCATGACTCTGGGTAAGAAAGGAGTCGCCGGAGAGGGGACCGACACCTTCGGCGCTCCCTCCGCCGCTGTTGTCGCGGCAAATGGCGATATCTTTGTTGCCGACGGACACAATGGTTGCGAATGCAATAACTCACGCATCGTTAAGTTCAGTAAAGACGGAAAATTCCTCATGCAATTCGGGAAAAAGGGTTCGGGCCCGGGCGAGCTGGACTTACCTCACGCACTCGCATTCGATTCGCGCGGTCGTCTGTTCGTCGCGGATCGCTCCAACAATCGCGTTCAGATCTTCGACCAGAACGGTAAGTTCATCGCCGCGTGGAAGCAATTCGGCCGGCCCAGTGGACTCTTCATCTCCCGAGACATACTTTATGTTTCCGACTCGGAGTCGCAGCCGGAGGATGGATACGGGCACGATCCGGGCGTTCGGCGCGGAATCCGAATCGGCAACATAAGCGACGGCAAAGTCACCGCGTTTATTCCGGACCCGGCTCCCACTGGGATCACGAGCATGGCCGAAGGTGTTGCCGCAGATCGGAATGGCAATGTCTACGGAGCCGAGGTCGGCCCCATGGATCTGAAGAAGTACGTGAAGCGGTAGTAACCACCCGAATCAACTCTGCGCAGCGCGCGCCGGCGAGTCCCGGCAACTGTCCTGTCTGGTTTGACATGTTAGACAGCTTTTGCTACTATCCGTTTCCACGGTTGTTTCATGGGTAAACTCGTAATTCTTTTGTTAAGAACGATTCCCGTCAAAGAGCGCGTGGAAGTACACCTATGACCTCCCCGTTCTTCCGCACATTCCGTAAAATTCAGCCCCACGTTCGATTGGTCGCCGCGCTGCTTGTGCTCACGTATCCCGCGGTGCGCGCGTTTCAGCCCTCAGCCACCAAAACATCATCGCCCGAAATACGCTACCCGGCGAAGGACGAGGGAGTCGATTCGCTGGCACGCCGCGCCCAGGAACAGAAGCAGGCCGCCGCGAAGTACTCCGTTGTTCACGATTTTCATTTCGAAGACAAACTTCCGGAAAGCGGCATCACGTTCCGGCAGCGGATTGTGGACGACTCCGGGCTGAACTACAAAGCGGTTCATTACGATCACGGCAACGGAATCGCCGTCGCGGATGTGGATGGCGACGGTCTTTACGATATCTACTTCGTGAACCAGGCGGGGCCGAGCGAGCTCTGGAAGAATCTCGGCGGCGGCAAATTCCGCAAGATCGATAATCCCGCGCTGGCCCTCGCCGGACGCATTGGAGTGGCGGCTTCGTTTGCCGACATCGATAACGATGGCGATGAAGACCTTTATGTCACCACCGTACGCGGCGGCAACCTGTTATTCCAGAACGATGGTCACGGGAACTTCCGCGATATCACGCGCGAAGCCGGCCTTGTGCATTCGGCGCATTCCTCCGGCAGCGTTTTTTTCGACTACGACCACGATGGCAAACTCGATCTTCTTGTCTGCGATGTGGGGCAGTACACGTCGCAGAAAAAGGGAGCTCAGGGCCAGTTCACCGGGTTGCCGGACGCATTTTCCGGACATATGTATCCGGACCGCTTCGAGCACCCGATCCTCTATCGCAACCTCGGCGGCAATAAGTTTCAGGATGCGACCGCGGCAATGGGTCTCAAGCCGCAGGGATGGTGCGGAGACGCGGCCATCGCGGACGTCAATGGCGACGGCTGGCCAGATGTCTATTTCCTGAATATGATGGGCGCGAATCATTACTACGAGAACCAGGGCGGGAAGAGTTTTGTCGAAAAGACGAAAACTTATTTTCCGAAAACCTCCTGGGGCGCCATGGGAGTTAAGTTCTTCGATTACGATAACGATGGCCGTCTGGATTTGTATGTCACCGATATGCATTCCGACATGACGGAAAATGTGGGGCCGGAGCTTGAACAAAAGAAGGCTCCCTCGCACGCCCCTGACAGCTTCCTCATGGGTCCCGCCTCCACCTTTGTGTTTGGCAATTCGATGTATCACAACACCGGAAAGGCTCCGTTTGATGAAGTTTCCGACGCCATGGGCGTAGAAAATTACTGGCCCTGGGGACCCAGCGTGGGAGACATCAACGCCGATGGATGGGACGACATCTTTATTGCGTCGTCGATGAACTTCCCTTTTCGATACGGAACCAATTCCCTGCTCCTGAACGATCACGGGAAAAAGTTTCTGGACGCCGAGTTCCAGTTAGGAATTGAGCCGCGCCGCGGCGGGAAAACGCACACGCCCTGGTTCCAGCTGAATTGCTCCGCCATGCCTCCGGATCCGCAGGAGATCATGCATAAGATTTGCGCGGGCCGTAAGGGCACGGTCACCGTTATGGCGCCGCTCGGGAGCCGCGCCGGCGTTTTGTTCGACCTCGACAACGACGGCGATCTGGATCTCGTGACCAGCGATTTCAATTCCGAACCTCAGGTTCTGGTGAGCGATCTTGCGGCGCGCAGACAGATCCATTGGCTGAAAGTGCTGCTGACCGGAACTACATCGAACCGCGACGGTTTGGGCGCCTCGGTACGTGTGATCACCCCGGCAGGCGCGAAGTACTTCAAGTACAACGATGGCAAGTCCGGATATCTTTCGCAAAGTTCACTCCCGCTCTACTTCGGGCTTGGCGACGAAAATGCGATTTCACGTGTTGAGATTCACTGGCCTTCCGGCCGCGACCAGGTGATTACACAAAATCTGCACGCGAATGAGATCCTTCGGGTGACGGAACCCAGGTAAAAGGAGGGAAGCGGTGCGCGCGGCAGGTCTCCGGTTTGCAATCCTTTTCTGTCTCCTGGCTTTGCCTGCGTGCCTGGCGGCTTTCGCCCCGCCTCCGTCGCCCTGGGAGCTTGGTGCGCGTCAGGCGGATGAGGGTAATTGCGCTGCCGCGGTTCGAACGCTGACGTCTGCTTTGGCCTCCTCCCCCGCGCCAACCGCCGCTCCCTATGTAGCGCTTTCCGATTGCCAGGAGCAGATGCATCGCCAGGCGGATGCTGAGCAGACTCTTCGCAAGGGGCTGTCGGCGCATCCCGCCAGTCCTGCCCTGGAGTTGGCACTGGGCGAATTACTGATGGAAGCACACTTCGACAGCGTGGAGGCGGGGCAGTTACTGGAACATGCGGCTCGCCTGACGCCGCGCGATCCGGACGCAAGGCATGCTTACGCACGGTGGGCTCACAGGAATTTGCGCGAGCGTGTCTGCGTGACGCAGGAAAAGGCAGCTGTGCTCCTGCCGGGTCTCGACGACGATGCGCTGCTGCAGATGAATACTTTGCTGGGGATCTGTGCCGGCCGGATCGAGGATGCCGCGGAAGCCCGGGCGGCGTTTCGACGGGCCAACGTAATCAACCTACGCCAGAAGACCTACAGCCCGGAGGCGGCCTGGCAATACGTGGAATTCCTGAGACGCTTCGGTGAGGATGCCGAGGTTCAGTCGATTTCAGGAGAGATTCTCGACCGCGTTCCCGGGTTTGGGCCCGCCCGCCTGGAACGCGCCAAATACTTCGACCGGGAAGGCCAGCCGGATAAAGCGGCTGAGGCCGCGAAGCTCGTGTTGCAAAGTGCGGGAAACAATTTGAACGATGAGCGTACAGCTCACGGGATTCTTGCGCGATCGCTTACCGCACTCGGCCAGGCGAGTGAAGCTTCCCGGGAACAGTCGTGGCTTGATGCGCATCCTGACTCCGAATCGCCGGTGATAATTCCCGCGGGCCGTTGAACGTGTGAAGGTCGCGCTATGGCGGCCGAGCATTCTTTAACCGATATAATCAGACGCGGGCTCTTGCCGCTCATGCGAAAAGCTCTCCTCATCTTCGGTGCCAATTTCCTTGTAATCGCGCTTTACAGCCAGCAAACCGTCAGACCCCAGCGCCCCATAGCCCAGCCAGCCCCGGCCCCCCGGGTGCAATTCAACGAAGTTGCAGCGAAATCTGGCATCACCTTTCGCCATGACCGCGGAGCTTCGGACGAGAAGTACATGGTCGAGACGTTCGGCTCCGGCGTTGGCGTGATCGATTTCGACAACGACGGTCTGCCCGACCTGTTTTTCGCCAACGGCGCCGATCTGGCCAACCGCAAGCCCTCGCCTGGCAATGTGCTCTATCGCAATCTGGGCAACGGAAAATTCGGAGATGTAACTGCCAAAGCAGGTCTCGCAGGCAATGGGATGTTCGCCACCGGCGTGATTGTGGGCGATTACGATAACGACGGCTACCTTGATATCTACGTCACCGGCTACGGCGGCAATCAGCTCTTCCGCAACAACGGCGACGGCACCTTCACTGACGTGACAGCTAAGGCAGCAGTGGGCGGCGGCGCGTGGAGCAGCAGTGCCGCCTGGCTGGATTACGATCGCGACGGCTACCTGGATCTGTTTGTGGGACGCTACATCGATTACGATATGCGCAAGTCGCCGTACTGCGGATATCAAAAGCCGGGCTACCGCATGTATTGCGATCCGAAGTCCTTCGACGGAACGCCGGCACTGCTGTACCACAACAATCGGGATGGCACATTCACGGAAGTCTCCCGTAAAGCTGGTGTGGCGAATCCGGCCGGAAAGACTCTCGGGGTGGCCATCGGCGATGTCGATGGCGATGGATGGCCGGATGTCTTCGTGGCCAATGACGGGGTCCGCAATTTCCTCTACCACAACAAAGGCAACGGCACTTTCGACGACATTACTTACGGCGCCGGCGTAGGTTTCGACATGAACGGCAAAGCGCTGGCAGGCATGGGCACCGAAATCGCCGATCTCGATGGCGATGGCTTGCCGGACATCTTCTTTACGGCTTTTTCGGGCCAGTACAACCCGCTCTACCACAATCTCGGAAAGCTGCTGTTTGAAGACGGCACCAGCAAGGCCGGATTACCCATCAGCGTGAAGACGCTCGGCTTCGGCGCCAAGGTGTTCGACTTCGACAACGACGGTCTTCCCGACATCTATGTCACCAACGGACACGTCACGGATAACGTGGCGCTGTACGATCCGCAGCTTTCTTATCGACAGGCCGACCTTCTTTACCGGAACCTTGGAAATGGCCGTTTCCGCGATGTCTCGGCGGAAGTCGGCCCGGCGCTTCGCATTCAGCATGTGGGCCGCGGTGTGGCGGTGGCGGATTTTGACAACGACGGCGATCTCGACGTCGTTGTGAGCGATTCCGGCGGAAGCCCGCTGCTGCTGCGCAATGACGGAGGCAATCTCAATCATTGGATCGCGCTCAGCGCCCGCGGCCGCGAGAGCAATCGTTTCGGAATCGGCGCGAAGGTGCGGGTGACGAGCGGCGGGCGGACCCAGTTGCAGGAAATCAATCCCTACGGCAGTTACCTCAGCACCAGCGACACGCGTTTGTATTTCGGGCTGGGCAGCGCGACCCAGGCCCATGTCGAGATCGAATGGCCGAGCGGTAAGAAGCAGACGATCGACAGCGTTCGCGCCGATCAGATTTTGCCGCTGGATGAAGCCAATGCCGTAGCGGATGTTAAGCGTTGAGAGCCTGGCAGGATGTTTATCGGCGTGAATCGGCGTGCATCGGCGGCTATTTGGGTTTTCATGCAGAACCTATTATTCTGAGCGTTGAAAAAGCACTTGGATATAATGTGACCGTGCCGCGGCTCCGGTTTGCTGTTGTCCTCCTCGCTTCCGGCATGGCCTCCGGCATTCTGGCGCAGACTCCAGGCTCCGACGCGGAAGGCCTGCGGTTAGGCGCCGCCGCGCAACTCCTGCAACAGGGGAAATCCGACCAGACAATTCGCGAGTGCAAGGCCGTCTTGGCGGCAAATCCGCGCTCAGCCCCTGCGCACATGCTCCTGGCGCTGGCGTATATCGCCAAGGGGTCGAGCGCCATGACCGCCGATGCCAAAGCGGAATTGCAGCAGACGCTCGACATCGATCCGGAGCTGGTGTGGGCGCGCTTCTATCTGGCCCGGCTTTATCTCGACCAGGGGCTGAGCGAAAAAGCCCAGGAGCAACTCGAACTCGGGCTGAAGCAAAGCCCCGGCTTGCCCACTCTTCTTTCGCTTCTGGGCGAGGTACGTCGTAAACTCGGAGATCCTGGCGCCTCTTTGGAGTTGAACCGCAAGGCCCTCGCAGCCGACCCCACGATGATACCGGCGCATTATTTCCTGGCCCTCGCATATATAGACCTGAAACAGGATCAGCCTGCGATAGATGAGTTCGAAAAAGTCATCCACACGCCCTACGTAACGGCTGAGATGTACAATGCGCTCGCGGCTCTTTATATAGGGAAGAAGCAGTTTGCCGAAGCGGAGGATCTGTGCAGGAAGGCAATCGCACTGAACCCCTCGCGGCCCGACGCATACCTGAACCTGGCGCGGGTTTATAACGCCCGGCATTTGAGTGACAAAGCGCTGGAGGCGCTGCGCTCGGCAATCCCGCAAGGCACGGAATTCGCCGTCTCGGAGTATTACCAGGGTCTGCAGGCGGATCTCGCAGTGGAGCGCGGCGTCGCGTACGCGGCTAAGAAGATGTACTCTCAGGCGATAGATGCGTATACCCGCGCACTCGATTTCGATCCGCGCCGCGCCGCCATCCACCGGCGTCTGGCCGAACTCTACCTTCTGAAGGGCGACCCGGCCAACGCCGCTCTGCATACGAAGGAAGCGGACAAGATCGAGAAAGCCTCAAAGTAGGACCGGCGCTACTTGAGAACCGGATGCGGAGCGAGTATTCGCCCTTCTCATGAATTCGGCGAGTGGTCCGACAAAATCCTGAGCACGTCGTCGTGTTTCATCTTTTGCGCCCACGCACGGGGTGTGGCCCATGGTTCGGCATCCGCCTCCACCGGATCGGCTCCGCGCGCCAGAAAGAGGCGTACCAGCTCGATTCTGCCTTCCCGGCATGCGTGCGCCAGCGGAGTGCTCCTGGACCATTCGTCGCGCGTGTCCAGGCGCGCTCCGGCATCGAGGAGCATGGTGGCCTTGATGGCGCGCTCTTTTTCCGGCCGGAAGCCCTGCGACTCTGGCCACTCGCCGCCTGCTATTTCCTGCAATATCGTGGGCGCACACGCCGCTACATCACAGTGCTCCAGGAGGAGACGGAGACAGCCGATGTCGCCGCGGCCGCAACCTTCGTCCAGCTTTTTTGCCCACCAGGGATCGTCGCGTGCGCGCTGAACTCGTGGGAGCGCGAGCTTCAGAATTCCGGTATGATTCACACCTCCAATGAGCAACAACTCTGCAACGGGACATCCCTCGGCCGACGGCGGAATTGCCTCCTTCCGAAGCCTGCCGGCGGCTTCGTCGTCGAGCATCTGTTGCGCTTTTTCAGCTAGTCCGAGCCAGCCCACCATCTCGGCATCCAGGTATCCCCCGTGCTTCTCGAAAAGTTCAATGAGCGCGTGGTCCTTCTTGCCGAATGCGACGAACAGAGGCGTTCCGCTGGCGTAGATGTGGGCATTCGGATCAGCGTCGCACGCTACGAGCATTTCCGCCATCTG
This sequence comes from Bryobacteraceae bacterium, assembly GCA_025928545.1. GTDB lineage: Bacteria > Acidobacteriota > Terriglobia > Bryobacterales > Bryobacteraceae > BOG-234. The sequence continues at coordinate 167 of JAICJH010000018.1, read as the reverse complement.
GAGCCTGCCATATTCCGCGCAGTTCCGGAGCGGCTGCCCCCACGTATCCTCAGGTGGGTCCAGATCCAGACGCCGACGCTCGTCGGGATCGAATCCGAGACCGAGCAGCAGAGCGAGTATCTCGGGCTTATCAAATCTCACCGCCAGCGATAGAAGTCCTTCATGCG
>JAICJH010000009.1 GCA_025928545.1 Bryobacteraceae bacterium | reverse complement strand
GGCGTATCCGGATCCAGCTGCCACGAAAGTGCGAACAGACTGAAGAATTGCCCGGGATGGCCAGGCAGCGGGAAACTCCGGAACGTGTAATCGCCCACCTTGACGCCGGCCTCCGTCCACGCTCCACCCGGCGTGAATGTCACCATTTCACTGCCGCCCTGATTGATGTAGTGCTGCACGCCGTCGGCGGAAACTGTCGGCGGCGCAGTCATGATGTCCACATCGAGAGCCTTCACAGCCGTCTCCGCCTTCATGTCATTGGCGACAGCGGTGACCACGATCCGCGCCTTTCCGTCGTGCAGCGCGGGCATTTTCTTGCGACCCAAAGTTGCAGTCAAATTTAGCGGCGCCGCATTCCGCTGGATCAAAAATCGGCGCGCCGATGTTTCCACGTTCGTCGCGGAATACGACTTGCCATCCTGCTCGATCTCCACATCGAGCTTCCGCATCCCGTGCGGACTATCCACCCGCACGTTCACCGGCGTCTCCTCCCCGACATACTTCACAGGTTCCACCGTCAGCACAACGGGTTTCGACGACACGTATAACGCGACAGGCGCGCCAACCAGCAGCAGCGCCAGAATCAGTAGAATTACTTTCACGGTTTAGTCCAGCTCCCAATCCAGTCGAGGAAAGTCTTGTACCACAATGCGCTGTTGCGCGGTTTCAGAACCCAATGGCCTTCATCCGGGAACAGCAGAAGTTTAGACGGAACTTTATTCAGTTGCAGGTCCGTGAACAACTGGAGCGCCTGCGAATATGGAATCCGATAATCGAGCTCGCCGTGGATCACCAGCGTTGGTGTTTTGAATTCCTTCGAGAACTTGCTCGGCGACCATTTGTCGTAGACTTCCGGGTTATCCGCAGGCATCCCGCCGAACTCCCAAAGCGGAAACCAGAGTTCCTCCGTGCTCTCCGCTTCAGCCCGCGTGTCATAGACCCCGTCATGCGAAATCAGTGCCTTGAAACGGTTCGTGTGGCCCAGAATCCAGTTGATCATGTAGCCGCCATACGAACCGCCAGCCGCCGTCATCCGGTCGGCATCCACGTAGGGAAGTTTGGCTACCGAATCGGTCACAGCCATAATATCCGTGAAGGGTTTACCACCCCAATCCAGCTTGATGTCTTCTGTGAACTTCTGTCCGTACCCGATTGATCCTCTTGGATTTACCATAACAACGACATAGCCAGCGCCGGCGAAGGCCTGAGCGTTCCAGCGGTAAGTCCACATCTCGCCCCATTCACCCTCCGGACCGCCGTGGATCAGCATGATGACGGGATATTTTCGGGCGGCGCTGAAGCCGGGCGGTTTCACCACGAAGCTTTGAATCTGTGCTCCGTCTTCCGCCGCAACCCAGAAATCTTCCAGGTCGGTGAGCTGGTATTGGTTGAGCAAAACGTCGTTCAAACGGGTCAACGGAACGGCTTCGCCGCCGCTCGACATCGCCTTGCAAATCTCTACGGGACTGCTACCGCTCTGGCGGGTGAAGACAATCGTTTTGCCGTCCGCGGTGAACTGCATGTCGTCGAAACTGGCATGGCCCGAAATCGCCTGCCGGATGCCTCCACCGGTCACCGCGATGAACTGGATCGCCTGGAGCCCGCGATCGACTGCCGTGAAAAACAGGCTCTTCGAATCCGGCGACCAGGTAAATCCAGTGATCTGCCGGTCGATCTGTTCGGTCGGCGTGCTGAGCTGTTTCGCTGCCCGGTCCATCACGATAATCTTCCACTCATCTGCTTCATACCCGGCGTGCGCCTGGGAACGCCACGCCAGGTACTTCCCATCGGGCGAATACGAGGGTGAATTGTCCGCGCCGGGGCTTGCCGAAACTTTGACCGGAGTCCCCCCTGTGATCGGCTCCACGTAGATCTCGTTATTGGTGCCGGTCGCTGGATTGGGGTCGGCATTTTGGGAAAATGCGACTTCGCTGCTGTCGGGCGATATCGCGTAATCGTCCGGACCACCCAGTGAAAACGGAGGAGTCACGCGGTCGCCGGGCGAAAGATCGACGGCTTTTCCGTCGCTGAGCGAGATGGAAATCAGGTGACTTCGGGTGTCGCCCTGCCAGGCATTCCAGTGGCGATAAAGCAGGCTCGTCACGATGTGCGCCGAGGTCTTTGCCTGCTTCGCTTCATCGATCTTGCGCTGGTTGCAGACATCGTCGGCGCCGCACTCCGGATAGACATTGCTGGTTACCACTAGATACTTACCGTCGGGCGAAACAGTCTGGCCGGAAGCTTCCGTCGCCAGATGGGTGACCTGCGTCGGATTGCCGCCATCCGGTTGGATGCTCCAGACTTGCGTTGCGCCGGTGTAATAAATGACCTTGCCATCGGGTGCCCAGCGGGGGCGCTCCGCCGGTTCGGCGAGCTTGTGCGGCGCGCCGCCGCCACTGAGCGGCACGGTCCAGATGCTTTTGATGCCCTTGTTGGCTGTGAGATCGGGGGTGCTGACGGAGAATGCCACCGTCTTGCCGTCGGGGGAAATCTGCGGATCTCCGACGCGCTGGATCTGCAACAGCGCGTCGACGTTGAAAGGCTTCTTCTGGGCGAAAAGAATGGCGGGAGCAAGAGCGAGGACAAGCCACGCCGAAGTTCGCATATCGCTGATTATCTCGCATACGGTCTGGTATTATCGCGCCGTGAGGGATCGCTTGACAGTCGATGTGGTTTCCGACATTATTTGCCCCTGGTGCTACATCGGCAAGCGCCGCCTGGAAGGGGCGGGGAAGTTGCTCGATCGCGACATCGATATCCGCTGGCATCCGTTTCAGTTGAACCCCGGCATGGTGCCGGAAGGAATCAGCCGTCGCGTCTATCGAACGGCAAAGTTCGGCAGCTGGGAATATTCGCAGCAACTGGATGCGCGCGTGGCCGAAAATGGCCGGCAGGTCGGTATCAAGTTTCGTCACGATCTGATGCAGCGCACGCCGAATACTTTTCGCGGGCATATGTTGCTCGCCGTTGGCCAAAATTTAGTGGCGGAGCGGCTGTTTGCGGGATACTTTACCCGGGGCGAGGATGTCGGCGACCCGGCGGTTTTGCGGGCAATTGCCGGGGAATGCGGAGTCGAAGTGGATCTCGAAGACCCGGCTCTCGCGGAGCAGACCCGGAGCGACGAACGCGAGGCGAGAGAATCGGGAGTGCAGGGCGTGCCGCTGATTCGGTTCGGGGGCGCGCTGGTTTCCGAAGGAGCGGCCCCGGAGGAGTTACTGGCCGCCCGTCTGCGCGAATTGACGATTGCCTGAAAGGCGGAGGAAGATGCGGGTTATTTTGGCGGTGTGTTTGATGGCAGGTTCTCTTATGGCGGCGGACTATCCTCAGGCGGAAATCTCGAATGGGAAGATCCACGCGAAGATCTATCTGCCGGACGCGCAGAACGGTTTCTATCGTTCCACGCGCTTCGACTGGTCTGGCGTGATTTCGAGCCTTGAATTTGAGGGCCACAATTATTACGGCCCCTGGTTTACTAAACAGGACCCGACCGTTCGCGATTTCGTTTACAGGGATTCCGACATCGTCGTGAGTGCCGAGAGCGGTTCCATGGGACCAGCCGATGAATTTCAAACTCCTGTAGGGTTCGATACCGCGGCGGTGGGCGGCACTTTCATTAAGATCGGCGTCGGCATCCTTCGAAAAGCCGACGCCATGCCCTACAGCGCTTACCGGAAATATGAAATCGTCGATCCTGGCAAATGGACCGTCAACACCGGTCCGGACTGGGCACAGTTCATGCAGGAACTGAAGGATCCCGCGACCGGGTTCGCTTACGTCTATCGCAAAACGATTCGCCTCTCGGCAAGCACGCCGGAAATGACGATCTGGCATTCTCTCAGAAACACCGGCAGCCAGCCGATCCGCAGCAACGTCTATAACCACAACTTTCTGGTGTTGGATCAGACGCCACCCGGCCCCGGTTACGAATTGACCATGCATTTTCCGGTGACCTCCAGCCGCCCACCCAACAAAGACTTCGCGGAAATTCGGGGAAAACAGATCGTTTATTTGAAGACTCTCCAGGATCGCGACACCGTGGCAATGCCGGTCGAGGGCTTCAGCCCCTATCCGGCAGACTACGATATTCGGGTGGAAAACAAGAAACTGGGGGCCGGAATGCACATCGTTGGCGACCATTCGCTCGCGAGCATGGCGCTGTGGTCTATCCGGAGTGTGCTGGCGATCGAACCGTTCATTGCGGTGGAACCGGCGCCCGGCACGGAAATGACCTGGTCGTATATCTACAGCTATTACACGTTTCCGAAGGCGAACTGACCTGGCGGGGCACCAGTGCCCCGCCATACAATTCCCCTGTTGAGCTATTTGTGATCAGCAGCTAGAATGAGGTTGTTTGCATTCGCAAATCGAAACCCGATTGATACAAAAGAGGAAACAACCATGAGTCCACAACCGGCAAAAATGACCCCCCAGCAGGCGAGAGGCCTGGCAGAATATCTGCTCGCCGACCTGCAGATGGAAATACCCACCACAATCCGCGTCATCGAAGCAGCGCCCGCCAACAGGCTGGACTACGCTCCGGATGCGAAATCCAAGAACGCGCTGGCGCTGATTCGCCACATTGTGGTTGATGACGCCTGGTTCCTGAACTGCATCGCCGATGGCGCGTTTGTCGGCGGCACCAACGATCAGTCCGACGCCTGCGGCATCATGACGCCTGCCGATGGTTCCGCCAAATACAACCAGGTGGTGCCTGCCGCCGCGGCAAGAGTTCGCGCCCTGCCGGACGAAAAGCTCGCCGCCGACATCGACTTCTTCGGAATGATGAACCTGCCGGCAGTCGTGCTCCTGGGCATGATGGTCAAGCACTCGGTACACCACCGCGGCCAGCTCAGCACCTATCTGCGCGCCATGGGTGGCAAGGTTCCGGGAATCTACGGACCCAGCGGCGACACCCAGTAGTTACTTCTTCGTGAGTTCCTGATAGACGACCTGACTAAAACCCGCGAAGCCGCCGCCTCGTCCGCCACCACCACCGGCGGGAGGCGCGGCGGCCGGCGGATCCACTGCCGCCTTCACTTCATCCAGCGATTTTCCCTGGGCCACAAGATCCTTGATTTTTGCCCGTTTGGCTTCCGCATCTGCAAGCCTTTTCTGGATCATGGTCTTCGTCTGTAAGTCTCCATGGCCGGGGACAAATTGGTCCGAATCCAGCGCCAGGATGCCTTTGACGGTGGTGATCCAGCCTTCCGAGGAACCGTTCTTTTCGAGGTGAATCAGCGGATCGGGCATCTGTGTGGCAATAATATCGCCCGTGAAGACAATCTTTTCCGCCGCCAAATAGACGATGAGATCCCCGCTGGTATGCGCCGGCGCCCAGTGGTGCAGTTCGAATTTCTCCCCTTCCAGCGTCAATGTGTCCGTATTTTTGGAGATCACCTGAGAAGGAAGGCGATCCGCCGGAGGAGCGCCGCGGCCGCCCGCGGCCAACGCAGTTTCCTGCTCCTTCTTGTTGTTCTCGTGAGCGATGATTTTCACGCCCGTCGGGAATGACGCCAGCCCGTTCACGTGGTCTCCGTCGCTATGGGTCAGAATCACCGTTGTTACCGGCTTCGGGGTGATCTTCGCGATTTCATCGAGCAGTTGTTTGCCACCAGCGGCGCTGGTCTTCGCGTCGATTACGACCACGCCATTTGCGCCGACGATCACCCCGCTGTTACCGCCGCCGCCTTCCACCCAGTAAACGTTGGGCTTCAGCTGATGAGCGACGAAAGGCGCGGCGGCCTGATTGGGGGCTTGCGCGAAAGCCAGAGTGGTGAAGGCGAAAATTCCAAAGTACCTGAACATGCCTAAGAATCTAGCACTTTTGGAGCCTGAAAAAGTAAACTGGAGCAGGTCACTCCCGACTCGGCTTTCATGAGTTCGGTCATATCCAGTTCGACCACCGGGAAGCCTTCGGTTCGCAGGCGGGCCGCCGTCAACGGATAAGCGTTCGGCATCACCACCGCGTTTCCAACCAGCAGAGCGTTCGCAGCCCCCGGCTCCGACGGCGCCACTTCAATCAGCCGATAGTTCAGGAAGGGCGCGGGATCGACCCAATCGAAGTTCAGCAGAACACAGCCTTCCCCAATACAGCAGCACGCCGACTTGAGGTGCAGGCAGTCAAACAGTTGTACGGCATGAACTTCATATCCGTAAGGCTTCAGCTCATCCGCCAGTTGCGCAATGCCGGCAGCGTCGGTACGCGCGGAGAGTCCGACGTACAGGCTGCGGCCTACCCGCATCACATCGCCGCCTTCCAGCTTCGCGGGATCCCGCATGTGGATCAACGGGCGATAGGGCGCGATGGCGGCGGCCAGGCTGGCGCGCTCGCCACGACGGCTTTCAGCGCCCATGGTTGTAATTACCGCCACTTCGTCCAGCACTATGGCCGGATCTTCCACGAAGACCGCATCGGGATGGGCATCGAGCGCTGGCAGGGAAATGACGTGCGCGCCCAGTTCCGCCAGGCAGCGCTCGTAAGCGTGATGCTCGGCTCTGGCTTTCTCAATGTCAATCGGCTCCCGCTCCAGCCAGGTGAGTTCGCAGGATGCGAGCGAGGTGCTGACCTCACGGGTAATGGCGATCAGCATGTTCAGTGCGGACGCTCGCCCAGAGCCGGTCCGCTGGAAAAGTGGAGCGACACGTCGACCACCCGTGTTTGCCGGTTGATGGAGGGTATGGCGGTAATCGAGTTCAAGTTGTCGAAAAGCCCCTGCTGCTTTACGGTCGAGACGAAATAATCGGGGTAGCCGCCAGGAAAAGGATCGCCGGGTTTAACGCTCCAGAGTTTCCGGATGGCCGCTTCGCCATCCAGCCCCAGACCGAGCACTTCGAGATGTCCGAAAGTGTAGACCTCGCCCGGATTCACGTCGAACCAGGCATCGACGGTTTTGCTGGAGTCGTCTATGTTTTGGCCCGTAGTGACGGTGACATCGAGAAAACCTTCTCCCCGGAGAACGTCGCGGATGCGGGTGGCTCCCTGGGCAAGGTCGTCGCCATTCGCAAAATCGCCGCGTGGAACATTCGCCATCCGGAGGATGCGCTTGCTGTCGTTGGCTGCGGGTCCGCGAACCGACAGGGTGCCGAGTTGGAAGCGGGGACCATCGGAAATCACCACGTGGACGTCGAGCCCCTTTACCCCAACCGCCGGTTTACTGGTGATCGTGGGGAAGCTCACGCGCATATAGCCTTGCTTCTCAAACAACGGGCGCACATAGCGGTCGAGCAGGGTCCGGATATTGGAATCGCTGAAGACCTGACCGATTCCGTTCTGGATCATCAATTCGTGCAGTTCAGAGGCTTTGACAATCGTGCTTCCTTCAAAAGTAACGTCCGCAATTACGGGCAGGCCCTCAACCGGCGCGAACTGCACTTCGTAGCGATCGGCACCGGTCGGGATAACACGTGCGCGAACCCGCAGTCCAATGGCTTGTTCCACGGCCGCAGCCGCGCGGTCGGTAACCTGCTTCGTGCCAGGCAGGAGTCCATTAAACAGAGGATCCTTCTCTTTGAGAATTTCTTTGACTCGATCGGCGGTAATCGGCAGGCCTTCGACCAGGATGGGAAAGACCTGCTTCATTTCCGTGACGTTGAACGTAACCGCGAAGCCGAGATCCTGCTGGCGGAAGCTGTAGCTGACCTGGTCGAAATAGCCGGTGTCGAGCAGGCGGTCGCGCGCGGCGTCGAAGACAGCGGCGCTGCCGTTCTCGTTGACCTTCAGCCCGGAAGCGGCGAGGATCGCATTGGTGTTGAGAGTCTTATTGCCGGCAATTGTAATCGCGGTGATCGGCATCACCGAGGGGGTGCGGATCCGCGATGCAGGCGCCTGGGCGCTCAGCGCAACAGCCGAGATTAAGCCTGCGATAACAATCGGTGCGAAACGACACTGCATCTGCTTCCAGTTTAATCCGCAACCGCGTGAAACAGCTCGAGTGCCTGGCGGCGAAGAGGGCGCATCAGCGGGAGGCCGGATAACTGGATCAGACGCACGATCAGGTGCAGGCTCTTGTCGATCAGTATTGCGGTCTTCGATTGAGACGGGGATCTGTCATGAATCCAATAAAGGATGATTCCCATTTGATAAAGCCAGATCAGGCGGGGCAGGGTACCGCCCAGATCATCGGGGATGCGCAGTTTGCTGCCGGCGAGAGCTCGCTCGAAAACATGGATATCCTGCTCGCGGATCTCTCTTGTTTCGTCGCTGAAGGGCGAGAGCGGATTCTCGGAATCGACATGAGCCGCGAGCGCGACGAGAAGCCGCCGGCTGGGTTCGAAGTATTTGAGTTTGGCGTTCAATATCGCCGCCAGACGTTTTTTGGCGTCCGCGCTGCCGGCGAGGATTTCTTCCAGTTCCGGGGCCATGGCTTCCGCCGCCTGCCTGTAGAAGGCAAGGACGATCGCGTCTTTTGAACGGAAATAGTAATACGCCGCTCCCGTCGCGACTCCGGCGCGAGCGGCGATATCGCGCATTGTCGCCGCCTCGAAACCCTTTTCGCGGAACAGATCGAGCGCGGAATTGAGAATCCTCAGCCGTGTTTCCTCGCTCTTGACCGGAGCTTTTAAGTCGCCGCTGTTTCGCATTTCGGGACGATCACCTTTCTGAGTTCCTGTTCCAGTTCGCGGTCGCTTTTTCGGCCGAGCAGACCGGAAATTCCGGCTTTGTTCCGCGATACAACCGCGAAGGCCTCCCGCGCCATGAGCGAAAGCGGCGGGCGCGAGAGACGGAGCGCCCAATCGCGATAATCGCGCAATGCCCACAAGCATACTATCCAGGCGTGATTGCCAAGCCAGACTTCGCCGGTGTTGGCAATCACGGCCAGTTCGCCGGGCGGCAGCTGGGGAAATCGCCGCAGCCGTTCGGGTGAGTCCAGAGCCAGAAACTCCGTGGTCATCAGAGCTGGCTGGTGGCAAATCCATTCCCGAACGCCGCTGCAAAGGCCACAGGTCGCATCGTAGACGATGGTCAATGCTGAGATCGGGCGCATGCTATTGCTCCATCGCGGGAATGCGCGCGTCCGGCGGGAACGGGGGACGGAGATCGGCCTGCCCGCGCTTTCTGAGGCGATTGAAGATGTAAATATTGAAAAAATGCATGAGACCGAGGACCATCAACACCACCCCGACCTTATCGCTCAGAAGTTCAATCGCCGAGCGCGTCGTCAAGACCTGGGCATAAGAGTGCAGGGCGCTTGTCACGAAGCCGATGTTGATCAGGTAAAAACCGACCACGAGCAGGCGGTTGACGGAATCCGCCAGTGGGCTGTTGCCATGAAAAGCGTCAATCAGGAATACCCTGCCGCTCTTTTGCAGGGTTTGCGCGACCCAGATTGTGACGCCAATGCTGATTGCGAGATACGCCGAGTAGCAAACTACGATAGACATCCGGTACCTTCTTTCTGAACATGTTCATTTTGAACATGTTCAACTAGATAATACGGCGGACGGCACAGCGTGTCAAGTAAAAAATGAACGTGTTCAGAAAGAGCTGAGGGCGTCTTCTTCGAACTCGTAGATGTCGAGAACGCTGTACAGTCGCGTCACCTGAAGGAGATCGCGAATGCGTTTGGTGAGGGCGCACAGTTTGAGTCGTCCCTGCTTGTGGGAGACCGTGACATAGCCGCTGACCAACTCGCCGATGCCGGCGCTGTCCATGAAAATCACTCCCGAAAGATTCAGCACAATCTTCGTGTGCCCTGAGGCGACGAGTTCGTGCAGCTGATCGTGGAGCGCGTTAGAGGCGTCGCCGATGGTGATTCGGCCCGTGACGTCGACGACGATGATGTGTCCGGCTTCACGAATTGCCAGGGTTGCACTCATTCGGCTCAGTATACAGTAGGGATTGGCTGATATTTCTTTCATGCAGGTAGTCCTGGCCGCGTTACTCGCGATCGGGTGCGCAGTGGCGGGCGCCGTGCTCGCCGGCGGGAAGCGCGCGCGAGTGCTGGTTCCATTCAGCGGTGGCTTGCTGGCGGCAATCGCTCTGTTTGCGTTGATTCCTGAAACAGCGGAAGACATCGGGTGGCCCGTTGCCGTTCTGGCCGCCGCGGCGGGATATGGATTACTGCATCTGTTCGACCGTTACGGCGTTCCGGTCTGCCCCTCGTGCTCGCACAGCCACGGGTTTTCGGGACCGCTGGTAACGGCCACCGCGGTTCACGCATTTGTGGATGGGTGGGGGATGGTGGCCATCCGGAACTCCCTTCCCAACGCCACTACTCACGAAGCGACAGGCGCTATTGTGGCGGCGCTGCTGGTCCACAAGATTCCGGAAGGTCTGGCGCTGGGCGCCATTTTGCGAATGTCCGAGCAGAAGCCAGGCCGCGCGGTACTGCTCTCGGTTTTAGCGGAAGGGCCTACGGTGATTGGCGGAATGGTGGGGCTATGGGCCGAACAGGCGAGGTGGATCGATTATCCGCTGGCGGCAGTCGGCGGAGCATATTTATTTCTGGGATTTCATGCGATCCGGGCCTGGCTGCGGCCGGTTCACGCGCATAATCACGCCAGCAACCTGGTAGAGAAAACCAAATAGCCGCCGATGCACGCCGATCACGCCATCAGAAAACATTAGTTGGCGGTTGCGGTGGATTTCCTGAGGTGGATTCCGCCGTTGCGCGTGGTCAGTTCAATCGACGGGCCGCCGCTTCCGATGCTGCCTTCGAGGTGATGCTTCTCTCTGTTGAGCGAGGTGTCGGCCAGATCGAAATCCGAAGAGATGGACGATTGCGAGGTATGGGCGTCGATCCGGGCCGCTGAGTTGGCGGGCAGTTCGAGGCTGATGGAGCCGTTGCTGGTTTCCGCGCGAATTCCGTTCTTCGGAGGCTTCGCCATCGTCACATCCACGGAACCGTTGGAGGTGTTGATGCGGGTCGGACCCTCGGGACCATCTTTGAAGCGCAGCGTGACCGCTCCGTTCGACGTTTCGGCATCGCACCGTCCGGTGATTTCCTGAGCGCGGATGCGGCCGTTCGAAGTCTTCAGGTTCAGACTGCCGGTGACGGAATCGACTTCGATCGAACCGTTGGAGGTTTCGGCGTCCACCCCGCCGGAAACATTCTCGATGCGAACGGGGCCGTTGGAAGTGTGAATTCGCGCGGCCGAATCCATATCATGAACGCGCACGGAGCCGTTGCTTGAAACGACGCGATCCACTGCGGTCTTGCGAGGGACGTGAATGAGGTACCGGGTGCCCTGATTGCCGTGCAACATGTTCGGGCGAATCGTGCGGATCTCGGTGAGTGCGGGCGATTCGTGGATATCGATTTTGATCGCGTCCAGAGTCTGCTGCGTCGATGCGTATTTGGTGCCGGTGATTTCGATGGAAGGCTGATCCCAGCCGGCGACTTCCACCTCACCGTTGAAGTTTTCCACACTCAGCCGGTCGGCTGGTTTCAGGGTGTAGTGAAAATCGGAGTGGTAGCGGTTGGACGAGTCGAAATCTTCAAAATCGCAGCCAGTCAGCAGGATTGCTGCGGCGATTACGGGCAGAATGAGGCGCATGGCACGAACTCCTGGAAGTCTATACGTTTGAGGGGCGGGGGGAGTTCGGATAAATTTTTTGAACCAGGGTTCAGTGCCCGTATACAATCGATGGGACTGGCATGCCCCTTTTCGGACCACTGCATCTGGCTTTGCTGGCGACGATTGCGGCATTCGGCGGGGCTTTGGCCTGGGCGTGCCGCACCAATCGGCTGGCCGGACAGCAGGTTCGTATGGCGCTGGGTATCGCGCTGGCAGTGAACGAACTGATCTGGTGGGGGTTCCGCTACTCGCACGAGGGCATTCATTTCCCGCAAAACCTGCCGTTCCAGCTTTGCGACGTGACTGTCTGGATGACCGTCGTCGCCTGTTTGACGCTCAAGCCTTGGGTGGTGGAGTTCGATTACTTTGCCGGAATGGCCGGCGCGGGCATGGCCCTGATCACGCCCGATCTGTGGACGCCGTGGCCGACCTATCCGGCGATCTATTTCTTCCTGGCGCACGGGGGAATTGTTGCCGGGATTGGGGTGGTGGTGTTTGGGGGGCTGGCGCGTTTGCGGCAGGGGGCTATCTGGCGGGCGTTCGGTGGATTGGTAGGGTATGCGGTCCTGGTGGGCGTGTTCAACGCGGTGTTCCACACGAATTACATGTATTTGTGCGTGCGGCCGAAGAATGCGTCGGTACTGGATGCGTTCGGACCGTGGCCGGTTTATCTGTTGCCCGCGGCCGGGCTTGCGCTGGGGATGTATTTCCTACTGTGGCTGCCAGTCAGGTGGCTGGGTTGTGCGAACACTGAGCAGCCGCCGGAGCTATTGCCATTGGCCGTGAATCATCTGGCGGGCGGGCGCTCCAGCCGCCTGCGCGCCGGACGGCAACGAGTTCAGGATAAATAAATCGGCTGGTTCACCGGGCGCTATGCGGCCGCCCGTGGCTGGCACGATCCACTTGCCGGTGAGGTCGGTACGTTCGGAATCCTGCGGGATGGGCACGTCTTTTCGGACACCCGCTGCCCGGATGGTGGCGCCGGAGATGACGATCACGGCATCCTGTACAGGGTTCCCGCCGGGCTGGAGGACTGCCGTGGCGCCGATCAGCACCTTCAGATTAGAAACCTGATTGCCCGACTGGCAACCGAACATGGAGAAGGTAAGAAGGCAGGCGGCGAGGAGCGGAAGCTTATGCATGCTGACGAATGCAGTATCTCATTAGCGCGATTCCGGCGGCTCGCCTGTTATGATGAAGACTCATGCCGCAAGAGACGCCCACGGTCGTGATCGTGGGTCGGCCGAACGTTGGCAAGTCCACCTTATTCAATCGAATCACTCACGGACGCAGGTCCATTGTGGGGGATGAGCCCGGAATTACGCGGGACCGGATCGCCGGCGCGGCGAATTTCGAAGGCCGGCGATTCGAATTAGTCGATACGGGTGGAATTGTCGTCAGCGATGCCGATTACATTCCGTCGCAGATTCTGAAACAGGCGAAAGTCGCGCTGGAGCACGCATCGCGCGTGATCTTCGTGGTGGATGGCCGCGCGGAAATCACGTCCGCCGACCGCGAACTGGCGACGTTGCTGCGTAAGACCGGCAAGCCGATTATCCTCGCCGTGAACAAAGTGGATACCGGGGCCAAAGAGGCACTGGTCCACGATTTCTACGAACTCGGTATTAAAGACATGTATCCGGTCTCGGCCGAACACGGGCTGGGCATGGATGCGTTCATGCTGCATCTTACGGAAGGTTTTCCGGAGGGTACCGCGGAAGAATTAGCAGCCGATGCGGGCGAGCGGCCGAGTATCGAGGCGGAAGAAAAAATTGCCGCGGGGCCGATTAAAGTGGCAATCATCGGACGGCCAAACGCGGGGAAGTCCACTTTGCTGAATGCGCTGGTGGGCGAAGAGCGGGCGATTGTTTCTCCGATCGCGGGGACGACGCGCGATGCGGTGGACGAGACGGTTTCTCATGCGGGAACGGATTTTGTTTTCATCGATACGGCAGGGATCCGGCGCAAAGGCAAGACCAAGCTGATGGCGGAAAAGCTGAGCGTTGTGATGGCGCGGCGGCATATCCGGATGGCCAATGTCGTAGTGCTCGTAATGGATGCGACGGAGGGTGTGCTGGGGCTGGACGCGACGATTGCGGGGTATGCGCATGAAGGCGGGCGGCCGGTGATTTTGTGCGTGAACAAGTGGGATTTGATCAGCGACGACAAGCAGTACGAGTTTGAAGAAAGCATCCGGTATCACCTGAAGTTTCTCGAGTACGCGCCGGTGGTGTTTCTGTCGGCGAAGGTGGGGACCGGGGTGTTTAAGCTGTTCGGGTTGATCAAGAAAGTTTTCGCGTCGGCAACGCATCGCGTGACTACCGGGGAACTGAACCGGTTTGTCGAGAAGCTGCATTTCGACGAGCGGAAGATTCTGTATATTACACAGGCCGGGGTGCGGCCACCTTCGTTTGTGGTTTTTACAGATAAGGCGGGGCCGCTGCATTTCTCGCATGAGCGGTTTTTGGTGAATCAGCTGCGGAAGCGGTTTGGTTTCGAGGGAACTCCGGTTGAGCTGAAGATTCGCGGGCGGGTGAAGCGGCGAGAGCGGAAACCGCTGAAGTAATCAGAGGCGCCGCCGTCGCAGCGCCAGAGCCTCGCAACTTCTCAGGCGCCGAATTCGCGGCCGTGTTGCTCCCGACCTAATGCGGTGACGATCGCTCCTCCGATAAAAACAACTGCGCCGGTTGCCGCCATGGTTGCCGCGTACGACATCCGTTCGGCGAGAAAAGCCTGGATGTAGACAATCGACCCGGAAATCAGGACGCCGCACTGGTAGCCAAACCCAGGCAGGAAGCCGCGGACGGAATCGGGCGCGAGTTCGGAGAGGTGCGCGGGAATCACGCCCCACGCTCCCTGCACCATAAACTGCATCAAGAATGCTCCGGCCACGATCATTGATGTGACCGGCGAAAACGCCCACAGCGGGATGACGACGACCGCGAGTAACAGCGCAGTAATAATGGCGCGACGCCGCCCGATCCGGTCTGACATGGCCCCGAAGACTAAGCCACCCACTATCGCGCCAACTGAGGCTATTGCCGAAATCATGGTCCGTCTGGGGCCATCGAAATGGAAGTAGCGCTGGAGGAAGGTGGGGTACATATCCTGCGTGCCGTGGGAACTGAAGTTCATGAACGTCATCAGCAGAGCGATGTAGAGAAAGATTTTCCAGTGAGAAAAGATGGAGGCCCAAAGCTGGCCCCAGTCGGCGGATTTGGTGCGTTCCCAGGCTTCGGACTCTTTCACTTTCACGCGGACGAATAAGGCGAGCAGGGCAGGGAGACCTCCGAGGAGAAACATCGGACGCCAGCCCCAGCGCTGGAAAAGGAAGAAATAGCAGAGCGCGGCAAGCAGGTTGCCAACCGCGTAACCCTGCTGGAGCAGGCCGGAAAGGAGGCCGCGCAGTCTCGGCGGAACCTTCTCCATCGCAAGCGAGGCGCCGACGCCCCATTCACCACCCATGCCGATTCCAAAGAGCGCGCGAAGGATGAGGAAAGAGGTGTACGTGGGGGCGAAGGCAGTGGCGACTTCGATGGCGGAGTAGAAGACCAGGTCGATCATCAGGGGCGTGCGGCGTCCGTAGCGGTCGGCAAGCAGGCCGAACAGGAAGGCGCCGACGGGGCGGAACGCGAGGGTGATCGTGATCGCGAGCGCCATCTCTTTGTCGGACTTGTGGAATTCGTGCGCGATGGCGGTGAGGCCATAGATGACGAGGAAGTAGTCGAAGGCGTCGAGGGTCCAGCCAAGGAAGCTCGCGGCGACTGCGGCGTTCTGGTCGGAGGGAGGTTTTGCTTTGGCTGACATCGTCACTCGGACGATTGTACCGATTGGATTCGGTTGTTTAACATGGTTGCACGAATATGGCGCGACTGTTTGCGGGCACATCGGGATTCTCATATCCGGCATGGAAGCCGGAGTTTTATCCGAAAGACGTTCCGGCGAAGAAATTTCTGGAGTATTACGCGACGCGCCTGAACAGCGTGGAGGTGAACTACACGTTCCGGCAGTTGCCTTCCGGCAACACGCTGGCGGGGTGGCTGGAAGCGACTTCCGGTGAGTTTGCTTTCGCCTGCAAGGCCCACATGCGGCTGACGCACATCATGAAGATGAAGGATGCGGGCAGCTTTACCGAAGTCTTTCTGAAGGCGCTCGAACCGCTGCGGGCCGCGCGGCGACTGGGTCCGGTGCTCTATCAATTTCCGCCGACATTCAAGTGCGATGTGGCGCGTCTGGATGAATATCTGCCTCTGCTGCCGAATGACATGAGGTTCGCGTTTGAGTTTCGGCATGTGTCGTGGCTTTGTGACGAGGTTTACGAGAGGCTGGCGAAAAGGAATATTGCGTTGTGTCTGGCGGAATCGGATCGGCTGGAAGTGCCTCAGGTGTTTACGGCGGACTTTGGCTATTTCCGGCTGCGCAAGGGAGATTACGGGGAGGAAGCGCGGCGCGGGATTGCGGAACAGGTGCGGGGTTTAATGGATGGCGGGCGCGATGTTTATGTTTATTTCAAGCATGAGGACGATCCCCATGGGGCGCTTTGGGCCGAGGAATTGATTCGAGGTTTGGGGTGAGTGTGGGTATAGGTATCCGCTTGCTTGCGCGCGCGGCTCAGTATTAACCGCTTGCTTGCGCGCGCGGCTCGGTATCAATTGCGCGGCTCAGTATGGGAGGGCGGTGGCGGACGTCGATGCCCTGGACTAAATAGATCACGCCCTCGGCGATATTGCGGGCGTGGTCGCCGATTCGTTCGAGGCTGCGGGCGGCGACCAGATGGTCGAGAGCGCGTTCGATTGAGTCGGGATCACTCTTCATCATTTGCACAGCCTGCTGCTGGATTTCGGCGCGCAGGGAATCCACGGCGTCGTTGGAGGCCAGGACTCCGTGGGCCACGTTCGCGTCGCGGCGGATGAACGCATCGAGGCTGCTCAGAACCATGGAATCCACCAGGCCTGCGAGACCAGTCAGGACAATCGCAGGGTGGAGTTCCGGTTGGGCCATCAGCGAGAGGCCTCGTTTTGCAATATTGACGGCGAGATCTCCCATGCGTTCGAGATCGGTGCTGATCTTGATGGCTGCCACGATGAGGCGCATGTCGCCTGCGACCGGCTGTTCGAGTGCGATCAGGCTGGCGGCCATGGCGTCGATGCGGATATCGCAATCGTCGATCCCGATTTCATCGAGCATGACCCGATCGGCTTTTTCGGCATCGCGCTCAACCAGCGCGACCACGGCGCGATGCACGGACTGCGCGACCATCCCGCCCATGTCGAGAATCGCGTTGTTCAAGCCTGCAAATACTTCTTCGAATCGACGCAAGCCGTTGCCTCCTAACCGAACCGTCCGGTGATGTAATCTTCGGTTTCTTTTCTGGCCGGATTCTTGAAGATCACGTCGGTGCGGTCGTGTTCGATCAGCCGGCCAAGCAGGAAGAAGCCAGTGTTGTCGGCGACGCGAGCGGCCTGCTGCATGTTGTGGGTCACGATGACGATGGTGCACTGTTCCCGGAGGCCGACCAGGAGGTCTTCGATTTTCGCGGTGGCAATGGGATCGAGCGCCGAGCAGGGTTCGTCGAGGAGGAGAACCTCAGGATCGACAGCCAGGCCGCGCGCAATGCAGAGCCGTTGTTGCTGGCCGCCGGAAAGCGCGTGGGCGGAGTCGTTCAATTTATCGCGAACTTCATCCCAGAGCGCCGCACGCCGCAGACTCTTTTCCACGATGTTGGGTAATTCCGCCTTGCTAGCGAGTCCATTGACACGAACACCATAGGCGACATTTTCGAAGATCGACTTGGGGAAGGGATTGGGGCGCTGGAAGACCATGCCGACACGGCGGCGGAGACTGGTGACGTCCATTTTGAGGACGTCTTCTCCGTCGAGCGTGATCTCGCCTTCGATCTTCGTGCCGTGCAGGGTTTCATGAATACGGTTGAGGCTGCGAAGAAAGGTGGACTTGCCGCAGCCGGATGGCCCGATGAGAGCAGTGACCTGGTTGGCGGGGAATTCGAGAGAGACATCGTGCAGCGCTTTGAACGAGCCGTAGTGGAAGTGAACGTGGGAGGCCCTCATCTTTGGCACATTCGGCACATTCGGCACCGCAGGCACCTTCGTTTCCGTCTCGGGGGATGGCATGTTCAGAACGCTCGGCGGTTGGGTTGTAGTGCTTATCTTCAAGGTTAACCTCTGGGCGCGGAATGGCCGCGGGACATGATCCAGCGCGCGGCGATATTCGCGGCCAGCACGAGACAGAGCAGAACCAGTCCGGCGGCCCAGGCTTGTCTGTGCCAGTCGTCGAATGGGGAAATCGCGCGGTAATAGATCATGACGGGCAGAGATGCGGTGGGCTCGTGCAGGCCGGTGCTCCAGAACTGATTGTTCAGGCTGGTGAAGAGCAGGGGAGCGGTCTCGCCGGAGATTCGGGCGACGCCTAGAATTGCGCCGGTCATGATGCCTTTTCGGGCGGCGGGGACTACGACGGAAGCTACGGTGCGCCACTTCGACGCGCCCAGTGCAAGCGAACCTTCGCGCAGCGTGCGCGGCACTTCGAGAAGGAACTGCTCGGTGCTTTTGGCGACGATGGGAATCAGGAGAAGACTGAGGGCGATGCCACCGGCAATTGCCGAGTTGGTGTGTGTCGGACGCACGACAATTACCCAGGTGAAGATACCGATGACAACGGAGGGGACGCCGTTCAGCAGATCCGCCATGTAGCGAACGAAGAAAGAGAAAGTTGCGCCGCCCCATTCGGCAAGATAGATACCCGTGAAGAAGCCGATTGGAATACCGATCAGCGATGCAAAGGCGACGATTTCCGCGCTGCCAGCGATGGCGTTCGCCATGCCACCGCCTGTTTCACCAGTGCTCTTTGGAAGTTGGGTGAAGAAGGCGAGGTCCACCGATTTGCCGCCGTTGTAGATGAGATACGCCAGAATCACGAACAAAACGGAGACAGCAAGCAGCGCACAAAGGCCCGTCAGAGTGAGCATCACGTTATTGAGCGATTTGCGGTAGAGATTGCGCGCGGTCATGCTTTCGCCGAGCCTTTGCTGGTGGTGATCAGGATGAGGAGTCGAGCCAAGCCATTGATGAGGAGAGTGAGAACGAAGAGAACCAGGCCGAGTTCGATGAGGGCGGCGGGATGGACCGCGCCAATGGCTTCGTTGAATTCGCTGGCGATCAGGGCTGCGATCGTGTTGCCGGGCGCCAGCAGGGACTTGTGAACGGCCATATCATTGCCAATCACCATCGTCACCGCCATGGTTTCTCCGAGGGCGCGTGAAAAGGCGAGGAAGATGGAGCCGATAATGCCGAGTCGGGCGAAGGGCACCACGATCTGCCAGGTGGATTCCCATTTGGTTGCGCCCAACGCCAGAGCGGCCTCGCGCTGTTCGCGCGGTACGGCCAGCAGCGCTTCGCGCGAAACAGAAATAATGTAGGGGAGAATCATGATCGAGAGCACGATGCCCGCGGTGAGATAGCCGACGCCGTAGACCGGCCCCTGGAACAGTGGCGTGAAGCCCAGGACCGATTTCAGGCCCGGTCCGATGTATTGCCGCATCATCGGGACGATGGTGAAGATGGCGAGTAGCCCATAGATGACGCTCGGAACCGAGGCGAGCAGTTCGACGAGGAAAGTCAGCGCGTCGGACAATTTGCCGCCGGCGAGTTCGGATAAAAAGACAGCGGCGCCAACGCCGATCGGGACCGATATGAGAAGGGCGAGTCCGGAGGTAACGACGGTTCCGTATAGAAAGGGATAAGCGCCAAATTCTTCTGTGACGGGGTTCCAGAGTTTTGAAGTGAGAAAACCCAGACCGAATTTGTCGCGGGATGCCGCGCTGCCAAACCACAATTCGGCTACGAGCAAGCTGGTTATGACGATGACGGAGATGGCAAACAGCAGCGTGATGAGCCAGGCCACCTCGTCGCCATTGCGCAAACGACGGAACAGCGCGGTGACGCGTGTGTCGTTGTATTCCGGTTGCGCAGCGGCGGCGGAGGCCATGGGTTTTGGTTGACGGCGTTTATTTGATAAGCGCGATCTGCTTCTTTTCTTTGGCTACTACTGCGGCGGGCAGAGGCGCATAGCTGAGTCCCTGCGCTTCTTTCTGGCCGTCTGTCAACATCCAGTTCAGGAAGTCCGTGATGGCTTTCTTTTTAGCTCCGTTGGCGATCTGCGACGGGATCAGCATCCAGGTGAAGCTGGAGATCGGATAGGTTGCGTCGCCGGGGCCGTTGGTGATCGACACGCGGAAGTCTTCCGGCATTTCCTTCATGGCGGCGGCTGCGGCGGTGACGCCTTCGAAGCTGGGCTTGATGAATTTACCCGCGGTGTTTTTTACGTTGGCGAAGCCCATTTTCTGCTGAACCGCATAAATCAGCTCCACGTAGCCGATGGCGCCGGGAGTCTGTTTGACCAGGCCGGCGACACCTGCGTTTCCATTTCCGCCAAGACCGACAGGCCACTGCACGGATGCTGCCGCTCCAACTTTGCTTTTCCAGTCGGCGCTGGCTTTGGAGAGGTAATCGGTAAAGATGAACGATGTGCCGCTGCTGTCGGAGCGGCGCACGACGACGATGTCATTGTCCTTTGCGGGAAGATTCGCCTTCGGGTTATCGGCCTTGATTTTCGCATCGTTCCACTTCGTAATGGCGCCCATGTAGATGCCGGCGATGGTGTCGCCGCTCAGATTGAGCTCGCCTGTGAAGCCGGGGATGTTGTAGGTCATCACGACCGCGCCCAGAACGGTGGGGAAGTGGAGAGGTTTGATTTTGACGCCGCCCAGCTGGGCGTCAGTCATGGGAACGTCGGAGGCGGCGAAGTCTACCGTGCCTTCAGTCAGGGCTTTGATGCCGGCGCCGGAGCCAACGGGTTGATAGTTCACCTGGACGCTGGTCTTCGCCTTATAGATTTCAAACCACTTCTGGTAGATCACGGCCGGGAAAGTGGCTCCGGAAGCGTTGATGGTATCGGCCGCGTGGGCGAGGCTTACGATGCCCGCGAACAACAGAGGCAGCAGCGCCGCCGGATGAATGATTCTTTTCATTTGTGTGTAATCCCCTTTTTGTCGTATTCAGGAAAGGGGTGGCACCCGATTGCAGTGTGCCACCCCAGTGTTTCAATCTCGTTACAATTCGTTTTTCGTTACGTTGCGTTGTCAGGGTCAGAACGAGGGCATGCCGCCGGGCAAGGTGTAGCGCAGGTTGAAGAAGACTGTGCTGTTCTGCGTCCCTTTGCCGCCCGCTCCGCCCGCGAAGTACCAGGGCGACCGGGTTTCGTACATGTACTGGCCCATGAAGTTGATGGCGCCGTAGCGGGCGTTCTTCCACATGGTTTGGTTGAAGCCAATGGTGATTTCCTGAATCATGCGGTTCTGGGCGTTGGAGGAACCCCTGTAGCCGTAGCCGATCAGGCCGGTGCCGTTGGCATCGAGCGCCGTATTCCGTCCGATGTAAGTGCCGCCCCAGTAGCCGTAGAGCAGCGTGTTCTTCATGGTTGATTCAAAACCTTCCGTGAAGCCACCGGAGTGGACCGGGCTGATGCTGCCGTCGGAGCGAATCACGACGTCGGGAGCCTGACCGAAGAGGTAACGGCCGCCGCCATCGCTCCAGAAGTTAGTGGTGGTGAGGCGGAAGTTATTGGTGATGCCGAGCATTGCATTGGCCGATACGCCGGCCCCGGATGTCTTGAAGTAAGTGTTGGTGGCCTGGTTGAAGCTGCGGAAGGTACGCTGGATGCCGGCAACTTCGAAGTGGAGCTTGCTGTTGGGATCGAGCGCGACTTTGGCGATAAAATCCGGCGCATAGTTGGGGACTGCCTGCGTGTTGGTGTTGTTCGAGAACTCACCGCCGCTGAATGACGCGAGCGCAGCGGGCAGAGTGATGGAACCGCCGCCAGCCGAGCCGCCGATGTACTGTTCCGGGTTTTCAGCCGCGATGCCGAAGGTCACTTGTTTGTTCGGATGGAATAGGATGCGCACGCCGGGCTGGCGAGTCCATGTGAGACCGGTGAGGTAGTTCAGATCGATTACCTGCGAGTAAAAGAGATCGCCGGGGAGAGCCGAGATGCCTTTGCGGTTGGGGGTCAGCATGCTCCAGCTTTGTCCGGCCATAATTTCGAGATTGCCTTTTCGGACATCGACCCAGAAGAGGCGGATGCGCGGCACAAAGGAGCCGCTGGTTACGGAAAGGTTGTTGCTGCCACTGGTGCCGTTGAAATCGAATTCGTTATAAGCGATGAAGTGGGCGCCCTTCCAGTTGCCATCGGCACGGAAGCCGAGGCGGGAATTCTGCGGGCTGAAGTGGAATTCGCTCAGGCGGCCGGCCAGTGTGTTGTTGTAGGGGATACTGGCGAAGTTGGTGCCGATGCTGGAGCCGAGATCTTTACTGCGCCACACGCTGGTGAGATCCATAAAACCGACCGGAATCACGCAGGTGTCACCGATGCGGAGATAAGCCGGAACTTTCGTATCGGCCGGCGCCTCGCAGGGGTTGGTGTTGGCCGCGGCTGCCGGGGTGGCCTGCGGAACCGGGATGGCCGGAATCGCGGCGAGAGTTGCCTGGGCGGCGGCCGGGAAAATGGGCGCGATGCTCGCGACCTGACCGCGGTTTGGCGGCGCCGTCTTTTCCTGTGTTGCCGCGTTGGCGGCCAGGGTCTTATCCAGCAGTCGCTGCTGATTGTCGAGCGCCTGTTGCAGGGCGTCGAGCTGCCTCTGCTGCGCGGCGATCATCGCTCTAAGAGCGGCGATGTCCGTGGGTTGCGTGGCGTCCGTGTTGTCGGCGGCAACCGCCAGAACTCCGGCGGCGACTACGGCTACAACGGCGCGGCACAACCATCGTTTTCCTGAAATCATTCTTTCTGTCTCCTGTTATTCGTGCGCTTTAGCTCTGCTTCAAGCTAAGTATAGGAATTTTCAGGGGTAGAAACGATGACGAAACGGTGAACAGTTTGTTACAAGTTCGACTGTCAGGCGAGATGGTGATGGCGAACGTCGATGCCTTTGACGAGAAAGAGGACGTCTTCGGCGATATTCGTGGCGTGATCGGCCATGCGTTCCAGATTGTGGGCGACGAAGATCAGGTCAAAGGCGGCGCGGACGGGATATTTGCCCTCCTCGGCCTTTTGCAGGAGTTCGCGATAGACGGCGTCTTTGAGCTCATCGACTTCGTCGTCGGCAAGGATGACTGCCTGGGCCATTTCTTCGTCGCGCTGAACGAATGCATCGAGACTGCGGCGCACCATGGACTGCACCAGGCGCGACATATGGGGAATATCGATTTCGGGTCGGGGCGGGGCGCTCTGAAGAAATGAAGAAGCCCGTTCCGCTATGTTGACCACCAGATCGCCCATGCGCTCGAGGTCGCTGTTGATCTTGATCGCGGCGGTCAGGAACCGGAGGTCTCTCGCCACCGGCTGGTGCAGCGCCGTCAATCTGAGCGCCACTTCGTCAATCTGGATGTGGAGCTGGTTGATGCGGGTCTCGACATCCCAGATCTCCTGGGCGGGTGGCTGGCGCCCTTCGACGAGCCATAACAAGCTGGTGGAGATGGCGGATTCGACAAGGCCGCCCATTTCGAGCAGGCGTGTCTGCAGGTCCGCGAGTTCCGTTAAGAAGGGGCGTGTCTGCAAGGTACTTCAAAAATAACACCGGTCATGCGGTAAGGGAAGGGCTTTCACAAGTTTGTGGATTGACGCGGCCGCTACAATAGATGAAGTGGAAAAGACGTTTTACATCGAGACTTTCGGCTGCCAGATGAATGCACACGACTCTGAAAAGGTTGTGGGGACGCTGGTGCATGAGGGCTACGCGCAGGTGGAATCTCCCGACCAGGCGAACTACATATTTTTTAACACCTGCTCGATCCGCGACAAGGCGGAACAGAAAGTTTTCAACCGGCTTCAGCATTTCAAGAACAGCGGGAAGGGAAAAGTGGTCGCCGTGATTGGCTGCGTGGCGCAGCAGGAAGGCGAGAAGATTTTCGAACGTGCGCCGCACGTGAGTCTGGTGGCCGGGTCGGCGAGCTATACGAAGCTGCCGGAAATGCTGGTGCAGCTGGAAAAGGGCAATCGCCGCGTTACAGGGCTAAGCCTTGATACAGAGTTGACCTTCGACACTCCGTTCACGCGGCGGGATAATCCGCATCGCGGGTGGATCACCGTTATCGAGGGCTGCGACAAGAGTTGCGCGTATTGCGTGGTTCCGTTTACGCGGGGCCCGGAACGCAGCCGCACCGGGGCGAGCGTGATTGAGGAAGCGACACGGCTGGCGGGGCTGGGATATACCGAGATCCAGTTGCTGGGACAGAACGTCAACAGCTATCGGGATCCGTCGCCCGCGGGCTGGGATTTCGCGACGCTGCTGGATCAGGTGGGCAGGGTTCCGGGAATCCGGCGTGTTCGGTTCACAACATCGCATCCGCGGGATTTTGTGAAGCCGATCATTGATGCGATCGAGGGGAATGCGAATTTGTGCAACCACGTGCATCTGCCGGTGCAGTCGGGATCGTCGCGCGTGCTTGAGGCCATGCAGCGGCTGTATACGCGCGAGCAGTATATGGAGCGCATTCAGTGGATGCGCGAGGCGAAACGCCCCATCGCGATGACTTCCGATATTATTGTCGGTTTCCCGGGCGAAACCGAGCGGGATTTCGAAGAAACGCTGGATCTGCTGGAAGAAGTGAAGTACGACTCGATTTTCAGCTTTAAGTATTCGCGACGTCCGAATACGGCTGCGCTTGAGTTGGGGGATCAGATCACGGAGGAAGAGAAGACGCGCAGGCTCACGATTGTGCAGGAGCGTCAGCGGGCGATTCAGATGCGGCAGAACGCGGAACTGCTCGGTGAGGAAGAAGAACTTCTGGTGGAGAGCTGGTATGAATCGACGGGTCAGTGGGTAGGGAGGACGACCCGCAATCGTACGCTGAGCTTTACTTCGGGGATGCCAGACCTGCTTGGCAAATATGTGCGTGTGCGTGTGATGCGGGCGGGTCCGAATTCGCTGACTGGCGAGATTATCCACTGAGCGGAAGCTAACCTTTCAGGTGGCGCGATGGTAATATAACGGACAAATGAGATTTTTCCGCTTGCTCCCTGTATTACTCGGAGTTGCGTGCCTGAATGCGGCACCACCCGTTATCACTTCCATTCAGAATCCGGCCAGTAACATTCTGCCAGGCTTGCCCAATTTCGGCATCGCGCAGGGCCAGCTTTTCGTGCTTTACGGCACGGATATGGGGCCGACGACGCTGCTCCAGGCACCGACGTTGCCTCTGGGCACGACCCTGGGCGGGGTCACTATCAAGGTGACGCCGCCAGGTGGTACAGCCGTCAACGTGCCCATCCTCTATGTATTGAATACGCAGATTGTGGCGGTGATGCCATCGAATTTTCCTGTGACTGTGAACGGCGTGTTTGCCACAATGCAGGTGACGTATAACGGTACGGTCGGAAATACTTTCAGCGTGAGGGTAGTAGACAGCAATTTCGGGATCTCCACCGTTAACCAGAGCGGCGGAGGCGCCGCAGTCGTGACGGACGCGAACTATAAAGTTATTACCAGCACGAACTCCGCGATACCGAACAACACCTACACAATCTGGGGCACAGGGCTGGGAGCTACCGACAGCGACAACAACTATGCGACTAAGGGAACCTTTCCGAAGGTGCACGTATTCGTCGGAGGGATTGAAGCGGCGGTCACCTACGCAGGCATCTCAGGCGGGATCGGGCTGAATCAGATCAACTTTACAATTCCGGCTGGGCTTTCCGGCTGCTACGTTTCGCTGGTCGTTCAATCCGACACTACGCCGGCGCGGGTCAGCAACGGGACGACGATTCCCATCGCAGCCGGTGGGGGTGCGTGTACGGACGTGAACTCATTCCCGAGCACTGCAGCCGGTATAGTTGCGGCGAAAGGCAGTATCAGCGTCGGAGCCATCAATCTGGACGGTGACAAGAAACAGGCGCTCGGCTTTTTTCTGAAATTCACCCCCGCGCAATTTTCCGGAGTCAATGTTTTTGGCACGGTATCGCTCGGAAACTGCGTCACGACAATGCAGATCGGCAATTCAAACGGTGGTGGCAATGATGGTCCGCCACCATCTACCGGACTGGATGCGGGTACCGCGATGACGTTGACGCCTCCTTCAGGCGCCGCTGTTTCGATGCCACTGGCGCTGCCGGGCGTTTTCCAAGGTAATCTCACGGGACTTACGACGGGAACTTACACGGCTTCAAACGGCAGCGGGGGCAAGGATGTCGGCGCGTTTTCGCTTTCGTTCAACGGTCCGCCTGCTTTCGCCTGGACCAATTCCACGGTGAGCAC
Source organism: Bryobacteraceae bacterium (assembly GCA_025928545.1). GTDB lineage: Bacteria > Acidobacteriota > Terriglobia > Bryobacterales > Bryobacteraceae > BOG-234. Next base: position 105,349 of record JAICJH010000009.1, on the reverse strand, counting down.
CGTGTCCAGGTCGTCGGGGCTGAAGATCAATTGGGCGGGTGGAGACAGCAACAGCTTCGTCGATATCGTCGGGTTCGCGGGGGGCAATCCGATTTTTGTAAATGGCCAGCCGATACCCTCGAACGTCAGCATGACCTTTGAGTGCCAGGTGCCGGCCGCGCCGGGAACTTTCACGATTCCACCCTCGGTTCTGCTGGCGATGCCGCCAGCGTCCGGAAGTTCGCCGAATGGCAGTATCAGTGTCTCGCTGCAGACATTGCCGGCGGCGCTCACTATTCCCGGAGTTGATCTGGGCTTTGTATTTGAGAATACGGCGCAGATAAACCAACCGGTCGTCTTCCAGTAAACGTTGCCGCCGATTGCGGGGCGGGCTCCATTCGCGCGCCCTTCGCTGACTGCCGCATTGTGTTGTAATGAAGTTATGGAAGTCGAGATGAAGATCCGCGGGTTGATGATGGACCCGATAACGAATATGCCGATCGTCATTTTGAAAGATTCCGGCAGCAGCAGTGTTCTGCCCATCTGGGTCGGCATCTACGAAGCAAACGCTATCGCCCTCGAGATCGAAAAAGTTTCGACTCCACGGCCGATGACACACGATCTGATTAAGACTCTGCTGACAGGGCTCGATGCGGGCATTCGCAAAGTCGTAGTCAGCGAACTCCGCGAGGACACTTTCTACGCGGTGATTTGGGTGGAGCGAAACGGAGAATTGATTTCGGTGGATTCGCGTCCATCCGATGCTCTGGCTCTGGCGTTGCGCCATGACTGCCCCATTTACGTCGATGATTCCGTGCTGAAGTCGTCCAAGGCTACCAGCGCGGTAGCGGATAAGGTCAACGCGAATCAGGAACTGAAGCGCTGGCTGGAGAATCTGAACGAAGAGGATCTCGGCCGCTACAAAATGTAAGCCAGGCAGTTTCACCCGGAGGCTCTGGCGCCGGGTCGGCTTCATTTCATCCAGAGATAGATCAGATAGGCCAGCACGATTGCGCCTCCCGAGAGAGAGAGCGAGCGTGTCCGAAACTGAGCACGCTGCCGGGCCAGTATTTCGGCTTCCCTGCGATGCCACCAGTCGTGAACGACGACCGCGGTGGACTCGCGTGCGAATTCATAGCGCAGGCCCGCCGATGTGGCGACGGTGCGCATCAGTCCGCTCTTCACCAGTATTGGCAACAAAGTCATGCCGAAGCGGTTTAGCCTGCCCGAGCGTTCCATGAGGGCTTTTTCGGATGCCGCCAGGCGCAGACCTTCCGCCGAAATCAGGAGCGGAATCCAGCGGAAGAGAAGCTGCGCGTGGGTGCTGCCAAGTTCGAGGAGAGCAGGGTCAAGGGATTCGAGGATGAGTCGATCCGGGCCGCCGCTTGCCGTCAGTGTGGAAACGCGGGCGACGTACGAGCCGAGGTTTGACTCTGCCCGCACGAGCCGTTGAGTTGCGAGCGTGAGGAACAGCGGATGAACGCCGGCAGAGTCGCCGGAAACGTCAGTCACCAGAACGAGGGGGGAGGATACGAGCTGGCTGCGCGCCGCTGGTTCCACGTCAATCCTGGCGCGCGCGACAATTCGGTCAACTAATTCCTCAGCCGCGTCGGTGGTCAATGGAGCAAGCTTCACGGTGAAGCCCATCAGGTTGGGAACGGACTGGCTCAGGCGCTCAAACGCTGCAATGGAAGTATTCTGAAGAACTATGACGAAGCGGCCGGCGCGTGCGCTGATGGCGTTGGCAAGTTCTGCGTCAAAATTATTCGAAACATCTGTACCTGTGTGGCAGCGAACGTAATCCTCGAACTGATCCAGGAGTATCGCGACAGGCCTGCCGGTTCCTCGCTCGGCGCGAGTCAGAAACTCAACAAGCGGCTCGTGCGGGATGGTTGTAAAGGCGCCATCCGCCTGCTCGTGTATGGCTCGCAGAATCGTTTCCCGAAGCCGTGCGGCGATGGACGGCCCCTGCCAATCCGAATAAACCGCGGTCGTGAAGCCATCACGCCTCAACGCCGGTTCGACACCCGCGCGTAGCAAAGAAGATGCGCCCAGGCCGGGTGACGATGTGACCACAGTGAGGCGGCCGGAGTGGCAGTTCCGGACGATTGTCTCTACGTCCGCGGCGCGCCCGCACAGCAAATCCTCATCGGCTGCGTTCAATGGAATGTGGGCCAGCGGTGTGGGGATTGACGTATTCACAGAGGAAAAAGCGCTTGTTCTGTAATATACATTAGTTACTTTCGTTGGCTACAAGCCAGTAATCCCGGGGATACAGTTTGTGTACGCGCTCGTCTTCGCGGGCCTGAACGTCGGCATTGAATGCCTTGAATTGCTTGTCGTCGCCGATCATGAAATAGACTGAGCCGGGGGTGGTTTTGGTGCGGGTCGCGTAGCCTGGCAGGATTTTGGAATACACGGAATCCATCCTCTGGAACAATTCGGCGGTCAGGCCGGATTCGCGGCGGAGTGTTAACAGATTTTCGCGGAACTTTTTTACTTTGGCAGGCGTGATTCCATCAGTGAGATCGTCTGCGATTGCCTCGGCACGGTCTTCGTAGCTGCCGGCCGCATTGGTGGGCTGGAAGGCCAGAGCTATCGCATACTCGCCGAATTGCGGATCGCGCGGTCCCTTCTGAATCACGTTGATCGCGAAATGGAGGGTCTGTGGAATTTCCGGCATGCGCTCGGCGTAGTAACCGGCCCAGCCATCGTGCAGCGTCCCGCGAATACCGTTGCTATAGGCGAGGCCGGCGCTGATTGTCTTCGTGAAAACGCCATGTTCTCCGTAGCCCGCGAACAAGCGCGAGGCCAGGTAGTCGAGTTGCTTATCGCGCCCGGCGTCGTCGTATGAGGCGAGCGGCACGATGGATGCGAAGACCCCGCCGGTCAGGTTGGGGTCGTAAAGGCCGACGAACAGCGGAGCTGTTTGCAGAGAGCCGGGTGCCTGGCGGGCGTGGAGCCGAGCGTCAAAGCGGGAAGTGTTTTCGTAAGTAACGCGCGTAGGCGCGGCATCGCGCAGATCGCCGGCTAATCCAGCGACAGATGTTTTCAGTTGATCCAGAGTCGCATGTGAACCGACAGTCCACATGCGCGCGTTCCCGGTTGTCAGCAGGTTTTCGCGCAGCTTATTGAGGCGTTCGAGCGCGACTGCGGGCGTCAGGAGAATGTCATCGCGGAGTTGACGGCAGAGATAGGAGAGGTCGGCACTCAGGCTTTCATCGGGAAGGTCGGCCAGCAGCTGGGTAAGGTCGTCGCCGAGGTCTTTGTTGGTCAGCTTCGCAATGGCTTGTTTGGCGGAAGGGCGGTCGTGTGGAGGGGCCGCAGAGAGGCTGGCGAGTTCCGCCGCTATGGCTATCCGATCGGGAAGATCTTTCAACATCCACCGCAGGCGATCGGCGTTCCATTCGCGAGTCAGGAATGATGACGTTGTCAGATAGAGCGGACTGTTTTGCATCCAGTATGCATAAACCGGATTCATGACCCAATATTCTTCCGGACCCTGCATTGTGGTGCGCACGTGGCCGACGTATTGTTCCACAAGATCGCGAATTCGCGGCAGATTCTCGACACGCCAATCCGGATGCAGAAGGACGAGGCGCATCCACTCAATGGCGCGGCGGCTTTCGTTCAGATCGTTACCGGCGCCGCTCACGACGAGTTCCACGCGATTGGTCCGCGTATTGGAAGTGAAACGCGCGTTGAGGCTGAGAACTTCCCGGCGGAGTTTTTGCTGCATCTGTTCATAGTCGACCGGCTGGCCATTTTCGATCACGCCAGCGGACGAAAGCAATTCCGGCAGCAGCGAGATCAACGGCAGATCGGCTTCGGGAACGGACGCCAGGTTGAGCGCAAGCGACGTGGTTGAGCTCGTCATCGTGTCGAAGTAAGAGCTCACCAGCGGCACGCCGCGGCCAACCTTCGCCTCCGTGTATTCCAACTGGTCGTCCAGCGTCATAGGCGGGTTATCCAGAAATCTGCGGTTGGCGGCGGTTCGTGCGAGTTCATCGAGCTTCGTGGACTGCGCGTCGTAGTCGGACTGATAGCGCTTAATCACTGCCTGCGTGTCGGTCAAGCGATACGACGCGCCCAGGCGCTTTGCTTCTGTCGTGGCGCGATCCTGGCGATCTTTCTGTTCCTTCGCCAGCAGAGCCGGGCTGGGGCGGACGGCGACGCCGTACGGAACGGTTCCCGTAATGTGCCACTGCGGCAGCAGGTCGCGCCAGATGTTCTTTGTGCCGGCGAGCATCTGGTCGATGGCTTCGATGTCCGTCTTTTCGGTCACGAACTTCCGGAAGCCGCCTTCGCGGTTGAGGCGATAGAGCTGGTCCATCCATGTGGATCCGGTGCTACGCGCGCCGAAGCCGGGCGGGGAATTGACCAGCTTCGACAGATCGCGGCGCTGTTCCACCAGGCGGCTGCGAACCTGCGCGTTGAAGTCAGCCAGTTCCGAAGAGCTATCGGGCAGCGCTGCGACGCGGGTCAATTCGGCCATGACACCGGCACGAATCTCCTTCACCTTTTCCTCCGTCAGATTCGCGGCTGAGACTTCATCGAACGTAATGAAGACCGGATAGCCCTGGTCCTCGGAGACGAACGCGCTCACTCCGGTGGCTCCGGTGTTCAGCTTGCGCGTGCGGCTGTTGATGAACAGCTTGTAGAGATTCGTGGTCGTATCTCCCGCGAACGAGTTGAAGAACAGCTCGAACAGCAACGAGTCGCGATTATTCAGCTTGCGATTTGCCGGCCACGCGAGGCCGACATAGCTCGGCTGGTGATCGTTTTCGTAGGGGAAATCGACGACCTGAATTGAGCCGGGCGCGGCCGCTTTCGGCGCGGGCAGGCCCGCCTCGCTCTCCGGCTTCAGGTTTACAGGACCGGGCTGCACAGCGGACAGTACAGCGTCCAGACGTGTTAATTGCGCCGCGACTGTTTCGCCTTTTGGTAAAGAAACCACGGAGCCCATATTCCCGAGAAAGTAATGGCGATTGTGGAAGTCGCGGATATCCTTCGCCTTCATTTCGCGAATGGCCTCGGGCATGCCGCCGGAACTGTACGAAAGAGGATGGCTCGGACCGTAGATATCGATGGAGGCCTGGCGATACATGATCCAGTCCGGCTTGGCCATGGAACTGACCATCTCGTTGTAGACCGTGCCTTTCTCTTCGAGGCGCAAATCGTGAGTGGCAGGATTCTGCGCAACGCCGAAATTGCGGACTTCGCGACTAATCTCTTCGTCGGTGTAATCGGGATGCACTAATGCGTTCAACTGCGTGCGCAGGCCATCGTAGAAGACCTCGAGTCCGGCATTCGTGTTGAAGTGGTAACAAGTGCGCCACTGCATTGTGAACGCGCTCGAGAGTGAGAGTGTCATGCTTTCGCCGGCTGCGAGCGCGCGGCCCACGTTGCCTTTGCCCACGAGCAGATGTTCCTGTGTGTGCGGCTCGCCTTTGTCGGAAACCGGAAACGTGTTGACCCAGGTGAAGGCCTGGGGCACGGACTGCACCTGGATCAGGTCGAGCGTGAAGCCTGTCTTTTCGTAATGAAGCGGGCGCCGAAGGGCAGTCCGGAATCGTCCAGATAGACTGCGGCTGCACGGAAACCGTTGCTCACACTTTGCGCTGTGACATCGGCGAAAGAAGCTGGTTCGGCGGCAGCGGCGGCTTCAGCGAGCATAAGGAACAGGACGGTGCAGGCGAGGACTCTCATTTGTTTGAAGTAGTTCGATTTTAGCGTGATTTCCGAAATTGTGGCGTAACTTAAGGCAGCCAGCGCGGTTATATGGTAGAAGGAACGGCTATGAGGAACAAACTCGCAGTTTCGGGCGCGATGCTGATGCTTTCCGCACTAGCCGCGCAACTCGGTGCGCAACAGCAGCCGTTGCCGGCGTTCGATGTTGCGTCCGTGAAACCGAATAACTCCGACGATCCTTCGAAATCTAATTTCCCGCTTGGCCCCGGTGACGTCTACGTGACCAATGGCGGCTATTTTACGGCTTCCGGCTTTCCCCTCGCCACCTACGTCGCATTCGCATACAAGCTCATCGGCAGCGAAGCGCCGGCTGTGCTGGCCCAATTGCCGGGCTGGGCATCTACCGAGCGGTTTGACATTCAAGCGAAAACGGAGGGCGATCCGAAAAAAGACACCAAAGACCAGATGCGTCTGATGATGCGATCTCTTCTGGCGGATCGCTTTAAGCTTGCGACACACTACGAGACGCGGGAGGTTCCTGTCTTTGCGCTGACGCTCCAGAAGCCGGACAAAATGGGTCCGAAACTCCAGGTCCATCCGGCCGATGCTACGTGCACGACCGTTTTATCTCCCAACGGCCCGCCCTCGCCACCGACCGGGGATCTGGGCGGTATGGTAACCGGAGGTTATCCCACCCAGTGCGGGGGCTTGCTGATGATGCCTCCGGCCGACGGACGTCTGCGCGGCGGCGCGCGAAATATCACCATGCCGTTTATTGGGAATTTGCTTGCGAATATGGGCGGCCTGGGGCGTCCTGTGGTGGATCGCACCGGCCTCAGCGGCACTTTCGATTTCGTTCTGGACTGGGCGCCCGAACCGAACAGCATTCAGCAACTGGGACCAGATTTTTTGCCGGATCCGAACGGGCCGTCATTCATGGATGCGCTGAAGAACCAGTTAGGACTCAAGCTGGAATCGCAGAAGGCGCCTTCGCAGTTTTTGATTATTGACCACGTGGAGCATCCGACCGCGAATTAGCTTATTTCTTCGGAACGATTCGGATTTCAAATAGATTGGGCCAGAGTTTGCCGGTCACGAAGAGCCGCTTGTGCGGGGCGTCGTATGCAATACCGTTCAGCACATCTTCCGTGCCGTTGCGATACATGGGGCTCAGAATTCCGCTCAGGTCGATCCAGCCCGTCACAGCTCCTGTAACGGTGGAAATGCGGGCGATGCGGTCCGTCTGCCAGATGTTGGCAAGGAGTTCGCCGTCGACATACTCCAATTCGTTGATATTGTCGATCGATCTCGCGCCCTCATGCACTTTAATGCGGCGATGCTCGGCGAGAGTTTTCGGAGCCCAGACGCGAATCTCGCTGCTACCATCGTCCATGAAAATGCTGGTGGCGTTATGGGTGAGCGACCAGCCTTCGCCCTTGTATTCGAATTTCCGCAGGAGCTGGAAATCCTTCAGTGAGTACACAAACCCCACCTCGGTTTTGTAAGTCAACTGCACAATCCGATCGCCGGTGATTGTAATCCCTTCACCGAAAAACTGATTCGACAGCGGAATCTTCTGGACGACTTCGCCGGTTTCGAGCTTCACTTTCCGCAATGAGGAACGGCCATTGAGACCTGTGCTTTCGTAGAGGTAACCGTCGTGATATTCGAGGCCTTCGGTGAATGCGCCACGATCGTGCGGATACGTATGCACAATCTGATAGCCATAAACCGGGGGCGAGGCGGCTCTTTTGGTCTGGGCCGAGGGGGCGCTTTTGGTCTGCGCAATAACAAGGAAGACCATCAGCAACCCTGCGAATGTGACCGGCAGCAGGACTTTCATTGTGGACGAACCGCCGGCCGTTGCATTGGTTTGCAGCAATCCGGCGCACAGGCATTCACTACGCCGTCCATCGCGGTCTGAACCATCTGCCGGATCGCGCTGACGAAGCTCGGATGAGTCCCCACGGTTCCGGCGCGCACGAACTCGATGCCGCGCTCGCGGGCGATATCGGCAGCCTCGGTATCCAGATCGTAGAGCACTTCCATGTGATCGGATAGAAACCCGATCGGTACTACGATAAGGCGTTTCGATCCGGTTTGGCGCACATATTCGCCGATGTCGGGTTCGAGCCACGGTTGTCCGGGCGGTCCACTGCGGCTTTGGAACACCAATGTCGGTTTACCGCCAACACCACACTTTTCGTGAACCTTCGAGCACACCTCGCGGAGCTGCTGCTCGTACGGGCTCGATTGCGACATGGAAACCGGCACGCTGTGCGCCGTATAGACCACATCCGCGCCCGGCAATTGTTCCAGAGCTTCACGCACGCGCGCGGCGGCGGCATCGATAAAGCCGGGGTGGTCGAAGAAAGGCCGCAGTTTGTCGATGACCGGCGCGCCGCTCACCGCAGTGGCCGCACGATCCAGATCTTCGCGATATTGCCGGCAACCGGAATACGAGCCGTAAGCGGAGGTTGCCAGCGCGATCACACGGCGAATCCCGTCGTCCCGCATTTGTTGAACGGTATCGGTCAACATCGGATGCCAGTTGCGATTGCCCCAATAGATGGGCAGATTCAAACCGCTGGCGGCGAACTCCGCGCGCAGTGCGGCAAGCAGATCTTCGCACTGCCGGTTGATCGGGCTCATGCCGTCGAAGTGATAGTAATGCTCGGCAACTTCAAGCATCCGCTCCCGCGGCACATTCTTTCCGCGCAGCACGTTTTCCAGGAAGGGAATTACGTCTTCGTGTTTTTCTGGGCCGCCGAAGGAAACCAGCAGAAATGCGTCGTATTTTTCAGACATTTTCGAGATGGGTCGCTTCCGGTTCACAAAGCACGTCATCAAGCGCCTGTTCGAGAATTCCGGCGATGCGGGCCGACTTGTCTTCGATCGAGCGCAGTTGCGCCTCCGTGGTGCGAAGTTTGTCGGCCAGGTGCATGCAGGCAAGAACGGCTACGCGCGTGGAATCGCCACTGCCGGCGCGGCTGGCGATGTTGGCCATCAGCTCATCGATTTCATGGGCGACGGCTTCCACCTCGCCGGGATCGCCATCGGCAAGCAGCGTGTAGCTTTGGTTGAATATGTGAACGCGGACAGGCTGCTTCGGCATCCGAATGCTCTACCTAAATTCTACGCGTTTGAAGCTGGCGGGTGGGGAACACGCCAAAAGTTCTTACGCCGCGCCGAGCTGATCGATGTGTCCGAGCAGTTTTTCGAGGCGAGCGCGGACCTGCAGACGTTCCGCCCGCATGGCCTCAATTTCAGCCGCAAGCTTCGTATTGGCGTTTTGCGCTTCTTCAAGGTCTACACGAAGTGCGTCTGCAACCTTCTGGGCGGCCGCTTTTTCTTCGGCAGCCAGCCGGGCAGCCTCTTCGCGTTCGAGAGCTGCCATTTCCCGGTCGTCAGATGCAGCTTTGGCGGCTGATTCCTTTTCGTCGCGCAGACGATTGACCAGGGCTACAGCCTTCTGGATGCGTTCCTCAAGATGATCGAGGGGATCGATTTCCTTCACGGTGGGCGCCATTGTTCAGTTCCCGGTAGGGTTTTTTTGAGCGGTTTATTTCTTCGCGGCGGCTTCGGCAGCTGCCAGCGCGGTTTTCGCCTGCTCGATCAGCAGAGTGAACTGCGAGGCGTCCGCGGTGGCGGTTTCGGCCAGAACCTTACGGTCGAGATCGATTCCGGCCAGCTTCAGGCCATGGATCAAAGAGCTGTAGGTGAGACCGGCTTCGCGGGCTGCTGCGCCGATGCGGACGATCCACAGGGAGCGGTATTCCCGCTTCTTCTGTTTGCGGCCCGTGTAGGCGAACTTGAGCGCGCGCTCCACCGCTTCCTGTGCGGAACGGTGCAGTTTGCTCTTGGTGAGGAAGTAGCCCTTGGCAAGGGCAAGCGTTCTTGTGCGGCGGTCAGACCGCTTGGTACCACGTTTAACTCTGGGCACGTTTGTCTCCTGATTGGTTTATCTATTAAATGCGGCTCGTCGGGCACGTGCGGTGGCACCGTTCGCTCGCTCGATCTTCCTGCTGAACCGCCGGGGGGCGGTCTAGTAGGGGATCATTCGCTGCAACTTCGCCTGGTCGGAATCATCGGCGACCACCGAATTGTGCAGCTTGTTCTTACGTTTGCGCGACTTGGACGTGAGAATGTGCCGGGCGAATGCATGTTGCCGGACAACTTTCCCCGTCCCGGTTTTTTTGAACCGTTTGGACGCACCTTTGTGTGTCTTTAGTTTTGGCATGACTTGATTTTCCGGGAACTTTGAGGATAGCACACCACATCGGCGCAGAACCCGCGCCCGAGAAACATGCTATGGGTAGAGCATGTCGGCCAGTTTTAGTGTGATCGGCTTTATTTTACTCCTTTGGACCGGCGTCCTGCGTGCCCAAACTCCGCCGCGGCCCGTGTTCGACACCTTTGAAATTGCGGCGATCAAACCGACTCCCGCCGACTGGACCGGGGGACGCTATATCCGCATGCTGAGCGCCCACCAGTTGGCGGCGCGAAACCATGCCCTGAAGGCCTTGCTGGCCGCGGCTTATGACTTAAGCCCTCAGGCAATCTTCGGCGTTCCCAAATGGTCCGATTCCGCGCATTACGATATTCTTGCCAAAACGCCCGGTGATGTTCGCCCTGTTCTGAATGAGCAGATGGCGATGCTGAGAAACCTGCTCACCGATCGGTTCAGGTTGGTGTTTCATCGCGAGCCAAAGGAAATGCCGGTGTACGCCCTCACGGTAGCGAAAGGCGGATCCCGGCTAAAAGTGACGACAAGGGCGCCCGACGCCACGCCGGAAGGCCCGCCGCGCTGGCCGTCGTGATCGCGCCTGGCAGTGTTTCGCTTCCCGCAAGAAGCGCCACCCTGAGCGAATTCGCCTGCGTGCTGCAACGTGCCGCCATGAACCGTCCCGTCGTCGATCAGACTGGATTGACTGGCCGCTATGATTTCCAATTAACATGGCTGCCCGATGAATCCCAGTTCGGTGGGCTGGGACTGAAGCCAAATCCGGACGCGCCCGTACCGGATCTGTGGGCTGCACTGCAACAGCAGCTCGGATTGAAACTGGAGGCAACGAAAGGCACAGTGCAAACCCTCGTCGTCGACAAATTTGAGCCACCTTCCGAAAACCAGGAAATAAGCGGTCCGAGGACTCTGACGGGCGAATCATGAGAAGCTTGGAAACAGGAGCCCGGTCGAAATCCTCAGCGTCGATAAATTTGACGAGCTTTCGGAGAACTGAATGAAACTCGGCCTGATCCTGATAGCGCTGTTTGCCAGTCAGTCCGCCCTGGCCCAGCCACCTTCTGCCACCCCGGCACCTGCCGAGTTCGAAGCTGTCTCCATCAAGCCCTACGCGCCCGCAGGGCCGCCCTACGAGGCCTGCAACCCGCACTTTGACGCGGTCACGCTCGGGTATGCGGGGTGCACGCTCAAAAATCTCATCAAGCTGGCTTATGGGCTGAAGGATTATCAGGTGCCGGATAAGGGTCCGGCGTGGACTGAAACCGATCGCTACATGATCCAGGCCAGAGCATCCAGGCCTACCCCCCGGCCCGAACTGGTTCGAATGCTGCAATCGATATTAGCGGACCGGTTTCACCTTAACGTCCATTGGGAAGATCGCGAAGGCTCGGTTTATCTGCTGAAAGTGTCCGGAAAAGGCACGAAGCTGACTCCGGCTACCGATAAGAGTCAGTGCGGAGCGGTCACTGTCCGTCCAGAAGGTATGTGGTCGGACTGCCAGTCAATAGCCGACATTGCTGAGACTCTTGAAGGCGTAATTCGCGGCCGCCGCCCGGTTATCAACGACACGAGCCTTCCGCCCGAAAATCAGTACGCATACCGAATCATGTTTTCTCTCAGCGATGATCCCGACATGGGCCCGTCCATTTTCTCAGCGCTTCCGGAGCAATCGGGTCTGACGCTGACGGCGGCCCGCGCTCCGGTTCACGTCCTCGTGTTGGATCGCGTTCAGCGCCCCGATCCGAACTGACGCGCCTACTTCAGATACCGGCTGGCGAACGTAATAAACGTCGGCCAGTTCGGCACATCTGTATGTCCGCCGCTATGTTGCCGGAAAGCAATGTCGCCATCGATCAGCGCAGTCTCGATCGGTGGAAACTCATTCGTCCCCATATCTTTCTTGCCGAGCAATCTATAAACAGGCTGAGCCCCGGCGGCGGCGAGGAACATGCCTTTCGGATCCTGCCATCCGTCGCCTTCCACCGCACCACCGCTGATGAATACCGGTCGGGGCGCGCACAAGGCCACCAGTTCGTGCGCGTCCACCGGCATGTCCTTCGCGGTTAGCGGGCCGCCATACTTCAGGAAATTCCCCGCCATCCAGTGATACTCGCTGGCGGCCGTCACATTTTCCACCATTTCGCCGAAGTACCGGCGATGAATTCTGGCGCCGCCCTCACCTGATGAGCTCACGAACGCGATTGCGAACCGCGTATCGTACGCCATCGCCACAACCGTTCCTTTACCCCAGCGCGAATGGCCTTCGAGCCCGACCATCTTCGCGTTCACGGCTTTATCCGTTTCGAAATAATCCAGCGCGCGACTGGCGCCCCACGCCCATGCGCGCAATGCGCCCCAATCTTCCGGCTTACGCGGCTGGCCCTTGTTGACCAGACCGATGATTCCAGCCGTCAGTCCTGCGCCGTTGTCAGCCTGAATGCTCCCGGTGGCGATGGTGGCATAGCCCCAACCCTTCGCCAGAACCTGCTGTTGCCATGTTGGACCGGTCGGGCCGCGTCCACGCCCGGCACCCGACGCGCCGAAGGCCAACCCGCCGCGCCCCGATCCCGCAAAGCCTCCCCGGCCTGAGCCGCCAGCCGCGCCGAAGCCGAAACCCTGGCCAGGGAAACCCGGAGCCGTTGGTCCGAGATACATCATGACCGGCACGGGGCCAGTCGCATTGGCAGGCGTAGAAAGCGACAACTGAATATTGACCGAGATCGCAGGGTAGGACGAATTATCCACGTGCCCCAGGAGCGTCTTCGTAATCACCGGAACGTCGCCATTCTTTTCCTCGGCGACCTTCACCACTTCCCATGTCACCTTTGGCGTGACTGCGGGGACACGGCCGTAAATCTCGCGGTCGAAATCTTCCATAATCTCGGCGCGCCGGGCAGGCCACATCGCCGCACTCGTAACTTTGCGGCCGTTTTTCATGACAAGAGGATCGGGCAGGGAACTATACGTAGTCGCCTTCGATTCATCGTTGTTCTGATAATTCGGAGCCGCTTTATTACTGCCGCTCGCGCCTGGCCGCAACGCGGTGATGTGGAGCTGGTCCATCATGTTTTGACGGTCCGCCAGCGAGGCGAGTTGTTGCGGACTCGGTGGTGGTGCAGTTGCGCCGGAGGCCCCGGGCGCCTGCGCACGGCTAAGCGGAAGCGTAACCAATGAGAGCGTGGCCAGGCCACACAACAGAGCTGTTCGATAGCGGATCATAATTTTCTCAACCAGAATGTCATCGCTACAGGTCCGTGTCAAGGAACCTATACACTGGTTGGCAAATGAAAGCACGATTTTTCGTCCTCGCGCTGCTCCTCGCTTTCCTGTGTTATGGCGAAGATGTTCATCCGATTACTCACCGCCGCATCGCTCAGGTTATGGGCATTGGCGGGTCGGACTGGCTGGTGCGCCCCGAGCGCCAGAGTGAAGAGCATCCCGACGAAGCTCTCGATGCCCTGAAGATTCCGAAGGGCGCCGTGGTTGCGGATGTGGGCGCCGGAGTCGGATACTTCACCTGGCGTTTGGCCGAGCGTGTCGGCCCGTCAGGCACTGTATATGGCGAGGACATCCAGCAGGAAATGCTGGATCAACTTGGCAAAAATATGCGGGACCGCAAGCTGACCAACGTACGCTCCGTGCTGGGCACAATCGACGATCCGAAATTACCCAAGGAATCGCTCGATCTTGTGATTCTGGTCGACGTCTATCACGAATTTTCCGAGCCGGAGAAAATGCTGGACCGTATCCGCGAAGCCCTGAAGCCGAATGGACGACTGGTGTTGCTCGAATACCGCGGTGAAGATCCGAATGTCCCCATCCGTCCTGAGCACAAAATGACATTGCAACAGGTACAGGCTGAAGTGAAGCCAGAAGGGTTCCGGTTCGATCAGTCGATCGAAATCCTCCCGCAGCAGCACATTATCGTTTTTCGGAAATGACGGTTATCGCTGCATGAAATCGTCGGTATGCGTAACGAATTCCGGATAAGCCCCCGCACCCAGCTCAGCCAGATCCATTCCCTGACGTTCCGCATCCGGAGCAACGCGCAATCCAATAGACCGGTTCAGCAGCCAGTTCATGCCGAACGTCAACGGCAGCACAAAGCCGATCAGTGTCGCTACGCCAATAATCTGGGCCAGGAATTGTCCATCTACGCCCTCGGGAAAACGTCCCAGCGCGCCACCCGCCAGCAACCCCCAGATTCCAGCCACGCCGTGCGCCGAAATCGATCCACCCGGATCGTCGAGATCCAGATGCAGTTCGAATTGCTCCACGCACACGGCCACCAAAATCCCCGCGATCAGCCCGATCAGAATGGCAGCCGCCGGCGGCAGAAATGCGCACGTTGCGCTGATGGCCACCAGGCCACCGATCCAGCCATTCGCCGTCAGCGATGAATCCGGTTTCCCGAAACGCACACGAGTGATTGCGGCCGCGGCCAGGCTGGCGGATGCGGCCCCCAGAATTGTGTTCACGGCGATCAGCGCAATGCGGCCCGGCAACACCCCGGCGAACAATAAAGCGCCGGCCGCGTTCAGACCAGACCATCCCACCAAAGCCAGAAAACAGCCGAAGACGATGTAAACGGCATTATGTCCGGGGATGGCCACGGGCATTCCGTCGTACCCGAATTTTCCTTTTCGGGGACCCAGCAGCCATGCAACGCTGAGCGCCGTCACGCCCCCCACAACGTGGATGGCGCCGCTTCCGCCAACATCGACGAAGCCCATCCCGAGCCCGTAATTGCTGCCGAGGTGCATCAGCCATCCGCCGCCCCATACCCAATTGGCAAACACCGGAAAGGTAAATCCGGCCAGGATCGTGGTCGAAACGCAGATCGAACTCAGCCGCCAGCGCTCGCTGCCGCTGCCCAGCGGAATCAGCCCGGCCAGCGCCGCGCCGATCATGCCCATCCATGCCGCAAGCAGGGCGGGGGACCCATCGAAAGAAAGGCCGGAGAGGAATGGTTTCGCGGCGCCAATCCAGCCCCAGTCCTTGCCACGAATGAACACCAGGGACTCATGTTCCCCGGCGAAACCCTGCCAGCTTCGTCCGCAAATCACATAGATACACGCCGCAACCGCCATCACGCACAGCGCGGCTGTGAGCGTGTGCGCCGCGCTGCGGGCCCGTCCGAGACCCGCATTGATTAACGCCAGACCCGCACATCCCAGGGGCGCGATCAGCAACGAAACAATACATAAAACCATCTGCGAATCGGAAAGGACCGGGCTTGCGCTCACCTCAGTTTCGCTCCGGCCTGGCTGCTATGTGCGCCCGCACAGCGAGCACCAGACCAAGTATTTCGACAGCCACGCCTGCCGCGACAAATCCCCCGCGAGCGCCGCCGTCCGGCAACAGAATGATGGCGGAAAGCACCAGAATCCAGCCCATCAGAAGTAACAGGAAACCAGCCGGTTTCAACGGATTGAGCCTTCCGGCCGATGCAGCCATAACGGTCAAAATACCACAGGCTCACCTTCATTTTGCCGATTTCCGCTCAGATACAAAACATTGATCGCAGGGATAAGAAAAATGAGTTTCTCTTTCGAAGGGATACATTGGCAGGATAGAGGGATAGCCGGACCGTGAAGTCCTGCCGACGAGAATTTCAAACCAACCTAGCAAGGAGCAAGTAAATGGCGGATAAGACTACTTCTTCGGAAATGCAAGCGACTCTGGGCCTCACGGGACTGACGATGAATGCTATGGCGCTGATTGCGCCCGGCGCGTTCCTCTGGCTCACATTTTTCATCCAGGCGACAACTGGTGCGACAGCGCCATCCATGTGGATTGGTATTGTAGTCGCGCTTCTACTCTGCTTAGCCACGGCCGTGTGTTACGCCGAGATGGCGAAGCTTTACCCCGGCACAGGCAGCTCATATTACTTTGCCGAACAATCGTTTCTGAATCACGACAAAGTCTGGAAAATGGCGCGGCTAGCCAAGTTCATCGTCGGTTGGGGCTCGCATCTGTATTACTGGATCTATCCGGGCGTGATGGTCGGTGTGATGGGAATTCTTTGCGGCTACCTCGTCGGCACGCTGTGGCCGAGCGCCATGAGTGCATCCAACCCGGGAACGATGTTCATGATTCTCATCGCCGTCGTTTTCTCCTTCTTTATCGGTTGGGTGGCGAATCGCGGGGTCAATGGCTCCACAGCGGTCAATATCGCGGTCAATGTGATTCAGATCTCCGCGCTGTTGGTGTTCGCGGTGATGGCCTACAGCTATCGTTCGAATCATCCCGCGGGCACTCCCGGCTGGCAGTTCGATTCCGCTTCCGGCGACGCCTACACGTATGAGTTTGCCACCGAGAAGATCAAGGACGATAAGGGTGTCATGCAGGATAGTATCGTTCGCGCCAAAGACGGTACTCCGCAGCCGCAACTTGACGCCGCAGGCAAACCCGTACTCTTCAAAGTTGGCTATCCGGCCGACGACGGCAGCAAAGACAAAAAATTCCTGACACACGGCGACGCCGGTTCGGTCGTCAGCGTTCATAACGCGAGCTGGGCTTTCATTCAGGCGACGGTTGCGATTCTGATTCTGGTAGGGTTCGAATCGGTAACCGCCATGGGCGGGGAAGCGAAGAACGCGAAACGCGACGTTCCCATCGCGGTGATCACGTCACTGCTGGTACAGGGGGCGTTCTGTTATCTCATCGAATACTTTGCGGCCAACTACTTCCTGAACAGCGGGTACACGATGCAGAGCGCATCGGGCTCCGCCGCTCCTATCGGTGACATGATGATCGTCATCGGCAACGCGGCGTTCGGCCAGGGCGGCGGCCGTATCTTCATGCTGGTGGAAGCGTTCACCGTCTTCCTGGCGATTATCGGCACAACGCTTTCCTGCATGAATACCGGAGCACGCGTCACCTACGCAATGGGTAGGGATGAAGAAGTGCCGGAGCATTTCGGTCTGCTCCACTCCAAAACCCTGACCCCTCACCGCGCCATCTGGGCGTTGGCGACGATCTCAGCCGTGGTCGGAGCCGTCGCTGTGTCCATGGCCTTCGGCGATGCCGGCGCACCCGCGGACTCCGCTATCAAAGCACTCCCGCAGGGCTTCTTCTCAAGCTTCGGCTACACCACCCACGATGCAATGGCGGCAATGCCGAACAGTTTGCTGACAATGACTCTCGCCTCCAACTTCGGAACCTTCTTGCTTTACATGCTCAGTTGCGTGACTTGCATCGTGGCCTATCACGGCCATGCGAAATTCAATTTCATCAAGCACCTGGCGATTCCCATCTTCGGATTGCTCGCGAACCTGGCCTGCATGATTTTCTATCTGGTTGGTCCGTTCATGGGCTACGGCACGGTGAAGGAACCGTTGCTGGCGCTTGGAATTGCCGCGGTCTGGGCGATCTACGGTGGCATTTACTTCGCCACCTCCAGTAAGAAGAAGGGAAAAACGACGCTCGTCACCAGTCGCGCAATAGCCTAGCAGTTATTGGAAGAGTGCACCGCCTGCTCTCTCGCAGCGCCCGGCCGGCACAATGCCGGACCGGGCGCTGTCGTTTGCAGAAACCGCGTGAGAGATGATATGGAGTGCCGCCGCGGACTAACAGCGTTCCGCAACGTCCATGCTCGATCTTGAATTCAGCGAATTGACCGATGTCGGCGTGGTCCGCGATCACAACGAAGACTTCCTTGGCCACTTCCTTCCCGCATCGGCCGAAGAAGGCCGCACCCACGGCTGGCTTTTCGTAGTCGCCGATGGCGTCGGCGGGCATGAACGCGGTGAAGTGGCTTCGGAAACGGCCGTCGCTTCCGTCATTGATGGTTTCCGGAGCGCGCCGCGGGGCGAAGCCCTGACCGCCTCGCTGCCGCGTATCGTGCAAAAGGCCAACGTGAAAGTCTATGAAACCGGCAAGGCAGCCAGCCCCGGCGGTGTCAACATGGCCACCACCATCGTTGCCTGCGCCCTGCGTTACGATCGCGCAGTGATTGCCCACGTGGGCGATTCGCGCTGCTATCTGATCCGCCACGGCATTGCCCAACAGATCACACGCGATCACACAGTGGTCGCCGATCAGGTCCGCCTGGGAATCCTCAATGAAAAAGAGGCCGCCGAATCCGAAAAACGCCATCTCCTCAGCCGCTCGTTGGGCTCCGACCTTTTCGTCAACGTCGAAATCGGCGACCACCAGGTCCATGTGGATGACGTTCTTTTGCTTTGCTCCGACGGTCTGTATGGCTCCGTCCGGCCCGCGGATATGGCGAACCTGGTATCTTTCAATCCGAATCCCGCGGTGGCTACCGCTAAACTGGTGGAGTTGGCCAAAACCAGGGACGGGGGCGATAACATCAGCGTGCAACTCATCCGTATCCGCGATGTCGAACGGATGGGGATGTATCGCGGACGCCCCTACAAGCTGCGCTGACGCAACATGACCGGACTGTCCGTTGGCAATCAGCTCGATCATTACCGGATCGACGAACTCGTCGCTCGCAGCGGCATGGCCTCTATCTTTCGCGCCATCGACCTGAACGATGGAAAGCAGGTTGCCATCAAACTTCCCCATCCGGAGATGGAGTGCGACCCCGCTCTTTTCGACCGCTTCACCCGTGAAATGGAGATCGGCCAGAAACTAAACCACCCCGGTGTGATGAAGGTTTACCAAAACGACAACAAAAGCCGCGTCTACATGGTGATGGAGTGGGTGGATGGCAAGCTCCTGCGGAAAATCCTGGGGCCGTCTCACAAACTGCCGGTCGACCGCGCGATTGCCCTGACAATCCGGATCCTGCGCGCGCTCGACTACATCCATGCCAACGGCGTCGTGCACCGCGACATGAAGCCGGAAAACATCATGGTCGGCCCGGACGACCAGATCAAGCTCATCGATTTCGGTATCGCGGGAAACGAAGGTTCGCGGCGCCTGACCTTCGCCAAGCTTTCCAATGTCATGGGCACGCCGGATTACATCTCCCCGGAACAGGTCAAAGGGAAACGCGGAGACGGCCGTTCGGACCTCTACGCCGTGGGCGTGATGCTCTACGAAATGCTGACCGGCAAGATGCCGTTCGTGGGCCAGAATCCTCTCGCCATCATGAATGAGCGGCTGCTGAACAATCCAATTCCGCCGCGCGAAGCCGATCCTTCCATTACTCCCGAGCTTCAGGAAATCATCTACCGGGCACTGGAGCGCGAGCCATCGAACCGCTATCCCACGGCACGCGAGTTCATCCACGATCTGGAACACCAGAACGAGGTCGGTGTCGCCGATCGCGAAGAGCTTCGCGACTGGAAGGTACGCAAAACAGGCCTTGGCAGAAAGATTCTGATGTATGTCGGACTGATCCTGATCCCGATTGCCATCTTCACTCTTTTGCTCTGGGTGGCAAAGAAGGCGTAGCGCCGTCCTCTACCCGGGCGTCCGCGCCCGTAATCAACCGCGCTCCGCGATTAAACGTGAAATAAGCGAAGCCCCACTGAATCGCAATCAACACCCGGCTCTCGAATTCCACGATGTAAAGCAGGTGGATGAACAGCCACAGCAGCCACGCGAGATAGCCGGAAAAGCGGAACTTCCCAATTACCGCCACCGCCCGATTCCTGCCGATTGTGGCAAGGCTCCCCTTATCCCGATAGTGAAACGGAGCCATTGCTTCTCCGCGTTGCCTGGCGGAAATCAGCCGCGCTGCGTAGCGTCCCTGTTGCATCGCCGCCGGAGCCACGCCCGGCACCTGCGCACCATTCTGAATCACACGCGCCAGATCGCCCACAACTATGATTTCCGGATGGTCCGCGATTGAAAGATCGCCCGCAACGCACACACGCCCCGCCGAATCCAGCGCCACACCCGTGCGATCCGCCAGAATCTTACCCAGCGGGGAAGCCTGTACGCCGGCCGCCCAAAGGACAGTTTTAGCGGCAATCCGGGCTTCGCCCGAAGCGGTCTGCATCGTCACGCCATCGTCGTCGATAGCCGTGACCCGCGCACCCACACGCGACTGAACTCCCAACTCGATCAGCGATTGCTCCGCCTTCGCGGAAAGCTCCGGTGGATAAGCCATCAGCAGCCGGTTGTTTCCCTCCACGAGAAAAATCCGCGATTCCGCAGGATTGATGCTGCGGAAATCGGCCTTCAGCGTGTCGCGCGAAATCTCTCCCAGAGCGCCCGCCAGTTCCACGCCAGTGGGCCCGCCACCCACAACGACAAAGGTCAGCAGCGCTGCCCGCTCTTCGGCATTGTGCGTCTTCTCCGCGCGTTCGAAAGCCAGCAGTATCCGAGTCCGTATTTCGGTCGCATCTTCCACCGTCTTCAGCCCTGGAGCGCGCGCCGCCCATTCCGGATGACCGAAGTAATGATGCGTCGAACCCGAAGCCACGATGAGCGTGTCATATGGATACCGTGAACTGTCGGCAAGGACGACTTCGCGTGCCTGTGCGTCGATATCGGTGACTTCGCCCAGCAGAACCCGCGTGTTTTTCTGCTTACTCAGCACATAGCGGAGAGGCGACGATATTTCACCCGGCGAAAGTCCGCCCGTGGCAACCTGATAGAGTAACGGCTGAAATAAATGGAAGTTGCGGCGGTCGATCAACGTGACATCGAACGCTTGTCCGCGAAAAGCCTGAGCTGCATAGAGCCCGGCGAACCCGCCACCCACGATAATGACGCGGTGCCCCATACCTTTATGTTAGGAGGCGCGTCTCAGCGGGCAACAGGTACAATGCGGATGACGCCTGAATCCGGGGTTTTAAGCGCAATCCATGAAAAAGAACGCAGCCGCCCTCCTCCTCGCCATGACCTTATCCGCCGGTTTACTTTCCGCCGAAGACGCCACTCTCCCGCAACTCCAGTCAATGATCGCGAAGTTCGCGCCTGTTGATCTCAAAGTGGATACCAGCAAGCTCTCTCCCGGCGATCGGTCCGCTCTCGCGAAGCTCATAGAGGCCTCGCGAATCCTCGACCATATCTTCCTCGGCCAGATGTGGGCAGGCAATCCCGCGCTCTACCAAAAGCTGAAGGCGGACACTACCCCGCTCGGCAAAGCGCGACTGGAAGCCTTCTGGCTCTACAAAGGACCTTTTTCCGACCTTGACGATCACAAGGCATTCCTCGCAGGCGTCCCGGCCCGCAAGCCGCTTGGCGCCGGCTTCTATCCGGAAGACCTTAACAAAAAGCAGTTTGAGATGTGGCTCGCGACTCTCCCGGCTGAAGCCAAAGCTCAGGCGGAAGGCTTCTTCACCGTAATTCAACGCGCACCCGGCAATACCCTGAAAGCCGTGAAATATTCCGAAGTCTATAAAGACGATCTGACCGAATGCGCGCGCCTCTTCCGTGAAGCCGCAACCCTCACCGGCAATCTCTCGCTCAAGACCTTCCTCCAGTCCCGCGCTCAGGCCTTTCTCTCGAACGACTACTACGCCAGCGATGTGGCATGGATGGACCTCGACGCCCCCATCGACATCACCTTCGGCCCCTACGAAACCTACAACGATGAGATCTTCGGCTACAAGGCCGCCTTCGAATCCTATGTGAATATTCGCGACGACGCCGAAACCGCCAAACTGAAATTCTTTGGCGACCACATGCAGGAAGTCGAAAATAACCTGCCGATCGATGCGAAATACCGCAACCCGAAGCTCGGCGCGCTTTCTCCGATCCGCGTCGTCAACCAAGTGATCGCATCCGGCGATGGCGATCACGGCGTCAAGACAGCCGCGTATAACCTTCCCAACGATGAGCGCGTCGTGCATGAAAAGGGCAGCAAGAAAGTCATGCTGAAAAACGTGCAGGAAGTGAAATTCGAGGCCACCCTGAAGCCCATCGCGAAGATCGCTCTGGCCGCCGCCGCCCAGCCTTCTCTGCAGTTCGATTCCTTCTTTACCCACATTCTGGCCCACGAAATGAGCCACGGCATCGGCCCGCACCAGATCACCGTCAACGGAAAAGCCAGCACGCCCCGTCAGGAATTAAAAGATCTCTACAGTGCCATCGAAGAAGCCAAAGCCGATGTCCTCGGTCTCTACATGCTCCAGTTCCTGATCGACAAAGGCTATTTGAAGCACGATGAGAAAACGCTTTACACCACCTTCCTCGCCTCCTCGTTCCGCACGCTGCGCTTCGGTCTGCTCGAAGCGCACGGCAAAGGCATGGCAGTACAGTTCAACTATTTGATCGATAAGGGCGCCTTTGTTTACCGCAACAATGCCTGGGAAGTAGATGCTTCGAAGATCAAAGGCGCGGTTCGCGATCTTGCCCACGATCTTCTGATGATCGAAGCCACCGGCGATTATGCCGGCGCCAAACAGATGTTCGAAAAACTTGCCGTCCTGCGTCCCGATGCCGCGGCAACCATCGCCCGTATGAGCAATCTCCCGGTCGATATCCGCGCGACCTTCGTCACAGCGAATGCTCTGGCCCCTGCGAAAATTGGAGCCGCCCGTTGAACCCTCCCCGCATCGTTGTTGGCATCACCGGCGCGACCGGCTCCATCATCGGCGTGAGACTGCTCGAAGTCATGCGCGAGGCGGCCGTCGAAACCCACCTCATCATGAGCAAATGGGGCGCGCGTACCATGATCCACGAAACTTCGCGCACAGTGGAAGAAGTCAACGCGCTCGCCACCAACACCTATAACCCCAACGATCAGGGTGCGGCCGTTTCCAGCGGCTCCTTCCTGACCGATGGCATGGTGATAGCTCCCTGCAGCATGCGCACTCTCGCCGCCATTGCCACAGGACAAGGCGAGCACCTCGTCCATCGCGCCGCCGATGTCACGCTCAAAGAACGCCGGCGTCTGGTCCTGGTAGTCCGCGAATCGCCCCTCAATGAGATCCATCTGGAGAACATGCTCAAGCTCGCGCGCATGGGCGTCGTGATCCTCCCGCCCATGCCCGGCTTCTACAACCATCCCAAATCAATCGATGAAATGGTGGATCACATCGTTATGCGGATCCTCGACCAGTTCGGCATCCACATGGATCTGACCTCGCGCTGGGATGGCAAGATGGCGATCAATTGAACGCCCAGTCTGCCGCCGATCATTTTGCCTCTCTCGCCGCGCCGCGTCTGGCCAGTCTGCTCAGGCTCAGTTCCGCGCGGCACATCTACGAACCGGTTGCCGGCGCCCTGAATTCGACTGTAATTGAAGCCGGCGTGCCCGTCGTCCTCGATCGGTGGAAGCGCGGCATCCAACCCTACAAAGACCTCGAACGATTTGCCGGTGACGATCGCGTCATGCAATCCGTCATCGATCCAGGCCTGCTCCCGATAGCAAAAGCCATTTCGAGGGATGTGGTCGGCCGGCGAATCCTTATCACCCGTAGGATTGCCGCCAAAGAAACCGACCAGGGCGCAATCGCACAAGTGCCAGGCTGCGGAATCCGCATCCTGATTTATCCGGACTCCGGCGACACGATAGTTGCCTGGGAATGCCTGTACGGAGTTGCGTGAAGCCGCGAAGTCTAAGCCAGCTTCAATGTGCCGCCACGGGTTTCGTCCCATGCGAAGGTTTTTTCATAATCATCACCAGCGGAATCATCGCCAGAAAAATGAGCGCCAGTAACTGAAACAGATCGATATACGAAAGCAGCGTCGCCTGCCGTTCAATCACCCCGAACAGCGCCCCATAACTTCGCTTCTGCGCCAGCACCCCGCCTGTTCCACGAGCCGCCAGCCCCGCCTGAAGCCGGTGCAGCAACGCCTGCGTCTGCGGATTGAAGGCGGTAACATTCGCGCCCAGCATATTAATATGCTTCTGCGAATATCGCGCTACCAGCGTACTCACGCCTGCAATACCAATCCCGCCTCCCAGATTCCGCAACAGATTAAATAGACTCGTCGCATTCCCCATCCCCTCGCGTGGAATGTTCGACATCGCGATCGTCGTCAACGGCACAAACAGCATGGCCAGCGATATTCCCTGCACGAACTGCGGCCAGAAGAAATCCCAGTAACCCGCCTCCAGATTCAGGCGGGAAAGTTGATACAACGTCGCAGCCCCAATGAACAACCCGATTGCCAGAAACTTCCGTGGATCGAACTTATGCATCACCCTGCCAATCACCGTCATCCCGATAAACGAACCAATCCCGCGCGGCGCCATCGCAATCCCCGCCTGCACCGCCGGATATCCCAACAGTGTCTGTAACCAGATCGGCAACAGCACCAGACTGCCGTACAATACGAAACCAAGCAGCGTCATCAGCAATACGCCCGTGCTGTACGTCCGGTCTCTGAAAACCCGCAGCGAAACCACCGGATGGTCCGTCTTCAGTTCGCGAATCACAAACGCCACCAGAAACACAGCCGCGATCACCAGCAGCGCCGAAATCCAGTGCGATGAAAACCAGTCCTGCTCCTGCCCTTTATCCAGCATCACCTGCAGCGCGCCGATTCCCACCGCCAGCATTCCCATGCCCCAGTAATCGATGCGCGACGAAGTGCGCTTAATATACGGCGGATCGAAAATGAACAGCGACGTCATGATGATCGACGCAATGCCGAACGGAATATTAATGTAGAAAACCCAGCGCCAGCTGTACGTATCCGTCAACCAGCCGCCCAGCACCGGCCCGATAATCGGCGCCACCACGATGCCCTGGCCCCAAAACCCCATCGCCTTCCCGCGCTGCTCCGGCGGGAACGATTCCAGCAGCACCGCCTGCGATAGCGGCTGCAAGGCACCGCCCGCGGCCCCCTGGATCACGCGAAACAGAATCAACATCGACAGCGTCGGCGCCAGTCCGCACAACACCGATGCCGCGGTGAACCCCGTCACCGACATCATGAGTAATCGTTTGCGCCCGAAGTAATTCGCCAGCCAGCCCGTGATCGGCAGGATCATCGCATTGGCCACAAGATACGAAGTAATAACCCACGTCGCTTCGTCGATGGTTGCCGAGAGGCTCCCCGCGATATGCGGCAGCGACACGTTGACCACAGTCGTGTCCAGCACTTCCATGAAAGTGCCCAGCATGACCGCAATCGCGATGATCCACGGGTTAATATGCGGAACGGCGTGCGCCTGTTCCTTTGGATTGGAAGCCAAGTATTCCTCTTAGCGGCGTACTACTGCGTCAGCACCGTAGGCGAGACCGACATCCCCGGCCGCAGCCGATGCTCCGGATCCTGGCCCGGCTCGAACAGAATCTTCACCGGAACGCGCTGCACAACCTTCACGTAATTGCCGGTGGAGTTTTCCGGCGGCAGCAAACTGAACCGCGCCCCCGTCGCCGCCGCAATACTGTCCACATGCCCCTTGTACTTCTTGCCGTACGCGTCCACTTCAATCTCGGTCGCTTGCCCCGGACGCATCTTCGCCAACTGGCTCTCTTTGAAATTCGCCGTGACCCACACATCCTCCAGCGGCACAATCGATACCAGCGGCTGGCCGCGGGTGACCGTCTGCCCCGGCTCCATGTTTCTCTGGCTAACAAGCCCGGCGACCGGCGCGCGCAATACGGTGTAATCGAGATTGATCTGAGCCTGCGTCAGCGTCGCCTTTCTTTGCTCCACCTGTGCCGCCGAAGATTCAGCCTGCGCCTGTCTCGCCGCCACCTGCTGGGGCCCGGACCTCGTGGCTTCGACCCGCGCCCGCACCTCCGCCATGTGCGCGTTTTCCTGTTCCAGCTGCGCCTTCGCCACGCTGATCCCCTGCTGTGCCTCTTTCACCTGGCTGTTCGCGGAATCCACAGCCGCCGCGGACGTTGCCGCCGCAGCCACCAGCGCATCGTATTGCTGCCGCGAAATCTCTTCTTTCGCCACCAGTGGTTTCATGCGATTCAGATCGCTATCGGCCTTCGCCGCATTCGCCTGCGCTTCACGAACCCTTGCCTGCGCTGTCGCCAGCCGTTCGTTCGCCGCCAATATCTGCTGTTGCGCCGTCGCGATCCTCGCGTTCTGTTCCGCCACCCCGGCCTCCGCGCCGCTCACCTGCGTCGTGGTTTCAATCGACGCAATCGGCACTCCGGTCCGGAATCCCTTTTCGTTTGCGGTCGCCTCGCCTACATCCCCCCGCGCTTTATCCAGCGCCGCCTGATAAAAACGCGGATCGATGTGACCCAGTACATCCCCCGCTTTCACCATCTGGTTGTTGTCCACCAGAACATCGATCAGCGTGCCTTCCACCATCGCGCTCACCGGATAAATGTGGCCGTCAATCTGAGCGTCGTCCGTCGATTCCCGCACCGACGAATATGACCAGTACATGAATCCGCCCACCCCCAGCGCAGCCATCACCACCAGAATCACCACCCATTTCACCGCGGATGAAATTCGGAATCCTGTCTTCCCGGCAGTCTGCTCTTGTTGTTTTGGTTGTTCTGCCACTGCTTCCGCCATTACTGAAGTTCCCCCTGGAGAATCGATGGAATTGTCTTCTCCGCATTTCCGATTGAGCGGCCCAGCGTCGCCTTCGCCGCGTTGTACACATACAGGCTTGCAATGTAATTCTCATTGGCGGTCGCCACCGCCTCCTGCGCCTGCACCACTTCCAGATTGCCCGTGACCCCGGCCGCGAACCGGTCCTGTGACTGCGCAAGCTGCTGCTGTGCGAGGTCGATCGTGTTCTTCGCCACCTGCGTCTGCTGGCCGGCCGAATCCAGGTCCAGATATGCAGCCCGAATTTCAAAAGCGATCCGCCCGCGCAGATCCGCCAGCTCCGCTTTGCGCCGCTCCAGTTCCGCATCCGCCTGAGTCACCTGACTCCGCACCCGTCCACCCTGAAACAGCGGAACGCTGACACCCACCGTCGCCGCAAACGTTCCGTGCGAATGGTCCAGCGTATGCCCGATGTCCCCGTAATTCGCGTTGAATTCCGCCGTCGGCAACCGCCCCGCTTCAGCCGCTTTCCTGTCCAGTTCCGCGGCTTTCACCCGCGCTTCCGCGCTCTGATAATCCATGCGCGACGTATACGCCCGCCCGATCGCGTCTTCCAGCTTCAGCGCCGGAACCGGTGAATAAGGCATCGCGTCGCTCAGGTCGAATGCCTGTCCGTCCGGCATGCCGATGGCGCGCGCCAGCCGCAGCTTCAGCTTTTCCGCTTCGCTTCGATATGAAATCAGCCGCTGTTGCTGCGTCTGCAATTCAACCTGTGCCCGCAGTACTTCAATCGCCGGAACCACACCGTTGCTGCGGAAGTCCGATGCCTGGTTGTAAACTGCCTGCGCCGCCGTCACCTGCGCCTGGCCCGTGTCGATGCGGCTCTCCGCCGTCCTCGCCTGCAGGTAAAGCCCGGTTACCACCAGCGCCACCATGTCCCGCGCGTCCTCGCTCGAAAGCGTTGCAGCCTTCTGTTCCACGGTTGCGGCCCGCGTATTGTAGATGGATTTGAAATTCAAAATCGGCTGCGACACCGCCGTCCGCACATCCGTGATCCCGAACGGTCCCACGATCTGGGGAAACCCCGGAACGTTTCCGAAGCCGAATGCCGCCAGATTGATCTGCTGCGTTTGTTCGTACGCATTCGCAGTCAGATTCGGTAACAACCTGCTCAAAGCCTCGCCCCTCGCTCCCTGTGCCGAACGGATACTCTGATACGCCACCAGCGCGCCGAGATTCGTCTTCATCCCGCGTGCGATCGCGTCCGCGAGCGAAAGCGGTATTCGCGCACTGGTTGCGGTTCCGCTGACCACGCTGCCGGAAAAAATGCCGCTGCCGGAGGAAATGCCGGTGCCCGTAAACGTCTCCTGCGCAGAAGCTCCCGCCGCCAGCACCAGCAGCCCCACACAGACTCTGCTCCTCATGCCGCCATCCCCTTCCAGATCAGATCGTTCAGCGTCGCGATGTCGTCTTCCAACCGGCCGCTCGACCATCCCAGCAGCCTCTGCGTCATTACACTCTTCACCATGTCGTAGATGATGAAAGCAGCGAAATCGGTTCGGATTCTCCGCAGTTCGCCGCCTTTGACCGCCGTCTGCAACACGAGCTCCAGCGACTTCGCCTGCTTCAGATAAAGCTGCTGAAACTCACTGTCCCGCACTGCCGCATTCGCCAGATTTCCGAATTCGGAATGGTAGATCTTGATGAAATCCCGATTCGCGTCGGCATATTCGATGCGTGTTCGCACAAACGCTTTCAGCTTGCCCTGCACGCCCTGCGCGGCCTGCATCGCCGCCGCCGTGCGTTCCTGAAGTTCCAGCAGTCCCTGCTTCAGCGCCGCCAGATAGATTTCTTTTTTGGATGAAAAATACAGATAAACGGTACCCTTCGCGATGCCCGCCGCCGCCGCGATTTCATCCACCGTTGCGTCGTTGAACCCCCGTGTCGCAAACACTGTCCGCGCCGCTGCCAGGATTTCTCCGCAGCGGAATTCCGAAACAACATCCTGCTTGCTTTTCCCCGCTAATGCCATAATGACTACTCAGTCAGTTAAGTGTACTACGAGGTGAAAAGAATTGTCAATCAGTCTGGAATTGCAGGAGAGACAGCGACGCGGCGCATGAAATCGGCTTGATGACCACCTGCGCGCGGTTCATGAATTCGTCGAATCAATGTGCGGGAGATCGGACATGTATCCCTTCGTCCTTACTCTCGCGGCACCACAGAACGCTGACCGGAATGGATGCTCAATTGCAACTACCTCATCAGGAGACGAACGTAATGAGATACATAGTTGCCTGGCTGTTGGGAGTTCCCGGAGTTCTCATCCTGGCGTGGTTCCTCTTAAGCCATCATTAAAAAGCTTCCGGCGTCCCCGGTGTGCGAACATCGCGGACGCCGGTTATTCCTGCCTCAGTGCACGCTTGTTGCTTTCTGATCCCGCACCTGCAGCTCATTCACGACCTGCTGCTGATACGGAACACCCGCCGCAATCTGAGCGGCCTTAGCTCGCATGTTTTCCGAATTCACATTGCCGGTCAGCGTAATCACGCCATTCTTCACTTTGTAGTTCACCATCTTATTCAGCCCGTTCTGTATCAGGGCCGCATCCAGATTCTTCTCGATGCCCTTATCCACGTCCGAGTTAATATCCCGCGATTCACTCTGAACGCCCGGAGTAATAATCGCAATTTCGTTTGCGACCACCTGCCCCTGAGCAAGCGATTTCGCGACGGATTCGGCCTGGGATTTTCCACGGTCGTCAGGCACGTGGCCGCCCAGCGTCACAACTCCTTTATCGCGATCCTGTCGAACCGAAACGTCTTTGAATCCCGAATCGTCCAGCGATTTCCGAATCGCATCCGAAACATCCGGCGACTTCGGCGGCGTCTGAGAGCACCCGCCCATTCCCAAAGTCAACAGCGCTGCAAAGACCGGTAAGCATGATTTGAATAGTGTCATGTCACCCCAAAAGCAATCTAAGTGCCAATGGTCAACCATTATGGCGTTCTGAAGTAACAAATAGTCCCGGAGCGTAAATAACCCGTTCCTGCCTTACAATCGTTCTAAGCGGATGTAACGATTGACTTCGATTACACTGGTGAGTGCATTTATGAGACACTTTCTTTCCACGGCAATCATCGCCGCCGCGTTTTCCGCCTCCGCTTTCGCACAGGGTATGGCGCTCCCGCCCGGCATCGCCGCGGAAACCAGAACGGTCTACACAGCGGTAAAGACCAATCTTCTTGCTGCGGCAAACGCCATGCCCGAAGCCAACTACAGCTTCGCTCCGGTTCCGGAGGAAATGACTTTCGGAGGTTGGGTTGCCCATGTCGCCGACGCCCAGACCGGAATCTGCTCCACCCTCAACGGCCCCACGAAACGCGGCGATGCCGCCACTAAAACTACCAAGGCCGACTTGATTGCCGCCCTGAATGCCTCATTCGCCGAATGCGATAAAGCCATGGATACGCTCACCGACGCGAACGCCACCGAATTAATCGCTTATGGTCGTGGCCAGAATACGCGGGCCGGACGCCTCGGTTACAACAGCGCTCACGATCAGGAATGCTACGGCAGCATGGCCGTCTATATGAGGATCAAGGGCATCGTTCCGCCCTCCACCGCAGCTCGCGCAACCGCTGGCGGACGTGGTGCAAGCGGACGTGGCCGGTAAGCTCTCACACCAGGTCCTCTTTTAAATGGGCACACAATTCCGCCCCCCAGGTTTGCACTTTTACCACTTCACACCAATAAAGTTCCCCTTCCCTGAGTAACACTTGCACGTAGTCTCGTGATTCCCTGCGCCTGCTCGTGCCATTCGCCCCATCGATTCCTGACTTCACCCCTCAATCGGCGCCGTTCGCCCCTGAAAACACCCTTTGGACCGTTCGGTGCAAGCTCCCTCGCAGCTGTGTACTCTTCTATCCTCTTTGAACTTGGCCCCAGGTTTGCACTTGGCATTCCGTTGAAATTCCAGGGGTAAAAGTGCCCATAGCATGAATAACCGGGGCGAAATTCAGTTTCAAAAGAGAGGTCAATAAGTCATGAGTTTGAATAATTTGAATCGGCTGATTCGAAAAGTCGCAATCGCGACGGCCGCGGTCATCGTACTTGTCTGTTGTATCCCACAAAACGCTTCCTCGCAGTTGACCAGCGGAGATCTGGCCGGAACTGTAACCGATCCCTCAGGCGCAGTTGTACCAAACGCCAGCGTTGCCGCCACCAACACTGCTACCGGTGTGAAGGCAACTTCCACCACGAACACCGCAGGCGAATACCATTTCCCGAATCTGGCAATCGGAAACTATGATCTCGCGGTTACCGCGCAGGGTTTTGCCGCGAAAACAGTCAATGCCATACCGGTGTCGCTGAACCGCACCACTTCACAAAATATCGCGCTCTCCCTGAGTGGTACGCAAACCACCGTCGAGGTCACCGATGCTGTCTCAACCATCGACGTCACAACGCCTCAAATCACCAACAGCTACAGCGAGAGACTGACTGCCGATCTCCCCAGCGCGAGTTCCGGCCAGGGCGTTATCAACCTCTCCCTGCTTTCCGCCGGCGTGTCCACCGGTGGAGGTGTCGGCGCGGGCGAAGGCCCTTCTGTTGGCGGTCAGCGTCCCCGCAACAATAATTTCACGATTGAGGGCGTCGACAACAACAGCAAGTCCGTAACCGGCCCGCTCGTTTACGTCCCCAATGACGCAGTGCAGGAATTCACAGTTCTTCAAAATATGTATCAGGCTGAGTTCGGCCATTCTTCAGGCGGGCAGTTCAACACCAACGTCAAATCCGGCACCAATAATTTTCACGGCGAACTCTATGAATATCTGGATAACCGCAATCTCAATGCGATCGACCAGGTCTTCCAGAATCAGGGCATCCGCAAGAACCCCCGCTATGACCAAAATCGTTTTGGCGCAAATTTCGGCGGCCCCATCCGCAAGGACAAACTCTTCTTCTTTGGGGATTGGGAATACAACCCCACTGGCAGCGTCAGCACTTCCGGTGTTTCCGCGCCAACCGCGGCGGGGATGGCCATCCTCTCCGCTCTGCCCGGTGTCAGCGCCACGAATCTGAAAATCTTCCAGCAGTACATGCCCCTTGCGCCCACCAACGATCAGGGCACCGTCGATTACACACTGCCAGCCGGCACCACAGTCACGGTACCCATCGGGACTGCTAATATCGCAGGGCCCGCTTTCCAGAACTGGAACTACGGAGTCGCTTCGATGGATTACAACATGTCCGCAAACGATCAGTTGCGCGGCCGCTTTGTCTATAACAAGAACAGCGGCTTTCCTCCCTCCTCCGAACCCCAGTTACCGGTGTTCTTCCTGCCGTCACCCACCACCTACTACCTGGTCACCGCCACCGAATACCATAACTTCACTCCCTCGCTGACCAACGAATTGCGCCTCGGCTACAACCGTTACAACTCGGACGTCCCGGAGGGCAACTTCCAGTTCCCCGGTCTCGATAAGTTCCCGACCATTACCTTCGATGACGTCGGCATTCAGTTAGGCGTCTTTAATAGTGCCCCCCAATTTACAATCCAGAACACCTATCAGCTCACCGACAACGTCACCTGGACCAAAGGCCGCCACACTCTGAAATTCGGCTTCGACGGCCGCAAAATCATTTCGCCCCAGTCCTTCACGCAGCGCGCTCTGGGCGATTACGAATACGCCCAGACTACCGACTACCTTTACGACCTCCAGCCCTTCGATTTTGCCGAACGCGCCACCGGCAGCTTCACTTATTACGGTGACCAGATCGCAACCTACCTTTACGCCAGCGATAGTTGGCGCGCCAGCCGCCACCTCACCATGGATCTCGGGTTTCGCTGGGAGTTCACCAGCGTTCCCTTCGGCGAGCGCGTTCAGAAAGTGAACAACCTGGCCAGTGTGCCCGGCCTCATCAGTTTCAACTCGCCCCAGCCATCTTATAAGAACTTCGCGCCGCGTCTCGGCTTCGCATATTCGCCCAGGGACAGCGGCACCACTTCCATCCGCGCCGGTTTCGGAATGGCCTATGACGTCCTGTTCGACAACCTCGGTATCCTCTCCGCTCCCCCGCAGCTGAGCCAGACTGTGGATCGGCCATGTGATTCCAAAAACAGCTGGGAATGCCCCGCGGGCTTTCTCAAAGGCGGCGGTATCCCGCCCAATGCCAGCGCCGGAACACTTTCCGTTGCGGCAGCGAGAGCCGCAACCTCAGGCTTCATCCCGGATCAGACTTTGCCGTATTCCCTGAACTGGACCTTCGGCGTTCAGCAGG
Organism: Bryobacteraceae bacterium; assembly: GCA_025928545.1. Taxonomy (GTDB): domain Bacteria; phylum Acidobacteriota; class Terriglobia; order Bryobacterales; family Bryobacteraceae; genus BOG-234. Next base: position 72,864 of record JAICJH010000009.1, on the reverse strand, counting down.
TTCTCCATAAGGACTACACGCTCGAAGTTCGCTACGTCGGCACCCGCGGCATTCACTTGCCCCTGCAAAACCAGCTCAATCAATACGCAGTGGTGACGCCCGGACACTCGCTCCCCATGTATTTCACCGCACCCAGCCAGGCAACGCTGGACGCGCTGCCCCTGACCCTCGAGCAACTACTCGCCCAGGCCGCCGCCACCAGTTCGGAAAGCCCGGACTATTACAATGCCGGCTTCCGCAACAAGATCACTTCTTATCAGCCTCAGGGTTGGTCGACCTATCATGGTCTCGACATTCAGGCCGACCGGCGTCTCTCCGACGGTATGACATTCCGCGCGGCCTACACTTACAGCCACAATATCGACAACAGCACGGCCGAAGTCTTCTCTACTTACCTCACGCCGCGCCGCCCGCAGGATTTCCGCAATCTCAGCGCGGAGAAATCCGATTCCGCTCTTGATCATCGGCAGCGTTTTACTCTGACGATGCTCTATGACGTGCCCTTATTCTCACGAAGCAAGAATTACATAATGAAGAATGTGGTGGGCAATTGGGAAATCGCTCCCATCTATACCTACCAAACCGGCGAAAAGTACACCGTGCAGAGCGGTCTCGATTCCAACCTGAACGGAGATTCAGTGGACCGCACGGTCCTCAACCCGTTGGGCGTTTCCGGCACTGGCACAACGGCGACACCGCTGCTGAATACCAAGGGCGATACCGTTGCCTTCGTGGCGAAGGACCTCACCGCCGAGTACATTCTGGCCCCCAAAGGCGTAATGCCCACCGCCGGCCGTAACACCTTGCCCGGCCGGCCGATTGACAATATCGACCTCACTTTGGTGAAGCGCATCTCTTTCAGCGAACGCTTCAAACTGGAGTTCCAGGCGCAGTTCCTGAACTTCTTGAACCACCCGCAGTTCATCGCCGGACGGTTGAATGACGTCTTCCTCGATTCATTCAACAATCCGTCGTACCAGACAATGCTGAAGCCCGGCAACGCCAGCTTCAATCAGCCGGAGAACGTCTTCTCCAGCAATCCACGCAACATTCAACTGGCACTGAAGTTGAAATTCTAAGCCATTGCGAAAAATGGGAGGAGGTATGAACCCTCCTCCCATTTTCTTGCTGTCTCACAAAACTACCGTCCAACCCGCCGATTCACATCCTGAGCTTTAGCCTTTGTAATCTCAACTACGCTCACCGTCTTCTTGTCGCTGTCTTCCACGCTGACGCTGGTCCCCAAGCTCTCAAACGGCTGCATGTAATCCGGATCCTGATTCGCGCCCTGCTCTAAGTCCTCCCACGCAAACACCCGGTACTTCCCCGGCGCCAGCCCCTGCACCGTGAACCCTCCATCGGCCCGCGACCGCGCCTGCTTATACAGATCCCTTCTGCCAGGCTGCACCGGATCCGGCGTCACGGTGACAATCGCATCCGCCGTTGCCTGCCCATCCGCATTCGTCACCGTGCCGTCGATTTGCGCCGCTGTCATACTCACTACCACTTCCACTCTGCCGCCGGAACTCATGTCGATTCCGGCGCGCAGTGTATCCTGGCCATTCAGTGTTGAGGATTTGACGTAGCCGCGAGGCGGCGCAACCGCCATTACCCGGTAGCTCAGCGGCGGCACATTATGAATGACGAATGATCCGTCGGCCTGCATCGGCCCTGGTTGCACCGACCCGCCCAGCGTGAGTCCATCCACCGGATCCAGCGTCACCTGAATGCGGACCTGAGGCGCCTGTTGCGCGGCACCCGCGCCGGATTGTCCCCCACCGGCACCGCGCCCGCTGGCACCACGCCCGCTGGCCGGCCCTCCGAAAGGCTGACCGCCTCCCAACTGTCCCAGCGCGGGGTTCGCCGGCTGACTCCCTCCTCGTCCCGCATTCGGACCTCCTCCCTGTGGCTGAATCGCCGGCGCAATCGCGGCGGCTCCATCCGGCACAATCCGCACGAGTCCCGTAATATCAACCGGAGCCTTTGCCATAACTTTCAGGTCGGTCACGTCGCGATTCGAAATCACCACCGTCGTCTGGCTCAGCACCTGAATCTGTCCCTGTGCCTTCATCACGGCAACGCTCCACACTCCTGGCGTCAGACCGGCGATATCAAACGATCCATCCGGATTTGTCGCCTGCATGTTCAGCGCGCCGGCTAACATGCCGCCCGGTGGCGACACGCTGATCTGTAAACGGCCCGCCATCGCCGCAGGCATAGTTGGATCGGGTGCAGGCAAGTCGCCGCCGATCGTCCCTCGTATATGGAACACCGGCACCTTGCGCATCCGTACATTCATCCCCGCCTTGTCCTGGCCTTCCACCGCATCCACCGGAACTGCGCCTTCCAGATCCTGCGAGCCTGGAAAATAGACGGTTCCATATCCCGTTTCAGGACCCGCGGCATCGCCGCCCGCGCGCCTTGCGCCCTGCGGCCCGACCCGCTGCGGCGCGAACGAGATGTAATACCGGCCGGCGGTCATATTGGTCAGATGATAGTCGCCGTTATCATCCGTCATTGCCGAGGCGGAATTCATCATACGCGCGGCCCCCAGCGCATAGTTCTTGCGCATGGCGCTCACCCTGATCCGCGGCATCGGGTCGCCGTCTTCATCGGTCACCTTACCGGAAATCGTAGCTTGTGGCGGCAATTCAACGTTGATTCCGGTCAGGTGTTGCCCGGCCGAGAGCGTGAGAATCGGATTGCCCGTCTGGCCGCCTCCTGACGTTCTCTTAGTTCCGTATTGAGTATTGATGTAACCGGAATGATCTGCCGCCAGCGTGTACCGGCCAGCCTCCAGGCCGGTAAATGAAAATTTTCCATCCGCGTCGGAAGTAGTCGCGTACGGTGCAGGCGGCTGGAATCCGGCGCCTCCACCTCCGCCGGGACCAACCTGAATCGGACGCAGCGTCAAATTAGTTTTGCGCAGCGGCTGCCCGTCAATTGATGTCGTGCGCCCCTCAATGCTCCCCTGCGGAGCCGCGCTCTGAGTTTGTCCAACAGCACTGCATGCGGCGGCCAACAAACAAAAGCTGCCCAGCACGAATTTCCGGCTTGCCATATATACTCACCTTTGTTCCGAAAATGATAATCGTTCCTGTCAGTGTATAGGAAAATTGGATGGATTAATCCTTACGATATGTTTACCGACAGTCCCACGGTTCTTTCGATCGAGTACCGAAATCAGCGTCGCGCCTTCCCCGAGAACGAGAAGTTTGACCGGCCGCAAGGGAGCGGTCACCCCGAGCACCGAAATCAATTTCTGACCCCTCCTCTTTCGAAATCGAACTAATCGAAACGAACCCTCCTCTCTGTACATCCAATAATCAGTGTCCATTCCAGGGGGGATAGTGTCCCTCATCCCTTTTATGGCGATGCCGTTGGCCGCAGCCACAGCCTCCGCCCTCCCGCTCCAGACCTTGGAGTATGCGCGCCCCGCAGGCGTTCCTCTCTATATGGATGTATCGATTCCTGCCGGCTCCGGACCTTTTCCTGCCGCCATCGTCATTCACGGCGGAGGCTGGGTACGAGGCGACCGCCGTTTGGATGTCGCGCCGCTTTTCAAGCCCCTCGAAAAGGCCGGTATTGCGTGGTTCTCCATTGATTACCGTTTACTCAGAAGCGTGACCGATCTCGGCGCTACCCTCGAAGACGTCAAGACCGCGATCCTCTATATCAAAGAGCATGCCGCCCAGTTCCGCATCGACCCCGAAAATATCGCCCTGGTCGGCGAGTCGGCAGGCGGTCAACTCGCTGCCATGGCCGCCCTTAGGCCGACGGCTGGAACGCGCGTCAAAGCGGTCGTAGCTTTTTACGCCCCGACAGACCTCGAAGCCTACGCGAAAGATTCCGACCTCATCCCCGCGCAGATTCGCAATTCCCTTCGCGGCACGCCCCTCGAAGCTTTGCTTCTGATGGCGCTGAAACAGTACTCGCCCATCGAGGTGCTCGGAGCGGTCAACGCAGGCTCCGAAATTCCGCCCTTTCTCCTGATCCACGGCACGAAGGACGCCCTTGTCCCTTACGCGCAATCGCAGGCCATGTGCGAAAAGATGAATTCCGCCGGTTCGGATTGTCAGTTGTACGCGGTGGAAGGCGGAGGCCATGGGATGCGCTGGTGGGAATCGGCTCTTCCCTCTGAGGGATCGAAATACAAGACCGCCATGGTGCAGTGGCTCTCCCGCGAATTGAAGCCGGGCCCTGCAAATTCCGCACTAAAACGCTAGCCGAATTCCGAGCCGCAACAAACCGATCCGAACCACAACCGACTCCTCGAACCAAAACCGATAGCAATATTCCGAGCCACCGCCAAAAAAATTCGAGCCGCGCGCGCGAGCAAGCGGTGCCCGCAATTGCATTCTGCAAGTGCCAACAAACCATAGCTAAACTGAAGCAATGCTTCACCGCGCCGCAATCCGAAACATCCGCCGAATCCTGCCCCTCCTGCTCCTCATCCTCACAGCCCCGGCAATCCAGGCGCAAAATCTCGAAGGCTACGGTTGGACCAGCTTCGGCGTCCTCCCTTTCAAAGGTGTCGACTACCGAATCTTCAAAACCCCCTCGCGCTACATCATGTACTACATCAAGAATGGTTTTCCCACCCCGGATACCACCAACGCCGCGCACGGCCGGGCATTCTCCACCGATTTGAAATCGTGGACTGTCGACAATACAAACTTTTGCAGCACCGCCGGCGACTTCTGCACCGCCACACAGATCCAGGCGGGCGTAATGGCCACCTCCGACGGCCGTTTCCGCACCTTCTTCCATACTCCCGGCAACGGACTTTCCAGCAGTCTCGTTTCCTCCGACGGACTCGTGTGGAAGCAGGAATCCGGCTCCCGACTCGCGCCCGATACTTCCTCGATCTACGAACGCGGCGACTTCACCATGGCCTTCGCCAGTTTTGTTCCGCTGCCCGACGGTTCCACTCGCATGTACTACCTCGGTGAAATCGTTCCCGGCAGCGCCGGCACGCCCGCCTGGTACAACCAGACCCTCTCCTTCAATGGCGTGCTCCTCAAAAACAGCTGCGTGATTCTGAGCGCCATCTCAAAAGACGACGGCTTGACCTGGGTTCGCGAGCCCGGTGTCCGCGTCAATCCCCTCGTTCAGGGTCCGGTCAGAAATCAGGCATATTTCGACAAAACCATTCACGCTGAAATGGACGGCTCAGACGTCTCGGCTGTCGTTGTCACGGAAAACGGCAAGACGGTCTACCGCATTTACGCGCCGTCCTGGGGAACCGGCACCGTCAGCTACGTCAGCAGCGACGGCCTCAGCTTCTCGCTCGAAGGCCAGGTCCCGGCCGACCGCGGCGATCCTAAAGCCATTGTCATGGCTGACGGCCGCACCTGGCTCGTGACCAACCAATACCCGGATGGCATCAACGACACGATTGTCTACGGTCCGCAATCCCTCTTCGTCGCCAACACGCGTTCGTCGCAGCTCATTCCCGGTGTGACCACTACGCCGCCTTCATCCCCGTACACTTTTCCCTTTCGCTCCGTCGCAGTCGGCGTGTCCGGCACTGCCACCGGCACCGTCAACCTCGAAGCGGTCGATGGCTCGGTTTCGAATTGCATACCCGGCCCCTGCGCCTATCACCCGGAGTACTACTCATTCAATCCATCGAGCGGCACGCCGCCCTTTTCTTCGATCCTGAGTTACATTGGCCCCGCCACCAACTACTCGAATGACATGCTCGTCATCCATGCCAGGTCTGCCGATACCACCGCGGATGGTGCTGTCTATTGTATGAATGAGCAGCTCGACAAATCCGACACGAACGTCTTCTGTAAAGCCCGCGCCGCCGAATTGCCGATGAACAGGATGACCTTCGCGTTCTCCGCCGGAGCCGCAGCGTCAACGCAGGTATCGAATATTCTCTCCCTCGGTGGCCCCGGATATCCATACACAGTGACGTCTTCAGTCCCCTGGGCAACCGTTTCTCCGGCAACCGGCACTGCGCCTGCGGCGCTCACCGTGAAAGCCGATCCGGCCGGGCTCACCCCGGGAACTTATACCGGTACCCTCTCCGTTACAGCCGAAGGAACCACCCAGAACATAACAGTCACCGCGGTCGTCTCGGCGGGTCCTGTCATCGCCTCTGTCAGGAATGCCGGCAGCCTCGCGCCAGGGATTGTGCCGAATGCCTTCATCACAATCTTCGGCAGCGGCTTCGCTCCTTCCCCTGTTACCTGGAGCCCCGTCACCTCGCTCCCCGTTACGCTCGGCGGCGTGAGCGTGAAGATAGCCGGTAAAGACGCTTTCATCAGCTACGCCGATTCCGGCCAGCTCAACGTCCTGATTCCTGCCGATCTCACTCCCGGCGCAGCCTCGCTCACCGTGACCACTTCTGTCGGGAGTGCCACTACAAACATCACCGTCGCTAAAGCCTCTCCCGCATGGTTTGCCTACACCGTCGGTAGCGCCACATGGCTGGCGGCGCTGATCGGCAATGCCTCTGTCCTGACATATGCGGCGCCTGCCGGCACTTTCCCCGGCGTTACCAGCCGCGCCGTCAGGGTGAACGATATCGTCGTGCTGTTCGCCAATGGTCTGGGTGCTACCAATCCGGTGGCCCCCATCGGCGCTGTCCTCACCACCGGATATCCTCTCGACAACCTTTCCCGCGTGAAAGTCACCATCGCGGGCATCGACGCGCCGGTCCTATATGCCGGACTAGTTGCAGCGGGTCTCTATCAGCTGAACGTTCAAGTGCCCGCCGGCATCGGAATCGGCGAACTGCAGGTCGTGATGTATGTCGATGGCCAGCCCACCCAGGGCGGAGTCACCCTCAACTTCCAGTAACTCTCAGTTCTCAGTGGGCAGTTCCGCCGAGTCCACCACCAGCACATCGACGGGAACTTTCCTGGCCTCCAGCCTGAGCCCCACCTGCTCCTGGAGCGCCGTAAACAGCGATGGAGCATCGGAGTTCTGCGCGTCATCCGGAGACCACTTCAGATTGAAGTCGAAGGTCCTCTTTTCTCCGGTGAGGTCCGCCACCGGCTTCCCAAGATAAGGTGAAAGCCGAACCGCGAACAACGACATTGGAAACCCGGTCACATTCATGCTGGTGCGCGTTGTATTCGAACTGGGGCGTTTTGCCGGGTCTGAGACCGTTGCCCGAATGCCGCCTTTGACGACCGTGAGCGCATAGCCCGGGAGGGTCTGACTTTCGTGGTGCAGTACCAGGTGGAAGCGGTCTGCCAGCAGCGTCTGGAGCATCGAGAGCAGTTCGAGGTCGGTGGCCGGGTAATCCGCCCTCGCCAGGATATCGAATCGATAGTCGTCTATCCATTTCGGACCGCCGAGAATTTGAGGTTCGGAAATCCCGTAGGCAAACCGGATATACATCCTGAGTGTCACGTTGGACATTCGAAGCAGGCCGCTGTTGTACGATTCCCGATCCGCATTCCCCAACTCCGGACTGCTGCGTTTGATGGAGGCAGCCTCGAAAGTCGATGCCGCGAACAGAATCTGCGCGGCCACCAGAGCAGTGAGAAGAGACTTCATGAATACCGATACCGATCCAGTCCGATAAAGTTACAGAGCTACCGATCAATCAACGTATGCTGATATGACGTTGGGTTATCTCCGTCAAGGCCATTTCCTGGACGCCAATTTGAACGGATTGCCGAGCTCTTGCTCGGTTCATACCGCCTCGAACCATCCATTTTGCAACCCGTGACAGGCGCCGTTCACAACAATTTAACTGAATAGAATCAGCAACTTGACATCGGTACTCGAAACCGGCAGATTACAATGTAGTCGTGAAGCAGATCCTTGACCCAGCTCTCCGAAATCCGAAAATTGGGTCGGTTATTCCAAATTGCCTTTTCGACTGCTGCCAGGCCGAAATGGATTGGTTTTTTCGGGAACCTGCACGTTTGGAAGCCCTTCACCGTCAGTCCTTTGTAATGCGATTTGCGGCCAGATTTGTCTTCATGCTCGCTTCGGCCGCTCTCCTCGCCGCAGCCGCCGGTTCAGACCTCGATCCCGCTCTCAAGGCCATCGAAACCCGCTACAACAAGGCGCAATCGCTGAAGCTCGATTTTTCAGAGACTTACATCGTCTCCCGCCATCCGTCTCAAAGCGAATCCGGTATCCTCTACCTGCGGAAGCCGGGCCGCATGCGGTGGGAATACGCGTCTCCGGTCGGGAAGATCTTCCTTTCGGATGGCAAATACACCTGGCAATACAATCCGGAAGATCGCAAGGCCGAGCGGACGTCTCTGAAAGTCACCGAAGACATGCGCGCCCCCCTCGCCTTCCTTCTCGGAAAGCTCGACTTCCGCAAGGACTTCCAGTCCTTCGAAACTCGCCGTGAGGGCAACGATTCCTGGATCGTCGCGCAACCGAAATCCCGCAATCTCCCCTACACCCAGGTGGAATTCCTTGCCACGCCCGATGGCCAGATTCACAAAGTCCGGGTCACGAATCAGGACCAGTCCAAACTCGAATTCACCTTCTCCAATGAACAGCTGAACGCTAAGGTGGCCGACGGGCTCTTTGTCTTCAAAGCCCCGCCCGGCGTCGCCATTGTCGAAGGCCAGCAGGCGGAGGGTCAGCAGTAACATGGCTGATTTCCAACTCCAGTACGCCGACGCCACCGGTCAGCTTCACAACCAGGTGGTTCAGGGCACCTCCGATCATGAAGTTCGCGAACGCTACGCCCGCCAGGGCTTCCTCGTCTACAAGGTCACCGCGAAGGATGGCGCGTTCTCCGGAAGCTTTCCGGGCAGCCGAAAAAAAGTCAACCTCGAAAAATTTCTGATCTTCAACCAGCAGTTCGTCACACTGGTGCGCGCGGGCCTGCCGATTCTCAAGGCCCTCGACCTGTTGGCGGAACGACTTACCGATCCCAAGCTCAGACCCTACATCAACGGAGTTCGCGAGGATGTGCGCAAGGGCGCGCTGCTCTCAGACGCCTTCCGGAACCAGGAAATCTTCCCCAAAATCTACGTGACTTCCATCATGGCGGGCGAGAAATCCGGCAGCCTGATCGAGGTGCTGGAACGCTACGTCAGCTACCAGAAACTGGCGCTCGGCGTGCGCAAGAAAGTGCTCGTCTCGCTGATGTACCCCAGCGTGCTGATTGTCCTCGTCATCCTGCTGATGGTGTTCCTGGTGACTTACGTAGTTCCGAGTTTCGCCTCGCTGTATTCCAGCATGTCGGCCCAGTTGCCCTCCATCACTCTGTTTTTGATCGCCATCGGAACCACCGCGCGAACCTACGTTCTTGCCTGGTTCGCCGGCATCGCCGTCGCTGGCTTGATTTTCTTCTGGTGGTCGCGCGGAGAAGCTGCTCGCGAAAGACTCGATCGCATCAAGATCAAAATCCCGATTCTCGGAGACATCTGGATCAAGTACCAGGTCGCTCAGTTCTCGCGTGTGTTGGGGACGTTGCTGACTGGCGGAATCCCGCTGGTCCAGGGTCTCGAAACCTCGGCCGATTCGCTTGGTACGCCCCTGTTGCGAAAGACTCTGGCGAAGGCCGGCCGGATGGTGCGCGAAGGCCAGCCGCTCTCCGGTTCGCTTGCCGCAACCGGTGTTTTTCCTCCACTCTCGGTTGACATGATCGAAGTCGGCGAGTCGACCGGCGCGCTCCCCTCCATGCTGACCAGCGTCGCGGAGTTCTATGAAGACGACGTCAATACCAAGATGACCGCGGTGCTCTCCCTGATTGAGCCTGCCATCATGATCTTTATGGGCATGTTCGTGGCTTTTGTGCTGATTGCCCTTTATCTGCCCATCTTCTCTCTGGCGGACACCATTAAATGACGCCCAAAAACCCAATCCCGGTTCTCGATGCCGCCCAAAGCGCTCTCAGCGAAGTAGTGGCCGCGCAGGCGGTGGCGACCCGCTATCGCTGCGAATTCGTTGACCTCCGCGACGGCGCCATCGACGTCGAACTTTTTCGTTCGATCCCGGTTGACCTGATGTTCCGCTACAACTTTGTGCCGCTGAAGGCGCAAAACGGAACGCTCGAAATCGCGCTGGTCGATCCGCGCAATCTCAACACAATCGACGAACTCAGCCTGCTCCTCCATAAAAAGCTGAAAGTCCGCGTCGCCACCGCCTCTCAGGTTGCCGATCTTCTGAAGAAGACGGAACAATCCCAGCGCGTTCTCGACGAAGTCACCGAAGGCTTCGCGCTCGATGTAGTCGGAGAGGACGATAATCCGGACGAAACGCTTTCGATTGACCGCCTTTCGGCCGGTGACAGCGACATCGCGCCCGTTATCAAGCTGGTGGATACCACAATCTTTAACGCCCTTGAGCGGCGAGCCAGCGATATCCATATCGAGTCCCGCGATCAGGAAGTCGTCATCAAGTACCGTATCGATGGCGTCCTGCATTACGCCATGCCTCCGATCGCGAAAGACTGGCACTCGACCATCATTTCGCGCATCAAAGTCATGAGCGAACTCGACATCGCCGAACGCCGCGTTCCCCAGGACGGCCGTTTCCGGGTCCGTTATAAGACCCGCCTGATCGATTTCCGCGTCTCCATCATGCCGACGATTTACGGCGAAGACGCTGTGCTCCGCGTGCTCGATAAAGAGTCGATGAGCGAGAAGTTCACCAACCTGAGTCTGGATGTGGTCGGCTTCAGCCCTGGGGATCTGGTGAAGTTCCGCCGCTACATTTCGGAACCGTACGGGATGGTGCTGGTCACAGGTCCCACCGGTTCGGGCAAGACGACAACGCTCTACGCCGCTCTCAGCGAAATCACGAACGACGAAGACCAAATCATCACCATCGAAGATCCGGTCGAATACCAGCTCAAAGGCATCACCCAGATCCCGGTCAACGAGAAAAAGGGTCTGACGTTCGCCCGCGGCCTGCGCTCCATCCTGCGCCACGATCCCGATAAGATCATGGTCGGCGAAATCCGCGATCAGGAAACCGCGCAGATTGCCATCAACTCCGCCCTGACGGGCCACCTTGTTTTTACGACGGTCCACGCCAATAACGTGGTGGACGTGCTCGGCCGTTTCCAGAACATCGGCGTCGAAGCCTACAATTTCGTTTCCGCGCTGAACTGCATCCTGGCCCAGCGCCTGGTTCGTCTCAACTGCGAGCACTGCAAGAAGCCTGTACGCTATCCGGATTCCATGCTGATTGAAAGCGGCATGAAGCCGGAAGAGTGGCGCCATGTGGATTTCATGGAAGGTGCCGGATGTTTCGAATGCGGCGGCACTGGCTTCCGCGGCCGCACCGCCATTCACGAACTGCTCGACCTGAGCGACCGTATCCGGGAATTGATTCTCGACCGCCGTCCGTCTTCGGAAATCAAGCGTATGGCCCGCGAAGAAGGCATGACCTTCCTGCGCGAATCGGCCGTGGAGAAAGCGCGCATGGGAGTGACCACGCTCCGCGAAATCAATAAGGTGACTTTCATCGAATGAGTTTCCTCAACGCCATTCAGTCGTTGCTCAAAGATCCGCCGCCCGAGTATGCCTTCGGGATTTCGGCGAGCGGTATCGCCATGTCGCGCACTCGCCCGCCTGCCGCTTTGCAGTTTGCCGCCCTGGCCGACGGAGTTTTATCACCCTCTCCCATCAAAGAGAACATCCAGGATATGCCGGCCTTCGCAGCGGCGGTTCGCAAGCTGGTCCCCACCTCGGGCGGCCGGAGAACCGCGGCGCTGATTCTGCCCGATAACGCTATGCGGCTCGCGGTGCTGGAATTCGAGAACCTTCCGGAAAAGGACGAAGATCGGATGGCGCTGATCCGTTTTCGCCTGAAGAAAACTGTGCCGTTCGATGTGGAGAGCGCGGCCGTGTCTTTTTATGTGCAGCCGCGTAACAAGGTCGTGGTGGCGGTGGCTCCGGCCGATGTGATTGCCCAGTACGAATTGCCCTTCCGGGATGCCGGCCTGCATCCGGGTGTAGTGACACCGGCCTCTCTGACACTGCTGGAACTGCTCCCCGCAACCGGTTCATATCTCGTGGCACACAAGAGTTCCGGGGCTTTATCGGTGCTTGTAATCGGCAACGGAATCCTGACTCTGGCGAGATCCCTCGAATTGAACACCGATACGCCGCTCGATGAAATCGTTTCGGACCTGTATGCGACGCGTGTCTACGTGGAAGATCAGGCGGGCGCCAGACCGGATCGGTTGTATCTGGCGGGCTTCGAAAACGAGTCTTCCCGGGTAGCCTCCAGGTTATCCGCCGAACTCGATGTGGAAGTGGAAACGATCGTCGAACTGCATCCGGGGCTTGCCGGGTATTTGCGTTCGCTGACCGCACCGGCGGCACGAAAGGTGGCGGCATGAGACTACCCCTCAATCTTGCCCGCGAGCCGATGCGCCGTGACAGGTCGATCCTGGTGGCCTCGGCCGCTGTGGGAATTCTGCTGTGTCTGTCGCTCATTGCACTTGTCGGGCTCGCCGTCAATGACCATCGCGTGATGCAGGAATCCCGCGCGGTGATCGCCCAGGTGGAAAAGCAGATGGGGAGGGTCAACGCATCGCAGGCTCAGGTGGACGCGCAGTTGCGTCAGCCCGATAATGCCAGTCAGCTTTATCGCACCGAACTGTTCAACACCCTGATCCACCGCAAGGCGATCAGCTGGACGAGGATTTTCTCCGATCTTGAAAAAGTGCTGCCGCATAACGTGCGCATTCTTTCCATCAAGCCGCAGATCAACACTAAAAACGAACTTTCTCTCGATATGGTGGTGGCGGCCGATGCGCCCGAACAGGTGATCGGTTTCGTCGCGAAGCTGGAAAACTCCGATGTATTCGGAGATGTGACGCAGACTTCGCAGATTCCGCCGACGCAAAACGATCAATTTTACCGGTTTCACCTGACGGTGACCTATGACCAGAAACTCTGAGGCTGCCCGATGACCATACCTCAAATTAATTTCCGCGAACCCAGGATCATGGTCCGTGCCATCCTCGGCGCGCTGTTGTTCGCAAATTTGGTTGCGGCGGCGTTCGCATTTCATCTGTTCGGCGAATCCCCGGCCAATCTGGATGCGCAGCTGACCAATGACCGCGCAGCCTTCCGCGCCGCTCAACTGCGGCTGAACAAAAGCAAGTCGCTGACCCACAACGTCAATCTGAGCCGGGAACAGGGCGATAACTTCCTCGCGTCTTACGTGACCCAGCGCCGCAAGCATACGTCGGTAATTGACAATGAAATCAACTCACTCGCCCATTCGGCCGGAATGAAGGTGAGCGATCTGAATTATTCCCAACTGGACGCTATTGAAAACAGCGGCGACCTTTACATGCTCACGATCACGGGGAACTTTGAAGGGGGCTATGCTCAGTTGGTCAAATTCGTGAATGAGCTCGACCGGTCCCCGCGGTTTCTCATCATCGAGCAGATTCAGGTCGCTCCGCAGCCGAAAGGCGACATCCTGAACGCCAACGTCAAGCTGAACACGTTTGTCCGGGATGAGAAGGAGGCGACACAATGACGCTTGGTGCGGAACCGAAAAAACTTGCCATCCTCGGTGTGCTGGTCGTCGTGGCTCTGGCCGGCCTTTATCTGAATTCATCGTCCGATACACCAACCGCAACCACAACAAGGCCGGTCGCCGCCGTGACGCTGCCCAATCCCGCGCCTTCCACAACTTCCAGGGCGAAGACGCCGGTACGGGTGAATTCCGAAGTCCGTCCGGTGGTTCCGGGGTCCAGGCCGGGTGATAAATACGATCTCAGCTCGATCGATCCGCAATTGCATCTGGACCTGCTGGCAAAAGTGCAGGCCGTCGAGCTGACCGGCGCGGGCAGGAACCTGTTCCAGTTCGGCCCCGCTCCGGCGCCCGATAAGCCCATTCCGGCCGTGCCTGCGAATGTTCCAAAGATTGCCGTAAATACGCCACCACCGCCGCCACCCCCGCCCCCGCCGGTGGTGAATCCGGCTCCGCCGCCGCCTCCACCCATCAACCTGAAGTACTACGGAGTGGTCACGTCGAAAGCCGACGGCCGTAAGCGGGCTTTTCTGACAGACGGTGACGACATCATCATGGCGACGGAAAACGAAACCGTGAAACAGCGCTACCGGATCGTGCGGATCACTCCGGGGTCCATCGACATCGAAGATATTCCGGCGAAGAACACGCAAACCCTGAAGTTCCAGGAAATACCGAGTTGAAACCACGCACTGGCCGAAATCCCGAATCCGGCTACGCCCTGCTGCTGATCTTCGCAATGGCGGCCATTGTGGCAATCACGCTCTACTCCGAAGTGCCGCGCGTAGCCTTTGAAGCCCAGCGCGATAAGGAACAGTTGCTGGTGGATCGCGGGCAGCAGTACTCCCGCGCGATCGCGCTTTTCGTCCACAAGTTCCAGAGATTCCCGGCCACCATGGACGAGCTCGAAAATACCAATGGGCAGCGGTTCTTGCGCAAGCGTTACACCGACCCAATGACCGGCAAAGCCGACTGGCGTATTCTGCACGCCGGACCGGGTGGCGTCATTACGGACTCCATCATGAACGCCAAAAAGACCGATGGCCAGTCGCCGGACGATGGTTTCATTACGCGCCTGAATTTGTTTGGCAACACGCCTTCCGGGAATGCCGAGGGCGTGAACCTGGCCACACGGCAGCGCCCGAGCGATCAGAGTGGTGCTGCCGGCGCAATCGGAGTCGGAAACCCGGGCGCGGAACCTGCCGCATTATCTCCCGCTTCGAATGGACCGATTCCCGGCTATAGCGGCCCCGTAATGGTCCTGCCGGATGGCCGGATTGTTCCTGCGAATACTTCAGGGACGGCTCCGCAACCGGTGGGGGCTTCAGGTGGACAACAGGGAGTGCCTCCGTTTCCCGGCGCGCCTCCGGGAGCGCAGTTGCCGAACGGCGTAGCGATCCAGCAGAACGGTCAGAACATGCCTCCGGGAATGCAGGGTCCACCGAATGCCGCAGCGGGCCTGATCAATCAGATCCTGACCACTCCGCGACCCGGTGGAATAAATGGTCTTCCGGGTGGCCCTCAAACCGTCGGTGGCGCGATTGGAGGCGGCCCGCAGACCGCAGGCCCGCAGAATGGTGGACCTCTGACCGCGGCGCCGCAGAATTTCGGAACTCAGACCGCGGCTCCGCAGCAAAACGTGATCGGGGCGGGAATTGCCGGAGTCGCCAGCAAGAAAGAACAGGAGGGGATCAAGATCGTGAATGACCATACGAAGTACAACGAATGGGAGTTCATCTACGACATCGCCAAAGATCCCACAAGACAGGGACAAAACGGCGCCCCGGGCGGTACCGGACCTGGTGGCAGAGGGCCCGGTCCTCAACCGCCGCAAGGCATGCCCGGTATTCCCACACCGAGCCCCACCGGGCGTGGTCGTTAGCCCGGTTTAAAGAAACTCAGCGCGTTATCGCCCTGCTTCACCATTCGGGTTTTGACCAGGGAACCGTACGTCTCGGGGATCTTGTAGCGGACCGAATGCTGGACGATTGTTAACGCGGGTGGTTTGGCCGCGATGACGTCCATGGCCAGGTCGTACTCATTTTCTTTCGGATACGGCGGGTCCAGAAACACGATGTCGGCCTCGACACTGGCGAGGTGATGCGACGCCGCTCCGCGAATGATCCGGCCCTTCGCTTTGATATCGAGCGAATTCAGATTCGCCTTGATGACTTCGACGGCTTCGCGATCCTTTTCAATGAACACAGCAAGCCTGGCGCCGCGGCTGATTGCCTCGATGCCGACCGAGCCGGTACCCGCGTAGGCATCCGCGAAAACCGCGCCTTCGATGAGCGGCGCGATGATGTTGAACAGGGTTTCCCGAAGGCGATCCGGAGTCGGTCTGGTGTCGAGTCCAGGGAGCGAAAGGATGCGGCGGGAGCGGAATTCACCGGCAATGACTCGCATGAATTCTTATCCTACCTGCACCAGGCCGTAGCGCCGCTGCCAGTGGCCTTTGATGTACTCGACGGCCCGCGCAAACGCTTCCGGGGACGGCGGCTCTTCGACGAAGGCGCGCGCTTCATGCTTCGCCGCAACCAGGATATCGGGATCGCGCAGGATGTTCGCCATCTTCAGCGAAGGCAATCCCGACTGTTTCGTGCCGAAGAATTCGCCCGGACCGCGCAACTTGAGGTCCATTTCAGCGATCTTGAAACCATCGCTCGAATCCACCAGGGTTCGAATGCGTTCTTTCGCGGTGTCGTTGAGTTTGGCGGTGATCAGCAGGCAGTGACTCTGTTCCGCGCCACGGCCGACTCTGCCGCGTAGCTGGTGCAACTGCGAAAGCCCGAATCGCTCCGCCTGCTCGATCAGCATCATGGTGGCGTTCGGGACGTCGACGCCGACTTCGATGACCGTGGTGGAAACCAGGATTTTGGTGCGCCCCGCTTTGAAGGATTCCATTGCGGCCTCTTTTTCGGCTGAGCCGAGGCGGCCGTGCAAAAGCCCCACCGGGACATCGGGGAAGACCTCCCTGGAAAGATGCTCGAACATCTGCTGAGCCGCCTTCATCGCCTGTGTTTCGGATTCTTCGATCACCGGATAAACGACGTAGGCCTGACGACCCGCATCGATCTCACGGCGAAGCTGGCTGTAGGCAACTTCCACCTGGTCTTCGACGAAGTGTCTCGTAATGATCCGCTGACGGCCTGGCGGGAGTTCGTCGATCACCGAAATATCCAGATCGCCATAAATCGTCATCGCAAGGGTGCGGGGGATCGGGGTGGCGGTCATCACGAGAACATCGGGAGTGACGCCTTTTCGGGCCAGTTCGTAGCGCTGCATGACCCCGAAGCGGTGTTGCTCATCGATAATCACGAAGCCGAGTTTGGCGAATTCCACGTCCTTTTCGATGAGCGCGTGCGTGCCGATGGCGACCGGTATCATGCCCGCCCGCAGCATGTCTTTGAGCTTCTGCTTCTCGCGGGCGGTGGAAGATCCGGTAAGCAGCGCGACCACGTAGCCGAGCTTCTGAAACAGCGGCTTGAGCGAATAATAGTGCTGCTGCGCGAGGATTTCAGTGGGGGCCAGGATCGCTACCTGATAGCCGTTCTCGACCGCGATGACAGCGGCTTCCGCGGCGACGATGGTCTTGCCGCTGCCAACATCGCCCTGCATGAGCCGGTTCATGGGGCTCGTGTGCGACATGTCTTCAGCAATTTCTTTGAGAACACGCTTTTGCGCGCCGGTTGGTTTGAAGGGCAGCAGTTTGATGATCTGCGCGCGCACCTGGTCGGTCAGTTTGAATTCGATGCCGGGCATGGAACGCGCGCGGCGGCGCTTGATTTCGAGGCCGCACTCCAGCCAGAAGAATTCCTCGAAGATGAGACGGAACTGCGCCGGGGAGCGGAAATCGTTTAACATCCGTATCGGAGTACCGGGGGGAGGGAAGTGCGCGGCGCGAACCGCATCGGTGCGATTCGGAAACTTCAGCCTGGTGGAAATGTGCTGCGGCAGGTAATCTTCGAGCGCCGGCATCTGCTCCAGAACGCGATGAATAATGGTGCGCAGAATCCGGGTGTTCACCTTGCCAGCGGCTTCGTAAACGGGTACGATGCGGCCGGTGTGGAGCGCGGAATCGCCTTCATCGTCTTCTCCGGAAAGAAGCTCGGTTTCCGGGTGCATCATCTGGATTTCGCCCCGGTAATTGTCGAACTCGATTTTTCCGAAAAGCGCCACGCGGGTGCCAACGGTGAGACGATCGGCCAGGTAGGCGCCGTGGAACCACTTGGCGAGCAGTATCGCGCCGGAAGCGTCGGTGAAGGTGGCTTCGAACAGGCCGAGATTGCGACGTCGAAAACCGGAGAGTTTGGACGATTTCACCTCCGCGATCACCGTCGCAAGTTCCCCCGGGGCAAGTTGAGAGATCGGCTTCAGGTTACTGCGGTCTTCGTAGCGGAACGGAAAATAATGGAGCAGGTCTTCAACGGTTTCGAGGCCGCGCGATTGCAGCATGGCGGCGCGGGCGGGACCGACGCCTTTCAGAAAATTCAGGGGAGCATCAAGCGCGAGAGCCAACCTTGAGTTTACTTTGCCCCGCTCCGGAACCATAAATCTTTACGTTTGTCGTTCCACGACGATGCTAGCCTTAAAAGATATGAAGTTATGCTGTGGGCTACTCGTGTGCCTGTTCGTGGTCCAGGCCGGTTTTGCGGCAGACGCAGATGCAGAAAAGGATCTGCCAGCCGTCCCGGATGCACCGGTTGCGGCGAAAGTGCCCGACACCGAGGCTGCGGTCGATCCGATCGGCGTCCACCCTTTGTTCGGCGCGCAGGTGCCAAAGGGCGTCTACAAGCCTCTCACGAAAAAGCAGCGCCTGGAACTTTTCGAGCGGCAGACGTTCACGACTCCGAATCCCTGGCTGCGAACGTCGATATCCACCGGTATTTCAATGATTCAGGGCAGGCAACATTCGTGGGGCGGCGGTATCCAGGGTTACGGGCGGCGTTACTCTTCGCAATATGCGACCTATGTGATTCGGAATTCGTTCTTATCGCTGGGCGCGTGGGGTCTGGGCTACGATACGCGGTACGTTCAGTCGAATTCGCATAATGCTTTTTCGCGGATCGGCCACGCGATTCTTCAGAACTTTCTCACGGTGAATCATCAGGGCCACACGACAGTGAATATCCCGCGCATCCTTTCGGGATATGGGGCCGGGATGATCGCCACCAACTGGCAGCCGAATTCGAAGTGGTCGGCGCAGGGAATCCGGGCGGGAAATGAGCAGCTGATTTACGGCGGAGTGTTTAATATCGGCCGTGAATTTGCGCCGGAAGTGGATCACTTAATGAAGAAGTTGTTCCATCCGAAGCGGCCAGTGCGCGCCGGACTAAGCTAACGCGGAACGCATGTAGTCCATGCAGCGCTGTAGTTCTTCCGCCGGTGTTCCCAGACCGAGGTATTCGTATTCCGCAAAGACAGGGAACGAATATTTCTTTTCCTTCACCAGCTTCAGCACGTCCTGAATCGGGGTGTCGCCTTCTCCCCATTGTTCGTTTTTGCCTTTGTTGCGGCGGCGATCCTTGATGGTGATCTGCGAAATCGCATCGTGGTTTTCCTGAATCCACGCCACGGGAGAAACGTTGGCGGCCGTCACTGCTCCAACATCCAGATTCACTTTGAAGCGTTTCGACGGTAACGCGGACGCCATGGCGAAATCTGTGACAGCGACATTCATTTCATGCTTGTCGGCAAATGCAGCCAAACGCTTCACAACTTCCGGTGTTCCCGGGGCAGTGATGGACGCAGCTCCCAACGCTTTCGCTTCCTGGAACACGGCGTCAATCTCTCCATCTGTGAAGCTGGAATCGAACTTCACCGAATAGGAGGAGACCGCGATCCCAGTTGCCGCGAACGTCGCGCGCATGTCCGCGAAATGGCTCGCCGGCGTGTTCAGGCGGTAGTCGCGGGTCAGGTTTCTGACGAGAATGTTTGCCGCCGCAATTTCCTCCGGACTGAACGTTTTAATTTTGACCGGATAGGCCGCCGGGGGAGGTGGTGCGCCAGGGCCGAAGTTGGGTCCCGCAGGCTCGGCGTTGTATGACCAGAGTTCGACGGCGGTCACGCCAGCCGATTTCAGCGGCTTGATCAGGTCGGCGATGTTGTCCTGACCGGGGACTCGGGGCAGATCGCGCAGACTCCACGTCGTTGCGCCGAGGCGGACGCCGTCAGATCCAAAGAGTTTGCCGGCGGGGCGGACGGCGAGGGCTGTGGTTCCCAGGGCAAGTCTGCCAATGTCTCGTCTCGTATACATGGAGTAGTAGTCCAATCTTCGTCGCGCCCATTATATCCTGTTTTTATGGCGTACCGAGTACTGCTGGCCACTGCATTGGTGGCGCTTTTCGCCGGGTTGGCGAAGACTGCGCCCGATCGCGTGTGTCCGGTGGACGTGGTTCAGGACGCCTCCTCGCCCCTTCCTCTCACCGATGTTTGTATTCCGGAAGGCTACACGGATATTCCGATGGACTATTTCGACGACTTCTCCTGGCGGGAGTTTGTCGCAATGGTTTGGCCGGCGGCGAATGGCAAACGTGGCGTCGCGGATATGTCAAAGGGCTTCGCCGCGCCGGGTCCGCGAGTTTTCGAGACGTTTAAGTCGCTGTGGGAAGTGTTCCATAACGATGGATCCGCGCCGCGTGCTTTCAGTCAGTATGAACCTGCCGGCGTCAATGCCTGCAACGTGCCGACTGGCTTTGGGGATGTCGTGCTGGCGTCGAAATCGGGTATCGACGATATCGGACAAGCCGGCGTGGGTGAACTGGTTGGTCCGCTGGTGGCGCAGAACGGCAAATACGTGCGCTACCAGACGCTCTATAACCAGATTGCTTACGATTTCATCGTGAAGAACAAGTTCTATCTGCGGTCGAATTTGCCGGCGGTGCCGAGTCCGCGGCCTGAACTGCCGGTTATTCAGTTCCCGATGGGGTCGGCCGCGATCAAGGCGGCATGGCTGGATATGGACGGCTTCAGCGATGCGCAAAAGGCGCGGGTTTATACGCGACTGGCAGTGGTGAAAGACCCCGAAACAGGGAAGTGCTCGAAGATTTCGGTGGGCCTGATGGGGCTGCACATTGTGGTGAAGACGCCGAGCCGGCCGCAGTGGATTTGGTCCTCATTCGAACAGGTGGATGCGATCCCGCCGAAGCAGTTTGGGGGAACCGGACAGTTCTTCTTCAGCGATGGCGACAGGCGGAAACCGATGCCTGCGGAGAATCCGCTGGCGCTGGTGCCGCTGGCGAAGCAGCCCGTCAAGCCGTTCAATCTGTCGCGCGACATCATGATGCCGATACATCCGAAAACGGAGCTGATGTCTCTGGTGTATCAACGGCTGCTGCATAAATCGCCGTGGGAGTTTTATCAGATTGCGACGACACAGTGGCCGAGGCTGGAAGGGAATCAGGCAGCTCCCGTACCGGCCACGCAGGGCGGGGAAATGACCACGACTTTTCCGGGTGCGGGCGCGACTTCGGCGTTTGCCAATGTCACGCTGGAGACATTCGATCAGAGCCGGCCACAGCTTGGTTGCATGAGCTGCCACAATCAGGCGCGCATGACTGTGGATTTTATGTGGTCAGTGCTGGACCATGCTTATCCGGCGAAAATCGCGCCTGCCAAGTCGGCAGTGGCGCACTAACTACGCGGAACCGGCCTTGCGTACGCGGCCACCGCGGCGTTTGGGTTCGGCTGCGATTTCTTCGGCAACTGCCGGCGGCTTGCGCATTTCGAGGCTCTTCTTCAGGGCTTCCATGATGTCGATCACGGGAGCGATGTGGGTTTCAGGAGTTTCGACTACGCTGTTGCCTTCGATCTTGGCCTGAATCATTTTCCGCAGGTTGTCGCGGTAAGTGTCAGTATATTTTTGCGGCTCGAATTCTGCTGAGAGCGATTCAACGAGGTTCAGGGCGAGGGCGAGTTCCTTGTCGCGGATGTTCTCGGTATCGGTGCGGAACTCTTCCGTCTTTTTGACTTCGTCGGCGAAGTACATGGTGTGCAGCAGCAGCCCGTGCTGGCCGGGACGCATGATGACGATGTGTTCGCGATTGTGCATCGACACTTTGGCGACACCGTAGTAGCCGGTCTTTTTCATCGCCGCGAAAAGCAGCGCATAGGGCTTCTCGCCGCCTTCATCCGGCGCCATGTAATACGAGCTGTCGAGGTAAACGGGATCGACGTCTTCGCTCTTGACGAACTCGAGGATCTCCATTACCTTCGCGGTTTTGGGCGCGACTTTGCGGATGTCTTCGTCCTCTATGACAACGTACTTACCCTTCTCGTACTCGTAACCCTTCACGATCTGATCGCGCGTGATGGGCTTGTCTTCCGCCTGACAATAGAGGACCTGCTTGACGCGCGAATGGTCCTCTTTGTGAAGCTGATTGAAGCTGATAGTTTCTCCGCGCGCGGCGGTAAACAAGCGTACCGGTAACGATACCAGGCCGAATGTCAGATGTCCCTTCCAGGTGCTGGCTGCCATAGTTTGTGACTCAACTTACGCCGAAAATCGGCCGCGTGCTTCGAAACTCCCTCTCTCAGCTATAACATGAATGGGAGAACATTTCCACCACGCAATGTCCCTGGACGAATATCAGCGCAAGCGTGACTTTAAGACTACGCCGGAACCGAGTGCGGGGAAAGCAGTTGCGTCCGGGCCACGCGGCGGGAAATTCTGCGTTCAAAGGCATGATGCGACCAATCTGCATTACGATTTTCGGCTGGAAATCGACGGCACTTTGAAGTCGTGGGCGGTGCCGAAAGGGCCGTCGCTCGATCCCTCGCTGAAGCATTTCGCCGCCCATGTTGAGGATCATCCAGTTGAGTACGGAGATTTCGAAGGCAATATTCCAAAGGGCAGTTACGGCGGCGGCAGCGTGATGCTGTGGGACACGGGGACGTTCGAATTGATCGGTCCGGAACCGGGGGCGGCGCAGATTGCGCGCGGCGATCTGAAGTTCGAGTTGCATGGCGAAAAGCTGGCGGGGACCTGGGCGCTGGTCCACATGAAGGGGCGAGGTGAGGGCAAAAACAAAGACAACGCCTGGCTCATCATCAAGAAAAAAGACGATGCAGCGAAGCCAGGTTGGGACATCGAACAATACGCGTTCAGTGTGAAGACCGGACGAACGCAGGCTGAGATTGCAGCCGATCTGCCTTCGAAGAAAGCCGTTGCCACTGCGCCGGCGAAGCGTAAGTCCGCGAAGAAGGCTCCGCCGGCGTTTGATCCATCCACAATTCCCGGGGCGAAGAAGGCGCCGCTGCCTGGCTTCTTTGAACCGATGTCGGCTTCGATGGCCGAGGGGATGCCGCGCGGTGAGAAGTGGATGTTCGAGGTGAAATGGGACGGCGTGCGCGGCCTGGTTCTCATCGATGAAGGTAACCTCGCGATTTACACACGCAACAATAACCGCTGCGAGTTGCAGTATCCCGAGTTACAGGTTTTGCCGCATTACGTGGATGCGCGGCAGGCCATCATCGATGGGGAAATCGTCGCCATGGATGCGCGCGGCGTGTCTAAGTTCGAACTGATTCAGCCGCGAATTCATACCCGCGATGCCAACGCAATTGCGAAGATGGCGAATAAGAATCCAGTTCATCTGTTCGCTTTCGATCTCTTGTATGTGAATGGCTACGATCTGCGGCAATCGCCTCTGGCTGCACGGAAGGAGGCTCTGGCGAAGATCATCAAACCGTTTGCGCTGCTGCGGGTGTCCGATCACCTGACAGGCGCGGGTGCGGATTTACTGGAAGCCGCGCGCCAAAACGGGCTCGAAGGGCTGATTGCGAAGGCGTCCGACAGTGTTTATGAATCGCGCAGGAGCCGGAACTGGCTCAAGCTGAAGGTGACCGCGGAGCAGGAGTTTGTGATCGGCGGTTACACGCCCGGCGAACGGGATACGTTCGGATCTCTGGCGGTTGGTTTTTATGAGGGCGGCAAGCTGATTTATGCGGGGAATGTGGGGACGGGATTCACCGAGAAAATTCTACGCGATCTGCTCACCAGAATGCAGGAGCGGCTACAGGACAAGATGCCGTTTGCGCCCGACAAGATGATTCCGAAAGGCACGGTCTGGGTCCGGCCGGAGTTAGTGGCGCAAGTGAAATTCGCGGAATGGACGAACGACCGCAAGCTGCGCGCGCCCGTGTATCTGGGGCTGCGCGAGGACATGGCGCCGAAGCAGATCGGGATTGAGAAGGTAGTGGAGGGCTTTCTGCCGGCCGATAAGAAGGAAGTCTCGATGGAGATCGGCGGTCATCCGCTGAAGTTCACCAATCTGGACAAGGTCTACTTTCCGGAGCATGGGTACACCAAGCGCGATTTGCTGAATTACTACAACGCGGTGTCCCCGCTGTTGCTGCCGCATCTGGCGGACCGGCCGCTCTCGCTGAAGCGTTATCCGAACGGCATTCACGGCGAGTTTTTCTTTCAGAAGAATACGCCGGAGAGTTATCCGTCGTGGTTGAAGACGGTGAACGTTGGGGAGGCCGGGAAAAAGATCCGGTATATTCTGGCGGACGACCGCGCCAGTCTGTTGTATCTCACGAACCTCGGCTGCATCGATCAGAATCCGTCGATGAGCAGGGTGGGTTCGCTTGAGAATCCGGATTTCATTCTGATCGATCTCGACCCGGTGGAGTGCCCGTACGCGAAGATCGTGGAGGCGGCGCTGCTGGTGAAGGCGAAGCTGGACGCGATCGGTTTGGCGGGCTATCCGAAGACGACTGGCGGCGACGGACTGCATATCTATGTGCCGATCGAGCCGCATTACACCTTTGAGCAGGCGCGGGCTTTTGCCGAGGTGATTGCGCGATTGCTGGCGGCGGAGAAGCCGGACCTGTTTACTACTCCGCGTTCAGTGGAAAAGCGGCAGAAGGGCCGGGTTTATTTCGACTACATGCAACTCGCGGAGAGCAAGACGATTTCTGCGCCGTATGTTGTGAGGGCTCATGCGGGTGCGCCGATTGCAACTCCCCTGGCGTGGGATGAAGTTAAGGTCGGACTGGAGCCTGGGCAGTTCACGCTGGCTAATGCGATGGATCGATTTTCGCGCGTGGGGGATTTGTTTGAGGGCGTTTTGAAGAAGCCTCAGGATTTGTCGAAGGCTTTTGGGAAGCTGGAAAAGCTGCTGGGGCGAGGGTAAATCACGAGGGATGCTCACTATCGGCGCTGACCTGGATGCGGAAAAACCAAATGGCCGCCGATTCACGCCGATGGACGCCGATAAGGGCGCTAGGTAATCTCTCGCTGCAGGGATTCCAGAATTCGCAGCGCTTCGACCGGGCGCATTTCGTCTATCTTCAGCGAACGGATCTTTTCTTTCAGTTCATCCGTGCCGGGCTCAAAAAGACGGATCTGGACTGGAGCTGAGATTTCGCGTTGCGGCATGATCTCGTGTTGCCGGAGCACTTCGCGGGCGCGTTCGATGACCGTTGCGGGTAAGCCCGCGAGGCGCGCCACTTCGATTCCGTAACTGCGGTCCGCTTTGCCGGGTTCAACTTTGTGCAGAAAGATGATGCGGTCGCCAGCCTCTTTCACGCTGACACTGAGGTTGCGAACTCCATCGAGTTGTCCGGCCAGTTCGGTGAGTTCGTGATAGTGGGTCGCGAAAAGAGTCTTCGCGCCGGTGCTCGCCGAGATGTGCTCGACTACTGCCCACGCCAGCGAGAGGCCATCGTAAGTCGCGGTGCCGCGGCCGATTTCATCCAGAATAATGAAGCTGCGCGGAGTCGCGGTATTGAGGATTACGGCCGTCTCGGTCATCTCGACCATGAAGGTGGAACGGCCACGCGCAAGATTGTCGGATGCGCCGATGCGGGTGAAGACGCGGTCGATCAGGGGCAGGGAAGCCGCGGTTGCCGGGACCCAGGACCCCATCTGCGCCATGACCACAATCAGCGCCGCCTGGCGAAGATAGGTGCTCTTGCCGCCCATGTTGGGGCCGGTGATGAGCGCAATGCGATCCGCGCCGTTATTGAGAAACAGGTCATTCGGAATGAAGCGGCCCGCTTCTTCGCCGGCCAGTTTCTCGATCACGGGATGACGTCCGGCTGCGATCTGCATTTCGCCATCGGGCGAGAACGCCGGCCGGGTATAGCGATTTTCCGCAGCTACCTGCGCCAGTGCGGCGGCCACATCGAGTTCGGCAACGGCGGTGGCTGTGGCGCGGATGCGCTGGGCCTGGTCGGCGGTCTGTTGCCTCAGCTGGTTGAAGATGCGCTTCTCGATTTCGAGAATCTTCTCTTCCGCGGAAAGAATCTTGTGTTCGTATTCCTTCAGTTCGGGAGTTGTGAACCGCTCGGCGTTCACGAGAGTTTGTTTGCGCTCGTAATCGGAGGGTGCGAGATGCTGATTGGCTTTCGAAATCTCGATGTAATAACCGAAGACGTTATTGAAGCGGACTTTGAGCGATGCGATCCCCGTGCGTTCGCGCTCGCGGGTTTCAATCTGGGCTACGAACTGGCGGCCGTTCTGGCTGAGATCGCGCAATTCGTCGAGTTCAGGATCATAGCCGGGGCGAACCGTTGCGCCATCGCTGATGTTGATGGGAGGCAGGTCGGAGAGTGCGTTTACGATGGGACCGCTCACTTCAGGAACGGAATCGAGCCGGCCAAAGGTGTCGATCAGGCGTGCGGAGAGTGCCTTCGAGGCCATTCGCACTGAATCCGCGAGCTTCGGCATCTGTTCCAGCGAGCGGCCGAGGGCGTGCAGATCGCGGGGACCGGCGCTGGCGATCATGACTTTGGCGAGAAGGCGCTCGATATCGAGAACGGGCGCGAGCTGTTTGCGCAATTCGGAGCGCAAGATAGTTTCGCTGACAAGATCGCCCACGGCGTCGAGCCGGGCTTCGATTTCGGTGTGATCGAGGGAGGGACGGAGCAGGCGCTGGCGCATGAGGCGGCCTCCCATCCCGGTAGCTGTCTGGTCCAGGATGGAGATCAGCGTGGAGCTGTTGTCGCTGCCGCCAGAGGAAAAAATTGGCTCGAGTAATTCCAGATTGCGCACGGTGACGGCGTCGAGCACCATGTTCTCGGCGCGATCGAAATGGCGGGGCGGGTCGAGATGATCGAGCGCGGCGCGCTGCGTGTCGCGCAGGTAGTGGAGGACGGCTCCGGCGGCGCCCACAGCGGCATTGCGTCCGGCGAGGCCGCAACCATCGAGCGAATGCAGGCGAAAGTGCTCACGCAAAATGCGGTCGCCGTAGTCTGAGGTAAAGACCCAGTCTTCGAGTTCGGTTGCGATCCAGCGTTTCTGATCCTGCTGCGGGAAGAGTGAATGCTCGGCAGCGACGAGGACTTCGCGTGCCCCAATGCTTTCGAGCAATCCCGGTACGTCGTCTGTGGCGACTTCGGTAGCGCGAAATTCGCCGGTTGAGACATCGACGTACGCGACTCCCGCACGGACGCCGATACGTGCAATTGCGGCGAGATAGTTGTTTTCGTGCGAGCGGAGAAGATGCGCGTCGGTTGCCGTGCCGGGCGTCACGATGCGCGTGACTTCACGGCGGACGAGCTTCTTGCCGGCGACGGCAGCTTCCATCTGGTCGCAGATGGCCACGCGATAGCCTTTGCCGATGAGGCGTGCGATGTAGCCTTCTGCCGCGTGATAGGGTACCCCGCACATGGGGATCGCCTGACCCTTCTCCTTGTTGCGTGCAGTGAGTGTGATTTCCAGTTCTCGCGCGGCGGTCACGGCGTCTTCGAAAAAGAGCTCGTAGAAATCTCCCAGGCGAAACATGAGGAGGGCATTCGGTACCTGTTGCTTCAGCGCGTGATACTGGCGCATCAGCGGTGTTGCGGCGGATTCGGCGGGGGAGAGTTCGGCGGACAAACCTCTATTGTCCACGGTGGATGCTTTCCAAAAATATGGCCGCCGATACACGCAGATGCACGCCGATAAGATCCGTCAAAAACGTCAAAAAAATACCCCTTGACTCGCCCTACTACTAAATAGTAGTATCAGTCGTGAAGTAGTAGGATAATATGCCGCGACCCAAACTTAGCAAGCTCGAACTGCAGATTCTGGAAGCCCTCTGGGCGCATGGCAAGGCTTCCATCCGCGAGATACAGGAGACTTTTCCCGAACCTCGGCCGGCGTACACCACGATCCAGACGACGGTGTATCGCCTGGAAGGGAAGAAGGCGTTGCGGCGCGTGCGCAAGATCAGCAATGCCGATATTTTCGAGCCGATTGTGGCTCGGGATGTGACCCGGCACAAACTGCTCGACGAGATCCTGAGTTTCTTCGGTGGCAAGGCACAGCCCATGATGGCTCAGTTAGCCGAGGCGGGGAAACTGACGCTGGACGATGTCCGCGAGCTCGAAAAGACCATTAAGAAGCTGGATGCACAGGGTAAATCCAAATGATTACTGTGTTCATGACCCATCTGTGGCAGTCGACCGCTTTTGCGGCTGCGGCCGGACTGTTGACACTTGTGTTTCGGAAGAACCGAGCCAAGGTTCGGTTTGGGCTGTGGTTTGCGGCGTCGCTAAAATTTTTCGTTCCGTTTGCATTGCTGATAAATCTCGGCAGCCGGGTTGAATGGAAACCAGCCGCACACCAGGTGGCCACAGTTGCGTTCGCTGTGGAGTACATAGCGGAGCCGTTCTCCGGCACAGTATCTGTCGACCAGCCCGCGGCGAAAGCGATCGACTGGATGCCGATAGGACTTCTGGCTGTGTGGGCGTGTGGGTTGCTGGCCATTCTCGCGATTCGGTTGCGGCTTTGGTTGCGGGTCCGCGACGCTGTTCGCTTCAGTACGCCGCTGGACATTCAAGCGACGGTTGGCATCCGCTCATCACCGGAACTGCTGGAACCGGGTGTAGTTGGGTTGGTGAAACCAGTGCTCCTGTTGCCGGAAGGCATCACGGCGCGGCTATCGCAGTCCGAACTGGAGGCTGTTCTGGCGCATGAACTCTGTCACGTCCGCCGCCGCGACAATCTGTTTGCGATGCTGCACATGATTGTCGAAGCAGTTTTCTGGTTTCATCCACTGGTGTGGTGGATCGGTGCGCGGCTCGTCGAGGAGCGTGAGCGGGCGTGCGACGAAGACGTGCTGAGCCTGGGCAGTCAACCACGTACGTATGCGGACGCGATTCTCAACGTCTGCAAGCTCTATGCGGAGTCGCCACTGGTGTGTGTGTCGGGAGTGACGGGGTCGAATATCAGGCGAAGAATCGAGGCAATCATGATGAACCGAAGTGGAGAGACGCTGAATCGCGCGAAGAAGATGCTGCTTGCCTCCGCCGCGTTTGCCGCGGTGGCTGGTCCGGTGGCCGTTGGCATTCTGATTGGTGTCGGCCATGTGGGGAGTATTCATGCGCAGACGCCCGTGGCTGCACCGGTTCCGGTGCAGGAGATTCCCGCACCTGCGCCTGCAAGACTTGTCGCGCAATCGAATCCAACTCCAGCGGCTATTGCCCCGATTGGGCAGGCCACCCCTGTGACTAGATTTCAGGACCGCCGGCTGACCGCCATGCTGTTCGACCTGCGTGGCATGACCGCCGACGAACAATTGCGCAGCCAGGCGGCGGGAATTGCATTCGTTCAGGATCAACGCCCGCAGGAGGAACTTATTTCCATCATGGTGGCGACCGGCGACAACGGAGGAGTGGAGGTGGTGCAGGATTTCACGAACGACACCACACTTCTGTCGGCAGGGGTTCAAAAAGCACTTGCCGCAGGGGGGCGGTCCGGAGGGGCCGGGGCTGACGACCGGTATTCGCTGATCGCGGTGGTGTCGAAGATGTTGGCGGCCTTCCCCCAAAAGAAGGCGTTGAGATATTACTCCGCCGGATACGGCGCGGAAAACCAGGCCCAAATGACGAATGCGATTAAAGCCGCTCAACTGGCTAACGTGGCTATTTTCCCGATCGATGCGCGCGGGGGTGGACCGGGGCGCGCCATGTCGACACCACTGCCAGCGGGAGTGTCTCAGGAAGAATACGACCGCCGGAAAGCCTATGTACTGGCAGAATTCGGTTCGCTGAGCAACCCGATGAGCCGCACGTATCTGAAATACGGCCCTCCCGATAGTGCCGGGGGCGGCAGTGCTTCAGGCGACGTCTACTCCGCGGCGATGAAGACCTGGCGTTATAACTACCTCAACAACTTCCACAGCAGTGCCGAGTTCAGGTTTACTCGGGGAGGCGGCGCTACGAACGCGTGGCACATGGACATCACCTATCCGCCACCGGCGGTCGTTGCGGGGATGCTTACGAGCGACACGTCATTGCTGCCGGGGACAGGAAGCAGGGAAACGCCGTCAGCCTTAGCGACCCATGTTTCGGCGGGGCTGCCGGCAAGGCATACCTCCATGGCGGTATATCCGGCAGGGGAGAGTTCCAGGCTGCTGGTGCCGCTCGATTCATTGTCAGGCGTGGTGGATATCATCGCGCAGGTGAAGACGCGGCAGCCCGGTCAGCCGGAAGTGCCGGTTGCGACGGTGCGTGACAACGTGACTGTATCGACGGGTTCGCAGACGAGTACCTATGGCGGGGATTTCACGCTCGAAGCCGGCTCTTATGTCTGCCGCATTCTCGTCAGAGAAGCGTCCACAGGCCGGATTTTCACCGAAGTCATTCAGTTCGACGTGCGGTAAGTCCTGCGCTCGCGGCGAGCACTTGCTATTCTTCCATATTTCCATTATGATGGAAATATGGAACCGATTGATAGCTCGGAGCAGACGCTGCGCTTTGCCGATATGTTCGCGGCGATCGGCAGCGAACAGCGGCTGCGCATCCTGCGGCTGCTTCTTTCCGCCCATCCCGATGGCCTGGTGGTCGGCGAGATCCAGACAGAGTTGGACCTATCCGGTTCCAATCTCTCCCATCATCTGGATAAGCTGCGCAATGAAGGCCTCATCGATGTAACCCGCGAGGGCACATTTCTGCGTTATCGCGCCAACACTGCGATTCTCCAGGAAATGCTCGAATTCCTTTATGCCGAGTGCTGCACGCGCAATAAGGCGATACCCGTCAAAACACTTTTCAAGGTAGGCAAAATATGAGCACTGAAATCAGAGATGTCGTTCGCGAGAAATACGGCGCCGCTGCGCTCCGTGTCACCACAGGCGGTAGTTCGTGCTGCGGGGCAGCTGCCGCGCTCGATGGCTGCTGCGACCCGATCACCAGCAATCTTTACAGCCACGGCCAAACCTCGCAATTGCCGGAGGAAGCCGTTCTTGCGTCACTTGGCTGTGGCAATCCCACGGCGCTGGCGGAACTGAAGCCCGGCGAAACGGTACTCGATCTGGGGTCCGGCGGCGGCATCGACGTATTGCTTTCCGCTCAACGCGTGGGGCCCGCTGGCAAAGCCTACGGACTTGATATGACCGATGAAATGCTGGCGCTCGCCGAAGACAACAAGCGCAAAGCGGGAGTCGAGAACGTCGAGTTCCTCAGGGGAGAGATCGAGAATATTCCGCTGCCGGACAACAGCGTCGATGTGATCATTTCGAATTGTGTGATCAATCTTTCAGCAGATAAAGACCGCGTGCTTCGCGAGGCGTTTCGCGTCTTGCGTCCCGGCGGACGGCTGGCCGTGTCGGATGTGGTGACCACAGGGGCGATGCTTCCGGAAATCCGCGAAAGCGTTTTACTTTGGGTAGGGTGCGTTGCAGGCGCGCTGGAAGAAAGCGAATACCGCGCGAAATTGTCGTCCGCCGGTTTCGAAGATATCGGTGTGGAACCCACCCGGATTTACAGAATCGAAGACGCCCGCACGTTTCTTTCGGGGCAGGGGATTGATGTCGACGCTATAGCGCCACAGGTGGACGGCAAATTCATGAGCGCGTTTATACGCGCCGCCAAGCCGATTGCGAAAACTTCCTGCTGCGGACCTTCCTGCTGCGCCTGAAAGTCAGGCGCGCCCCATGAAGGCCACCGCCACCGCGGCGAACAGGAGGAGGAATGACACGGCGTAATTCCAGCGCATGGCCTCTCCCAGGTAGAACCAGGCGAATATCGCGAAGACGACGAGCGTGATGGATTCCTGAATGATCTTCAGTTGGTAGCCGGTGAAGCGGCCGAAACCAATGCGATTGGCCGGAACCTGGAGGCAGTATTCGCCGAGCGCGATCAGCCAGCTGAACAGGATGGCTTCCCAGAGCGGCGCGGACCGATGTTTCAGATGTCCATACCAGGCAAACGTCATGAAAGTATTCGAAGCAATCAGCAGGACCACAGTGAGCATGCGCCATATTAACCCGCGCCCAAACCTCAACCCATACAATAGATTTCGATGGGAATGCAACCAGTTAATGAAGCCCTGCTCGAGCAAATCGAGCGGTACATCGAAAAGCTTTTCGTACCTCGGGACGAAGCTCTCGAACAGAATCTGAAAGATACCGAGGCGGCTGGTCTGCCTGCTATTGCGGTCTCGCCGGATCAGGGGCGCATGATGTATATTCTCGCCAAAATGGCGGGAGCCAAACGCATTCTGGAGATTGGCACGCTGGGTGGTTACAGCACCACGCTGCTGGCACGGGCGCTGCCGGCCGGCGGTAAGCTGGTCACGCTCGAACTCAAGGCTGAAAACGCGGCTGTCGCGCGGAAGAATCTGGACCGCGCCGGAGTCGGCCATTTCGTGGAGATTCGAGTGGGACGAGCCGGCGACACTCTCGATAAGATGATTGCCGCGCACGAGGAGCCATTCGATTTCATCTTTATCGATGCGGATAAAACGGGCTATGTCGGGTATCTGAATCAGGTGCTGCAACTCTCACATTCGGGCACGGTGATCATCGGCGACAATCTGATCCGTCACGGGGATGCGATTCCGGGATCGGTCAATCCGGATGAAATGGCGCTGGGCGTCAGAGCGTTCAATGAGCTTATCGCGACGCATCCGAGGCTTGAATCGATCCTGCTCCCGATTCTGAAGGATAAAATCGACGGGATGTCTATCTCGCGCGTGAAGTGACCGGAGCCGAATGAGTTCAGAACAAACAAACGGCGTGCTGCCTTCTCAGGCGCTTGAGCAGATGATTTTGAATGGCGTGATACATGCCCGCACGCCGATCCTGCCGGAGCAGGTGCAGCCGTCGTCGATCGACTTGCGGCTCGGCGCCGAGGCTTACCGGGTGCGCGCAAGTTTTCTTGCCGCGGGTTCCGCGACCGTCACAAGCAAGCTGGAACAGTATCGCCTGCATACGCTCGATCTCACAAAGCCTGCCGTGCTGGAAAAAGGCTGCGTCTATATCGTGCCGCTTCAGGAAGAGTTGGCGCTGCCTGCCGAAATTTCAGGCAAAGCGAATCCGAAGAGTTCAACCGGGCGGCTGGATATTTTTACGCGCCTGATCACGGATGAAGGACGTCAGTTCGAAATCGTGCCGGCGGGATATCGCGGGCGTCTTTTTGCGGAGGTTGTGCCGCGGACGTTCAGTGTCGTCGTGCGTCAGGGCGAACGGCTCTCGCAGTTGCGGCTCTTTCAGGGCGAGCATCTGCCATCGGACAAACTGCTGCGCGAGATCGACAGCGCGGAGACGTTGGTTTATCTGCCGGATGAAACGAAAGGCGAGGCGAATATCGCCAATGGGCTGCGTCTGTCGGTGGACCTGGAGGGAATCGAGGGCTCGCCGATCATCGGTTACCGCGCCAAGAAACACGCGCCGCTGATCGACCTGAGCAAAATAGGCTTCTATCCGACGGAGGATTTCTGGGATCCCATCCGCAGAAATGAAAGCCGCACGCTGGTTCTGGATCCGGAGGATTTCTACATTCTGGCGTCGCGTGAGAAGGTGCGGATTCCGCCGCAATACGCCGCCGAAATGGTTCCGTACGATCCCACCATCGGCGAGTTCCGGATTCACTATGCCGGCTTCTTCGATCCAGGCTTTGGTTATGGATCGGGCGATATCAACGGCACACGCGCTGTGCTGGAAGTCCGTTCGCACGAAGTTCCGTTCATTCTGGAAGACGGCCAGGTGGTGGCGAGCCTGGTTTTCGAGCGCCTGCTGGAACGTCCGCGCGCGCTGTATGGTGAAGGCATCGGCTCCAATTATCAGCGGCAGGGACTGAAGCTCAGCAAGCATTTTCGAACGCCGGTTCATGACTGACGCATTCGATATCGTCGGCGTGGGGCTGAATGCGACCGACACTATGCTCGTGGTGCCACATTTTCCGGCGTATGGCGGTAAAGTGCCGTTCCTGAGCGAGGCTTACTCCCCTGGTGGCCAGGTTGCGACGGCCATGGTGGCATGCGCGAAGCTCGGCCTGCGTACGAAGTATATCGGCACGATCGGCGACGACGAACGCGGACGCATTCAGATGGAAAGCCTGCGCAGTTCCGGTATCAATCTCGATCACGTTCAGCAGCGGCGGAATTGCCCGAATCAATCGGCTTACATCGTGATCGATCAATCGACGGGGGAGCGCACCGTGTTCTGGAGCCGTCCGGATTGTCTGACGATCGCGCCGGAAGAAATTGCGGCGGAGCAGATAACCTGCGCCCGGCTGCTGCATATCGACGGCCATGATACTGCGGCCGTGGAACACGCGGCGCGTATTGCACGCGCGCATAATATTCCGGTCACGGTGGACGTGGATACTATTTATCCCGGTTTCGATCGCGTACTTCCGTTGGTGGATTATCTGATTGCGAGCTCGGAATTTCCGGGTCGATGGACCCACATGGACGATCCTTTCGACGCGCTGGCCGCTATTCAGGACCAAAACGGCATGGGTGTTGCCGCCATGACGCTCGGATCCAACGGTGTTCTCGCGCGATCCAAAGGAGAGTATTTTTACTCACCAGGCTATGTAGTGAACTGCGTTGATACCACCGGCGCCGGCGACGTCTTTCACGGAGCGTTCTGTTATTCTGTGTTGCAGAAGATGCCTCTCGCGGAAGCACTGGAGTTTTCGAATGCCATGGCGGCGCTCAATTGCACGGCAACAGGCGCGCGGGGCCACATCGCAGGCGTTCAGGAAGTGCGGCATCTGATGGCGCACGGCGAGCGCCGCAGCCGGTCTGAATTCGCGGTCAGGTCGCACGGCTAAATGTTTCCGCTCAGGGACGACCGTCCGACTTATACTCCGCCTGTCATCACATTTCTGCTGATTCTGGCTTGTTCGCTGGTGTTCCTCCATGAGATTACGCTGGACGATTTCTCGCGCAATTACTTTGTGGCTAAATACGCCATGGTGCCGGCGCGGTTTGTTCCGGCCAGTCTTGTAACATCCATGTTTATGCACGGCGGCTGGATGCACATTATCGGAAACATGCTGTTTCTCTGGGCATTTGGCAAAAGTCTGGAAGATGCGATGGGACACGTGAAGTTCCTTGGCTTCTATCTTCTTTGCGGAATTGCAGCCGGAATCGTGCAATTCTTTTTTAATTACTACTCGCGAATTCCCGTAGTGGGCGCCAGCGGCGCGATTGCGGGTGTGATGGGCGCATACCTGATTAAGTTCCCCAGGGCCTGGATTCATACTTTGGTTTTCATAATTGTTTTTGTAACCACCGTGGATATTCCGGCCTGGTTCTTTACAATTTTCTGGTTTGTGAGCCAGCTCTTCAACGGCTACGGCTCCATTTCCCAGACTCAGGTTTCCGACGGCGGTACAGCCTGGTTTGCGCACATCGGCGGCTTCCTGGCGGGCATGGTCCTTGTTACATCCATGGGTACGCGTAACCGCTACGTCAGACGTGTAGAGAATCGCTGGTAACCGGATAAATCATGATAGATGTACTGGCTATTGCAGCCCACCCCGACGATGTGGAACAAACTTGCGGCGGCACGCTGCTGCGAATGGCCGAAGCCGGTTATTCCACCGGAATTATCGATCTGACAGCCGGAGATATGGGTACGCGCGGATCGCCCGAGATTCGCGTTGCCGAATCGGAAGCGGCTGGCCGGATTCTGGGCGTCTCGCACCGTGAAAATCTCCATTTCCCGGATGCACGGCTGGAAAACTCCATGGCCGGACGTATGACGCTGGCTCATCGAATTCGCGAACTGCGGCCGAAAACAGTGATTCTGCCTTATTGGACGGGGCGCCATCCGGATCATTACCGCGCAGCTGAAATTGGCTATGAAGCCTGCTTTCTCGCCGGGCTGAAGAAGATCGATCAATATACGGAGCCACACCGGCCCCACAAGATTATTTACTCGTCGCTCTACGCCAACGTGGCGCCATCGTTTGTCGTGGACATCACCCGGTACTTTGAAAAGCGGATGGAATCGTTGTTCGCCTACCGTTCTCAATACGGAGCGGTGGAGGAGGGCTCGACTCTGTTTCCGGACGAAGCAGAAATCCGCGAACGACTGGCCGCGATTGCGCGCTATAACGGTAACCTGATCGGGGTGAAGTATGGCGAGCCCTTCGCGGTGAAGGAGACGATGCGGATTGACGACGTTGTCGCCTTCCCCGTTCGCAGCCTGTGAGCGAACTGCGCTGGCACCCGCTGTTGCGGGAATGGGTTTCGGTGGCATCATCGCGCCAGAATCGGCCTCAGATGCCGAAAGACTGGTGTCCGTTCTGTCCAGGCTCCGGGAGAGTTCCGGATAACTACGAAACTTTCATTTATCCGAACGACTTCAGCGCGTTCGGTCCGGATGAAGCGCCGTTTGTGGAATTACCCGGGCTTTTTGCCGCCACGGGAAGCCGCGGCTCGTGCGATGTCGTGCTTTATCATCCGAACCACGCGCTGACTCCCTCGGCGCTTACGGCGGAGCATTGGGGCAAGATCGTGGAAACGTGGCGTTCGCGCACGGAGCAGTTGTTCGCGAGTCCGGATATCGCTTACGTGCAGATCTTCGAGAACGCGGGTGAGGCGGTGGGGGTGACGATGCCGCATCCACACGGGCAGATTTACGCGCTCCCGATTGTGCCGCCGCTGGCAGCGAGAGAATTGGAATCCGCCCGACTGCACGCGGAAGGCGAATCCGAGTGCCTGTACTGCCGAATCCTGACGGAAGAATTGGCGGCGCGCAGTCGAATTGTGATTGAATCGGAGCTCTTCGTCGCGTTCGTTCCGTTCCATGCCAAATGGCCTGGTGAAATCCAGATTTATCCGCGCCGCCATGCGCAGTCCCTGCTGGATCTGACGGCGGCTGAACGCGTCGATCTTGCGCGAATCGTCAAAGCCGTGCGCATGAAATACGACAATTTGTGGAGCTTTTCAATACCTCTGATGATGCTGGTCCGGCAGCGGGCGGTACGTGGCGATCAGCCGTATTTCCACTTCCATGTCGAGTTCTTTCCGATTCAGCGGAGCCGTGAAAAGCTCAAATACCTGGCCTGCATGGAATCGGGCATGGGGTTGTTCCTCAATGACACCGTGGCGGAGGAGAAGGCCGCCGACTTGCGCAACACCGAGCCCCGCGATATCGATTCCTGCCGGTGAGCCGCTATTGAGTGAAGGCGGGCGTCGCGTACGCGTAAACCATCGCGATGATTCCGATCACGGCGGCGAGGAAAATGCTATGCCGCAGCGTGAACCGAAACAGGCGGCTCTCGTCGGCAGTCGCGAGCGAAGTTGCCGCGGCAGCCACCGCGATATTCTGCAGGCTGATCATCTTCCCCATCACGCCTCCGCTGGAGTTGGCCGCGGCCATCAACACCGGACTGATAGAAAGCTTCTGCGCGGTCACCACCTGGAGGCTGCCAAATAAAGCGTTGGCCGAAGTGTCGCTTCCGGTCAGGAAGACCCCCATCCAGCCCAGCAGCGCGCCGAAGAACGGGAATAAGTGGCCGGTGGCGGCGAACGTCAGACCCAGCGTGCCGGTGGCCCCGGAGTAGTTCATCAGAAACGCCAGCCCCAGCACGATGGCAATGGTTGATTCCGCCAGCACCAGTTGCCGCAGCGTGCGCCCCAGCACGCCGAAGAAAGCGGAGAAGCTCATGCGCGCCACCAGTGCCGAAAGGAGTGCCGCGACCAGACAAGCCGTTCCCGACGCAGAGAGCCAGTTGAACGTATAGATCGCATCGTAAGGTGTCGCACGCACGGCGACCGGCGGCATCCGCGTGATCAGCCTGTGCAGGCCGGGCCAGGGAAATTTAATCGCCGCATGACCGAGTTGCGCCTGCACCGGTTTCAGGCCCCACACGAGTACACAGACCACCAGCAGCGCAAAGGGCGTCCACGCGGAAATAATCTGGCCAACCGGGATCGACGTTCGCGGATGCGCTGGACCGTCGCCTTCCAGCCGGAAGTTGTCGTCGGGATGCCAGAATCGCAACAGCACGATCAGGCACCCCACCGCGCTCAGCGACGCGAGAATATCCGTGAGTTCCGCGCCGATATAGTTGGAAACCAGGAACTGAACGCCGGCGAAGGAAACTCCGCACAATAGCGCAGCGGGCAGCACGCCCTTGAGCGCCTTCCAGCCGCCCATAACCAGCACGAGATAAGCCGGAATAAAAAGTGAAACGGGCGCGCAGATGCGTCCGACGCCCGCGCTCAATTGCAGCAGAGGTAAGCCCGTGACCGCGGCCAGCATGATCAGCGGAGTTCCGATGGAGCCGAACGCCACCGGAGCCGTATTCGCCAGCAGGCAAATAGTGGCCGCGCGAAAAGGTTTGAAGCCGAGGCCGGTCAGCATCGCCGCGGCAACCGCCACCGGCGTTCCGAAGCCCGCCGCGCCTTCGATGAAAGCGCCGAATGCGAAGGCGATCAGCAGCGCCTGCAATCTCCGGTCCGCCGTCAGATTGGCCACCGACGACCGCACGATATCGAAACGTCCGGTGGCAACCGTGATGTTGTACAGCAGAATGGCGGAAAACACCACCCAGCCGATCGGGAACAGACCCTGCGCCGCTCCATACCCCACCGCGCTCACCGCGAGCGAGACCGGCATCCCGTACACCGCAACGGCAACGAGCGCCGCAGTGCCCAAACCCGCCAGCGAAGCGATCCACGAAGCCTTGCGCAGCCCCGCCAGCACGACGAGCAGGGCGACGACCGGCAGTGACGCGATCAGAGCGGAAAGAGGCAGACTACCCCCGGCGGGAGTGTATTGATGTGGCCACATGGTGTGAACGGCATCATATCATTGAGCCCCGGACTCGCTACGAACGCTTTCAACTGTCGCGACGGCCGGTCCGGCTCTGTTGCCCGCGTGAGATACTAAGCGCTTGCCCAGGCGTGATCGCAAGCTGCGGGCCGTCGCCGATTCGTCGCGAATGCCCTCGAAATCGGCGTATGTCCGTTTAATGCCGCGTGGTTCGTGGCTTGCCCTGACTCTCGTTTTCCTTCTCACCTCAATCGAAGCCGCATTCAGCTGCGTCGTTCCTCTCGGTGTTCGTTACTTCATCGAATCGGTAGTGCCAGGCCGCAGCGCTTCCGCTTTCTGGATGCTGGTGAATTTCAGCGGCGGAGCCCTGGCCGCAGTTCTGGCGGCCGGCTTCGTTCGCGATTTCGTTTTCGCTCGCCTGCGCAGTCGCGCCATGGGTGGCCTGCGCCGCGCCATGTTCCGCCGTCTCCAGAATCTCTCGATGCAGGTTCACGCGGCCATGGACCGGACGCGCATGCTGGAACGCTTCTCGCTCGATCTTGCGACGGTTGAGAATGCATTCTCCCTGACCGTTTCCCAGGGCGCTGTCCCGTTTGCCTCAGCCGTGCTTGCCACCGGCATTATGCTGTGGCTGGACTGGCGCATCGGCCTCATCGCGGTGATTCTGTGGCCCTGGGCACTGCTGTCTCCGCGCGCCATGGCTCCGAAATCGAGCCGCGCCAAACACGAGTCGCTTCAGCATGAGACAGGCGTCCTGAATGTCGTGGAGGAAAGCCTCGCGGCCCAGGCCATCGTTCGCGCCTTCGGTATCGAGCATTTGGGATCGAACGCCTTCCGCTCCCGCAACGACGTGCTGACCCGCAGCGCGATGAAAGCCGGGCTCTGGAGTTCCTTTGTCGAGCGCTTCACCGGCGCCGGGATTCTGCTGGAACAAATCTTTGTTCTCGGTCTGAGCCTCTGGCTTGTCTTCAACCGCGAAATGTCCGTCGGTTCCATGGTCGCTGTGCAGATGCTGGCCGCGCTGCTAGGCCACTCCCTGCTTCGCCTGGTGGATTACCTTCCGGAACTCAGCGCCGCGCAACAAGCGTTCGCTGGCGTTCGCACCAGCCTGGAGGATACGGACTCGGTAACCGACGCCGCCGACGCCCGTACTCTCCCTGCCTTCAACTCGGAAATCGTTTTCGCCGCGGTCGGCACAGCTGGCGCGGAGAACGAACCGGGTGCCCAGCCGAATCCGCTGCATCACAGCCCCTTGACCAATGTCAGCCTGCGGATTCCGAAAGGCAGCTACGCGGCCTTTGTCGGCGCCAGCGGGGCGGGCAAGAGCGCCATGCTGAAACTGCTCATGCGCTTCGCCGATCCAGCCAGCGGGCGTGTCACGGTGGATGGCCACGATCTCCGGCAAGTCACCCAGGCTTCGCTTCGCGCGCAAATGGGCGTGGTCCTCCAGGACGGCTTCGTTTTCAATACCACCCTCCGGGAGAACATCCGAATGGGGCGTCCGGCCGCCACGGAAGAGGCGATTGTCGATGCGGCGCGCGACGCCGGCTTGCTCGAATTCATCCAGTCCCGCCAGCAGGGTTTCGATAGTGTTGTCGGAACGGGCGGCATCTGGCTTTCAGCCGAGATGAAACAGCGGCTCGCGCTCGCCCGGGCTCTGCTGCGCAAGCCCGCGATTCTGCTTCTCGATGAGATCAGCTCCGCGCTCGACCCCGCCGAAGAACTGGCCATCAACCAGACCCTCGATCGGATCGCTTCCACCACCACCGTGATTTCCGCCACTCACCGCCTGGCTTCCGTATCCGGCGCGTCACACATCTTCGTTTTCGACGAGGGAAAAATGGTGGAGCAGGGCAGCCACTTCGAATTGATGGCTCTTGATGGTGCTTATGCCAACCTCTGGCATAAGCAGGCCGGCTTCCGCTTCTCGCCCGACGGACGCCACGTGGATGTCGACGCTCAGCGCCTCCAGGCGTTGCCCATTCTGGAGAAGGTGCCGGAAGCGGTCCTCACCGAACTGGCGCCGTTCTTCGCAACGGAAACATTCGAATCAGGCCGCGAAATCGTTTGCCAGAACGATCCCGGCGACAAGTTCTACATCATCGCCCGCGGCAAGGTCGAGGTCTGGCGGACTGAGGAACACTCCGGCGTGAGTCTCTGCGTGGGCATTCTCAACGACGGCGATTATTTCGGCGAGATCACGCTCATCACTGGCTTCCCCAGAACAGCCACTGTGCGGACCGTGGCAGTCACAACCTGCATTTCGCTCGAACGCGGGCAGTTTACAAAGCTCATCGACAGGCTGCCGGATTTGAAACGCGAACTATCCCGAATCGCCATCCAGCGCCTGCAGGAATCGAGCAAGCGCGCCGCCGCCGGTGGAGTGTAGGAACTCAACTTCTCGAATGATCTCCTGTTGCAATCTAACCCGAAAATTCGGCGCGTTCACCGCCGTCGATTCCTTATCGCTCGAAATTCCCACCGGCACCATCTGCGCGATGCTGGGTCCGAACGGCGCGGGCAAGTCCACCACCGTCGGCATGCTCACAGGACTGTTGGTGCCAACCTCCGGCGAAGCGATTGTGTGTGGCACGAACGTCGCCGTGAATCCGGTCGCCGTCAAAAGAAAAATCGGCGTCCTGCCGGAAAGTCTGGGGCTGTTCGACGACCTCACGGTTGAAGAGCATCTGGAACTGACCGGCGATATTTATGGGCTGGATGCCGCCACCACCCGCGAGCGGATCACTCGACTACTGACCGTTCTCGGCCTGACAGCGGGCCGCCGCACTTTTGCCCGTAGTTGCTCGCACGGCATGCGGAAGAAGACGGCGTTCGCCATGGCGCTGCTCCCCAATCCGGAGGCGCTGTTTCTCGATGAGCCTTTCGAAGCCGTCGATCCTGTGACCTCCGGCGTAATGGCGGATATCCTCAGAAACGCGGCGTCGCGCGGTGTCACGGTTCTGCTCACCTCGCACATTCTCCCCATGGCCGCGCGCATCGCGGACCAGTTCGTAATCATTCGCAGCGGCCGAAGTGTCCTGAATTCCACGGCGGCCGATCTGCCGCGTCCCCTCGAAGAGCTGTATTTCGAACTCGCCGAAGCGCCTGTCTCCGGCGAACTGGAATGGCTCGGCCAGACCAGATGAATAGCCTGGCGCGCCCGCGCGCGATTCTCAGATGGCTCGCTGTTGCGGCGAAGCGCAATCGCAAAACATTTGCGTTTACCGGCAGCAATATGCACTATACGGCTGTCGCTTCCTTGTTCA
This sequence comes from Bryobacteraceae bacterium, assembly GCA_025928545.1. Classification (GTDB taxonomy): domain Bacteria; phylum Acidobacteriota; class Terriglobia; order Bryobacterales; family Bryobacteraceae; genus BOG-234. The sequence continues at coordinate 31,205 of JAICJH010000009.1, read as the reverse complement.
TGCTCGATCCCGCCCTGGCCGGCATCCTGCTTCTGGTCATGGGCGCGATCGTGTTGTTGCCGATGAGTTCGGACCCTCTCCGCGCCATTCCTCCCGTACGCCTTCGGATGTGGCCACTCGATGCAGGTGAGCGCCGAATCCTGCGTCTCGTCAGTCCTCTGCTGAATCCCATGACGTGGATCGTCCTCGCCCTTGCCTTGTGGAAGCGTGCCTCGCTGGGTCTGGTTGCGCTGGCGGCCGCGGTTGTAGCTGTGGGTTTCCTTGGTTCGGCGATCAAATCTTCAGGAAATGGATTTCGCTGGCGCCGTTTGCCGCGTTTTCCCCGACCCCTGAACCAACTGATCCGGAAAAATCTGCGCGAAATGCTGTCGACTCTGGATTTCTGTTGCGCCGCTCTAATATCGGTCGCCGCTCTGCTCTGGCGCGCAGCCGGAATGCTGCCCGCGGCCGCGTTTCTGCCGCTCACGGCCGTTGCTATGCTTGCGCTCTCCACCTGCGCCCTGACTCTTTTCGGCCTCGATGGCGCGCCGGGAATGACGCGCTATCGTCTCATGCCGCTGCGTGGCTGGCAAGTCCTGCTGGCGAAGGACGTCGCCTATCTTGTGATAGCGCTCGTGGTCGCCGCGCCCTTGTCGCTGCCCGGCGCCATGGGTGCCGCTTTGGTGGCCCTTGCCACGGGACACCGGGCCTCGGTCCAATCTCCACGCCCACAATTACGCTGGAGATTTCAGACAGGTCCGTCTTTCGGGGATGCCCTGACACAGACCATACCGATGATCATGGCCGGGGCTGCCGTGGTCTATTCGACTCGGCTGATTTTGCTGCCCTGCGCCGCTGCATGGGCAGCGTCCACGTGGTGGTTCGGCCGCGAAATCGACCGCACCTGGCACTGATTACTGGCTGAGAATCCGCGCCGCGAAATCCTGCATACGGTCCACCAGAAGATCCGGCGGACACTGCGCCAGAGTCTCGGGCTGGAAACCGTAAGTGACCCCGCAGGCCAGCACTCCGGCATTGCGCGCGGTTTGCATATCTACAATGCTGTCGCCCACCATCCACGTATTCTCGGGCGTCACGCCCGCTTCGGCCCGCAGCGTATCGATCCCGATCGGATGCGGTTTCTTCTGCTCGAAACTGTTGCCGCCGTAAATGCGAAACAGCATCGGCGTCAGGCCCATCGTGTTCATGATGGCCTCGCTGATCCGCACCGGCTTGTTTGTCAGTACGGCCAGCCGCATTCCCGCGGCATGAAGCTGTTCCAGCGATTCCAGCACTCCCGGATAAAGGACTGTCGCGTCCACTGCATGATCCCGGTAATACGCCAGGAAGAATTCGAGCGCGTGCTGCACGTCAGTGTCGGACGCCTCGGCACCCATGGCTTTACGGATCAGTACGGGTGCGCCGTTGCCGACATACGAATAAACCACTGAGTGTTCCAGCGGAGGCTTGCCCATTTCGGCGCGCGTGGCATTGACCGCATTGGCCAGATCCAGCCGCGAATCGATCAGGGTTCCGTCCAGATCGAAAATCAGAAGTGAAGATGCCGAGGGAGAAGACACCGGTTACGACGCCTTGCGAACCCGCCGCGCCTGCGGCTTCCGGCCCGCGGCCCTGGCCTTCGTCACAGGCTTGCGGCGCGGATGTTTGCCGTCGATCTGATACTGCGTCATCTTGCGTTGCAGCGTATTGCGGTGGATCCCGAGTATTTTGCTGGCTTCCGACTGATTCTGGCTGGTCCGGGCCAGCGCGCGGGCAATCATCCCTTTCTCAAGGATTTCGACAGCCTCTTCCATGAAAAAGCCACCGCCCACCAGATGATCGATCAGTGCATCAAAACTTTCTTTCATTTCTTCCCCGGGTCTGGATTTCTTTCCGCGCTTCATCGTACACCTCGCGGAAGCTCCGTTTTAATTCCGGCGGAGCGGCATCCACGAAGATGCTCGAAACCTTCAGCAGCAAGGGCGCAATCTGCGAGTGTACCACTGCGTCAGGTGCAGTCTTAGGGCCTGAATTCGGCCCGAATGCCATGTATGCGATCAACAGAGCGATAGCGATCAGCGCTCCTCTCACAAGTCCGAATCCGGCTCCCAGAAGGCGGTCGAAAAACGAAAGTCCGATCGCCTTCACGAACCGTCTCACTACCGATCCGATAATGGCGCCGGCGATCAGTACGGCCAGCACCACCAGCAAAAAACCCACAAAATTCGCGGCGCGCGCGGAACTAATCCAGTTTCGGAGAAACGCCGCGGCCTCGCTGTAGAACCACATGCCCAGCACCAGGGCCGCGACCGCCGCGATGAGGCTGATGACCTCGCGCACAAAACCGCGGCGGAAACTCTGGATCACGGAGAATCCGAGAATGGCCATCAGAACATAATCAAGCCAGTTCATCCTGTCACGGGATCGTTCAGAGATCCCGGCCCGTTATCCGCTTGTAAGCTTCGTGATATTTTTCAGACGTCTTCTGAATCACGTTGTCCGGCAGCGGCGGTGCCGGTGGCTGTTTGTTCCAGTCGAGCGTCTCCAGATAATCCCGCACAAATTGTTTGTCGAAGGAAGGCTGCGCCCCGCCCGGCGCATAGCCGTCGCGCGGCCAGTAGCGCGAGGAATCCGGCGTCAGTACTTCGTCCGCCAGCAGCAGCTTGCCGTCGTGCCAGCCGAATTCGAACTTCGTATCGGCCAGAATGATGCCGCGCGTCGCGGCGTGAGCGGAAGCCTTGCTGTAAATTTTGAGCGTCAGATCCCGAAGCAGTGCCGCCGTCTCCGCACCTACTGTTTTCACGGTCGCTTCGTAAGAAATATTTTCATCGTGGCCGGTCTCGGCCTTCGATGCCGGCGTATAGATCGGCTCCGGCAACTGGGCGCATTCTTTCAGGCCCGCGGGCAGGGGAATACCGCAAATCGCCCCCGTGGCTTTGTAATCCTTCCAGCCCGACCCCACTACATAGCCTCGCGCCACGCACTCAACCGGCTCCATCCGGCACCGCTTCACCAGCATGGAACGGCCTTCCAGCTGGTCGCGATACGCGTGCAGCGGGGCTGGGTATTCGTTCACGTCGGCCGTGATCAGATGGTTCGGCACCAAATCCTTCAGCAGGTCGAACCAGAACAGGGACATCTGCGTCAGGACGCGCCCCTTGCCTGGTATGCCTTGAGGAAGAATGCAGTCGAATGCGGAAATGCGGTCCGTTGCAATAAACAGCAACGGATCGCCCAGCATCTTATCCGAGATGCCATAGACATCCCGCACTTTGCCGCGGGCGATCAGCTCAATGCCCGGAAGTTCTGTCTTTGTGATGACCTGGTTTGATAGATTCTTGTCCACGAATTCTATTCTGCCTCACCACTAAGCCTCAGTTTGCTTCGCTTGCGGCTGTAAGTGAAATAGATCACAAGTCCGATCGCCATCCATACGATCAGGCGTTCCCAATTGGTCCTTCCCAGACCGTAGATCATGGCGCCGCAGACGACGACTCCGAGCGTCGCAACCACCGGCAGCGCAGGCACCCGGAATCCACGCTCAATCTCCGGCCGCCGTACGCGCATGATCCATACGCCGATGCAAACCAGAATGAATGCGAACAGTGTCCCGATGCTCGTCATTTCACCCACGATATCCTCCGGCAGGAATCCGCCAAAGAGTGCGGTGAAAACGAAAAACAAGACGTTGTTCTTCCACGGTGTCCGGTATTTCGGATGGATCTCGGAAAACATCGGGGGCACCAGACCGTCGCAGCTCATCGAATAGAAAACGCGCGACTGGCCCAGCAGCATCACGAGAATCACCGATGTGAAGCCGCCCAGAATCGCGACTGAGACAAATTTCGCCAGCCACGCATAGCCGGTCATGTATTTGGTGATGGCGAACGCGACTGAGGCTTCCTTTCCCGCCGTGCGGAAATCCTGCACCGTAGCCACGCCGCTCAGGACATGCGAAAACAGCACATACAGCACCGTGCAGAAAACCAGCGAGCCGAGAATACCGATGGGCATGTCGCGCTTCGGATTGATGGTTTCCTGTGCGGCGGTTGAAACAGCGTCAAATCCGATGAATGCGAAGAAGACCACGCCGGCGGCGCCCAGAATACCCATGATTCCGCCGAAGTCGTGCGTGATACCTTCCGGCGTCGTATAGGTGGTCGGTTCCGGAATGTACGGCGTATGATTGACCGGATTCATGAAATTCCATCCGACGATAATGACCGCGATTACGATTGCCACCTTCATGATCACGATGAGGTTGTTCACGGTTGCCGATTCGTGAATTCCCCGGATCAGCAGCAGAGACGTCAGGAACAGAATCACCACCGCCGGGATATTCATGATTCCGTGCGCGCCTCCCGGACCCATCGTTTCGAGCGGCGAATGACACCACTGGTATGGAACGTGAAGTCCTACCAGTTCCAGCACTTTATTGAAGTATTCGCTCCAGGCGATTGCGACCGTTGCCGCGCCCACCGCATATTCGATTACAAGATCCCACCCGATGATCCACGCCACCAGTTCGCCCATGGTCGCGTAGGAATACGTATACGCGCTGCCCGCCACCGGAATCATGGAAGCGAATTCCGCATAGCAGAGTCCGGCGAACGCGCAACCGATGCCGGCAACCAGAAACGCGAGAGTCACCGACGGGCCGGCGCGCTCCGCGATCGCGGCCGCGGTCCGCACAAAAATACCCGCCCCGATCACGCCTCCTATTCCGAGCGCAATGAGTGCCCACGCCCCCAGCGTGCGCTTCAGCTTATGCTCTCCGCTCTCGCTCTCCGCAAATATCCGTGACAGCGGCTTGACCGCAAAAAGATTCATCCCGTTTGACCTTCTTTCCGCCGCCAGAGGAAATAAACCGGCACCCCCAGCAGAACCAGAATCAAGCCGCGCACAGTGAACGCGGGCTTGTTCCATAAAAGCAAAATTTCAATGACGCCCGCAACAACAATGTAGAGGGCGGGCAGCACGGGGTAGCCTACGGCTCGGTAGGGCCGCTCCATATCCGGTCGCGTTCGGCGGAGCCGGAATAATCCGCCGATGGTCAGGATATAGAACAGCAGAACTGCAAAGATAACATAATCCAGCAGGTCGCCGTACTGACCGCTCAGGGCCAGCAGAATGGTCCACCCGCACTGAATGTAGAGAGCAAAATCCGGTGCGTGGGTTTCGGCATTCAGTTCGCCCGCGCGGCGGAAGAACAGATTGTCGTTCGCCATCGTGTAATACACCCGCGCACCCGATAGAATCAGCCCGTTCACGCAGCCGAAAGTCGAGATCATAATGGCGGCTGCCATGATCTTCGTCGCCACGGGACCGAACATCACGGCCACCACCGCCGTTGCCACCCGATCCTCCGGCGCGGTCTGTATCTGCGGCAGCGTCAGCACCGAGAGGTATACAAAATTGCATGCCAGATAGAGCGCGGAGACAACCCCGACTCCCATGCCCAGTGAAAGCGGCAGATCCCGCTTCGGATTGCGCACCTCCCCCGCCGTGAACGTGACGTTGTTCCACGCGTCCGATGAGAAAAGCGGACCCACCATCGCGGTCCCCACCAACGCAACCGCACTCCAGCTCCACGACGCGCCGCGCCAGAAATCGTGAAAGTTGGCAGCCATGGCGGCCGGGTTGCGGCCCAGCAGAAAACCAAGTCCGGCCAGTCCCGCCAGCGAAATAACTTTGGCCACGGTAAACACGTTCTGCACCACCGCTCCGGTTCGAATCCCGCGCGTATTGACAAAGGTCAGCAGCAGAATAATGGCGATTGCCAGAAGTTGCTGCGTGGTCAAGCCGAGTTTGCCCGAACCCACCAGATAATTCCCGGCGGATATCGAGGGCACAAACACACCGGTATACTTCGCAAACGCCACGGCCACGGCCGCAATGGTGCCCGTCTGGATCACGACAAAAGTCGTCCACCCGAACAGGAATCCCCACAAGCGTCCGAAGGCTTCGCGCAGGTAAACGTATTGGCCCCCCGCCTGTGGCATCGCCGCCGCCAGTTCCCCGTAGCTCAGCGCCGCCACGATGGTAAGCAACGCGCCCAGCAGCCAGCAGACAATCAGCAGGCCCGGCGATTGTACCTGGCGCGCCACGTCGGCGCTCACAATGAAAATCCCGGAGCCGATCATGGACCCCATCACCAAAGTGGTGGCGTCCATCAGTCCCAGACCTTTTACGAACCCAGCAGCCTTTGCCATTCCCTCATCCGATCTCGCAGCGTTATTTTCGTGCACGGCTCCGGATAAAGATCGGCGATGATAGCCACCGAATCGGCTCCCGCATTCCGGCAAGTGAGTGCATTGTCTCTTGTAATGCCGCCAATAGCAACAAGCGGCTTTGAAGTCAGGGCTCGGATGGCTTGCAGTCCGGCGATACCCACTGTGGGGTCGGGGCGCTCTTTGGAGACGGTAGCGAACATCGGCCCGAAGGCGAGGTAGTCCGCTGGCTCCAGGGCCGCCGCGGTCATCTGTGCCGGATTATGTGTTGAGTATCCGACGATCGCCGAGGGGCCGACTACCCGCCGCGCATCGGCAGGCGTCAGATCCTCCTGTCCTAGATGCAGGGCCGCGCCCAGCGCAGCGGCATAATCCGCCCGGTCGTTTACGACAAACAGAGTGCCGGCGGAGTGGCACAGCGCGGCAATTTCTTCGGCTTTGGCAAACGTCTCGCGCGACCAGTAGGTCTTATGGCGAATCTGCAGAATTCGCGCGCCGCCTTCAATGAATGCTTCGGTTGCGATGGTCCAGTCGAGACCTCGCCGGTCGAGAGTGCCGGTGTCCAGAATCGGATATACGGGAGGAAGCGTGAATTGCGCCAATGACTAATGTACCCGCATGCCATACTGACGCCGGAGGTGGGCAATTGTGGCGAAGACAAAGAGAAGCGTGATCGCGCAGTCGGTGGTTTTGGCCGCCAGCGCTGAAGAACTCTACAACATCTACATGGATCCGGCACTGCACGCTAAGGCAATAGGGGCGCCCGTGAAAATCAGCGCAAAACCGAACAGCCCGTTCAGTGCCTTCGGCGGTGAGCTAAGCGGCAGTACTTTATCCGTGGTCGCGCCGCGCCTGATCGTTCAGTCCTGGCGGTCGAGTAACTTCCACAGCACCGATCCCGATTCCACCCTGATTCTGTCTTTCGTCGACAAAGGCAGGCAAGGCCGGATCGACCTGATCCACCTCGATGTTCCGGAGCAGGATTACAAGGGCGTCCGGGACGGATGGGAAACCTGGTATTGGGCGCCGTGGCGGGAATACCTGGCTTCGCGCTGAACACGCCAGGTATCCGTTTTCCACATCAACTGGCCTTTAGGAATACCTGAGAGGTCGAATTCGTGTTCTCCAGGAGCTCGCGGCGATTAACGCCATGCAGCCGCGCACACAACGTCAGTGCCTGCGCAACCACCTGATCCATGTTGTAGTACTTGTACGTCGCGAGCCGGCCCACAAAGTGAACGTCGGGTGTTCCGCTGGCCAGCGATTCGTAGCTCCTGTAAAGAGCCGCGTTTTGGGGTCGGGGAATCGGATAGTAAGGGTCACCCTCGCCTTTCGGATACTCGAACACAATGCTGGTCTTGCGGTGCGTCTGACCCGTAAGGTGCTTGAACTCGGTCACCCGCGTATATGCGTGTTCGTTCGGGTAATTAATGACAGAGTTGATTTGATATTGCGCGACATCGTGTGTTTCATGGCGGAATTCCAGCGACCGGTAAGGCAGTTTGCCGAACTTGTAATCGAAGAATTCATCGATCGGACCGGTATACACCAGCTCCCTGTAGCGTACGGATCGAATGACGTCGCGATAGTCCGTACCCAGCACCACCGTGATATTTTTGTGATCCAGCATGTTCCCGAACATGCTCGTGTAACCGTGCAGGGGCATGCACTGGTAGGTGTCGCCGAAATAGCGGTCGTCGTGATTTGTGCGCACGGGGATTCGCGCCAGAACGGAGGAATCCAGCTCCGAGGGATCGAGGCCCCACTGCTTCCGCGTATAACCCCGGAACATTTTCTCGTATAGGTCGCGGCCCACACTGTTCAATACAACATCTTCCGAAGTGAGCACCGGCTCGCGCTTTTCCGCCACCGAAGCCAGATATTCCGTCATTTGCGCCGGATTCAGATTCAGACCGTAAAGCAATTTCAAAGTATCCAGATTGATCGGGATCGGCACCAGCTTCTTATCCACATGTGCAAGCACGCGGTGCGTATAAGAGTGCCACTCTGTGAACATCGAAAGATACTGAAAGACCTCGCTCGAATTGGTGTGGAAAATGTGAGGTCCGTATTTGTGTACCAGGATGCCGGCGGCGTCGTAGTGGTCATAGGCGTTGCCGGCGACGTGTGGCCTGCGGTCGACAATAAGAACTTTCTTATCGAAGACGCGCGCCATTCGTTCCGCGACCACGGCCCCCGCGAAGCCCGCCCCGGCAATCACGTAGTCAAACATGCAGCGGCTCCTGACCGGGCGCTCGCATGAGCGAACTCTCGGGCACCGTTGCTTTTCGATTACGCGACGTGAGCCTCTTACGGATCAGATTATCCATGGACTGCCATGTTTCATCCCATGACACAGTGCGCAGGAATTGGTCGATTGCAGCGCTTTGGGCGTCCCTGCCTGTCGTCAGCGACTGATCGCAGGCGGCGATGAACTCGTCCGCGTTGCTTCCGATCCGCACAAAGCCCAGCTCGCCATACGGCCTCACTACGTCGCGGATTGGCGTCGAAACCACACGCAGTCCGGCCGAAAGATATTCCGGAGTCTTCGTGGGGCTGATGAATTTCGTCGCATCGTTCATTGCGAATGGCAGCAGCCCAACTTCCCAGCCTGCGAAGTATTTCGGAAGATCCCGGTAATCTTTCATGCCCAGCCAATGCAGATTCTGTCGGCGTGGAAGAGTGGACGGATCGATCTTCACCACCGGCCCCAACATGACGATTTGCCATTGAGGCCGCTGAGACGCCAACCGGTCGATCAGATCGAGATCCAGCCGCTCGTCGATCACGCCGGCGTACCCAAGCCTCGGCCGCGGCATGTTCCGCTGCTCTTCATGGAACGGGTCGCAGCTCCGGGCCTGAAAAAAGTGGGGGACGTCAACCGCGCTCGGGAACGCGTAAACCGCCGGATGTCTCATGCGCTTGGCTTCGAAGAGGCTTGCGCCGCCTGTAAAGACGAGGTCGGCGCGTTCCAGTAACCGTTGTTCCGCGTCGCATAAGTCCGCCGGGGCCCCCCGGAACAGAGAGAGCTCATCCATGCAGTCGTAGACTGTCAGGCTCGGGTGGATGCTGTCCGCGAAGCGAAGCGCCATGGGTGTGTAGAACCAGGCGACGTAATCCACGATGCCCTGCTGTTCGAGAAAATCGTGCAGCAGTGTCCGCAGTATCCGGCTGATCTCACCGTCGCGAGCCGATTCGGGAAGGTGCGGAGTTACCACGCGAACGTTCGTCTTCTCGCAGACAACGGTGTGAAAGCAGGGGTCGGTTCCGCTTCCGAACTCCGGTTCTTCGATGAAGAACGTCCGGCGCGCCCGCGCAAACCGGCTCATCAGATGTTGTGGCCTCTGAAAAACAAAGTTCCATCTCAGATGGGAGAAGCACACAAGGTCGCAGTTGTGACGTAAAAGATTATTGAAGTTCATCCGTGTTCCGTTCAAATGGTATTCAGTCTTTGCGCTTGCCGGTTCATGTCAACGCGAGCTGCGTTGTTTAGAGCGGCCGCGCGAACTCGATGCACCCGCCGGTTCCGCCTGAGAGTCCTCGTCCTCTTCGTTACCGGAAGCTGCTTCGGGGAGAACCTCATCCAGCGAAATCGTACTCAATTTCTTATCGGCGGCAGCTTCCTCATCGAGGGTTTCCTGAAGCAAATCCACTGCGTCGCGCTGGCTCAATTTTTCTGCCAGCGCACGGGCGCTGCCATATGCGGAGATTTCGTAATGCTCTACTCTTTGTGCCGCGGCGATCAGGGCGGCGTCGAGGACCAGCCGATTTCCCTTTTCCGCTAATACTTCCTTGCCTTCTTCGATCAGCCCCGCCATTGCTTTACACGTCTTGCCTGTCAGCTTCGTGGAGAGCGCTTGTCCAATGCGCTCGAGTCGCTGCACGTGTTCCTTTGTTTCTTCCAGATGAGTTGTAAACGCATCTTTGAGAGCCGGCGTAGAGGCTTTCTTCGCCATGGCTGGAAGGGCTTTCACCAGCTGTTTTTCCGCGTTGTAGAGGTCTTTTAGCTGGTCCTGTAGCAACTCATTGAGAGATTCCATGATTTAGTTTTCCGTTTTCCGTCGGTGTGTGCTGCCGGTGCGCGGCCAATTGGCCCCCGCTCCGCCTGCGTTACGCCAAATAGCAGTTTGCGGCCCATTCGCTTAGGCCCCGGTAAAATGCCTGGTTGTGCTTTTCACAGATTGCGAAGAATACGCGCTGCCTCTTCCGGCGTGATATCGCGTTGCGGCTGAGCCAGTAATTCAAAACCCACCATAAACTTGCGGATTTCGGCCGAACGCAAAAGCGGCGGATAAAAGTGTGCGTGTATATGCCAGGGTGCCGCCGGTGCGTTCTTCGGCCTTTGGTGGAAACCCATACTGTAGGGAAACGGAACGCCGAAAAGTGTGTCGTATTTGCGCGTGAGAAACGACAGCAGAGTGCCAAGATCGTTTGCTTCCGCTGGCGTCAACTCAGCCAGCTCGGAGGCATGGCGTTTCGGCAGTACGAGTGTTTCAAATGGCCAGACGGCCCAGAAAGGAACAACGACTGCGAAAGAATTATTCTCAGTGACGATTCGCTCGCCACCTCGTTCCTGCGCCAGATAGTCGCATAAAAGACACGTACCGCGCTGCTCAAGATATTCGATTTGCCCGCGCTCTTCCTTTGCGACGTCGTTCGGGACGTGCTGCACCGCCCAAATCTGACAGTGCGGATGTGGATTGCTCGCCCCCATCGTCGCTCCCCGATTTTCAAATATCTGCACATACTCAATGAACGGCAGTTCAAGTAGTTTCGAGCTTTGCTCCTGCCAGGTCTGGACGACTGCGGTAACAGCTTCCGGAGGCAGCGAAGGTAGTGATAAATCGTGACGAGGGGAAAAGCAAATCACCCGGCAAATGCCGCTTTCCGCCTCGGCAATACAAAGGCTGTTAGGGTCGCGTGGTAGTGGGGGTGCGTCGGGTCGCAGGGCTGGAAAATCGTTATCGAAAACGAACGTCGAGGTGTACTGCGGATTCCTCACGCCCCCGGCGCGTTCATTTCCCGGACAGAGATAGCAAGCCGGATCGTACGCCGCGACAACAGGCGCCGGAGGCGTATCCAACTTGCCCTGCCAGGGGCGGCCAGTGCGTCCCGGAGAGACCAGAACCCACTCGCCCGTAAGCGGGTTCAGCCGACGGTGAGAAGATTCGCCCATAGTAGTATCGGCGTGAATCGGCGTGCATCGGCGGCCATAATTCTCACTTCAAATGAGCTCTTCGTCCGCGCCATCCGCCGTAGGGCAAAAATAAGTTTCACAGACAATGCCCGTATGCGCCTTATACCCATCCGTAACCGCGCGGGCAATCTGATTAGCCTTAGCCTTATCAATCAGGCAGACAATGCACCCGCCGAATCCGCCACCCGTCATACGTGCGCCGAATACGCCGGGACAATCGCGCGCCAAATTCACCATCAGATCGAGTTCCGGACAGCTGACCTCGTAATCCCCACGCAGGCTCTCATGGGATGCATTCATGAGTTCGCCCGCCGCTTTCAGCGCGCCGTCAAGCAAGGCAATGCCCGCTTTTGTGACCCGGTTGTTTTCGTTCACGACATGCAGACATCGGCGATAGATCGTCTCATCGAGCAACTCTCTGTGCTCGTCCAGCGCGGAACGGCTGACATCTCTCAGCGAGGAAATTTCCGGCAGCACGGTTGATAGTAACCGGACTCCTTCACTGCACTGCTGCCGTCGAAGATTGTATTCTCCCGAGGCCAGCGAATGCCGCACCATCGTGTTGCAGACCAGAAGTCCTGCGTTCCTGGGAATTGGAATGTAATGGTATTCGAGTGAGCGGCAATCCAGAAACAGCGCATGACCTTCGCGGCCATGGCAGCTTGTGAATTGGTCCATGATCCCGGTTTTCGCTCCCACGAAATTGTTCTCGGCGCTCTGGCACAGCCGGGCAATTTCGGTCCGCGAAAGTTCCAGCCCGGAGACGCCAAGCAACGCAAGAGCGGTCGCAACCTCAAGCGATGCCGAGGAGCTTAGTCCGGACCCGATCGGGACGTTGCCCTGAATCAGCAAATTGGCGCCCTCCAGTGACCGTCCCGATGATCGGATCGCCAGGGCTACCCCGCGAACGTAGTCGCTCCAGTCGTGGCGTGGCGCGGGGTTTGGTTCGTCGAAGTCGATGAAAGCCCTTTGCCCCAGATTTTCAGACTGCGCGGTAATGCATCCCATTGCTCGGTGATGCACTGCCACGCGCGTATAAAGCGCGATTGCAGCGGGCATAACGAAGCCATCGTTGTAATCGGTGTGTTCTCCGATGATGTTGACCCGGCCTGGCGCGCGAAAGATCCGTGGTTCCGCCGAGTAAACCCGGCGATAACGGTCCCGAAGCGCCACACTCTCGAACAATGTAGACGAGGCCACCCTTTTGTCCTTTTGCTCTCACTGAGCAATTCTGGTTCCGAAATATTGGCAGATGAATTGCTTCCAGACGTCCCATGCCTTCGCGACCTGCGCAGGCACTGCTTTCGACCAGGTACGGACCAGGACAAAACATGAAGCATAAGCTCCTGAAGAGCTATTTCCAGGCAGGTTTTGAGTGTTCTACACATCGCGTGAAATCCGGAAAACGGCTGGATCTCGTTTCTTCCACCCATCACGACAAATGGGCCACTCAGGACTTTCACCGGTGTGCAGAAATGGGCATTCTCTGTGCACGGGAAGGCATACGCTGGCACCTTATTCAGCCGGCCCCCGGAGTCCAGGATTTTTCCTCAGTGCTGGGAATCATGCGGGCTGCGCAGGAAGCCGGCATTCAGATCATCTGGGATCTTTGTCACTTCGGCTGGCCCGATCACCTGGACATCTTCACTCCGGCCTGGGTCAGTGGTCTGGCTGAACTGGCCCACGGCTTTGCAAAAGTGTTGCGCCAGGAAACCTCCGGCGTGCAATTTGTAGCGCCGGTAAACGAAATTTCGTTTGTCTCGTGGGCGGGCGGAGACGCCAGTTTGATTTACCCATTCTGCAAGGGGCGTGGCGATGAAATCAAGCACCAACTTGTCCGCGGTGCTGTACAAGCTTCCGCTGCCCTGTTAAGTGAGATGCCGGACATCCAGCTGGTCTCGCCCGAGCCGGTGATCCATATCGTCGGCGATCCTCTGAACCCCGCCGACGTAACCTCGGCTCACGAATACACGCAGTCGATGTTCCAGGCATGGGACATGCTGGCCGGTCATCTGCACCCCGAGTGCGGCGGGCAGGAACAATATCTGGGACTCATCGGCATCAACTATTACGACCGTAACCAATGGTGGAATTTTGGCGATACCATCCGCCGCGGCGATCCGCACTACCGCCCCTTCCGGGAAATTCTCATGAAAGTGTATCAGCGCTATCACCGGCCGATGTTTATCTCCGAAACCGGGGCCGAAGACGACGAGCGGCCCGGCTGGTTCGAATACATCTGCGATGAGGTGCGGGCCGCGGCGGCAATGGGCGTGCCGCTTCACGGCATCTGTCTTTACCCCATCCTGAATCACCCCGGTTGGGACGACGACCGGCACTGCCACAACGCCCTTTGGGATTACGCCAGGCCCGATGGATCGCGAATCGTGTACGAACCCCTGGCCAGAGAACTTCGCCGCCAGCAGCAAATAAGGAATGAATCTCATGATGCATACGAATCAACTACCGGCAACGCATGACATAGTCTGTTTCTCGAACCTGCGATGGGATCAGGAGCCGTCGCGGACACACCAGCTGTTGAGCCGGTTTGTGAAACAGAGGCGCGTTTTCTATATCGAGAAGCCGAAGTGCGACTCCGAAAGGGCGCCCCGGACAGAATCGAAAACCTGTCCGCGCACAGGCATCCATATCGTCTCTCCCTGCGTACCGCGGGGCTGGCCTGTAAATGACACGCTCAGAATAGCCTTTGCTGCCGAGCAGATTCATCGCCCCATCGTTTGGCTGTGGAGTCAGGAAGCTCTCGAATCCGTACCGGCGTCGATCTCGCCCGCGGCTGTCGTTTACGATTGCATCAGTCCAACGTCAGACGACTCGCGCCTTCTCAGGATGGCGGATCTCGTATTCGCCGCCGGCCCCAGCCTGTATCAGGCGAAAAGACATCTGCACCCGAAAGTATATTCAGTTCCCAACGGAGTGGATGTGCGGCACTTTGGCGCCGCCCGGGGCCCCCGGGAAGAAGAACCCGCCGATCAAAAAGATTTGCCCCGCCCGCGTCTCGGGTGCGTATGCTCGGAGAACTTTGGACTGGATCGTGAACTCCTCCGCGCCATTGCCGAGCGCCGTCCCGAATGGCAATTCATCGTATTGGCGGATCGTGGAGGCGTGGACCTTCCAAACATCCACTGGCTCGGCGCCAAACACTACGATGAACTCCCGCGTTATTTGAGCGGCTGGGATCTCGCCATGATGCCGCTCACCCTGGATTCCGGCCCCGATCAGGCAGGAAACTATCTGGCCGCGGGACTTCCCGTTGTTTCCAGCCCTCTTCCCGATATAGTCCAGTCTTTTGGCAATCTCGGCCTGATCCGGATTGCTTCCGGTCCGGATGAATTTGTCGGTGAGGCCGAGCACGCCATGCTGTTTGGCATGAGCCTCAAGTGGCGGGAACGAGCCGACGCGTTCCTGCAATCGATGAGTTGGGACCAGTCCTGGGGTGTCATGAACGAAATAATCGAACAACAACTCACCGGAGCCGGGACCTACCCGGTGCTGCCGGAACACCCGATGTCGCAAACTAGATCAACAGTTCGTTGATGCGCCTGATGATAGCCGGGTCGAACTTCATTCGCCGGTCATACGTCATCAGCCCGTTGACCTCCTGTTCAACGTCATAGAGCTGCGTGTAGCAAATGCCGGCGATCTGCGGAATTCGGGCCACCGCCTGGTAGAGTCCCCGCATACGCTCCAGCGCGTGGGAAGAACTGGTTTCCACGCCCGAATATCCCCACGAATTCTCCGGGACTTTTGTCAGATCTTCCTCCCGGACGTAGCCAATCCCGCCAAACTCCGACAGGAATACCGGCGTGCCGTTGTAGCGGTAGCCGGGCGCAATAAAAAGCTTTCCATAGAGCGGCTGCGGCAACTCATGCAGGGGAATGTTCTGAAACCGGCGGTAGAGTTCGTCGCCCGTCTGCGTGTAATCGTGAATCGCAAACAGGTCCGTCGCTTCTGTGTGTTCCCAGCCGTCGTTGTCGATGACAAGCCGGGTATCGTCCAGCGATTTTGTGAGGTAGTAAAGCGCCTTCAGGTGGGCTTGCTGGCGCGGATCCCGGAGGTTGGGCACTCCCCAGCTTTCGTTCACCGGAACCCAGATGACAATACTCGGGTGATTGTAATCGCGGCTCAGCACCTCGATCCATTCCCGTGTCATCCGGTTCACTGCCTCCGGGCTGAATAGATAAGCGTTCGCCATTTCCGCCGAGACCATTAACCCCAGCTTGTCGGCCCAATACAGGAACCGCGGGTCTTCCACCTTCTGGTGTTTGCGCACGCCGTTAAAACCGAGTTCTTTCGTGTGGCGGATGTCCTGCTGAATGGCCTCATCGGATGGCGGCGTGAGATTCGATTCGGGCCAGTAACCCTGATCCAGCACGGTTTTCAGGTATATAGGATCGCCATTCAGCACTATCTTGCGGTCCTGCGTTGTCAGAGCCCGAAAGCCAAAATAGCTTTCCACGCTGTCCAGCACACCCGAGGAGTCTTTTAGTTCAAACTGGACATCGTAGAGATTCGGCGCTGAGGGCGACCATAGCAGGGGTTCGGAAATCTGGATCGCCACGGTCGCGCGGGGTCCGTCCACCAGGCCCATGCCACTGGCGATGGGCACTCCGCTCCTCAGTACCGTCGCCGTCACCGAGAGAGCTTTGCCAACCGGACGGATCTTCAGTCCAAAGAAGACCGACCCGTCGATCCGGGGAGTGATCCGGACGCTCTCCATGTAGTGGACGGGCACGGGTTCCAGCCAGACCGTCTGCCAGATGCCTGTCGTCCGTGCATAAAAAATGCTGACCGGTTCTACCTCCCAATGCTGCTTCCCGCGGGGAATGTAACGGTCGTCCGGCGGATCCTCGGCGCGCACCACGACGATATTCTCGCCACCCTGAATCTGACCCGCAATCTCGGCGCTGAAAGGCGTGTGCCCGCCTTCATGGGAGGCCACGACCGTTCCGTTGATCCAGACGGTGGCCCGGTAGTCGACCGCACCGAAATGCAAAAGGATTCGGTAGCCTTTCCACGATTCCGGTACGGTAAACCGTTTCAGATACCAGACGCAGGCGTGAAAAGAGCGGTCGCCAATCCCGCTCAGCGGCGATTCCATGGCGAACGGCACTGTGATCAGGCCCGGGAACTCGCCGACGCTGAACCATTTCTCCTCCAGCCCGCGGTCCTGATCGTCGACCCGGAATCCCCAGGTACCGTTGAGATTCATCCATTCCTTGCGGACGAATTGGGGACGGGGGTATTCGGGTCGGGGGATGGGTTGCGTAACGGGAGTCACGGGAAGGAATTTTGACGTGCTTTCCATTGCGGGAGCACGTCGCGTTCCTTTCCGGCGATGTTACCAGGATCACCCTGGCTCGGCGGTTGCTGTTGGTGCGATGAGGTTTCTTATGGAGAATTTAATTCAACGATATCTTCAGGACATGATTGCCGCCGAAGAAAGCTTCGAAACCCAGCTGAAAGGCTTTGCGGAGGAAGCTGTATATCCGGATGCGAGGGCGGCGTTTTCAATCCATGCGAATGAAACGTCTGGCCAGCGCCGTCGCCTGGTTGCTCGCCTGAATCAGTTGGGCGGCGATACTTCGAGCATCAAATCGTTCATGGCTCATCTCTTCAATATGGCCCCCAAAACGGCGCAGATCGGGCACGCCGACGAGGAGCGAACCACGCAGGATCTGATCATCGCGTACTCGGTGGAGAACGCCGAAGTGGCGATGTACGAATCATTCAGGGTGGTGGCGGAAGCGTTGAACGACATGGAATCGGCCAGGCTCGCGGCGGACATTCAGTCCGAAGAAAGGGTGACCGCGGAAAAAGTGTGGAAGATGATTGCCCCCTGTGCAGCCGACGCTTATAGAAAAGTCATCCTTAAAAACGACGAAAAGCCCAACGCGGTCCTGATCCGCTATCTGGAAGATGCCGAAGCCGCCGAGCGAAATTTTGAAGATGCCCTGGCCAGTTTCAGCAAAATGGGAGATCAGCCCGACGTTCAGTCTTTGCTTTCAACAATGTCTCGCAAGGCGAAGACGCAGCACGTCAGGCTGGAGACCCGCCTGCGCGCCCTGGGCGGCACCCCATCCACTGCCCGGACCATCCTGGCGCACATCCTGGCCTTCACCCCCGTAAGCGCCCAGTTAACCCACACCCCGGCTGAAAAGAACACTCAGCATTTGATGATTACCTATTCGGCCGCCGCTGCCGAAATGGCGATGTATGAGTCGCTTTCGGCGTCGGCGGAAGCGGCGGGCGACATGGAAACTGCGCGGCTCGCGCGGGAGTTGCAGGAAGAAGAACAGGAAGATCACGACCTGGCCTGGAATCAGCTGGGGCGCAGCGCGCGTGAATCGATCATGACCACACACTGACTACAGCTTGGGTAGCAGGGATAGAACTCCGTCGCTTGGATTGGGGATGACATGGGCGGCGATGAGCTTTCCCAGGCCGTCTACCCTGGCTTTACCCGCATCGATGGCAGCCCGGACGGCGGCGACATCGCCTCGGATAACCACGGTGAT
This sequence comes from Bryobacteraceae bacterium, assembly GCA_025928545.1. Classification (GTDB taxonomy): domain Bacteria; phylum Acidobacteriota; class Terriglobia; order Bryobacterales; family Bryobacteraceae; genus BOG-234. Next base: position 13,263 of record JAICJH010000009.1, on the reverse strand, counting down.
GAAGCCTCCGCCAAGCTTCTCGCGGGCCACTACTTCCACGGCAGCCGTCTTCAGGGCTGCATCGATGGCTTCGAATACGGCTGTGTAACCCTGGGTCTCAATCAAGCCCAGGGCAAATCCTTTGTTCGGCGTCATAGCTTTCTCCGGATCAAATACGGTTGGCTGCTCGATGAGCGGATTAAAATCGGGAACACCCTGCCAGGCGGCGGCAGACAGCGGCGAAGGCGCGGGTATCAGGTCGGCAACTATCGGTACGCCCATGCTGCCGGCGGCGGTGCGGCCCATGTCGATTGCGGCTGAAAGATTCGCCAGCGGCCCTGCAAGTTTCAGGCAGACGCCGGGATTGTCGTTTAATTCCAGCTGCAGGAGGCGAACGCCGGAGCATTTCTCCATGGCATCAAGCAGCACCATACCGATAGACCATCCGCCTGCCTCGACCAGTGCAAGACCCTCGTTCAGATCACGCCTCGCTTGCCAAGCTCAACCATAATGCGGTCCACCAAAACCTTCGCGTCGAGATTCGACTCATCGCTTTTCGGCACCGGCATGGGAGAGCGGACGGGGCAGGAGCCCGGTTTTGCAATCAGCTCAAAATCCGCAATCAGGCAACGCACCATGTTCGCCAGGCGCGTCCTGTCTTCTTTTTGATTGCCAGTTTGGGGGATGCGGGGCTGGCCAAAGTTAAACCCGCGGGTTTCCGCCCCGGCCCGAAAGCCATCTGGGAATTCAAAAACCTGGAGCATGGCATCGAAGAGTTCCAGCACGCGCTGCTGCCAGACGGAGGCCTCCTCCCATTTTCCCTGGCGGCAAAGTTCGTACAGGCGCCGCGTGACCTCGGGAACAGCATTGCTGGACGCGTTCGTGCCTCCGTTGGCGCCGGCCAGCAGCATCGGCACCAGAACGCAGTCCCAGCCCGTGAGGAAGACAAAATCAGGGCGGCGCGGGCGAATCGCGGCGATCATGCGAACCATTTGGGCTACGTCGCCGGAAGAATCCTTGATGCCGATAACACGGGGAAAATCCAGGGCGAGACGGGTAATCGTCTGGACGTCGATCGGCGTGGCAAACAGCGGAATGTTGTAGAGAGTCAGATCGATCGGGGTCCTGCGGGCTATTTCGGCGAAATAGGCATAGGTGGAATCCGGCGAGAGGCGGTAGTAGATGGGCGAAACGATGGCGACGGCGCGGCAGCCCATTTCCGCATAGGCGTCGCAGGCGGCCAGCGTTTCCTTCACATTAGCTTCGGCGGCACCGGCCAGAATGGGAACCCGCCCACGGGTTTCATCGACGACGATCTTCATGATCCGTCGCCGTTCCTCGACAGTGAAGCGAGTGAATTCGCCAGTTGAGCCGTTCGGGTACAGCCCGTGGACACCTTTTTCGATCAGCCAGGAGATGAAGCGCCGCAGTTCCGCTTCCTGGATTTCTCCACGCTCATCCAGTGGTACGAGCGTCGGGGTGAAGATTCCTTCAATCGGAGCCATGCTCAATCAAGTATATAGGAGGGGTGCGGAATGGCACCCGGCAGGTTTTTTCGAGCTATTCTGGTCTGGCTCGGGTAAAGCGGTCGGCCGGACCTTCGAACCTCGCATTGTGCCCAGCCAACCCGCTGTACTACAATAAAGTTTCTGGTTCGTGCCCGGCGTGACAAGTGTGCGCCTGAGCGTCCTACGAGGTTCAAGAGACTCCAAATGAATGCAATCATTGAAACCGGCGGAAAGCAGTTCCGCGTCACTCCGGGTGACATCCTCCGCGTTCCCAAATTAGAAGCGGAACCCGGCGCCGAAATCGCGCTTGGTAAAGTTCTGGCCGTGTTTCCGGATTCCGGCGCACTGGTCACCGGCGAAGCGGCAGGCACGGCAGTCGTCAACGCGACCGTCTCCGGCCACGACAAAGGCGACAAGATTCTGGTGTTCAAGTTCAAGCGCAAGAAGCAGTACAAGCGCACTCAGGGCCACCGTCAGGATTATACGGAGGTCCGCATTCGCGACATCGTAGCTTAACCGCTGCGACAGCGTGACAGGAATTTTTCATGGCACACAAAAAAGGTTTAGGCAGTTCCAAAAACGGGCGCGATTCCAACGCCCAGCGGCTGGGTGTGAAGTGTTTCGGCGGGCAGTTGGTTCCGGGCGGGTCGATCATCGTGCGTCAGCGCGGGACACCCTTCAAGGCGGGTGTCAACGTTGGCCGTGGCTCCGACGACACGTTGTTCGCCACCGTGACCGGTGTCGTCGAGTTTCGCGACCGCGGGCGGATGGGCAAGTTCGTCAGCATCGTGGCTTCCGAATAGTTTCGAATCCAATAGTACAGAGCCGCTGATCTGCTCACGCAGACCGGCGGCTTTTTCTTTTATGTACGCGCAACGGACACCAACAGCCGGCGCGGTTTGTCCGAAAGCAGAAATCTATGTTAGTCGATGAAGTAAAAATCACAGTGAAGGCGGGCGACGGGGGCAACGGCTGTCTCGCGTTCCGGCGCGAAAAATACGTCCCGCGCGGCGGCCCCAGTGGCGGGGATGGGGGGCGTGGCGGCGATATCTTCATGGTGGCCACGGTCCACCGCAATACCCTGCTGCATTTCCGTTACAACCCGGAATACACAGCGCAGCGCGGGCGTCACGGCGAAGGCAGCAATCGTACCGGGCACGAGGGCGAAGGCATTACGATCCAGGTTCCTGTCGGTACCGTTGTCTATGATTTCGAAACGGGCGAGCAGTTGTTCGACTTCACTGAGGATGGCCAGAAATGGCTTGCGGCAAAAGCCGGACGCGGCGGTCGCGGAAACGCGCGTTTCACCTCCTCCACCCATCAGGCCCCTACTGAACATGAGGACGGCAAACCGGGTGAATTCAAGACGCTGCGCCTCGAATTGAAACTGCTGGCGGATGTGGGTCTGGTGGGCTATCCGAACGCGGGCAAATCCACCCTTATTTCGCGCATTTCGGCGGCTAAGCCGAAGATCGCGGATTACCCCTTTACGACGCTCGAACCGAATCTCGGTGTGGTGCAGTTGCCCCATGATCGCAGCTACGTCGTTGCAGATATCCCCGGCCTGATCGAAGGCGCTCACGAAGGCAAAGGTCTCGGCATTCAGTTTTTGAAACATGTCGAAAGAACAAAGGTGCTGGCCCATCTGGTGGATATGTCGGAGACGGGCCGCGACCCCAAACACGATTTCGAAACGCTGATGAAAGAGCTGGAGAAGTTCAGCCCGGACATGGCGAAGAAGCCGATGCTTGTCATCGCCAGTAAGATGGATGTCTCGCAGGATTCGAAAAAAGTGGCTGCCCTGAAGCGTCTGGCGAAGAAACGAGAGTTGCCGTTCTTCGAGATTTCCAGCGCGACGGGTAAGGGGATCGACGAGCTGAAGTTCGCGCTGGCCGAACGAGTCTTAGCGGCTGAATCGGCTGTATCCGCGGGGGATGGCGAAGATACGGAATCGTAGTGCTGGGTAGTGGGTCAGTTTGAAACCGAATTTTTGGCCGCGCGGGTCGCCTTCGGTTCGACGGCGTGAAGCAATCCGATCACTTCGTCCACGCTCCACACATGATCTGCGATACCAGCTTTGACGGCGGGCGTCGTCTTCACCGTCTGGTTAACACGTCCGAAGTTGTACCACATGAAATAGAGCCCGACCGCCGCCGCGTGGTTCTCGACCTTCTTTGAAAAGGCATTTGTCAACCGCGTGAACCGACGCATCGACATGCGCATGGAAAGGTTCTGGCGTTCCACATACGACGTGTTGATGTGATCAGGATCAGGACGCCCTGTGATTGCGTGCGCTTCGCAGGACGTGCAGATACCAGGGCTGTAACGCTTCTCTCCGTTCGGGTCAATGCCGTAGACCTTCACCAACTGCGCATAGTCGATATCGTTGCCGAAAGCGCTGTGCACCGCGTTGATGTAGACCTTCAGGCCATCGCTGGTGAGTTGCACGCGATTCTTGAGGCGTGGGGTAAGGTCTTCCATGAAGTCACGTGCTGCGTTTGCGTCCCGTGCTCCGAGCATGAAGCACGGCACCAGTTTGGTATCGGCGTCGATTGCGGTCCAGGTCCAAACGTCACCGGCATAACCGCCGTCGTCGAAGTGATGAGGCTTTACGTTCTTCGCCTTCGCGCCAACAAACTGCCAGATCTCATCGACCTGAATCCGCTGGCACGGCAGGTTGCGCATGTTGTCGTCCAAGTACTTCGTGCAGACCGCGCCGAGTTCCACCAGGAGTTTGACCACGGTGTTTCTTGCGACGCCAGTCATGCGGACCGTGGAGCGGATCGAACAGCCTTCAATGAGACACCGAACAACAGCGGCGCGGGATTCAATGTTGAGGCGGTTCATATGTTCATTTTGACCGATGTGACACTCGCAGTCAAGGATAAAAGTCAGTTTGCTCAAAAAAGAAAGTTAGAAATTGACTTGTTGTTACTTTGGGTTACAATGGTTTCCAGATGGACGAGATTGAGTATAGAACCCCAGGGCAGTTAATTCAACACCTGTTGGATGCGCGCGGATGGACGCAGCGCGTTCTAGCCATTGTGCTGCGGATCAGCGAATCGGCGTTAAACAAGATCATCGCTGGGAAGCAGCCCTTGGATGCGGGGCTGTCACTGGCGTTAGGGGATGTCTTCGGAATAGCGCCAGAACGTTTTCTGGATCTGCAAAAACGCTATGAACTGTCCCAAGCCCGGATCGTTGAACAGCCAGATCCAAAACGGGCAAGCCGCGCCGCCTTATTTGGAGACTTGCCTGTGACCGACATGATAAAGCGCGGGTGGCTTGATGCTGATGATATCCGCGACACGGCCAAGATCGAGAAGGCGCTCGTCAAGTTTTTTGGTGTGAGCGCACTGGATGAAATTGAGATCCTTCCACATGCAGCCAAGAAGACGCGAGTTGCTACGCCGACGACACCGGGACAACTCGCCTGGCTGTATCGCGTTCGGGATATCGCCTCCGACATGCTGGTCGCGAAATATACTGCATCAAATTGTCAGGAGGCTATCGAGCAACTAAAGCCGTTGCTGGCGTCGGCTGAAGGCGTCCGTAAAATCCCAAAAATTCTCACCGAAGCTGGTATTCGATTCGTTATTGTTGAGGCACTCCCGACGACGAAGATCGATGGCGCGTGCCTATGGATCAACGAGACATCTCCCGTCATCGGTATGGCGATTCGATTCGACCGAATTGATAACTTCTGGTTCGTCCTCCGACATGAGATTGAACACGTCCTGCGACAGCACGGTCGCACTGCGGCCATTCTCGATACGGAACTGGAGGGCGAACGCGCCGGAGTTGGAGCTGGCATCCCCGAAGAGGAACGTCAAGCTAACGAAGCCGCATCTAACTTTTGCGTTCCAGGCGGGAAGATCGAACGCTTTATAGCACTAAAGTCGCCATTCTTTGCTGAGCGTGACATCCTCGGATTTGCGCGAACCATAGGGGTACACCCTGGTCTTGTCGCTGGCCAATTACAGTTTCGTACTGGTCGTTATGATCGCTTTCGGAATCACCTCGTTAAGGTGAGAAATATGGTGTCTCCCGGTTCAGTGGTTGATGGATGGGGAGATGTAGCACCGGTCGGTTATTAAAAGGAGAAACAAGTGTCCACGGAAAATCAACGATTACAGCGCATGATGCGCCTCTACAAAGAAGAAACGGGAGAAAGGGAACTGGATATGCACAAGGTTGCTTCCTTCTGCGAAAGCAAAGGATGGCCGCTCCCCAGGCCGTCCAGCCCACTGGATCTCCTCGCCCAAAAACTTTCCGCTGCTGCGCGAGAAGAGATTAGATACGACAAGAGCACCAAGAAACCTTACCGTGTCCACCATCCCTATACAAATGACCAACAATTGACTCTCTGGATAGATATTGACGAGGCCCCACGCAAACCAATGGTCAAATCAGTGAATAAGAGACGCGAGCAGATGGTTAGCGACGGAGTCCAGCTAACATTCGACGTTCAGCACTGGAACCGCATCAACCCCAAAGAGGAGCCGATTCCCGCCGATATGGATCTGACGGACGAAGTCCAGTGGAGAATTAACGCGCCGGACGAAGAAGACGAAGCAGCTTAGGTCTGCCTCCACCGGGCGAGGGCCGCTTTTTTCGCGATAGCCGAACGCTTCCGGGGACTGAGTGCCGCCGCCCGCGCCGCGCCACCTTTCGCGCCGCCGAGCTTCCCCAGAGCGACCGCAGCCGGATTCTTGCCAGCGTGAGGGTCCGCAAGCGGCGATCCATCCCACTGTTCGCCGATGGTCTGCTCAACTGCACGCAGAGCCGATCTGGTGAAGTCGTGGTCTTTGCTTGAGCGCTTTGGCATGATAGGATTATCGCATGAAAGATACCCCAGTCGAACTCCGAACTGGAAGTCAAGTTGTCCTATTAGTCCATCGCCCATGGTACGAAGCATTGCGGCTAGCGATGAAGATGCCGGGCTTTGAACTAGGAAATACCAAAGACGAAGAGGTGACATCTTTGGCGGTTGTTGTCAGTTCCGCCAGCGAAGGTTTCGGTCTGTGGGTATCCATTGATCCCGAAACCGAAGCCGAGCACCAAATTACTCCGCGGGGTATCCAGATTTGCATACCATGGAATCAGATCGTCGCAATTTTGACTCATCCTTATTTTCATAACCCAAGACGCGCAGTCGGACTAATAGATACTTCAAACTGACCCATTACCTAGTGCTGTGTGGGCGGATTGTGGAAACCGCTTGCTCGCGCCCAGCTCAGTATCGGCCTAATGTTGGACTGGCTCCTGTAGTGCGTCCAAGCGTCAGGACCGGTCCAGAGTGTTTTCAAGAGGGCCGGAGAAGATACCGCTTCGCAGGATCTCCGTCGCGTCGGCTGGTTCCAGTGGCGGCGCAATCTGAAAGCCCTGGAACAGACGGCATCCGGCGGCACGCGCCTTATCGAGTTGCTCCGGCTTTTCAATCCCGCGTGCAATAGCAGCGATATCCGGACGGTCCGCGGGGAGCACGAAGGGAGCGCCGACTCTGATTTCATCGAAGTCCGGAGTCTGCGACGAAACAGTAATGCCGGCTGCACGCAGGCGATCCACGGGAAGCCGGGACTTGACGTCGCCCGTGAGGTGAATCGTGATGGCGGATCTTTCGAGCTCGCATTTCGAAATCTGATCGAGTATCGCGTCAGCCAATCCAATCGATTCCAGCTGCAGGGGCGACAGATTAATCGTGACCTGTGTGTCGAGGCCCGTCACCCGCCAATCGCGGGCCTGGTTGCATGCGCGGCGCAGAACCCAGGCTCCCACTTCATGAATGAGCCCGGTCTGTTCAGCCACGCCAATGAAGTCGGATGGCGCTACGCGGCCCAAAACAGGGTCGTCGATCCGGACCAGCGCTTCCATCCTGACAATCTCGCCATCGGCGTCGACGATCGGCTGATAAACAAGACGGAAGTGATTGTCCTTCAGCGCCGACTGGATCAGGCTGGCAATTTCGGCGCCCCGGAAGCCGCTCGCGGCCATTGACGGTTCGTAAAACAACGCTCGGCCGCGCGCTCCGTTCTTCGCGCGGCGCAGCGCCGTCTCGGCCAGCAGCAACAAGCCCAGCGGGTTCTCTGCGTCGTTGGGGTATAAGCTCACTCCCGCCGTTGCCTCTACCGAAGCGAGAAGACGCGCCACGATTGCGGCCGTGGCGTTATGGCCGCGCAGCAGGATGAGGAAGTCATCGCCGCCGAATCGTGCCACGGTATCGCCTGTGCGCAGGCAGCGCCGGATGCGCGGCCCGGTCTGCATCAGCAGGACGTCGCCGTTCGTATAGCCACGCAGTTCGTTGAGCTTGCGGAACCCATCGAGGTTCATCCAGATAATACTCAGCGGTTGCCTGCTTTGGAGGTGCTCGGCGAGGATCGCTTCGAAACCCGGGCGGTTCGGCAGGCCAGTGAGGGTGTCGGTCAGACGCTCCGCTTTCCTGAAAGCACGGAAGACGGAGATCAGGCGAGCCAGTGCGATAAGCGCAAGGAACAGACCCGTAGCCAGTGCGACCGTCAACATAACCCTTTATGCTAGTTAAACACAAAACAGGGCACCAGATTGTATTTGGATAACAGGCCGAACGCTACTATGGGGACGATGAACGTCCTGACGCCCGAAGAAGTGCGTGTTCTGGGAGCCCTGCTGGAAAAAGAGGCGACTACCCCGGAATATTATCCGCTCACCCTGAACAGCCTGATAGCTGCCTGCAACCAGAAGTCAAACCGTTTTCCGGTTGTGGAGTACGGGGAGGGCGACGTTCACCTCGCGCTGGACAGTCTGAAGGCGAAAGGGATGGCCGCCGAGATCATCGGCAACGGGCGCGTCTCGAAGTACGCGCAGCGCTACACCGAAAAGCTGAATCTGGGACGGCGCGAATCCGCGATACTCTGCGTGCTGTTGCTGCGCGGACCGCAGACCCTGGGTGAAATCAAAGGGCGGACGGAGCGGGTCTACGAGTTCGGAGATCTCGACGAAGTGGAAATGGTGCTCCAGAAACTGGCCGCGCGTGAAGACGGAGCCCTTACGCAGAAACTGAACGCCTCGCCGGGAATGAAGGAACCAAGGTGGGCACAAACCCTGGGAGGACCGGTGGATATCACCGCCACAGCTTCGATTCGCGAGGCAGGCAGCGCCGACCGGATCGGCGCGCTGGAGGCTGAAGTGACGAAGCTTCGGGAGGAAGTTGCGGAACTGCGCCGTCGGCTGGATGAGGTTCTCGGGTAGCGCCGCCGGTGGGCGGTTTCAGTTCTCAGTCGGCACTTTTTCCACGTGGTCTATGACGATGTAGTCGTAGGTGTGTTTGCCCGGTTCAAGCTTCAGTCCCAGACGTTTCACGCCGTCAAAGGCGGAAATGATCTCGTCGTCGCCGGGCTCCGCCGAAACGCCACGGCCGCCTCCCACGCGGCCATTATCGAAGTCGAAATCGTAAACCCCGGTAAGGCCCGTCATATCCACCACCGGCCTGTCGACTGCGCCTGGAACTCCTGGCATACGGCTGAATCGGGTCAGCATTATGGCGAGATCCTGCATACCCACGTGGCGGCAGAGCTTGTGAAAGCCGCCGTTGCAGCCCCATTTGGCGCGATCCTCTTCTGTGGATTCGTGAAACTTCGGGCCGTCCTTCGCAATGGTTAGTGTGTACACGGGCAGTGTCCTCGGATCGTGGTGGACTGCCAGCCTGAATCGTTCGGCCAGCAAAGTCCGCAACATCTCCGGTACCTGCTCCTTTCGCGCTCCAGCCGGAAGCTTTGCCTGGACGTCGAAGCGCTGCTCCATCAGCCAGTCCGGCCCGCTGATCTGATCCTGCGGCACTTCATAGGCGCGCTGGATAATTGCCGGCAATGAGATGCTCCCCATCGAGACCCTGGTGTCATCGATGTTGAGGAACATCTTTCCCGATTGCGCAAGCTCCATCAGGTTGCCGGGCGGTCCCGGCCTGACCGACGCAACCTCGAAGGACAGCTTATCCGGCCGGCTTTGGCCGAAAGCCAGCCCGCACAAGATCATACATGGGAATATACGTTTCATTCGTTGCCTCCCGGCTTCCAGTCCTGTGCGAGCATGCTGAATACCCGCAGATCTACCCAGGCATTATGCAGGCGCTGCGCCTCGCGTAGAATTCCCTCTTCGATAAATCCCAGACGCCGCGGAATCGCGCTGCTGCGGTGATTCCATGTGGCGCAACGAATCTCAATGCGGTGAAGACCAAAGCGCTGAAACCCTTCGCTCACGATCGTCCGGCAGGCCGCGGTGACAATGCCCCTGCCTTCGTGCGCTTCGTCGATCCAGTAGCCAATGCTGGTGCTTTGTTGTGTTTCGTCGATGCGATGCAATGCGATGACTCCGCAGAGGGCTCGTTTGTGGCGGATGGTGAGGGTCAGACTTTGGCGGGCGGCCATTTCGGCGATCTGTGTTGCCAGGAAATCGCGAGCCGCGGCGATGGAGTAATCCGGGCCAGCCCACGGGAGCCACTCGTGAAGGCGTTGGCGATTGCGGTCGATTACGGAAAACAAGTCCGCGGCATCCTCCATTCGCATGGCGCGGAGCTCTGTGTGCGGATGCAGGGGAATGATCAGTTCGTGCGCAGCGGCAGCGTCTCGCTCCATAGACCGTTCCCCAAACGTACACGTATGGTGGCGTTTTCCCCAATAGCGCGATCCAGAAGCAGGTTGGCCTGCCATACGCTGTCGCCATGCGAACTGACGGCGTGGGCCTGCATTTGTTGGCCGCCGGCCTCAAGAAAAACGTCTACCGAACCCAGCATCTGTGCGCTCGATCTGAAATAGCAAACTATCGATCCTTCGCGGCCAATGGCAATCCTGCTGTCGCCCGGCGGATGGAACTCCACACTGCAAAGTTCGGGCGGATTGGTGGGCAGGGAAGTCGAGGACGCCGTCACGGAGCGACCGGCCGCATCCGTCATCTCGAATTCGACGGCGTTGCTGAGTAGGCTATTTGCCGTGCGCAGCCGAACGATGTGACGCCCGGGCGCCAGACCTGGAGGACGATTGCAGTCGGCCTGCCATGCGCCCGCCGAATTTCCGGTCACCACCAGCGTCTGTGTACCGAAGCCATCCACCTCCACGAATAACGTGTCCGCCGTCAGTCCCGTTTCGGCGGATTTGAAGTAGCAGCAGAGATACTCGTCTTTCAGAGGGTGAAAACGAGCCATTTGCGTGCGGTTGTTCACGGCGGCGTTGAGGTGCGGAGGTGGTGCGGAGCCGGAAGACTGCGGCCATCGCCGCCGGCACACCACAGACCCACGCCCATTGGTCACATCTTTGAGCTCAGCGGCAGCGAAACCGGCTGACCGGCACATCGCGAGCAGGCCCTCAGGCGAAGGGCCGCACCAGTTATCGATCTGCCCTCCCAGCTCTGTCCGCTCGTAAAATTCCATCACTGCCGGAATGGTACGCGGTTCCGAAGCAATCACGAACGATTCGATCAGGGCGAGATCCGTGCAGAGTTCCACCACCTTCTCAAGGCCGAGAAGAGGATGCCGCAAATGATAGAGCACGCCGAAGAAAAGCACGATATCGAAGGTGCCCAGCGTTGCGGGCGAGAGTTCGCCGACATCCAGGGTAAGGTACTCGACACGCGAGCCCAGGAGTTCCTTCGCCTCAATGAAAGTATTGAGGGCAACGCAATCGACTGCGACAACATCCGCCCCGCGGCGCTCGCACTCGAAGGTGAACCAGCCATCCCACGCACCGATATCCAGAACGCGCTTGCCGCGAAGATCTTCGGGGAGGCCGAAAAGACTCAGACGCCAGCGCAGGTGCTCCACGGTCTGTAAACCAGGGAGCACGCTGCCGTCAGGCAACTCGATGGTGTGGTAGCGGAAGCGCGACTGGACGCGTTGTGCCAGCTGCTGCACACGGTTTTCAAAGCCGGCATCGCCCGCCGCAATCCGCAGTTCCTCCATGAGGCTCAGTTTACAGGGCTCGCGGTCGTGATTGCTGTCATCGCGGTCTGGCCTACCGCAATGCGGAAGATAACAATCGATACACCAGGGCAACGGGCAAGCCCACCACGTTTGTGTACGATCCGTCGATGCGGCTGACCCAGCGCGAGGCAAGTCCCTGGATTGCGTAAGCGCCGGCTTTATCCATGGGCTCTTCGGAAGCCACATAGCCACAGATTTCCTCCGGGGTCATGGGATCGAACCAAACGGCGGTGGATGCGGCGTCAAGCGCCAGCGTCTTTCCGCCGCGCATGAGACAGACGCCGGTGAGAACGTCGTGCCGTTTTCCGGAAAGTGCAGTCAGCATGCGGACCGCATCGGCACGATCGGCTGGCTTGGCGAGTATTTCCGTTCCCAGTACGACGGTGGTATCGGCAGCCAGAACGATTTCGGAATCCGCCACAGCAACCGCGCGCGCCTTCCACTCCGCCATTCTGAGAACATAGTCTCGCGGGAGTTCGCCTGTAAGTGGCGTCTCGTCGATATCGGCGGCCCGCACGACAAACGGGATGGCCGCGGCAGAAAGCAACTCGGCACGACGCGGGGACCGCGAGGCGAGCACCAGCCGGCTAGCGTCCACCGCCACCCGGATGCTCGCCGTATTTCTTCTCTCCCGCTTCTACAGCAATCGGCAATGTGTTCTGTTTGGGCGGCAGGGGACACGTGGCAAACGCCGTGAACGCGCACGGTGGATTGTACGCCTGATTGAAATCCAGCACTACGACACCGTCTTTCGGCTTTTCGGTATCGAGAAAACGGCCCGGCGCGTAGGTTGTAACGCTGCTGGTCGCGTCTTTAAACATGAATTCCAGCGAGCCGTCGTCGTCCGCCACGGGTTCCAGACGAAGCGTCTTCCCTTTGATCGTGAACTCAGCATATCCGGGCGATGGCTCGTCGTCTGTCATCCCGAGAATATTTGTGATCTTGATTTTCTTTGGCTCGGGATAGGCAACCCATTTCGCGGCGATGCGCCATGCCTGCGACGGAGGGAACCACTTGCAGCCGGTGAAGTTCTTCCGGGTGACGGCGTCGGGATCGCGCAGGCGAACACCGGTCCTGTCGCCGCGTTTGATGATGGTAAGCATCAGGCTTCCCACCTGAAGGACATCCGGATGCGGAGCCGTATCCGGCTGGAGCACGGACTTCGTTGCAGGCTTCCCGTTGACGGTGACATTCACGCCAGGGACCTGTTCGAATGTCACGGCGCCAGCCTGAACACGCAGGATGCCCGCCTTTGGAGGAGCACTGGCGGGAAGGACAATATCCGATTGCGCGGCCGACCCCATGACGAGTACGCCGTCATGCAGCCAGAAAAGTCCGGCAACTGCGAGCCAGCCATCGGGCTTTGTAAGACTCTCCTGACGATGAGCGCGGAAATCAGCCTCAATTTTGGCAAACGTAGGGGCCGCCATTGGAGTGCCGGCGGCGGCCAGCAATGCCGCCCCGGCCATAAAACTCAGAACAGGTCTGGTCATCACTTCAGTTTCGAATAATCGGTCGGGTTCATGAAGTAGTTATCGACGTGATCGACAATTTTCCCGCTGGCTTCGGAATCTGCCTTCACTTTAACCCATTCGGGATCAGCCATGAATGCAGCCCAGTTCTTCGTGGCCGCGTCCCGGCTGGGGTGTTCGAGGACGTAGACCAGCAATTCGGGCGTATCCTGCGGGACCCAGTAACCGATGCTCTTCATGTCGTGCTTTTTGAAGATGGAATCCGTGTGGTCGCGGAAGCGTTTCTGAAGGGCATCGAGCCGGCCTGGAACCGTGTGATACATGCGCAATTCATAAACATGGTTCGGAGGCTGCG